>JANMYS010000121.1:0-44284 GCA_031382385.1 Gemmatimonadota bacterium
GGTCGAGGATTCCGATATCCGCACCGAGGATATCGCCCGCGAGTTCGGGGTCGAAGTCGCGGGCATCGTGGATGGTCTAACCAAGATCGCCAGCCTCACCTTCCGCTCCACCGCCGAGCAGCAGGTGGAGAACTATCGCAAGCTGCTGCTGTCGATCGCCAAGGACGCCCGCGTCATCATCATCAAGCTGGCCGACCGGCTGCATAACATGCGGACCCTCGATCCGCTGTCCCCGGAGAAGCGCCAGCGCATCGCCACTGAAACCCGCGAGATCTACGCCCCCCTGGCCCACCGTTTCGGGATGGCCGGCATCAAGGCGGAACTCGAAGACCTGACCTTCAAGTACCTCGAGCCGGAGGACTACAAGGCGCTCTCGCTGCAGGTTTCCGCCCAGCGGACCGAACGGGAGGAGTTGATCCTCAAGCTCAAGACACCGCTGGAACACGAGCTCAGGCAGGCGGGGCTCGAGGGCGTCGATGTCACCGGCCGGCCCAAGAACCTCTGGTCGATCTACCAGAAGATGAAGCGGCGCAACAAGCCATTCGACGAGATCTACGACCTGATGGCCATCCGAGTGATGGTCAAGAGTGTGCAGGAGTGCTACCACGTCCTCGGCGTGATCCACCACACATGGACTCCGCTGCAGGAGCGCATCAAGGACTATATCGCGAGTCCCAAGTCCAACGCCTACCAGTCGCTGCACACGACGATCTTCGGGCCCGGCGGCCATCTCTTCGAAGTGCAGATCCGGACGGTGGAGATGCACCGCACGGCGGAATTCGGTATCGCGGCGCACTGGCTCTACAAGAGCGACCCCAAGAGCAAGGATGTCGAGCAGAGCTTCAGCTGGTTCCGCCAGTTGCTCGAGCTGCAGCAGGATGCCCACTCGCCGGAGGAGTTTCTCGAGTTCCTCAAGGTCGATCTCTTCCAGGATGAGATCTTCGTCTTCACCCCCAAGGGCGACGTCAAGCAATTGCCCAAGGGCGCCACGCCGATCGACCTCGCCTTCATGGTCCACACCGACGTCGGCTTCCGCTGCCAGGGCGCCAAGGTGAATGGCCGGATCGCACCACTCCACCGGGAGCTGAAGAACGGCGACACGGTGGAGATCTTCACCGGTCCCAATCCGCGGCCCAGCCGCGACTGGCTGGCCCACGTCAAGACGGCCCGCGCCCGGCACAAGATCAAGGCGTGGATCCGGCACCAGGAGGATGAGGAGGCAGTGGTGCTCGGCCGCGACCTTCTCGCGCGCGAGACCAAGCGGCGCCGCCTCTCCGGCCCCGAATCCGAGAAGCTGAAGCATGCCGCCGAATCGCTCGGCCTCGCCGATGGCCGCCTGCTGGAGGCCGCCCTCGGCCGGGGCGACGTCACGATCATGCAGGCCATGCGCGCGCTCTACCCCGATGTGCCGGCCGATGATCTGCAGGAGCAGAAACCCGGTGTGATCGGACGGGTCATCGACCGGATCCGGCTCGGCAGTGGCATCAGGATTCAGGGCCTCTCCGGCCTGATGGTGCGCTACGCCCAGTGCTGCCAGCCGGTGCCGGGAGACCAGGTGGTGGGCTACGTGACTCAGGGCCGCGGCATCTCGATTCACCGGGCGGACTGCCCCAATCTCCTGACCCTCACTGGGGAAGGGCGCCGGGTCGAGATCGACTGGCAGGAGGTGAAGGGTGAGGCCTTTGCCGTGCAGCTGGTCGTGAGTGGCGAGGATCGCCGCGGTCTCTACGCCGACGTGATGCAGGCGATCAGCCAGAGCGGCACCAATGTGAAGGCCGCCGAGTTGAACACCCGCGACGGCACCGTCTTCAGCACCATCGTGGTGGAGGTGGACAACCGGATTCACCTCGCCAAGGTCATCAAGGTCATCCGCAAGGTCCGCGGGATCACCGACGTGGAGCGGCGCGAAGCCTCCGGCGGCAGCTGACTCCCATTCCCCGCCCCGCATGCCCTGTTACATGGCCTGCCCTTGCCCCGCCAGTCGCGCCCGATATCCTAGCTCGCCACCTTCGCCCACCCGACGAGTCCCATGCCCACCTCCTGGCTGCTCAAGACCGAGCCGAAGACCTACAGTTTTGACCGGCTCCTCCAGGAGCAGCGCACCACCTGGGACGGGGTCCGCAACAATCTCGCGCTGCAGCACCTGCGTGCCATGAAGGCGGGCGACCGGCTGCTGATCTATCACTCCGGCGCCGACAAGGCGGTGGTGGGAACGGGCAAGGTGCTGAAGGCCGCCTATCAGGATCCCAGTCAGGACGATCCCCGTGTCGTCGTGGTGGATATCGCCGCCGAGGCACGGCTGCCCACTCCCGTCCCCCTGGCCGCGCTGAAGGCGGAACCCGAACTCAAGGAGTTCCCCCTGATTCGCATGTCCCGGCTCTCGGTGATGCCGGTGGCGCCGGAGGTGTGGAAACGGATCATCGCGCTCGGGGCGGGGAAGGCGTAGGACGACTCCCCGAATATTTCCCGGCACCGGTGTTATATTGCGGCCATGTCGAGTCCCGCTTTTCAGGTTGTCGCGCCATTCGAGCCCGCCGGTGATCAGCCCCGGGCCATCGCCCAGCTCACCGCTGGGCTGAAGCGGGGCGACAAGTACCAGACGCTGCTCGGGGTGACCGGGTCGGGGAAGACGATGACCCTGGCCCATGCCATCGCGAACTACGGCAAGCCGACCCTGGTCCTCTCCCACAACAAGACGCTGGCCGCCCAGTTGTACGGCGAGCTGCGCCAGTTCCTGCCGCATAACGCCGTCGAGTACTTCGTCTCGTACTACGATTACTACCAGCCCGAGGCGTACGTCCCCTCCACCGACGTGTACATCGAGAAGGACGCCTCGATCAACGCCGATATCGAGAGCCTCCGGCTGCGGGCTACCTCCAGCCTGATGGAGCGGGACGACGTCGTGATCGTGGCGACGGTCAGCGCGATCTACGGCCTCGGCGACCCGGTGGAGTATCGCCGGCTGCTGGTCACTGCGGTGCGGGGCGAGTCGCCGGGGCGGGATGCGCTGCTCGCCGAGCTGGTGCGGATCCAGTACGGCCGCAACGACGTCGCCTTTGACCAGGGCACCTTTCGGGTGCGGGGCGACACCGTCGAGATCTTCCCGGCCTACGCGGAGCAGGCGCTGCGGGTGGAGTTCTGGGGCGACACGATCGAGCGGATCACCAAGATCGATCCGCTCACCGGCAACGCCATTGCCACGCTGGACCGCTGCGCCATCTATCCCGCCAAGCACTTCGTGATCCAGCGGGCGACCGTCGAGCGCGGGATTGCGCTGATCCGCGCCGAGCTGGCCGAGCGTCTGACCGAGCTGCGGGGGGCGGGGAAGCTGCTGGAGGCGCAGCGCCTCGAGTCGCGGACCACCTACGACATCGAGATGATGCTGGAGGTGGGGACCTGCGCCGGGATCGAGAACTACAGCCGGCCACTGAGCGGCCGTCAGCCCGGCGAGCGGCCCGCCTGCCTGCTCGATTATTTCCCGCCCGACTTCCTCGTGGTCGCCGACGAGTCGCATGTGACATTGCCGCAGATCGGCGGGATGTTCAACGGCGACCGCGCCCGCAAGACGACGCTCGTCGAGTACGGCTTCCGCCTCCCGTCGGCGCTCGACAACCGGCCGCTCCACTTCGACGAATTCATGAGCCTCGCGCCCCAGATGCTCGCGGTCTCCGCGACGCCGGGGGAATACGAACTCGGGCTGGCGGCCGGCCGGGTCGTCGAACAGATCATCCGCCCGACCGGCCTGGTCGACCCGGAAGTGCAGATCCGGCCGGTGAAGGGCCAGGTGGACGATCTCCTCGGTGAGATCCGTGAGCGGGCGGTGAAGCACGAGCGGGTGCTGGTCACGACGCTCACCAAGCGGATGGCGGAAGACCTGACCGACTATCTGCAGCAGACCGGCGTGCGGGTCCGCTACCTTCACTCGGACATCGATACGATCGAGCGGATGGAGATCCTGCGCGGGCTCCGGCTGGGCGAGTTTGATGTGCTGGTCGGCATCAACCTGCTGCGGGAGGGGCTCGACCTGCCGGAGGTCTCGCTGGTGGCCATCCTGGATGCCGACCACGAAGGGTTCCTGCGGTCGGATCGCTCGCTCATCCAGACGGTCGGCCGCGCCGCGCGGCATGTGAACGGCAAGGCGATCCTCTATGCCGATCGCATCACGGGCAGCATGGATCGCGCGCTCAAGGAGATGGACCGGCGGCGCGACATCCAGCTGTCGTGGAATACGGCGCATGGGATCACCCCACGCTCGATCATCAAGTCGCTGGAGGAGGTGCGGCTCACCACCCGCGTCGCTGATGCCCGCACCGAGAAGGCCGAAAAGAAGGGGGAGCGCCTGGTGGAGCTCGACTTCCGCGATCCGGCCAAGCGGGCCCAGACCATCGCCGCACTCGAACGCCAGATGCGCGAAGCCGCGGCGAATCTCGAATTCGAAGTTGCCGCGATGCTGCGCGATCAGGTCAACGAGCTGCGCGCGCTCGATGCGCCGGATGTGGCGCGGGAGGAGGCCGGACACGGTCGCGCGACGGCTGGCCGGCGCGGGCGCTTCCGCAAGCGCGCCTGATGCGGCGGCTGGATGAGGCCGAACTGCGGGCGGTGGGCGAATCACTCGGCCGGGAGTTGCCTCCTGGCTCGGTGATCGCACTCGAGGGAGAACTCGGCGCCGGCAAGACGACCTTCGCCCAGGCGGTGGTGCGCGGCCTCGGCGTCATGGAGCAGGCGACCAGCCCGACGTATGGGCTGGTGCATCGCTACGAGGGTCGACGGGGCCCGGTCTTTCACCTCGACTGCTATCGGTTGCGTCAGGCGGAGGAAGCCGCCGACCTCGACTGGGAGGGGCTGCTCGCGGAGGGCGATGTGCTGCTGGTGGAATGGCCGGAGCGGGCCGGTGCCTGGCTGCCCAGGCCAACCCGGCGCTTCCGCCTCCACCACCTGCCAGATGGCTCCAGGCGCGGGCTGGAGGAGATCGCCTGATGTGGCTCGCGCTGGATACGGCGACGGACCAGGCCTCGGTGGCGGTGGGTGGACCGGGATGGTGCGCTGCGGAGGAGAGGATCATCGGGGCACGTCGGCACGCCGTGGCGCTGCTGCCGACGATTCAGCTGGTGCTGGCCCGCGCTGGCACGACGCTCGCCGCCGTCGAAGGGATCATCCTCGCGGATGGACCGGGGAGCTTCACCGGTCTCCGGGTGGGCGCGGCAGTCGCCAAGGCCCTGGTGCGGGGTCACCCGGTGCGGCTGTGGAGCGCGCCGTCGCTGCTCGCGGTCGCCCGCCAGGCGTGGGAAAATGAGGAGGGGACCGTCCTCGCCGTGAGTGATGCGTTGCGCGGCGATCTCTATGCCGCGGCCTACCGCTTCCGGCCCGGTGTCGTCGAGACCATACTGCGGCCGACCGTCGTGCCGGTCGCGATGGTCAGGGAGCGGGTGCCATCCCCGGTCCGGATCGTCGGACCGGCGGCGGCGATACTCGGCGGCGTGGTGTCGTGGCCGCGAGCCAGTGCGCTGCTGTCGCTGATTGGCGTGGCGGGTGGCGCGTGCGCGGTGGCGGATCCCGCCAGCTGGGAGCCGGTCTACGGCCGCCCGGCGGAGGCACAGGTGCAATGGGAGCTGACCCATGGACGAGCCCTTGAACATCCGGCCCGCCGGCCTGGCTGACGCCGAGCGCCTGGTGCCACTGGAGCGCCGCTGCTTCAGCGATCCATGGAGCGCCCTGGGGTTCGGGGAGCTGCTCGCGGGACCATTCGGATTCGGCCTGGTGGCGCAGCAGGATCGGACCATCGTGGGCTATCTCGTCGGCCGGGCCATCGCGGGAGAGGGCGAGATCCTCAACCTCGCGGTCGCACCGGAATCCCGGAGGCACCGGGTGGGCAGCCGGCTGCTGGAAGCGGCGCTGGAGGTGCTGACGGCGCGCGGGGCCCGGGAGATCTTTCTCGAGGTCCGGGAAACCAATGCGGCCGCCCGGGCGATGTACCTGCGGCGGGGGTTCCTTGAGCTGGGGCGGCGGAGGGCTTACTATCGCCAGCCCGTGGAGGATGCCATCGTCCTCCGCCTCGATCTCTCCACTTCGCAGCGTTCCGCACCTGCCGCGGTAACTTTGGGTTAATCCGCCGGCGCGCCCTCGCGCTATGCTGGCGTCCGGTGTCCACCTGTCGTTCGAGTCTTTCCGCTACCTGTCGTGGAGGGTTTCATGAGTCGCAGCCTCAATAAGGTGATCCTGATCGGCAATCTGGGCCAGGATCCCGAAGTGAAGAGCATCGCCAATGGTGGTCGCGTCGCCAACTTCAGCGTGGCCACTGGCCGGCAGTGGACCGGGCCGGCCGGTGACAAGCAGGAGAAGACTGAGTGGCATCGCATCGTCGCCTGGAACAACAAGAGTGGCGGGACTGGTCTTGCCGACATCGTCGAGAAGTATTGCAAGAAGGGCGACAAGATCTACGTCGAGGGACGGATCGACTACCGCTCGTGGCAGGACAAGGACGGGCAGACCCGCTACACCACCGAAATCGTTGCCACCGAGATCATCCTGCTCGGCGGCAAGGGACAGGGTGGCGGCGAAGGGGCAGGGTACGCCCCGGCCAAGGCTGCTGCCGGTGCCGCGCCCGCGAAGAAAGTTGGCAAGGACGGGAAAGAATCGTTCGATGATTTCCCCGAGGCGCTCGACGCCGAGGACGACGACCTGCCGTTCTGAGTGAAGTCTCGTCGCCGCCGGCGCCCCAGTGGGCCGGCGGCGACCGCTCACCCCGCCGTCATCGAACTGTCACCCGATCTACCGGTTCGGGCCACCTGGTTTCGCCATCGTGTGATCACCCTCTCCGGGAGATCCCGATGTTCGAGACCCTGCTGGAATCCGGTCGCCACCGCTCCGTTCCGACTCCCCACGCCGCGATTTCATTCACCCTGCACGCCAGTGCGCTCATTGGCGCCATCGCCCTCACCCGGGCTTCGGCACTCTCGCGTTCACACGCCGTTCCCCGCGTCCGCCAGATGATCTACATCCCCCTGGTTGCGTCCCGGCAGGCCATCGGGGCATCGCAGGGGGAAGAGGGAGCGAGCCTCCCTCCGGCTCCGGTGGCGCCGGAGTGGGCGCCCACGAGCGCGCTCCCCACGCTGCCGATGATGCCGGTTGCCGCCAATACCGACGGACTTCCGGCATCGCTGCTGGAAGTGGAGGCATTGCTCGGTCAGAACGGCGGCGGGAGGATTGGGGATCAGCGTGCTCTGAGCGGCGTGAACGCACCGCCGGAATTGCTCGTGGCGGTCCCGCCGGTCTATCCTGCGATCCTTGTCGCCACCGGCGTGACTGGACGAGTGGTACTCGAGTTCGTGGTGGACAGCAGCGGCCGGTTTCTGGAGTCGAGTCTGCGCATCGTGAGCACCGACGATCCGGCATTCGTAGAGCCGGCGCGGATTGCGCTGCAGCGGAGCCGGTTTCGCGCCGCTCGAGCGGGGGGCGCAGCAGTTTCGGCCTGGGTGCGGCAGTCGATCCGATTCAGTCTGGACTCCGGCGCCCGGTAGGCTGGAACCGTCCGGGAGACCGGGGAGGCTATGTGACCACGATCACCTGCCCCAAGACAATCCGGGGCTTGTACTTAGCCAGCCGAGTCTCATGTACTCTCTGAGTGGCGCGCTGGAGAACACTGTCATATATTGATTTAACTCATGCTCCCAGACGAGGGTACCGCAATGAACCGACCCGCCCGGAACCGTATGGCCATCCTTGTGGCCGCGATTCTTCTCCCCATCGGCTTGCAGGCCCAGACCCCCCGACCCGAGTCTCACACGGTTCGCCCGGGCGATACGCTATGGGATCTCTCCCGGCAGTATCTCGGTGATCCCTTCCTGTGGCCCGAGATCTACCGGCTGAACACCAATGTCGTGGAAGATCCCCACTGGATCTATCCCGGAGAGGTGCTGATCCTCGCCGCCGGCGCGGATGTTCCGGCAGTTCCGGGCGCCGACACGCCCCCGCCGGTCGAGGCCGAGATTGGTCAGGCCGCGGATCAGGCTGCTGCGGCGGAACCGGCAATGGCGGATGCCGCAGCGGCCGACGATCAGCCCGCGGAGGCCGGTCTCGCCGAACCGCAGGTCGGCGACATCGTGGCGGCCGACGAGCCGGAACCGTCACGCGACGACGTCGACCTCACCCCACTGGTCGGTCGGGGCAAGCGCCTCGCCAGCACGGAGCCATCGCTCGAGACCTCGCTTGCCAAGGCGTACCGGCCCATCCGCCGGAGCGAGTTCTTCAGCTCCGGGTTCCTCTCCGAGGGTCAGGTGCTCCCCCTGGGCCAGGTGCTCGGCCGCACAACCCCGCTCCAGATCGAGGCTGTCTCCGCCTCGACTCCCGCGATGCCTCACACCCAGGTCGCCGTCACGCCGCCCGCCGGGGCGCAGTATCAGGTTGGTGACACCCTGCTCGCCGTGCGTCGCGACCGGTCGATCGACGAGTACGGCGATGTCTATATCCCCACCGGACTCCTGCGCGTCGTGGACAACAGCCGGGCGGAAGTGCTGGCGGAGGTGTTGTCCATCTACGGACCGATCCGCAACGGTCAGCAGGTGCTGCCCGCGGAGCGGTTCGTCGATCCCGGAAATGTGCGGGCGGTGCCGATCTCCGATGGCGTCAGGGGCACGGTGATCGCCCAGCGCGACCAGCAGCCGCTCACCGGCCCGCAGGACGTGATCTTCCTGAACCGCGGGCGCACCGATGGCGTCGCGCTGGGCGACATCTTCGAACTCCGCCAGCGGCCAAGGAACCGTCCCGAGGCAGCGGCGATCATTGACGAACCGATGGCCACCGTGCAGGTGGTTCACGTCAGCGAGCGCACCAGCACGGCCCGCGTGGTCCGGGTGACCCAGCCCGACGTCTCCGCTGGTACGGAAGCGCGCCAGGTCGCCAAGCTCCCCTCGTGATTCACCCCCGTCCCGGGAGCCGGCTCCTTCGGGGAGCCGGCACTCGCGGACGTGGGTCCGCCCCGATCGGTGCCTTCCATTCCGTGAGGTTCCACGGAGCCGTCCCGAACTCTTCGACCGCCATGACCGGATCCGGCCCGGGGCGGGCCCCGTCACCCTCTGACTCCTTCACCCCGATATGCTCCTGATGCTGCAGGCCAGTGCCGCGATTCCTACCACGTCCTGGGGCTTGGTTGTTCACTCCAGCGCCGAGACCAAGCTGGTCCTCGCGATCACCATCGCGTTCTCGGTCATCTGCTGGTTCATCATCGGCCTCAAGTGGTGGCAGTTCCACCGGGTGCGCCTCCAGGCGAACCGCTTCTTCAGTGAGTTGGAACGGACGACCCGGCTGAAGGATGCCTATCACGCCGTCATGAAGCTGCCGCCCTCGCCCTATGTCCGGCTGTTTCGCGAGGGGCTCAACTTCGTGAACCAGCTCAAGCCACAGGTGGCGCGGCCGGATGGTCAGACCGGCTCGCTGTCCATCACCCAGCTCGAAGCTTTCAAGATGGTGCTGGGGAAGGAGGTCGCCGCCGAGCGGGACCTCATGGCGGGCTTTGTCTCCTGGCTCGCCACCATCGGCTCGGTGGGCCCCCTGCTCGGGCTGCTGGGCACCGTGCTCGGCGTCATGGATGCGTTCCTCGGGATCGCAGCCGGCGGATCGGGCAACATCAGCGCGGTGGCCCCGGGCGTGGCGGAGGCACTGATCACCACGGTCGCGGGTCTTGCGACGGCCATTCCCGCCGTGATCGGCTACAACATCTTCGTCAATCGCCTCGGACTCTTCGCCGGCGAGCTCGAGGGTTTTGCCAACGAGCTGATCGGCAGCATGGCGCGTGAGGGCCTGATTTAGCATGCTCGGCCGACTCGGTGGGGGCGGCGGGCTGCGGGGTCATGGCGAGCTGCCGCTCAACGCGGATATCAACGTCACCTCGCTCGTCGATATCGCCTTCGTGCTGCTCATCATCTTCATGATGGTCGCGCCGATCATGCAGGGTGGTGTCGATGTGCAATTGCCCAAGGCGGAGGCGCGTCCCATCACCGCCAAGGATGGCGTCGTGGTCAGCGTCGATGCGGAGGGGCGGATCTTCATCGACGAGACCCGCGTGGCGGAAGCCGAGTTCCGCGCGACGTTCGGGGCCCTGGTCAAGCGGCGCAAACCCTCCGGAGTCTATCTCCGGGCGGACAAGCGGGTACCCTACGGCGAAGTGGTGCGGGTCCTGGCGGTGATCCGGACGTCGGGAGTCAGCGATGTGGGTCTCGTGGCGGAGGAGGAGGACCGGCCGTGACCTCCCGGGCAGCCCAGCGGCGCGAGACGGCGTCGATCGCAGCGGGACTCACGGGGACGCTGGTGGTGCATGCCGCAGCGGTCCTGCTGCTGTGGGCGGCGGTGGGCACGGTGGAAATCGGGCCGCAGGTCTACGCCGTGGAACTGGTCGCCGCCCCCGCCCTCGTGCCCAGCGTGAAGCCCGCCCCCGAAGCGGCGCCCCGTCCGCCCGCCGAGGAGCCGGCCCCGAACAAGCCCGCGCCCAAGCCGACCGCCCCGGCACCCAAGCCAGCGGCCCCCACGCCGAAGCCACCGGTCAAGACCGAGCCGATTCCGCGTTCTGCTCCGCGCACCACGCCGCTGCCTGGCGAGGCGCCGAGCACCGGGACAGATGCGGTGTCGGTGAGCCTTCCCGGCCTGGCATTTCCCTATCCCGAGTATCTCCGGACGATCGTGCAGGAGGTCTACCGCCGCTGGGAACGGCCCGGCGGCAACACTGCGCTGCGGGCCGAAGTGAGCTTTCTCATTCGGCGCGACGGCAGCGTGCACGACATCCGCCTGGTCCGCCCGTCGGGGAATTTCTCGTTTGACCTCTCAGCCCGGGGCGCCATCGAGGCGGCCGGGACATCCCGCGCCTTTGGCGCACTGCCCGACGGCTGGGAGGCTGACGTCCTGCCGGTCTCCTTCTACTTCACGCCGCGCACCCAATGAGTCTCTCGTCGCTTCGCTGCATCATGCCGGTGTTCCTGCTCCTCGCTGTTTCGCCCGCTTCGGTCGCAGCCCAGGATTCGCTGCGCCCGCCGGATGGGGTCCGGGTCGGTATCGACTATCGGCCGGGGGTGCGTCCCACGGTGGTGGTGCTGCCCGGGCGGGGCCTCGACTCGGTCCGCGCGATCCTCACCCGCGATCTCGAGTACAGCGATCGGTTCGATGTGATCGCCCTCGGACCGCAGGACAGCAGCTCGGCGGCGGCGAACGCCGGCGGCTGGACCGTCAATTACAGTCTGTTCCGGACCCTCGGGGCTGAATACGCGGTCGAACTGGCGCCGGACGGGACGGGAACCGCGGTGCGGCTCCACGATATCACGGCGGGCGCGATGCGACACGATCAGCGTTTCGCGCTGCCCGGGGCGTTCGACCCCGGTTTTCGCATGGCGGTGCACCGGGCTGCCGATGAGGTGGTGCGCTGGATCACCGGGACGCCCGGCGTCGCGGCCTCTCAACTGCTGTTCCTGGTGGACCGGAAGCTCTACCGGGTTGACAGCGACGGCGCCGGCGTGACACAGCTTTCGGCGCCCGGTGAGGACATCCTGTCCCCCACATGGAGTCCGGATGGCGGCCGGATCGCCTATACCCGGTTTGGGGCGGGGGTCGGCAGCATCGTGGTGCAGGTAGTCTCGACGGGGCAGCGCATCACCGTTCCCGGGACCACCAGCGCCCTGAATATCACGCCGGCGTTTTCGCCCGACGGGCGCACCCTCGCCTTCGCCCGTTCCAGCGAAGACGGCACCGACATCTACACCGCGGATGTCGCGCAGCAATGCTGCGTGCAGCGGTTGACCGTGGGGAGATACTCCGATAATCTTTCGCCCACGTACTCGCCCGATGGCAGGCGGCTGACGTTCGTCTCCTCCCGCGCCGGCCAGCCGCAGATCTACGTAATGGCGGCGGATGGCACCGACCAGGAGTTGCTTGCCGCGTTCGACTACGGTGCCACCGGCAACTCCAGTGCGCCGGAATGGTCGCCCGACGGCGCCGCGGTGGCGTTCCACCGGGATGTAAACCGGGTGCCGCAGATTTTCGTGCTCGATGTTGCCACCCGGCGCATCCGGCAGCTCAGTTCTGCCGGGCGGAACGAAGACCCGACCTGGGCTCCTGATGGACGCCATATCGCGTTCGTCTCGGACCGAAGCGGCCGGAAGCAGCTCTGGGTCATCGATGTGCTCACAGGTCGGATCCGGCAGCTCACCTTTGTCGGCCAGGTTCGACTCCCCGCGTGGTCCCGCCGGATGGCGGGGCCCGCTTCTGGTACCAACTGACGTTTCTCGGAGGTCCGATGCGTTCTCAATCCCGCTGGTTCCTGCTCGTCCTCGCTGCCGGGCTCGGCACCGCCTGCGGTGGCAAGAAGGCGCCGGAGCAGCCGGCGCCCGCGCCCACCACGCCCGCCCCGGCGCCGGCGCCGGCGCCTCGGCCTACCGCGCCCGCTCCGACTGCTCCCACCGCCGACGATGGCGCTGCGGCAGCTGCCGCTGCGGCACGCACCACCGCGGCGGTGCTCGCCGAGGTGGCAACGGTTGTGCATTTCGATCTGGACCAGTCCGATATCCGGAACGAGGATCGCGCCATGCTGGACCGCAAGGCCGCCCTCCTTGCCGCCAACCCCGGGCTCCGGCTCACCATCAGCGGACACGCCGATGAGCGTGGCGCGGATGAGTACAACCTTGCGCTTGGCAATCGGCGCGGAGCCTCGGTGAAGACCTATCTCGGGAACAAGGGAATCGCGGCCTCCCGGCTCGATGTCGTGTCGTACGGCGAGGAGCGGCCGGTCGCGATGGGGCATGACGAGGACAGCTGGTTCCAGAACCGTCGCGCCGAGTTCGAGGTGACGGCGGGTGGCTCGAACCTGCGCCTGCCCTGATGCGCGGTTTCCGCTCGCCCGCGGCGTGGCTGTGCCTGCTCGCCCTTGGAGGCTGTGCCTCCAAGGGCGACTTGCGCCGGGTGGAGGAGCAGTTGCTGCTCAGCCGCGGTGAGCAGCGCCGCAGCGATTCCGCCCGGGCCGACCAGCTGGGTCAGGTGGTCCGGGGCCAGCAGCGCATCATGGACTCGCTGGATGCGATCGGGCGTGGCCTCGGCCTGGTCGGACATCAGCTGCAGGGCATGCGGGGCGACGTCGCCAATGACCTGGTCAGCATCCAGCAGCAGCTGGTCCAGGTCCAGGCCCTCACCGGCCAGAGCCAGCAGCGCCTGACCGAGTTGCAGACGCAGGTAGAGGCCCGCAGTGAGCAGCTCAGTAGCCTTCCTGCAGCGGCGGACACCGGTGCCGCCGCCCCCGCGCCGCCGGCCGGGAGCACCTCTTCTGCCGAACAGATCTACGCGTCGTCCCTGCAACAGCTCCGTCGCGGAAGTCCCGGCACGGCCCGGATGGGATTCCGCGAACTGCTTCGGGCCTACCCAAGCCATGCGCGGGTGGCCGACGCGACCTATTTCGTCGGTGAGACCTTCGCCGCCGAGGCGCCCGATTCCGCGGCACTATACTACGCCAAGGTGGTGGAGACCTTTCCCCAGTCACCCCGTGCGGCCAGCGCCCTGTACAAGCTGGGACTGCTGGCGGAGCGGCGAAAGGATCTCGAGGCGGCGCGCGGGTTCTACCAGCGCGTACTCCGGGACTACATCCGGTCCGACGAAGCGGCCCTCGCCCGCGATCGCCTGAAGACGCTCGGCCGGTAGGCCGGCCTCGGGTGGTATCATGACCGGCCCCGGCGCGGAGATGCCCTTTCTCGAGCACCTCGAGGAACTCCGCGCCCGCCTTGTTCGCGTCGTCACCGCACTCATCATCGGGTGCCTCGTCGGCTACTGGGTGGTCCAGCACTTCCAGCTGGTCGACCTGATGGCCACTCCAATCGCGCCCTACCTCAAGATCACCGGCGGCAAGCTCACGATCACGAGCCCGACCGAAGCGGTGATGATCACCTTCAAGCTGGCGCTCGTCGCCGGCATCGTTCTCACCTCACCAGTCATCATCTATCAGATCTGGGCCTTCATGGCGCCGGCGCTCTACACGCGGGAGCGGCGGGTGATCATTCCGGCGCTCGTCGCCGGGACCGGCCTGTTTCTGGGTGGGGCGGCGTTCGGCTATCTGATCCTGCTCCCGAAGAGTCTTCCGATCCTGTTCAGCTTCCAGTCGGAAGGTCTGGCGACGCTGATCACCTTCAGGGAGTACTACAGCTTCGTGCTCCAGCTGGTGCTGGCGATGGGGCTCGCCTTCGAGATCCCCCTGGTCATCATGCTGCTGACCGCACTGGGGGTGGTGACCCCGGCGACGCTGCAGCGGTTTCGCCGGTTCGCCGTCGTCCTGTCGTGCGTCGCCGGCGCGGTGCTGTCCCCGGGCACCGATGTGCTCTCGATGATCCTGATGACGATTCCGATCCTGCTGCTCTACGAAGTCGGGTACATCGGGGCCTGGCTCATCCACCGGGGCAAGCTCCGCAACGCCGCGACCACGGCGGTGATGGTGCTGGTGGCCCTGGCCCTGGGCACCACGGCGCTCGAGGCACAGCAGCCGGATAGCGCGGGGAAGAAGACGCTCCCAATCAAGCCGAAGCCGGTCATCACCGCGCCTCCTTCCGCCGATTCGCTCCGCGACCGGGCCGACACCGGCGCGACCGACTCGCTCAAGCCCCGGCCCGGACAGGCGGTTGACACCGCGACCGCCCGGCGACTCGGACTCCCGACCGCCCCGCGGCACCCCTTTGCGCCGGATGACTCCGTCCTCACGGAACTCCTGGCGCGACCGGGATACCAGAGCACCAGATTCCGTTCCGATTCCGCAATCGTCTTTGCCGAGCAGCGGCGGCTGTTGCTCCGCGGTGAGGCCTCGACTCGCCGGGGCGAGACGACGCTGGAGGCAGATTCGATCGCCTATCAGGAATCGAGCTGCCTGATCCGCGCCAACGGAGATCCGGCGCTGTTCGACAAGGAGACCGTGCTGTCGGGGTTCGGCGGAATCCGCTACAACACCTGCATCAAGCGCGGTATCGTGTCGGACGCACTGACCAGTTTCAAGCAGGGCAGCACCGACTGGTTCCTGCGCGGCAACCTGGCCCAGGACTCCAGCGGATCCCGGCTCTATGCGTCTGAAGGCGAGATCACCAGCTGCGACCTGCCGGAACCGCACTACCACTTCAGCGCCCGAGAGGTGAAGTGGATCTCCCGGACCGTCATGGTGGCCCGGCCCGCGGTGCTGTACATCCGGGACGTCCCGATCCTCTGGCTCCCGTTCATCTTTCAGGACGCCCGTCCCGGCCGGCGCTCCGGGATCCTGATCCCGCGCTTCGGGCTGAACGATATCGTGCGGCAGAATCCGGGATACAACCGGCAGGTGACCAACGTCGGCTACTACTGGGCGCCCAACGAATACTTTGACCTGACGGGCAAGCTCGACTGGTACGCCAACCGGTATGTGCAGTACGGTGTGGCTGGCCAGTACCGGGTGCTCAATCGCTTCCTCAGCGGGGCGTTCGGCTACTCCCGGACGGCGGAGAGCGGTGGCGGGCGCTCGACCAACCTGCGGTGGGACCACCGGCAGAACTTCGATCTGTCCACCTCGCTGAATCTGAGCGTCAACTACACCAGCAGCGGTTTCATCCAGCGGCGCAACGCCATCGATCCACTGCAGTCCACCCAGCAGATCACCAGTTCGGCCAACTTCTCCAAGCGCTACAATTGGGGCACGATCACGCTCGGCGGCAACCGGCGGCAGAGCCTGTCGGACAAGAGCGTCACGATGCAGCTCCCCTCCTTCTCGGTTTCCCCGAAGCCCATCGACATCGCGCGCGACGTCACCTGGTCGCCGGCGCTGACGCTGAACAACAATCTCGAAAGCAACTTCCCCATCACCGGCGGCCTGCTCGTTGCCCTCCCCGGCGGCGGTCTGGATACGCTCGCCGCTTCGCGCGACCGGCGGACGACCACGATCAGCTTCGACACCCCGATACGGTTCGGGGGATTCAGCTGGAGGAACAACTTCAACTACTCCGATTTCAAGTCGACCGGCGTCATCACCAGCACAGTCAAGGTTCCCGATCCGACCACCCCGGACCCGACCGATTCCATCACGGTGAGCCAGGTGGCCGTCGGCGATTTCCAGTCTGACCTCGACTGGAACACCGGCATCAATCTGCCGACGCTCCTCAGTCGCAGCTTCAAGCTGCAGCCGAGTGTGGGCATCGTGAATGCGACCTCGGCGGGCGCCTTTCTCGTCCGGAGCCCCGGGTCGGGCGGCAGCTGGGTGCGGCAGGGCAAGCGCTTCAACTTCGGGGTGTCGGCGTCGCCAACGTTTTTCGGTTTCTTCCCCGGTTTCGGGCCGATCCAGCGCTTCCGCCACAGCATCTCGCCGATCATCAACTACAGCTACAGCCCGGCGGCGAGTATCCCGCGGGACTACGCCCAGGCGATCGCGACAGCAGGCCGGGTCGTCCAGCGGCGGAGCGACCCGTCCCAGCTGCTCAGCATCGGGCTGTCGCAGAACTTCGAAGGAAAGGCGCGGAGGGCCGCCAACGATACGTCCTCGACCGACAATGCGAAGAAGTTCCGCGTGCTCGGGGTGCAGACCAGCTCGATCCAGTTCGATTTCGAGCGCGCCAAGCAGCCGGGTCTCACAGGGTGGCGGACCGACGCGCTCACCAACCAGTTCCAGAGCGACCTGCTGCCGGGCTTCAGCCTGAGTCTGACGCATGATCTCTGGCGGGGCCCGGTCGGCACCGATTCGGCTCACTTCTCACCGTTCCTGCAGTCGGTCACCACCGGATTCGCAATTTCCGGGGCCACGGTGCGCACCGTGCTTGGCCTGGTGGGGCTCGGTGGCAAGCAGCGCGATTCGGCGAACGCCGAGGGGCCGCCCCCGCCCAACTATGTCGCCGGTCAGAGCCGCAATGGACGGCGATCGTCGTTCGATGGCTTCGGGGCCGACCAGACGCTGGGGCTCGCGACCAATCATCGCTTTACCGCCAACTTCAACTACAGCTATTCCCGGCAGCGGCCGGAATCCGGAGTCAAGGCGCCCCCGACTCAGCAGAGCCTCGGCTTCAGCACGAATTTCTCTCCCACGCCGTTCTGGACCGTCTCATGGTCCACGCAGTACAACATCACCGGCAAGAAATTCGAGTCGCAGGTGGTCCGGCTCGAACGGGTGCTGCATGAATGGCGCGCCGGGTTCAACTTCGTCCGCAATCCCAACGGCAATTTTGCCTTCTTCTTCTCGGTCTACCTCTCCGACCTGCCGGACCTCAAGTTCGACTACAATCAGACCTCGATCGAGCGCTGAATTCCGGTTCTCCCCGTGGACAGTCGGCGTCCACCACCGTCCATGGGGAGAGACACTCCGCTGGGACGATTCTTCTAAGCCCTTGTCCCGCCAGCGCTTGTCCGCACCGCCCGCGATGGCATCAGGCGTGCTTATGTCCGTGGCAATCCCCAATCGGAGTTCGTGATGCGTCAGTCCTTCCTGGTCCTCGGCGCGGTGGCCGTCCTTGGCGGCTGCAGCAACAGTTACGATGTAGGCGGCTCAGTCCTCGTCAGTCCCCCAACCAACCTCAGTTACGTGGTCGATCCTGCGGGCAGTGGCACGGCCCCGACCGGCGTGCTGTTGCATTGGGATTACGACAGTGACCTGGACCTGGCCGTCTGGCACGTCTACTCGCGCGCCTCGACGGCCGACTCCTACGTCCTGCGCGGCTCCACCACCTCCAACAGCTACCACGATGAGGGCCTGCCACACCTGCAGTACTTCGTGACCGCCGAGGATATTGACGGGAACGAGACCAGCGGGAGCAACGTGGTGACGGTGGACGAGCGCCTCGCGCTCGATCAGCCGACGTCGCTCACCAGCACGTCGCTGAATGGGGCCATCGCGCTCACCTGGACCGATAACGCCTACCAGGCCGATCCCGCGGGCTTTTCCATCTACCGGGTCTACAGCGCCTCCTACAATCTGGATACCGGCATCTGCGGTACCACCTGGGTGCTGGAGGGCACGACGGTCGCCCCGGAGTTCATCTCCGGTGTGCTCACCAACGGCGTGCCGCGCTGCTTCGCGGTCTCCGCGCAGAGTGTCGAGGGGTTCGAGAGCCTCTGGTCCCCGATCCGGTCTGACACGCCCCGTCCGGACGCGCACAATGTGGTGGTTTATGCCCGCCAGTCACAGGACGCCGGCAGCGGCTTCCGCTTCTGGCTGGACCAGAATGGCAGCGGCCTGGTCGATGCCGGAGAACTCGGCCTAGTCCTCTCAGGCTCCTCGAGCCTGAATGATTTCTCGGTGGAGCGGGACCCGAGCGGGGCGCTGTTCCTGACGCCGGTTCGGAGCGGAACGGGGGTGGCGGTCTATGGCAGTGCGCCCGTCGCCGATCTCACCGGGATCGACTACGCGCCGAACATTACCTACGGCACCGGGGGGATCGAGGCACTTCCAGGCTGGGGCTACGTCTTCGAGATGAACGGCGGAGATGGGTTCTTCCGCTACGGGGCGGTCCGGATCTCGCACGTTGGACAGAGCTTCCTGATCCTCGACTGGTCATTCCAGACCGACCCGGGAAATCCGGAGCTGCTCCGCCGGGGTAAGTAATCCCGGGGGTGAACGGAAACGGGGGAGGGGCGAGAGGCCGCTCCCCCCTTTTCGTGTGGTTTGGTGTGGACTCCACTCCCCACCTGTTCCCGGTCCGTGCCAGCCGGTAGCTTCACACAGCAACTGCACCCCGTATCCTGACAGAGTGACCCCTCTCCAGGGCCGTGCCGGCCGATCGGGACTCAGCACCCGGGCCAGCGTGGGCCGGGGACTGGATTCCGTTCCCGGTTTGCCTTGCTAGGGGTACCGGCCTGCCGGTATCTTGTAAGTTGAGGTACTGCATGGGTCTTCACCCTCTCACCGGCCCAGCTGGATGAACTTCGAGAAGCTCAAGGAAACCGCCCGGAAGTACGAGCAGAAAGAGGAGTGGCGGAAGGCCATCGAGGTCTACCTCCAGGCGGTCCGCGAATTTGAGGCGGGGAATGATCCCGTACCCGATCTCTCCGTCTACAACCGGGTGGGAGACCTCTACCTCAAGGCCAACGAGCCGGGCGCTGCCGTGCAGGCCTACGAGCGCGCCGCGGATCTCTATGGCGAGCAGGGTTTCTACAACAACGCCATTGCCCTCTGCGGCAAGATCCTCAGGGTGAATCCGGGCCGGATTCAGACCTACCTCAAGCTCGCCCACCTGCATGCCCGCAAGAACGTCGTCATCGAGGCCAAGAAGAACCTGCTGGAATACCTGGAGCGGATGAACGCGCTCAACCAGCTCGATGAGGCCTTCAAGTCGGTGAAGGATTTCGCCGACCAGTTTCCCGGCAACAAGGAAATCCGCCTGATGCTCTCCGAGTTGCTGCGAGCCTCTTCGCGCAACGCGGAAGCACGCGAGCAGCTCGAGAAGCTCGCGAGCGATCTCGAGGCCCGGGGCGACACCATCGGGGCGCGGAAGACGCTTATGCGGCTTCAGGCCCTGGATGCCGAGGAGACGTCCGCCACTCCCGAGGTCGCCAAGCCCGGCACTGGTCCCAAGCCCCGCTCCGGCGACCTCGTCTTTCTCGACACCGGCTCGGAACTTCCGCGTGCCCCGGCCAAGCCGGGTGGATCGCGGAAGACACGCGCCGTGGTCATTCCGCCGGCGCCGGTTCCACCCGCAGCGGTCCTCGACGGCCTCCCGGTTGTCGACATCGGCGGAACCGTGCCCGAGCCGGAACCGATCCCGCGAGTGGCCGATACGCCGTTGGAGATCGAGACATCACCGCTGATCGACACGCCGCTGGAACTGGAGTCGATGCAGCTGATCAGCGAGGAGGCGCAGCTGGAGGCGTCCGCCTCCGGCGAGGTGGTCCGTGCCCTCGGGTTCGAGCCCACGATGGAGGAGGAGCTGGAGGGCGTGCAGGTGCTGCCGCTCGACGGTCTCGAGCTGGATCAGCCTGCGCCCGATGGGGTCGACCTGATCGCAGCGGGGCATGACCTCGACCTCGAGCGCTCGATCGATTCCGACCCCGTGGGATATGAATCGTTGCTGGACGACGAAGGATCCGGGCGCGTTCCGGTGGGTCTGGAGCCGGGCTTGGTCGTGACCGAGACGGTCTTTGAAGCTGGGGCAGGTGACGAGGAGCTGTCCCGCGAGTCCCTCGGTCTCAATCTGGTGTCGCCGGACGTGGGCGAGGGAGAGGCGGCCGAGTACGGCGACGCCGGAGCGGATGAGGCGGCCTCCGTCACCTTCCTCGATGTCGACGCGCCCGACGAGCCCTCGATCACCGATCTCGAGGACCGGGTGCTGGACGATCCAGAGGACCCGGAGGCGCATCGGGCCCTGGGTGAGGCGCTGATTGCGGTGGGGGAGCAGCTCCGGGGCCAGGAGGAACTGGAACTGGCCCTCGCGGGGTATGAAACCCGGGAGGACTGGCCTCACGCCGGCGATCTCATCCAGGAACTCATCCGGCTCGATCCCAACGGGGTCCGGTACCATCAGAAGCGGGTGGAGATCTCCTTTCGCGGCGGCGATCGCTCCCGCCTGATCGAGGCGTACGTCGAACTGGCTGACGCGCTCCTGCGGGTCGGCGCGCTCGACAAGGCGCTGTCGGTGTATCGCCGGGTCGCGGAACACGATCCGGGAAACCGGAGAGTGCTTGCTGCCCTCGATGCGCTTGCCCCGCTGGATGAAGCGATGGGGCCGCCGATCTCGCCGGCGCCGGCGCCAGCTGCGCGGGCATCCGAGGCTCAGCCGGTCGTGCTCGACGACGTGACGGATGTGGCGGACGAGGCGGATTCGGCGGTCGACGCGATGTTCGACGCGCCCGAGGAGGTGCCCGCGCCGCCGAAACGGCCCTCCCGGAAGACGCTTCCGACGCCCCGGCCCGCCGAGCCGGAGCCGGAGTTCGCGGCCGGAACGTTTGTCGATCTGGGAGCGTTCATCCTCGACGACGACCGGATCATGGATCCCCGCATGCGGGTCGAGAACGAGGAGCAGACGGGTGATGAGCAGAAGGACTTCAACGACATGCTGTCGCAGTTCAAGCGCGGCATTGACGAAAACATCGATGCCGATGACTATCAGGCGCATTACGATCTGGGCGTCGCCTTCAAGGAGATGGGCCTGCTGGACGAGGCAATCTCCGAGTTCCAGAAGGCGCTCCGCGCCCCCGAGGGCCGGTTGAAGACCTCCGAGGCCCTGGGCAGCGCATTCTTCGACAAGGGCCAGTTCGCCATCGCCGAGGCCATTCTCCGCCGTGCGGTCGAGAGCCTCGGCGCCACCGACGACTCCCAGATCGGACTGCTGTACTGGCTGGGCCGGTCGCAGGAGGCCCAGAGCAAGGCCGAGGCGGCCATCACCAACTACGAGCGGGTTCTCGCGGTGGACATCGGATTCCAGGACACCAGTGCCCGGATGACCAAGCTCGCTGCGGGGCGCACCGCGTGAGCTCGCCGACCGCGGGAGTGACGCTCGCCTCGCTGCAGGCTTCGGTGAAGCCGCGCCTGATCAGGGTTCAGGAGGAGTTGCGCCGGATCATCCAGAGCGATTTCGGGCTGATCACCGAGGTGAACGGTCACCTGCTGCAGATGCAGGGCAAGATGTTTCGACCGACGCTGCTGCTGTTGGCGGAGGAGGCGTCGGGCGCCTCGGATCCTCGCGCCGAGACCCATGCAGCCGTGGTCGAACTGATTCACCTCGCCACCCTGGTCCATGACGACTCGGTGGATCACTCGGTGCTCCGGCGCGGCATGCCGACGATCAACGCGCTGTTCAGTCACCAGATTTCCGTGATCATGGGCGACTACCTCTACTCCCGGGCGGTGGTCGAGCTGACCCGGCTGGGGGATATCGAGCCGCTGCGGGTGCTCTCCCGGGTGACCAACGAGATGACGGTGGGCGAGATGCGGCAACTGTTGGCGCACGAGCCGCTGGATTTCACCGAGGAAGAGTACGACCTGCTCATCCGGGCCAAGACCGCGTCGCTGCTCTCGGGTGCGTGCGAGGTCGGCGCGCTGAGCGCGGGGACGCGGGAGCGTGAAGTGCTGCGCCGCTTCGGCGAGGCGGTCGGCATGGCGTTCCAGATCGTGGATGACCTGCTCGACTATACCGAGGAGGAGGCGGTCACGGGCAAGCCTTCGGGCAATGATCTGCGGGAACACAAGGTGACCCTGCCGCTCATTCACGCGCTGCCGCGGCTCTCGCCCGAGGGGCGCCGGGAGGTGACGGCGCTGATGGCCACCCCGGAGCCGACCGATATCCAGATCGGGCGAGTGGTCGGGCTGGTGGGGGACGCCGGCGGGCTGGAGTACGCGCGGGTGCGGGCCAACCAGCTCGCCGAGCAGGCCGACCGGGAACTGGACGACCTACCGCCGAGCCACGCGCGCGAGATCCTGCGGGACAGCATCACCTATGTGCTGGACCGGCGCCGCTGATGGCCACCGGACCGCGCCGTCCCGGGTTCTATGTCGGGGTCCTCCTGACCGGATTCATCTTTGGCGGATTCCTCAACGCGCTGGTGCAGGCCGTGATGCCGGACAGCGTGGCCCGCCAGGTGTTTACCTTTACTGCCAGCGCGAGCGCGGGCCCCGTGTCGCTCAACCTGCTGGTGTTCAGCCTGACGCTGGGGCCGTTTGCGGTGAACGTCTCACCACTCGCGATTCTGGGCGTGATCATCGCGTACCTGATCGCACGCACTCTCTTCTAGCGGGGGTCGGACATGTTCGGCAACCTGGGTCTCCCGGAGATCCTGCTCATTCTGGTCGTGGTGCTGCTGGTCTTCGGAGCCAAGCGCCTGCCGGAAATCGGGGCCTCGTTCGGCAAGGGTATCCGCGAATTCAAGCGCAGCATCAATGACGCCACCGATGCGGTTGGCGGCGGGGATGCCGCCGGGCCGGCGAATCGCCAGCTCGACAATCGTACTACGACGCCGCCCGCCTCCGGCGGGGATCCGAAGCGCCTGTCGCAGTAGTTGGCAGGGTCGGTCGGCCGGAGTAGTCGCGGCAAAACGAGAGGGGCTCCCCGGAGAATTCCAGGGAGCCCCTCGTCGCTTGCGCTGCCGCTGTCGGCTCAGCTGCGACGGCCGTTCGTCGGAATCGCTTCGGCCTGAGCCTCGGTCCGGAAGATGTCCGCCCGGCGATCGACGATCTTCGCCGTGGCGGTGATGGCGTCGAGGTAGCTCCGCGCCCGATCCTGGCGGGCCAGCCGGATCTGCTGCACGCGGTACTCATCGATGCCCTTGGCAAAGGCGGCCGAGTCGGCGGGCTCGTGCTTGATCACGCGGATCACGTAGAGTCCCTCTGGCGTCTCGATCAGCCCGCTGGTCTTGCCGGGGGCGAGACCGAAGGCGGTGCCAACCACCTTGGCGCTCGGGAACGGCGGATTCACCCGGGAGAAGGCGGCAAATTCCTGGTGCGGCAGTCCAAGGGCCGTCGCCGCCTGGGCCAGGGTGCTGCCTTCACGGATGCGCTTCAGCAGGTCTTCGCCAACCTTCCGCGTACCCTCCAGCTTGCGGGCGTTGCGGGCGGCACTCCCGACGGCCGGCCGGATCTTGTCGAAGGGCGGGACACCCTCCGGCTGGAGGCTATCGAGCCGGAAGAGGAAGTCGGCGTACGACAGCTCGATGATCTCGCCGGACTCACCCGGCTTGGCCCGGAAGGCCCAGACACCCGCGTCGGGGATGACCTGCACGCCGATCTGCGCCCGGCTGCCCTGCTGCAGCGGAAGGGCCTGCCCGATCCTGAGGCCCAGGATCCGGGCCGCGGTATCAAAGGCCGCCGGGTCCAGCTTGTCAGCGGCCAGGCTCTCGAGGCTGTCGGCTCGGGCATCGAGCAGGTCGCGATGGGCGCCGGTGATCTCGATGGGGACGAGGATATGCCGGGCGCGGACCTTGGCGCCGGAGCGGCTCTCCACCTTGATCAGATGATATCCGAAGGCGGAGAGCACCGGCTCCGACACGGTACCGATCGGCAGGCTGAATGCGGCGCGCTCGAACGCCGGGTCCATCGACCCCTTCCCGAATTCGCCGAGGTCGCCACCCTTGGCACCGGAAACGGAGTCGGAAGACTCCCGCTGGGCGACTTCAGCGAACGGTGCGCCGTCGAGGATCTCCTTGCGGAGTACGACCGCGCGGTCGTGGGCCGCGACGGAGTCGCTGTGGTCGGCGGCGCGCAGCAGCTGGACATAGCTGAGGTAGGCGGTGGCCGGGCGCTTGAACTCGTCCGGATGCTCCTCGTAGTACTTCCGCAGGTCGGCGTCAGTCACGGGGACGGCGGAATCGGGGACGACGCTGCGGGGGAGGAGCGCGGCCACTTCGAGCGAGACCTTCTCGTTGGCATCCTTCCAGTTCTGCCACAGCCCCGCATCGGAGATGTAGACATCGGCGGTGACGACCCGCAGCAGCTTCGACTGGCGCATCTGTTCAGCGTACTGCGCCTCCAGGATCGGGACCACCTGGATGGCGGCGCTCGACCGGAGCCAGCGCTGGTACTTCGTGATGTCGAACTGCCCGTCCGTCTGGAATTCCGCCTGCTGCAGCAGCTCGTTGGGGGGGCTCTGCTGAATCGCTTCGGCGATCTCGTCGGGGCCGACGGTGATGCCGCGGTCGGTGTATTCCTTTTCCAGCGACTGCTGCCGGATCAGTTCGTCCCACACCGTCTTCCGTGCCTCCTCCACCTCCTCGGCGCTGAGCGTATGGCCCGCCTGACGCTGCCGCCGCTCGGTCTCCTGCTGGACCATGGCCTGATACTGGCGCAGCTGGATGTGGACCCCATTGATCTCGCCTACCGTGGTCTTCGACCCGCCGGTCACCTGGCTCCAGTCGACACTGGTGATGACGAAGACCAGCATCAGCACCGCGAACACGACGGCGGCGACCTTGGTGGTGGCGCTGCGGAAGGCTTGCATCATAGGAAATGGCCCTGCCTCTGGATGGTCCGGCGGCAAAAGAGGGCTAAGTGTAAGCCGGGCAACGGGGAATCTCAAGCTGGGCGGCGGGGGACCCGGTTGACAGTGCCGCCGGGGACTACTAATGTTTGTTCAATCCCCACAACAACTTACGCCTAGAGCACGGGATGCCACCGAACAGCGAAATCGAGAAGCTCGAGCGCCGTTGGAAGGAGAATCCCAAAGGGACGGTTTTCGCCCCTTATGCGGAGGTTCTTCGCAAGAACGGCGACGTTCCGCTGGCGATCGAGGCCCTGCGTCAGGGACTCGAGCTCCACCCCGACCATATCCCGGGCAACATCGTGCTGGGGCGCTGCCAGCTCGATCTCGGAGAAGACGGCCCCGCCGAGGCCGCCTTCACGCATGTGCTCGATCTCGATGTCGAGAATGTGATTGCCCTGAAAGCTCTCGCGGACATCACCGAGCGTCAGGGCCGTCTCATGGAGGCCTCGAGCTGGCTGGAACGGCTGATCTCGGTCGACCCCAGCAACGATGAAGCGCGGGACCAGTTGACCCGCGTGCTCGCGATGCGCGAAGCGGCGGCGGCGGCCATCACCCGGCCGGTGGAAGTGCTGGTGCGCCCGACAGCCGAAGATGAAGCGCCGCTCCCGCCTCCCGCCCCGGTCATCCAGCCAGCCACGCCGGCCTCACTGCTGACGGAAGCTGCCAGCGGCGAGGTCCAGGAGCTCGCGGACGACTCCGACCTCGACTCCATGCTGGATGCCTTCGAATCGCCGGAGTCGGCCGCTCGTGCAGTCCGCCCCGCGCCGGTGGACGATGACCGGACGGTCCCGAGCATGCCGGTGCTCCCGCGTCCGCCGCTGGTCGTTCCGCCGCTGGAACTCGAGCCGGTCGAACTGAATCTGGCTGAGGCCGCGGCCGACCTCGAGGTGGAACCGCTGGAGGCCATCGAGCCGGATGAGCCGTTCGTGGCGCCCGCCCCGGCGATGCACCTCGAGCCGATCGAAACAACCCAACTCCCGCCCCCCGCTACCGAGTCGAGAGACGACTTCGCCATGGGCGACGCGGTCGGGCCCATCGATCTGCGCCCCTCCGCCCGCACCGAGTTCCAGGAGCTCGACGCGAGCGAGGAACTGCTCGACCTGACGCCCGGCGTGTCGGAGTTCCAGGTGCCGGACGACAGCGCGGCGCTGCTGGGGTTGACCCCCAGCAAGTCCGAGTTCCAGGTGCCCAATGCGTCGGAGGAGCTGACCCTCTCCTCCGCGGGCGCGTCGGAGTATCAGCCGCCGAGCGGGGCAGATCAGTTGCTGAACGTGAACGCCACCGGAAGCTCTGAATTCCAGCCGCCAAGCGGTGTTGACGAGCTGCTGGCCGATGCGAGCGCACGCGCCTCGGCGGAGCAGCAGGTCACCCCGGAGCCGGAGCTGGAACCAGCGCCGGAGCCTGAGCCGGAGCCGGCGGCACGACCGGCGCCGCCGAAGAGCTGGGGTGGAGGGGTGGTGACCAGCGGCTTTGCGGCGATTGCCATCATGCCCACGGAGGAGATGCCGACCGAGTCGCACGACGACGTCGCTCCGCCGGACGTGCCGCTGTCGGAAGCGGCGACAGCTTTCCTCACCCCGTTCCCGGAACCTCTTCCCGAGCCGGCGGCGACGGCGGCTGGCGCAGGCGAGGTGCTCGAAGAGAGCGCGGCAGAGCTCGCGGAGTCGTCGCTCGCTGAGGTGTCCAGCGAGTCCGAACCGGTCGAACTGGTTGACGTGGATGGTGACCTGCCGCTCGAAGAAGCGCTTCCCGCCGTCAGTGCCGAGGTGTCGGGCGAAATCGCGGATGTGCCGGCCTCCGAGCTTCACCTGATCTTCCCCGACGATGTGCCACAGGTTGCTGAACCACGTGGCCGCCGTCTCTCGCAGCAACTGGCGGGACCATCGCGGTCGCCGATCGAGCCGGCCCCGGCGGAACCCGAACCGGTCCTGACCGAGACGATGGCCGAGTTGTATGCGCGCCAGGGGCACGTCGGGGAGGCTGCTGCGGTCTACCGCCGGCTGGTGGAGCGGCAGCCGAATGACCGGCGTCTGGCGGACCGGTTGCGCGAGCTCGAGGCGATGGCGCACACCGGCGCACGGCGGCTGTCCTATATCGCCATGGATACCGGTGGCGAATCGGTGGAATCGTTCTTCCGGGCGCTGGTCGAGGCCAGGCCGATTGGCGCCGGTGCCGCGGTGTCGAGCCGGGCGGAGCCGGACGACGGCAGTGGCGCCCCCACCCGGCCGGCGAGCGATCCCCTGTCGTTGAGCGCAATCTTCGGCGAGGAATCGGCACAATCCAAACCGCCCGCCGAGCCAGCTCCTTCCTCGGGCGGAAGCGACGCCTTCTCCTTCGATCAGTTCTTCGGTGGCCCGACTTCCGGGAGTGACAGCGGCTCCCACCCCCGAGGCACCGGTCCGGGAGGAGAGGACCTCGATCAATTTCAGCACTGGCTGAAAAGCCTGAAGCGCTGATGCGCATTGCCGTTCTCAATGGCCCGAACCTGAACCTGCTCGGCACGCGTGAACCGGAAGTATACGGATCCACGACGCTGGCAGAATTGGAACAGCAGGTGCGGGCGGAAGCGGCCCGCCTGAAGGTCACCCTCACCTGGCTGCAGACCAACCACGAGGGCGCGTTCGTCGACGCAGTTCAGGGGCTGCGCGGTCAGGCGGATGGCGCCATCGTGAACGCCGCCGCCTTTACTCACACCAGCCTGGCCATCCGGGATGCATTCCTCGCGGTCAAGGTTCCCTTCGTCGAAGTCCACCTCTCCAACATCTTCGCGCGGGAAGCGGAGCGGCGGCACTCCCGACTGGCGGACCTCGCGCTCGGCATCGTGGCCGGCTTCGGGCCGGCGGGGTACTCGATGGCCCTCCAGGCGCTGGTGACCCGGCTCAGTGGCGGCTGATCTCCGACCGGCGCGGCAGGCGGCATTGCGGGACCGGCTGGCGGCACAGGGGCTCGACACCGTAGTAGTCCAGTCGCTGCCCAACATCCGCTACCTGACCGGATTCACCGGCTCCTCCGCCCTGCTGCTGCTGCGCGCGGGGGACGCCGTGCTCGTCACCGACTTCCGCTATGCCGCCCAGGCGCCGCGCGAGGCCGGGAACGCGGCGCGGGTCGAGATCGACCAGGTCAATGTGTGGGACCGGCTCAAGCGGGTGCTGGCCGAGCAAGCGGGCGGAACGGCGGGCTTCGAGGCGCACATCGCGACCGTGCGGGAGCGGGAGCGGCTGGAGGGCCTGGGCCCGCGCCGGTGGGAGGGGACCAGCGAGCTGGTCGAGCGGCTGCGGATGATCAAGGATCCCGGCGAAGTCGCCGCGATCCGGGCCGCGGCCAGTCTGGCCCAGGCCGCACTCGCCGAATTTCTCCCGACGGTCCGGGTGGATCAGACCGAGTTCAGCATCGCCGCCCGGCTGGAAGCGGCGCTCCGCACCCGGGGCAGCGAGTGGCATCCGTTTCCCACGATTGTGGCCTCCGGCGCGCGCAGCGCGCTGCCGCATGCCCGGACCAGCGGGCGGACGGTGGGGCGGGGCGAATGGCTGTTGCTTGACTTCGGTGCGCAGGTGGACGGATACTGTGCCGACCTCACCCGGACCGTCGTGGTGGGTGGCCGGGCAGATGAGCGACAACGCGCGGTCTACGAGGTCGTCCAGCAGGCCCAGCGGCGGGCCATCGAAAACCTGCGGGCAGGGCTGAGCGGACGCGAGGCGGATGGGCTGGCCCGGGAAGTGATCACCCAGCGGGGTTATGGGGAGGCGTTCGGTCATTCGCTGGGACATGGCCTGGGCCTGGAAGTGCACGAAGCCCCGCGCCTCTCGCCCACCGCCGATACCCCCCTGCCCGCCGATGCGGTCGTCACCGTGGAGCCGGGCATCTATCTTCCCGGCTGGGGCGGTGTCCGGCTCGAGGATGATGTGCGGCTGACCGCCGAGGGGGCGGAGCTGCTGTCGGATAATGCGGTTGATCTGATTGAACTGGTCTGAGCACAGAAGGTGGCAGTCAGCAGGTGGCGGCTTGAAGCGCGTACGGGGTGGCTGAGTTGCCGTAGCCTCCGCTCTCGTCTCGATCCCACCACCTGCCGCCTGCTCCCTGCCACCTGCTCCCTGCCACCTTCTCCTAACTGAGTCGACATGACGCCCAAAGAAGCGCAGGAACTCGCCCAGCTGCTGGGCAAGATGCCCGGCATCCGCACGGTTGAGCTGAAAGACGTGCGCAAGCTGGCGGAGCTGCTGCACGAGTTTCCCGAGCTCGGCTCGATCGAGGTGAAGGGACTGTTCGACACCGGCGTCGTGATGACCCGGACCGGGCAGTCCACTGTTCAGCCGGCGCCGATGATGATGGCGCCGCCAATGAGCGCTCCCGCCGCCGCCGCCCCAGCGCCACCCGCTCCGTCGGTGCCGGCCCCCGCAGCGGCGGCGCTGCTGAAGGAGATCAAGTCGCCGATGGTGGGGACCTTTTACAAGTCACCCGAGCCCGGGGCCCAGGCCTACGTGAAGGTGGGCAGCCGGGTCACTGCCGGCGCAGCGGTATGCATCATCGAGGCGATGAAGATCATGAATGAAATCGAATCCGAAGTGACCGGTGTCGTCCGCGAAATCTGTGTCGAGGATTCGCAGCCGGTCGAATTCGGCACGGTCCTCTTCCGGGTCGATCCCAATGGCTGAGCCCTCCGGCCCCGCGGCGATCCAGCCGCCCTTCAACTTCAAGCAGGCCATCTCGGTGATGGTGCAGCGGAACGGCTCCGACCTGCACCTCAAGGTGGGGCGGCCGCCGACCATCCGGGTCAACGGCGAGCTGGCGGGGCTGGAGATGCAGCCGCTCAAGCCGGAAGACCTGAAGCTGCTGGCGGAGCAGATCATGACGCCGCGGCAGGTCAAGGAGTTCGCCGAGAAGAAAGAGGCGGACTTCGCGATCGGCGTGCCCGGTGTGGGCCGGTTCCGCACCAACATCTACCAGCAGCGCGGCACACTCGCCTTTGCATTCCGGGCGATTCCCTACGAAGTCAAGACGGTGCGCGAGCTGTCGCTGCCCGAGGTGCTGGAGGAGATCTCGCTCCGGCCGCGCGGGCTGGTGCTGGTGACCGGCGTGACGGGCTCGGGCAAGTCGACGTCGCTCGCCTCGATGATCAATCACCTCAATCAGCACCGGCGGGTCAATATCATCACGATCGAGGACCCGATCGAATTTCTCCATCGCGATGTGATGTCGAATATCGCCCAGCGCGAAGTCGGCAGTGACACGCTGTCCTTCGGCATGGCGCTGCGCCACGTGCTGCGGCAGGACCCGGACGTGATCCTGATCGGCGAGATCCGCGACCAGGAGACCCTGGACGTCGCCCTCAAGGCGGCCGACACGGGACACCTGGTCTTCTCGACGCTGCACACCACCGACGCCACCCAGACAATTAACCGGGTCATCTCGTTCTACCCGCCGCACCAGCACCAGGAGATCCGTTCGCTGCTCTCGACCGCGCTCGCCGCGGTGGTCTGCCTGCGACTGGTGCCGCGCAAGGATGGCCGGGGCCGGGTGGCCGCCGCCGAGGTGCTGATCAATACCGCGGCGGTGGCCGACAACATTCGCGACATCGAGAAGCAGCTCAACATCCCGGACCTCATCTCCGAGGGCGCCGAGGCGTACGGCATGCAGAGCTTCGACCAGTCGCTGATGAAATGGTACCGGGATGGCGCGATCAGCTACGAGAGCGCCCTCTTCTACTCGACCAACCCGAGCGAGTTTGCCCTGCGCGCCTCCGGCATCAGCTCCGCCTCCGACCGTACCTTCAGCGGCATGAACAGCGGCGGTGCCGGGGCCACGAGTGGCGGTGGGGCACAGGAACTGGCCCAGGACCTGACGCCCTGATGTTCCAGCCGGCTCTCATCGCCCAACCCCCCGCAGGCCTGGTCGGCAGCCGCGGAGTTCGCCGTGTTTAAGAAGGTCCTGATCGCCAATCGTGGCGAAATCGCCCTCCGGGTCATCCGTGCCTGCCGCGAGCTCGGCCTCGAAACTGTCGCCGTCTACAGCGAGGCGGACCGCGAGTCGCTGCACGTGCGCTTCGCCGACGACGATGTCTGCATCGGCCCCCCGCCCAGCCGCCTGTCCTACCTCCGCATGCCGCACCTGATCGCCGCGGCGGAGATCACCGGCGCCGACGCCATCCATCCCGGCTACGGTTTTCTGGCCGAGAATGCGGAGTTCGCCGACACCTGCAAGGCGTCCGGCATCGCGTTCATCGGACCGACCGGCGACCAGATCCGCCAGATGGGCGACAAGGCGACCGCCAAGAAGCTGGCACAGGCCGCCGGTGTGCCTACCGTACCCGGGACGCCAGGGACGATCCAGGACATCGACGAGGCACTGAAATTCGTCGAGACGATCGGCTTCCCGGTGATCATCAAGGCCACCGCCGGCGGCGGCGGCAAGGGGATGCGGGTCGCGGTGGACGCGGAACAGTTCGCTCAGAGCTTTTCGCTGGCCCAGAATGAGGCGCTCGCCGCGTTCGGCAATGGCGAGGTCTATGTCGAGCGCTACCTGAGCCGGCCCCGCCATGTCGAGATCCAGGTCATGGGCGACATGCACGGCAAGGTGATCCACTTCGGGGAGCGCGACTGCTCGGTGCAGCGACGGCACCAGAAGCTGATCGAGGAGAGCCCGAGCCCCGCACTGAACCAGGAATTGCGCACCCGAATGGGCGACGCGGCGGTGATGCTCGCCTCGGCGATCGGGTACGTCGGTGCCGGCACGGTCGAGTTCCTGCTGGACGAAGACGGCAGCTTCTATTTCATGGAAATGAACACCCGGATTCAGGTGGAGCATCCGGTGACGGAGATGGTGACGAGCTTCGATCTGGTGAAGGAGCAGATTCGGGTTGCCGCCGGCGAGCCGATCAGCTTCCGCGGCGAGGGAGGGCGCCTCCGCGGTCACGCGATCGAGTGCCGCATCAATGCCGAAGATCCCTACCGCAACTTTCAGCCGTGCCCCGGTGTCATCACCGCGTACCATCCGCCCGGCGGCCCCGGCGTGCGGCTGGATACCCATGTCTACGCCGGCTACACCGTGCCGCCCTACTACGACTCGCTCCTGGCCAAGGTCATCGTCCACGGCAACGACCGGGCTGAGGCGCTGGCCCGCATGGGACAGGCGCTCGACAGCTTCATCATCGAGGGGGTGACCACCACGATCCCCTTCCTGGCGCGCATCATCCGCCATCCGGAGTTCATAGCGGGCGAGGTAGACACCAAATTCCTCGAGCGTCATCCGGAACTGCTGCGTCCCCTCGAATGACGCTGGATGTCGTCTTTACCCCGGCGGGCCTCACCGCTGCTGAGGTCCAGGGGCGCACGGTCTTCGTCATCGATATCCTCCGGGCCGGGACCACGATGTGTGCCGCGCTGCATCACGGCGCACGCGCCGTCGTGCCCGTCGCCACCACCGAGGATGCGTTGCGGATGGCGCAGACCCTCGGCCCCGATGAAACGCTGCTTGCCGGTGAGCGGCATTGCCGCCCCATTCCCGGCTTCGCCCTGGGCAACTCGCCGCGCGAAATGCAGCCCGATGTGGTGCGCGGCAAGACCCTGGTGATGACCACCACCAACGGCACCGCTGCGCTCCTTGCGGCGTCCGCCGGCGCCAGCGTGATCGTCGCTGCGGCCGTCAACTTTTCGCTGGTCGGCGAGCGGGCTCACGCCGCCTGGTCGGCAGGCGAGGATCTGCTGATCATCTGCGCCGGCCGGGAGGGGCGCTTCGCCCTGGACGACGCCTACTGCGCCGGACGGGTCGTGGAGGCCGCGCTTGGCGGTGGCCGCGGCCGCAAGGGTCTCAACGACGCGGCGCTCGCCGCGCTCGACCTGGTGCGGCGCTACGGCGAGCGGTGGGAACGCCCGCTGCTGATCAGTGAAGGTGGCCGGGACCTGGCGGAACTCGGGATGAAGGACGATATCGCCGACGCCGCCAGGGTGGACGCCTATCCGGTGCTGCCGGTCTTTCACGAACGCCGGTTGCAGGCCGCATCATGAGCAGCCCACGCCTGCCCACGCCGGAACAGACCGGCCGCCGGCACCTCACCGCGATTGTGGCGCTGGTCGCCGGCAGCTTTGTCGGGCTGACTCTCCTGCCGGTCCACCTCACCGGCCCGCTCGGAGAATGGCTCGGCGGCAGCCTCTGGCGCATGTTAGGCGTCGGTGCGCTTGGCTTTCCGCTGCTCGGGCTCGGCCTGGGCCTCGCCGGATTTGACCGGCTGCCGCGGCTCGACATGAAGCGGGCCGCAATTCTGGTGATCGGCCTCGTGGTGCTGGTTCCCTTCATCATCGGGGTGATCGCCGGCGTCCGGCCTCAGAGCTACGACTCGGTCGCCCTCGCTCCCCGTCTCGCCGGCGTCCTGCCGGGCCTCCTCTCCTATTACGTCACCAAGGGCATCGGCGTCGCCGGCGGCCTGCTGCTCGGCTTCCTCTCCCTCTCTGCGCTCACGATTCTCACCATCGCCTGGCATCCGCTCCGCCGACTCGAGCGCGGCTCGGGGGTAAGAGCGTCGAGTCCTGATCCGGAGCCCACTCGTGCGGCGTCCGGCACAGCCCAGAAGGCGGAGACAATCGCCTATGAGGAGCAGGTGCTCGACGCCGCGCCGGTACGCCGCGACAAGAAACCGCGGAAGCCGGCCAAGCCGCTGGGCGATATTCCGCTGGGCGATCCAGCCGACGAGAATCCGCTCCCGCCCATCGACCTGCTCTCGCCCCCGCCGGTGCAGGACAAGGATGTTGGCGAGGCCGAACTCGACCGGCTCGGTCAGGTCCTCATCGAGACGCTCAAGACCTTCAAGGTCGAGGGGACGATTGCCGGCCGAACGACGGGGCCGGTGGTGACCCAGTTCGAGGTGGTCCCGGCGCCCGGTGTGAAGGTGGGGCGCATCGCCGCGCTGGCCGATGACATGGCGATCACCATGCGGGCCCAGTCCATCCGCATCGCGCCGATTCCGGGGAAGGGCGCGGTCGGCGTCGAGATCCCCAATCCGACCGCCAAGATGGTGACCCTCCGGGAGCTGCTGGAGTCGGAGCAGTGGGATGCCGCCAAGGCGTCGCTGCCGATCGCGCTGGGCCGGGATCTCGAAGGCAAGGCGATCGTCGCCGACCTCGCCAAAATGCCGCACCTGCTGATTGCCGGCGCCACCGGCTCGGGCAAGTCGGTCGCCATCAACACGATCATCACCAGCCTGGTCTACCGCTACGGCCCCAAACAGCTCCGCTTCCTGATGGTCGACCCGAAGATGGTCGAGCTGTCGATGTACAACGCGCTGCCCCACATGCGCCACAAGGTGGTCACCAACAACAACGAGGCCGCCACCGTCCTCAAGTGGGCCGTCATGGAGATGAGCAAGCGCTACGAGCTGCTCCACGCCAACGGCGCCCGCAATCTGGCCGACTTCAACAAGAAGGCCGAGGAGGGGAAGCCGCTGCAGAACCCCACCCGGCCCAAGCCCACCATCGCGAGCATCAGCGCCGAGGCGGAGCCCACGCAGCCCGATCTGTTCGACGACGGCGTGTACCGCGAAGGTCCGTTGCCGCTGATCGTGATCATCGTCGATGAGCTGGCCGACCTGATGATGACGGTGCAGGGCGAAGTGGAAACGCCGCTGGCCATGCTGGCGCAGAAGGCGCGCGCTATCGGCATCCACCTCATTCTGGCCACACAGCGACCCTCGGTGAACGTCATCACCGGCCTCATCAAGGCCAACTTCCCCAGCCGGATCGGGTTCCGCGTCGCCTCCAAGGTGGACAGCCGGACCATCCTCGATCAGAACGGCGCCGAAGCGCTGTTAGGCAATGGCGACATGCTGTTCCTCCCGCCCGGCAAGAGCGAACCGATGCGGCTGCAGGGGGCGTACATCGCCACCGAGGAGACCGAGCGGGTCATGGCCTGGTATGAGGCCCGGCGTGAGGCCCGCGTCGCCGCGGCGGTGCCGGCCCCCGCTGCGGAGCCGGACATTCTCGCGATGGTCCGGGCGCATGAGGCGGAGGACGGGGAGGGCGGGGCGGCGGAGATGGAGGGGGAGCAGGATGTCCTGTTCCGCGAGGCGGCGGAGGCGTGCATCCAGAACCAGGGTGGCTCGACCTCGCTGCTGCAGCGGCGGCTCTCGATCGGCTATGGCCGCGCGGCGCGGATCATCGACCAGCTCTACAACGCCGGCATACTCGGCCCCTCCCCGGTGGGTTCCAGCAAGCCGCGCGAGGTGCTGATTGGGTTCGATCAGCTGGATGAGTACTGTCGGTAACTGCTGGCCGTTGGCCGTTAGCCGTTAGCCGTTAGCTGTCAGCCGTCGGCCGTCAGCCGACAGGAATCAGTCGCCTGATTATCGCTGCCACCTGCCACCTGCCACCTGCCACCTGCCATCCAACCGCCCAACCGCCTAACCGCCCAATCGCCCAATCGCCCCATGACCACTCTCTACCTCATCCGCCACGGCATCGCCCAGGACGCCGAAGGCTGCGCGCTCGGCTGGACCGACCGGCCACTGGCAGCGGAGGGCCGGGCACGGATCGAAGCGCTGGCGGCGACGTGGAATGGTGTGCCGCCGAGTCGGTGCTGGGTGAGCGACCTCAGGCGTACGCGGGAGACGGCGGCGATACTCGCGACGCGCTGGCCAACTACAGTCGAGCTGGACCCTCGGCTGCGCGAAATGCATTTCGGGGAGTGGGATGGCCGCACGTGGGCCGAGCTGGAGTCTGCGGATGGCGATCGGCTCGCCGCCTGGATGGCCGACTGGACCACCGCGCGCACGCCGGGGGGCGAGGGCTGGCCCGACCTGTTCACGCGGGTTGAATCGTGGTGCGCGGAGCTGCGCGCGGCAGCGGAGCAGGGAGGGGGGCCGCTCGTGGTCGTGGCCCATGCCGGATCGTTGCGCGCCATCCTCGGTGTGCTGCTCGATCTGCCCGCCGTCGCGCTGTTCAAGCTGCGGATCGAGCGCGGGGCGGTGACCGAGGTGGCGCTGCGGGGCAGGGGGGCGGAGGTGGTGGGGCTCAATCTCATGGAATGGCCGAGCGTTGAGAAGCGCTAGTCGCGTCGCACGTCGCATTTTCCAATTGGCGGCCCGGGAGAGCTGGAGGTGCAGATGTGTGACGGGTGTCACCAGTGGCCGCGTTCGGTGATTCCGGCAAGACATTCCGGTCTATCGTCACCCCACCCCGGCTCGTAGCATGAGGTGAGGTGCTTGGTGTCCTTCGCCTCCCGCCCGTGGTGCGCCATGCCAATCCCCGATCCAACCGCGGCTCACGAGTCTGCCGAGTACCCGGGAGATGCCGAGTGTTTCGCCTCATCCTCCTACCCAATTCTGCTGCTCGGCGCGCCCGGAACCGGCAAGACACGGCTCGCCCGCCTGCTGCATGAGCGCTCCGGCCGTCACGGACGGTTCGTGCGCTTCTCGGTGACCAGCGTGCCGGATGAACTGCGTCATGCGGAGCTCTTCGGTCATGCGCGCGGTGCATTTACCGGGGCGGACCGTGACAGGGCCGGCGCCGTCGAGTCTGCTCACCGGGGGACGCTCCTCCTTGACGAGATAGGCCTGGCGTCACCGGGTGTGCAAGCTGCGCTTCTTACGGTGCTCGATGATGCCACGATTCGTCGGCTTGGCGAGGAACGAGAGCGATCGGTCGATGTCCGGATCATCGCGGCCACGAACGAGGACCTGATGGAACGGGTGCGGGAAGGCGCCTTCCGGAGAGACCTGCTTGCCCGTTTCGGCTATTTCCAGGTGGAACTCCCCTCGCTCCGCGACCGGGCGGCGGACATTCTGCCGCTGTTCCGGTCGTTCCTGCTCACCGAATGGGAAAAGCTTGGCTGCGCTGGCCCAATCGAGGTAGATCCGGTGGTCGAGGAAATCCTGCTCGCCGCCCACTGGCCGGACAACGTGCGCGGGCTGCTCAATGTTGTGCGATACATCATGGTCCGGCGAGCAGATGGCGAGCGGATCGGGGTCCGGCACCTTCCCAACCGGTTTCTCCAGTCGGTCGGCGTGGCGCTCGGGGAGACCGACCGCGGCTCGCGGATTCGAAACGCCCTGCGGTACACCCGAGGCAATCGCACCAAGGCCGCCGAGATGCTCGGCATGAGCCGGGCAACATTCTACCGGCAACTGAGGCTGGAGGGTGTGAGGCCGTCGCAAGGGGAGAAGAAGGCTGTCTCACTGTCTCACAACGGGTAGCGGGTGAGACGCTGAAGAATCAGGCCCGCGGCGGTAACGCACTGGCGAGCATGCAGTTGAGTCGTCGTTGCCCCGGGCACGGCTTCTGCCCGACTCCGGAGATCCCTCTCTGGAGCCAATGTGCCTACTCGCCGCCTGATGTTGCTGCTCGCCGCTGCCCTGATGGTGTGCGGTCCAGCGGTGTTAACTGGCCAGGACGCGCCCCAGTGTGGCGGAGCACCCTCCAATCCCTGCAAGCCGGGCGCATCGCTCACCATGCCGCTTGCCCAGAGCCAGCCGGCGGAGAGTGGTCCGCTGAGCTACGTCGTTGGCCTCGGCAATAATGGCAACACCGGCGGCGACTATGCAATCAATTGCACTGACACTTCGACCCAGGTCTCCTGCACCGCTTCTCCAGCGACATTTCACCTCGGTGTTGCGGAGCTCCAGAACGTCACCATCAGTTACACCACGATGGGTTTGGAGACATTCACTCACACGCTCCACGTGAGCGCGGACCCCGACCTTGCGCCCGGGAGCTATACGACGGAATACACAGGGTCCTTCACCGGTGGTGGAATCACCGTCACCGGGGTGCCGATTGTCCAGCATGTTTGGCCCGGAAACGGGGCGGGAATGGAGCTGCAGGACACTCTCCTTGCAACATACTACCACACCAGCGGGATCAATACCGGTCTGACGAGAATCTGGATTGATGGCATCGACAGCAGCACGAAGCTTGTGGGCAACATGACCGCAGGGAGCTATCGATTCGGGATGCTGTCAAGTGACGGGACCCATTCCTGGAAATCGCACGTTTGCGCCAACAATGGGCGCTGTGATGACTACACGACAATATTCGGTGTGCAGGGCCCTACCAGCTATGCGCTGGATGACTCCCTTCCACCTACGGTCAATCCGTGGAACACTACCGGCAGCCTCCTCGGGCCGCTGGCCTTGCCAGATACTGCGTCGTGGGGATGTGCCGTTGCGGTCGGTGACCCCGAAATCACCTTCACCAGCCCGGGAGCGACGGTTCTCCAGTCTACCCCCTACGGGCGTATCTTCGTCGCCACGATCGGAAGCTTCAGTCCGAGTGTGACCATCCGCACCCAGACGCTCGCCTGGCTCGCCACCAAGAGCAAGACCTGCTCCCAGTTGAGTTACCTCGACAAGGCGTACTTTGACTACAGCTACTTCGCCGCATTGCCACCAGGGGATCCGCATTGGCTGAGCTACCCCTGGCTTAGCAGCCGGAATGGAGGTGTGGGACAGGACGAAGGGATCTTCGCCGAGACGTTGGAACTGGCGTTCGGTGATCTGTTCCGGGTTGATCGCGGCCGCTACCATGGTCCACAAGTCCCCCCGTACGCCAACGGCGGGCCTCCCGGATCGGGTGACGCGCATTGGGCAGGTCCCCCTCTCCGCCGACCGTCGGGGACCGCGCCGCCGGCCATTGCGATGCTGCCCAGTCCCGGTCACATCGACAGCACCAGTTGGCATGTAGAGCTGAACGGAGTCACGATCATAAACAATTCCGCCGCGGTGCCGGGAAGCGGCGTCACTGCGATCTCGACCGGGCGGCTGCTCCAGGAAGCCCGCATTCCCACCACCCATCCGAATCTCAACGTCGTCGCCTCGGGCGGCTGGAATGAGCTTGTGGCCAGTATTCGGGATACTCTGGGTCACACTTCGAAGATTCGAGTGCGCTTCGTGTATGAGGCTCCGTTGCTGGCTGGATCGCCCGCGCCCCTGGTCATCGCGCCTCAGCGCAAGTTCGAGCACAGTGACCAGGGCGAATGTGCCGCCTTCGGCGCCTTCCAGTGCGAAGGGATCACCCTGGCGCTCGGGATTCCCGGATTCGTCACCCGCGACCGGGAGCGGGGTGTCCATTTAGTGTACCGCTCTGCCTCCCAGAAGACCCGTATCACCGTCCCGCTCCAACTGACCATCACCAAGACCCAGAAGGCCCCCGACACCCTCTGGGTCGTCCCCCGCCGCAACGGGGCGGTCGACTCGAGTCTCATCACCCGCTATTTCGGTGCCGGTGGGGCGGTGACCGGCCCAAACGCCACGAACATCAACGAAGACCGGGATGAGGTGCGGATTGTCGCCTCCGAGCTCGACAGTGCGCCGGGAGAGGCCAACATCCGCTCCATCCGGCATGTGGTGCGCAGCAAGTTCAAGGCAGGTGTCTCTCCCACATTCCGGGAGGACTCCATCACCCAGGATGTGGTCCAGCTCTACCTCAACACCACTGCCTCCACCCGGTTCGGGCAGGGGTGGCAACTAGCGGAACTCGGCCGGCTGGTGCTCACCGGCCCATCCGGCGCGCTGCAGTTCAACGGCGCCACGGCGGCCGTCTGGCTCTCCGGCGACGGCTCCTACACGATCTACCGGAAGCCCGCCTCCACCTGGGTTGCGCCGGCGGGAGAAAACACCCGGATGGTGCAGCTCGCGAGCCTGCTGAATGGCGCCAGGTATGTCCTCTATCTGGAGAACGGCGCCCGGCTGGGCTTCCGGGACGACGGTTGGCAGGTCTGGACTCAGGATCTCCTGGGGAACACAACGACGTACAACTATCCCACGTCGACATCGACCCAACTCGATTCGATCATGGACCCGGCGGGGAAGGGGATCGTGTTCCGCTACTTCCTGTCGGGTCCGAAGACGGGATATGTCGACCGGATCCAAGTTCGGAGATCGGCCGCCGCCACTGACACCGTCACCGTCGCCAAGCTCGACTATGTCACCAGCGGCACGGCGGTGCGGCTGGCCAAGTTCTCGATCGTGCGCAGTGCCACGCAGGCCGACTCGACCCGGTTCACCTACATGGCTGGCGCTCCAGGCGCCTTCATCGACTCGATCATCGACCCGCGGGACGCCGCCACGAAGCGGGTGGTGAGCCGGATCTCCTGGGATGCGGTCATGTGGACGCCGGAGACTGTCTCACGGCCGCTCGGGGGAATCGCCCAGGCTCGCCAGTACTGGCGCCGTGCCTCGCCGCGCATCGGCTACGGAAGGCCCGGCCAGCCCTCTGAGCGGACGATCCAGGCGGTGCAGTGGATCGGCACCTATGTGCCATTCGCCGGCGTGGCCCTGGACTATCAGGTTGATCCGTTCGGCGGCCCGACGTACGTCCTGCGTGGGGCTGGCGGTTCCACCGGCGTGCTGGGCACCAACAGCGCGGATCTCACCCATGTCGTCCGCGACACCACCGGGCGTGCGGTGCGGATCGTCCGCAACCGCTACAACCCTGCCGACTCCGATTCCCTGGTCTATCACTACGACGCACTCGGCCGAGTCGATACCCTGCTCCGCACCACGCTCAAGTGGCCGGTGGTCGTGCCCACCAAGGTCCTCGACACCCTGACCTTCACCTACGACTCACTCACTCTCGCCGCCAATGGTGCCTGGTGCTCCCGGCTCAAGACCTCCCGGGACGCCTTTTTCCGGACGACCACAGTGCAGTACCTGACCACCGGCGCCAGCACCAGTCCCGGCCGCTGTCTTCCGGCCCGGGTGATCGGTATCGCCACCGACACCACCGAGTTCACCTATGGCAACAGCAATGTGCCGGTGGCCGGGAACATCGCTGGTGTGCGCCCGGTGAAGGTCCGCAGTCCCGGGCGCATCGACTCCGTCGCATACCACGGCGGCACCTGGAACAGCGAGTTCCTCGTTTCGCCCAAGGGCACGATCACTCGGGCGTATTACGACGGGTTCGGGCGTGACACGACCATCCTCGATCCGCTGGGCAAGCCGAGCGCGGTCATCCGGGATGTTTCCGGGCGGGTCACGTACGCCCGGGTGGGTACCGGCACTTCCGCCCCGGTCACCCGGACGGTCTATGATCCCGGTGGGCTGATCACGGAGACAGACGTGTACGGTTCGGCCGATGATCTCAATATTCCGGTACCAGCGACTGCCCAGAAGTCGTTCAACTATTTCGATGCGCTCGGCCGGCTGGATTCGGTGATCAACCCCGGCGGCCGCACCATCTCCAGCACCGGCTACCAGGCGCGGAAGCTGAGCTGGGCCAACCGGGACAACTTCGGCGGCCCGCGGTGGGACTATCGGGGCAACGGCAGTTACGTGGCGCGGATGTATGATGCGCGGGGCAACGTGGCGCAGGAGGATCAAGGTCAGGTCACTTCCTACGGCAACAACGGAGGAGAGCGGTTCGCCGACGTGGCAGCCACCAACTGGTGGAACAGCCTCCTGATGCCGACGGGCAAGGTGCAGCAGGCGGGAATCACCCACAAGAACAGCTTTGACGCCAGGGGACGGCTGGTCTACAGCAAGAGCAGCGACCCCTTTCTTAACAAGGGTGCTGGTCCGACCGGACTGAATTCCGACACCGCCTACGTCATTCGCACCTATCTGTACAACGGGAACGATCAGCTCATCAAGGAGACCGTCCTCTTCGAGGGCCCGAGTTCCGGGTATGTCGCCCGGCGGTATGAGTACAATCGCCGGGGCCAGCGGACCCTGGTGCGCGACACCGTCTACGCCAGCGGGGTGACCGGGGGCGCGGAGAGCGCGGGGCAGATGGTCTACGTCTACGATTCCGTCACTGCCCGTCTCACCAGCGTCGAGGGACTGGTCGGAACGACCCGCTACGGCAAGGTGCGCTACGTCTACGACCGTGCCGGGCGGGATACCCTGCGGGCGGTCGCGCCGACGACGGGGAGCTTCGAGGTCATCACCAGAACGTCGTATGACTCCCTCAGTCAGATCGCCAGCATCAGTACCGCCAACAGCACCGGCACCGTGCACTACTCGATGACCGGCCCGAGCTACAATCTGGTGGGTGATCTCACCGGCTACACCTCGAGCGGCGATGGGGTCAATGCGGGCCTGCACACCTACACCTACACGACTGATGGCACTCGCCGGCTGCTCGACGCCGTGGAGGGGGCGGTCTCGCACGTCTGGAGCTATGACCTCCTCGGCAACCGCATGACTGAATGGAACCGCACCAATATCGGGGATCAGAACCAGTGCAGCAGCACCTACACCAATGTCTACGACAGTGACAACCGGCTGCGGCGGCGGACACCAGCAACCCCCAGCACCAGCTGCCGGAAAACCGAATATTTCACCGACCAGAGCGGCAACCGCCTGGGCGAGGCAGACACCTCCGTCGCCAATCCGCCGGGAGTGCCGCCGCTCGGCGGGCTCGGCTCGGTCACGAGCTACACCGCGGGAGGGCAGCTCTACTTCTCACTGACCCTGACCGCCGACCTGCTGGCCAAGGACTACAACTGGCACTGGTACGATGTGCAGGGTCGCCGCGTTGTCTCGCAGGTGGCGACCGGCAATGTGAACACGCCGATCTTTCCCCATCCCGACAGCGTCGGTGGGTTCCGCACCTACTTTGTGTACGACGGCAGCGATGTGGCGCTCGAATTGGTGCGCTCCGGCAGTACCTGGTCGGTGGACCGCCGGTTCCTGAGCGGCGGCCTCGACCGGCCGCTGCTGGGCCGGTTCAACGTCGGCGGGACCTACAAGAACACCACCCTCGTCGCCGATCGGGGCGGCAGCATCATCAAGGCGGTCACCAGCACCGGCACGCTCGAATCCAACGCGAACTACTTTCCGCGGAACGCCTTCGGCGCCCTCGCCCAGGTCACCGGGACAGGCGGGGTTCCGCTCGGCGGAGTGGGCTTTGCGGGCGCGGGGACGCCAAACGCACGGGGCGGGTTTGTGTACCTCCGGAATCGGTGGTATGATCCCAGCACCGGGAGGTTCCTCACCCAGGATCCCATCGGGCTCGCGGGGGGCGTCAACCTCTACGCCTATGCCGGGAACAACCCGATCAGTTTCCGTGATCCGTTTGGGCTTTGCCCGGAAAGCATTCGTAAGGCCGGTGTGTGCCCTGGCGGCCTTTCGGTCCGGGAATGGAGCCAGGTTAAGGGATCACTGGCCGGGATGAAACCCGCTGCAGCACACCGCACAGCGTCGATGCTCCATGACGGGCGGATCCAGGGGACCTCTCCTGGCTACACATTACCACCAGATGTTTCAGGAAGAGTCCCATTTGAGAATCCCGGCGCCATGATAATCAATCGCGAGCACGACGCAGGGATTGGCAAGAAGATCAGCACGCTCAATTCCCACGCAACCGAAAGTGTATTCGAGGATCAAGAGGAACTGACCAATACACTGCTTCACGAGGGCAAGCATGTTGAACAACTTGAACGACGCCCACAAGGCATGGGGCCGAAGCGTTGGTGGAATGAGAATGGCGGAGAAGGCGGTGAGTTTGGCGACGAAGCGCGGGCGGCTGAGAGCGCAGACAGGGTGAAGGAATGATGCTCAACTCCAACGATACGCGCACCCGTGTGCCAGGTTGGTCGTGGCGGTCCTCGGCCGTCGCTGCTTCGGCGATGCTCTCCATTGCGTGCGCGGGAGGACCAAGATCCAGCGAATCCATCGAACCTTCCCTGATCCGATGCGGCGCGGTCGGGATACAGGAAAGTGTCCTCTCACCGGATTCCTTGAGCGGAGGTCTCGACTATCCTCACGGGGATCGAGAGAAGGGTCGTCAAGCCGCCACAACTCGTAAGGCGTGCATCCTCATTGAGCAATTGGCCGCATTCAGGAGGATAGCTGGAAGATCGCCCTCGGGTCTGTTGGAACTTCCCATTGATTCTTCGAAGGGTGCGAAGAAAGATACCATGCCGGCGAGGCGACTGGCGGACGGATGGGACCACCCTTTCCGTCTCGTCACCATTCGCGATTCGGTCTATCTAGATTCGTATGGCCCTGATGGTGCACCCGGAACTGCGGACGATGTCAGGTACAGTGAGTAGGTGAACGTTCTCGGAACTGTGGTGGCCTGAGGGAACCACCGGACCTCATGTGCGAGACTCGGCGGTTCGCTCTTTCCAGGTAGTGCATCAGGCGGCCACCGACCCACCCACGGGTCCCGGCTTCTCCGCCGACGGCCATGCTACATCCTTGACGCTTTTCCATGCCGCCAGCAGTTCTCCATCATTGCGGTACCGATAGCGATTGATACTGTCCAGCCGCCGCACTAGCAGGCTCATCTCTTTCGTCACTGCCTCCAGCTCCGCCCGCGCGCCCACATGAGTCGGCCACCAAACTCGCGTCTAGGGCCGAAATCAACAAGTTATGATGCAAGCGGCTGATGCGGGACGGCTAAGAAGTAAAGCAGCAGCGGGATAGCGCGAGGCATCGGTACGAC
>JANMYS010000138.1:0-116150 GCA_031382385.1 Gemmatimonadota bacterium
CCCCGTTCCCCGTTCCCCGTTCCACGTTCCCGGTTCCCCGTTCCCCGCTCCCCGTTCCCCGTTCCCGGTTCCCCGTTCCCCGTTCCCCCTACTCCCTGCTCCCCACCCCCCATCTCACGAACACCAGCCCCCCGATCGCCCCCGCCAGCAGCGTCACGAAAAAATAGAGCAGGCTGAACGACACGATCGCGGTTGCGCTGATGCCGGAGGCGCGGAGCAGGAAGAGCCAGACCCCTTCCCGCACGCCGAGCCCGGCGATGGTGAGCGGCAGCAGTGTGGCCAGAGTGACGATCGGCACCCCGACCAGGAGTGTCTCCGCCGGGATCGGCAGGGCCAGGCCGGTGGCGAGGGCCAGCCAGAGCAGCAGCATCATGGCCTGGACTGCGAGTGCCAGACCCAGGATGGCGGCGAGCCGGGCCGGCTGGCGCAGCAGTGGCCGGACCCCATCGAGTACCTCCTCCCGGATTCGTCGCACCCGCTCAACCCGGCTCCGTGCGATGATGCCGATGAGGCCCGCTCCCAGGAGGGCTCCGAGGGCGAGGAGCAGCAGCGGTGGCGGTCCGCTCCAGGCGGCCCCGCCGATCAGTCGTTCGGCCGTGGCGGGAGCAGCGAGCCAGCCGATCGCGGCGTAGACCAGCAGCGCCACAACGCCACTCATGCGGTCCAGCAGGACGCTCGAAATAGTGGCCGCCGGCCGACCGGTCAGCCGCGCGGCGGTCGCAGCGCGGAAGGCATCGCCCCCGACAGAGGTCGGCAGGAAGAGTCCCACGCCCGCCCCCATGAGGTAGAGCCGAAACAGCATCCCCCAGCCGGGGCGGGGCTCGCCCAGGATGAGTCCCCAGCGGAGTGCGGCGAGTCCCTGGGACGAAACGAGTAGTGCGAGCGCCAGCAGCACCGCGGGCCAGACCGCGGGGGTGAGCTGGGCCGAGAGGCCGGCGATGTCCGCGCGCCAGAGGATGAACGCCAGCAGGGCGATCCCGAGTCCTGCCCGCCACCAGAATTGCCGAGTAGATTTCATGAGGTCCATTGGGCTGGTCGACGTCGTCCCCGGTGGGTCGCCCTATTCAGCCGCCTTCACTCACGGTCCAGCTCTCTGCCGACTGACACACCACCTGCGCGGCCGCTGCACCGCTTCATCCCCGCCCAGTTCCACAATCCCGCGGGACTCGCGCTGCGCCTCCTGCGCACCCGCGATCCCGACGCCTACGGCGCGATGGGTCAGGCGGTGCTCGGCGCGCTGCTCACTCCCCTCGACCTGGCGCTGACCGTGGCGGAGGAGAAGCGCTACGCCGCCGCGCCGCCGCCCCGCCTGCCCATCGTGCTGGTCTGTGGACCACCGCGCAGCGGAACAACCGTGGTGGCGCAGCAGTTGATCCAGCAACTGCCGGTGGCATACTTCTCCAATCTTGCCGGGATCTTCCCTCGCGCCCCGCTGACAGCCGCCCGCCTGGCGGGCCGGGCCGGAGCGCGTTGGCGCGGGACGCTGGGCAGCTATTACGGGCGCGCCCGATCGCTTGCGGCGCCGAGCGATGCCCTGGCCCTGTGGGACCGCTGGTTCGGGCATGACCGCAACCGGCTGCGGTCCAGCCTCACGGGGTCGGAACAGGAGGCGATGCGCCAGTTCTTCGGGGCGCGTGAGGCCGACGATCCGCGTCCGTTGATCGCCAAGAATAACCGACTCAACGGTCAGGCGGCCCTCGTGAGCGATATCCTGCCGACCGCCCGGTTCCTCTGTCTCGAGCGGGACCCCGTCTTCCTGGCCCAGTCGCTGCTGCTCGCCCGCCAGGAGATCAGCGGCGACGAACGCCGAGCCTACGGGCTGCATCGGGTCGAAGAGGACTCGGGGTTGAGCCCGGTGGAGTCGGTCTGTGCCCAGGTGATGTTGCATGAGCGCCTCGCAGCCACTCAGCAGGCGCTGCTCGGGCCGGAGCGGTTCTGGCGGATCTCCTACGAGGAGTTCTGCGCCGATCCTGCGGCACTCGTCGCGCGGGTCGCGCAGGAGCTGCTCGGCCTGCCTGACGCGGGGCCGCGGTCTGCCCCGTTGGCGCCGTTCACCGCCTCCCGGAATGACCGCCTTCCCGCCGGCATGCTGCAGCAGATCGAGGACACCTTCGTCCGGCTGGGCCACCGGTCCGCGTGACCACGCCCGTCGAGCCGACCCCGTTCTCCCAGTCGGATCTCGTCGCGGCCGGACTGATCCTGCTCGTCGCCCTGTTGCCCCGCCTCCTCTTTCTTGGAGCTGACCCGCCGCAGGACCTGCAGTCCGCGTTCCTGTTCGATGAGGGGCTCTGGTCGCACAATGCCCGGAACCGGGTGCTGTTCGGGCGCTGGATCATGGATGACCACAATCCGCCGCTGTTCATGACTCCGCTGTACACTCTCGTGCTCGCGGCCAGCTACCTGATCGCCGGTGTCTCCCTGACGACGACCCGGCTCGTGGCGGCAGTGTCGGGCGCTCTGACGTGTGTGGTACTCTACCTCGTTCTCCGGTCGTGGTATCCGCTGCGGCGAGCGATCGCCGCGCCGCTGCTGCTGGCACTGAGCTACTTCACCCTCAGCTACAACCGCGCCGGCTTCACCGAGTCGTTCCAGCTCCTGCCCCTGACCGCGACGGCCGGCGCAGTGGTGCTCTCGACCCGGCGGCCGGCCTGGGCGTGGGCCGCCGGGGTGTTCTTTGTTCTCGGTCAGCTCGCCAAGCCATCCGGCGCCGCGCTCGGGCTCAGCATCGCCGGGTTCTGGGCGGCGCACTGGTGGCTGACCCGGCGACGGGAATGCTCGCCGCCGTTCTCGTGGCGGGCACCGATCCGCTTCACGATGGCGGCGGCTGTCAGCGTCCTGCTAGTCGTGTTCGCGATGATCCCCGAATGGAGCAGCGTCGTCCACCAGCTTGGCGTGAGCCTGCGGATGGCCTTCACCGGGGCTGACACCGGCTCGGCGGAGTGGCAGCGATTCACCCTGTTCGGCTGGGCGGGGCTCGGGCTGGTGCGCGGGGCGCTGGTGGCGCAGACCGTCGTGCCACTTGTCGCGGTGCTGCTCCTGCTGGTGGCGCGGCTGGGGCGCGCGGTCAGTCGGCCCGTCGACCTGGTGGAACTGTTCGCCTGGTGCTGGCTGCTGCTCGGCCTGCTGTTCATCGGATTCGAGCACTACCAGCCGGACCGTCGCTTCCTCTACCTGATGCCCGCGATTGCCATCCTGGCCTCTGCGGTATTGGGCGACGGCGGCGTTCCTCTGCCGTCGCGCGCCGGATTCACCGGATCCGGTGGCCGGTGGCGGGCCATGCTGGCTGGCGCCGTGATCGGTGGAGGAGTGCTCTTCCTCCTGGCGCCCCTGCTTCTGCCGGTCGCAGCCGATCCCGCCCGCAGCCTCGTGCGCGCCTCGCTGCTGGTGTCCTCCGGCACGGTGGCGGGAGCGGTCCTCCTGGTTCTGCTGATTCCCCGGCTGCCGGACCGGGCCTACCGGATTCCTCCGTTCCTCTTCCTGCTCGGCTTTCTGCTGCTCGAGCCGCTGCGGTTCGGCTGGTTCCTGGCGCATCCCTCCTGGTCCATCCGGGATACCTCCCGCGCGCTGCAGCAATTCACTGCCGACTGGGCGCCAGTCGACCGAGTGGTTTTCGGCCCGGCGGCGCCCACTCTCGCATTGGAATCACAGCTCTTCCCGCTGATCATGCGGCGCAACGAGAGGACGGGTGCCCGGATGAATCTCGACGGCTGGGAACGCTTCCATCCCGCACTCGCTCTCGTCGTGGTGGATCGGAGCATGGCGAGCATGAAGCGCGATGTCGAAGCGCATGGCCTGATCCAATGTCGTGAGCTGCCGGTCTGGCCCGCGCCGTCCGGACCACGCTTCAGGATTGCGCTGTACCTCCGGGGCGATCTTCTCGAGCGCTGCGCTTCTTTTCCCTCGATGGATGTCCCACCGCCCTAGCGACGCCCGGCACAAGATCCGGAGCCGGCGAATTCATGCCATGAGAGGTGTGCTCCCCCTCTCCACGACAGTGGAGAGGGGGCCGGGGGGTGAGGGCAGGGGAACTCATCGGCGCATGGAGTCGACTCCCGCGATGGTGTCGTGCTCGTAGTACAGGACCCGGAAGTGCCGCAGCGTCACCGCTTCCGCCAGCGACACCTGCCCGATGCCCCACTGCTTCAGGTCGGCCGTAACGGTATCGGTCGGCACTGCCGCCCAGCTCACTACCCAGAGTCCACCGGCGGCGGCAATCATCGGTGCGACCCGTCCCACGGCCAGCGAGTCGAGCGGTGCGATCCGGTGCGCCGCCCAGTCCGGTGGCGGTCCATGAGCGGGGTCATAGCCGAACAGTGCGTGGTCGGGGCCGAGGTAGTAGCGCAACGGCAACCCGTCCATGCGACGCAGCACGACCGGCTGGGTCCCTGGCCGGGTGCGGATCTCGCTGGCGACAGCTTTCCATTCCGGCTTGTTGTACGCCCGCAGGAATCCCGTCAGTGCCACACCCCAGAACAGGAAGACTGCGACAGCGGTGCGTTCCCGCCACACGGGATCGGCGATGCGCGTGAGGCCGAGACCCCAGAGCAGCAGGATGCCGGGCACCGCAGGGATCCAGTGCCGGGGTTCGACCAGGGCGGCTCCGGAGAGCCGGAGCGCCGTGAGCAGCAGGACGGGGAGCATGCCGATGAGCAGCAGCCGGCGGTCCGCGGTGTCGGGTCGTCGCTGCCGCAACAGTTGCCACAGCAGCGCGCCAGCGAGGATCACCAGCACGATCTGTCCGGAACGGCGCTGGACCAGGGGGCTCCAGCGGAAGAGCACTTCCAGCAGGTTGCGCCAGAGTGTCGCAGCGTGCGCCGGGTCCGTCCCGGTGGGGTGCTCATGAACCTGGGCGAGAATGACCGGGAGCCAGGGCAGCAGCCCCACGGTGAGTGCTGGCCAGACCCACCAGCCGCGCCGGTCGCGCAGCAGCAGGCACCCGCCGAAGATCCCCGCGATCACGAAGCCGCTGTAATACTGCGTCATCACGGCGCCGTACGCCGTGAGGAGGAACAGCAGCGCCGGTCGCCCGGCCGGTTCGCTGCGCACGAACCATAGCTGTGCCGCCGCCACCAGCATGGAGCTGACGAGCAGCAGGGCGAGGGCGTAGACCCGTGCCTCCGCCGCCGCCCAGAGCACGCTGGGGGTCAGCGCCGCGAACAGCGCCAGGTCCCACCACCCGCCGCCAATCCGCAGCAGTCGTGACAGCCGGCGGAACTGCACGAGAGAGAGACAGACGCACAGGGCGGAGAAAAGCCGCACGAACTCGAGCCCCCGTTCCAGCTTTCGCCAGAGCGTCATGAGCAGAAAGTAGAGCGGCGGCTGCATCTCGAAGGAGCGGGCCTCGTCCCAGGCGTAGCGCAGGGTACGCCCGGTGGTATGCAGCGTGAAGGCTTCGTCGGTCGTCAGGCTGCTCCGGGCACTCAGGAAGATGCCGATGACGAGTGTCACACCCACCAGCACGGGCAGGCGCGGCAGGCGGTGGGCGGGCGTCCGGGGGAGCGCGGCTTCCGGCGGCGCGGACATGGGGCCGGGCGGCTACGGTGCGCGACCGGCGGCGATGTGCACCAGTGACGACTGGAATCCGCTGGTGCAGGCTGGTGTCCGCACCGGGCCCGGCACGACGATGCCGCAGCCGGTCACGCAGGTGCCGGCGATACGCTGCACCTCATTGAAGCGCACCTGGTTGAATCCGTCCAGGGCGTACCGGGCATTCAGGAACTCCACCAGCCCTTGCACTTCGTTGGCGACGCCGGTTTCCACCGCGCGGAATCCTTCGGTCACCTCTGTGACTAGCGCGGCGGCGGGGGGAAGCGTGCCTCGGCCGATGCCGGCGTATCCGAGGCCGAGCCCGGTGACATCGGTGGCTGCCCAGAGATTGCAGGCATCCACCACGCCAACCGCCCGTTTCGCTCCACCGATGAGCGCCCGCCGCTCTTCCAGGTACACCCGGTGGGCGGTACACATGATGATCACGTCGGCCGGGCCCGCGGCAGCCTGCAGGTCGCGGGTGAACAGCTCCGCCAGCCCGTGGCGCACCAGGTTCTGGTCGGTGGGGTAGACGTATGGGTCGTGAATGGTGACGCGGGCACCGATGTCGAGCAGCTGGCGCGCCAGCACCAGCGTCGGCGAGTTGCGGGTGTCCTCCGAATTGAAGCGGTACGCCGCCCCCATGAGCGCGATGGCCCGGCCGTTCAGCGGCCCGAAGGCGCGGGTGGCGAGCGCGAGTGTCGCGGCCGGTGAGGCGTCGTTGATCCCGCGGGCGGCGAGGATCAGGCTGCGGCTGGTGTCCTGCTGTGCCTCCAGCGCCCGCCACCAGAGGAGGATGCCATCCTTCGGCAGACAGTGACCACCCACGCCCACCGTGGGGATCAGCAGGCCGCCGCTCGGCACGGCGTTCGGATCCGCGGTGGCGCTGTCCTGCTGCTGCAGCGCGGCGTTGACCTGGTCCCGCAGCGCGTAGAAGTCGATGCCATGCGCATCGCAGTGACGGACCACTTCCGCCGCGTAGGCGATACGCACATCGCGATAGGCGTTCTCCAGCGTCTTCACCACTTCGCCCGTCATGCTGTTGGTCGGATGCAGTGTGCCCTGCGTGACGATGCGGCGGTACAGCCGCTCGATCAGTCCCGGTGTATCGGGATGCAGTCCGGCCACCACCTTGTCCGACGCCGCCACCCGTTCCACCAGCCGGCCCGGCATCACCCGGTTGGGGCTGTTGCCCAGCAGCAGGTCGCGCCCCTCCATCAGGCCATGTTTCGCGAAGAGGTCGCGAATGAGCGTTGCCATCGTGGACGGCGCGAGGGTGGACTCGAAGATCACCAGCGGGACATTGCCGGCTGGCCTGGTGGTCAACGCCGCGGCGATGCCATCGAGCGCCTCGAACAGCGGACCATAGTCTGGCGCCATGCCGCGCTTGTCGGTCTGGGTCGAGATCAGGATCACGTCGGCATCCCGCAGGGCAGCGTAGTCATGACTCGCCGAGAGCAGGCCGGCCGCGACCGTGTCCGCCACGATCCGGCTCAGGTCCGGTTCGATTCCGCCGATCGGCGAACGGCCGGCGTTGATCGCGCCCACCTTCCAGCCGGAGGTGGGGGAGTTGCGCTGGATCACCGTCACCGTGGCCGGTCGGTCGCTGCCCTCGATGATCCGGGCGTGCGCCAGCATCGCGGCCATCGGCATCCCGACGATCCCAGGCCCGACGACGGCGATCTTGCGGACGCTCCAGGCGGAAACGCGGTTGTCAGTGAGCGTGAGCGGCATGGTCTGATAGGTGGCAGGTGGCAGGTGACAGGTGGCAGAAGCCGATAGTCGGTGGTCGGTGGACAGTGGGTGGCGGTGTCCGGCAGTTGCTGCCACCTGCTCCCTGCCACCTATGCTACCACCTGCCACCTAGTTGCCGTCAATGAATGTCCGAAACCACAACTCCAGATTCAGCAGACCCCACAGCCGGCGGCTGAACGCGCCTTCGTAGGCCATCTGCTTCTCGATCGCTCCGACATCGAACAGCCCGCGCTCACGGCAGCGCGTGGACAGCAGGATGTCGGCAAAGAAGTCGCGCGCCGATCCCCGGGCCCACAGGTGCAGCGGCACCGGGAATCCCATCTTGTCCTTGCGCTGCAGCACCGGCTCCGGCAACAGGTCGCCGATGGCCTTCTTGAGCAGGTACTTGAGCTCGCCGCCCTTGAACTTCATCCCCGGGGGGAGGCTGCCCATCAGATCGGCGAGCCGGTGATCCAGCAGCGGCACCCGCGATTCCAGCGACGACGCCATCGTGACCCGGTCCTCGACCTGGAGCAGGGCGGGGAGATTGGTGACCATGTCGTAGTGCGTCATCCGGTTGTAGTACGACTGGGTGTCGGGATGATTGAACACCTCGCGAAAGCGCTCGAAGATCGCCTCGCTCTGGTAGCCGGCGCGAAAGCCCGGCGCGAGCAGCGAAATGGCGCCGCCGCTGCGGTCGATGAGCCGGAAATAGCGCCGGTCCATCTCCTCGAACAGCCCCGAGCGCCAGAATTGCTGCAGCATCGGCGCGTACTGCTGCAGCGAGGGGAGGCTGGGCAGGATCGACTGCAGCGAGACGATGTGCTCGCCTTCTTCATTGCTCTGGTAGATCGCGCCCTTGATGGCCTGCTCGAAGTACGCGACGAGGTAGCGCGCATAGCCGCCGAAAATCTCGTCGCCGCCCTGGCCGCCGAGGACGACCTTGACGTGCCGGGCAGCGTGGCGGGAGACCATGTACTGGGGAAAGAGGCCCGGGCCGGCGACGGGCTCGTCCATGTGATACATCAGCCGGGGCAGGGTGTCGACGAACTCAGCTTCGGTCGGCGTGATGACATGCATCTCCGTGCCGTACCGCTCGGCCACCTGGCGGGCCCAGCCGGATTCGTCGAACTCCGGTCCCTCCGCAAATCGGCCGGTGAAGGTCTGCAGCCGTCCGGCACCGCTCCGCGCGGCCAGCGCGGTAATCAGACTCGAGTCGATGCCGCCGCTCAGGTACGTCCCCACCGGCACGTCGCTCCGCATCTGCAGCCGCACCGCATCGGCCAGCAGCCACTGCACCTGCTCCAGCCAGTAGCTCTCGGTGAATCGCTGATCGACGCCAAATCGCGGTTCCCAGTAGCGCACCGCCCGGTGGGCGCCGGTGGTGAGGTCGACGATGTGGTACTCGCCCGGCAGCAGCTTGGTGATGCCCGCGAACATCGTGCGCTCGCCGAGCACATACTGGAAGGTGAGGTACTCCTGGACCGCGTCCATCTCCGGCTCCGCCCGCACCTCGGGATGGGCCAGCAGCGCCTTGATTTCAGAGGCGAAGAGCAGCCGGGCCGCGGTCGCATGGACATAAAGTGGCTTGATGCCGAAATGGTCCCGCGCAGCCACGATCTGGCCCCGGGCCCGGTCCCACAGCAGAAAGGCGAACATCCCGTTCAGCCGCCGGATGCACTCCGGCCCGTATTCCTCGTACAGCTGCAGGATGACTTCGGTGTCGGAGGTCGTGCGGAAGGTGCGCCCCCGCCCGATCAGCTCGGCGCGCAGTTCGACGTAGTTGTAGATCTCGCCGTTGAAGACGATCACCGAGTGGCCGCTGGCCATCGGCTGCTGCCCGGTGCTCAGGTCGATGATCGAGAGGCGCTGGTGCGCCAGCCCGACGGCGCCCTGGACCAGGTGGCCCGCCTCATCCGGCCCGCGGTGCCGCAGCGTCCCGGCCATGCGCAGCAGCGGCTCCGCCTGTACGGGCTGTCCATCGAATCGGATGATCCCGGCGAGGCCGCACATCAGACGGTCAGCGATCAGCGGTCAGCATTCAGCGGACCGGTGGAGGGGATGGAGCGTCGCCCAGACCCGTGTCGGGGCGGGAGGCCGGCGTCTGACGGCTGACTGCTGACTGCTGAACGCTGACTGCTGAACGCTCTCGCACCCCCGGCCGCGCGAGTATGGCCCGCGCATGCGTGCTCATGTTCACCAGCCGGAAGTGGTCGCCCAGGAGGCGCAGCACCTTGAGGAAGATCTCGATCTTGCGGGCGCCCGTCAGGTCCATGCCGGGAAAGAAGGCGAGTTCGCGCACCTGGTCGCCGCCCAGCAGATCCAGCGGGTGGAGCAGGAAGCTCGGCTCGGTGCCCGTCGCCCGGCACGCCGCGAGCGCCGTCCGCAGGTAGGCGACCATCAGCCCCTCGGAGATCCGGCTGAGGTAGAGGAGATAGCTGAGGTGAAACGGCACTCGTGCCACCGGCATGGTGGTGACCGGCAGTTCGAGCAGGGTGCGGCCCGAGGCCAGTCGCCAGCGGTACGGATCGATGGGGCGTCGGCCGTCGGCCAGGGTGCCGAACAGGGCGCCGCGTTCGGCGCGCTGTTCCGCCGAAAGCTTCGCGGTCCAGAAGTAGTAGGTCCGCGCCAGCGGCCCGAGCCAGGTGGGCAGGGTGGAGGCGTCGTAGAGGTAGCCCCGGTCGGCCAGGACCTCGAGCAGCGTTGGACTCCAGCTGTAGCCCGGGCCGCGGAATCCGATCGGGCGCTGCCCCGTCGCGCCGGTCACCGCCACTTCGGCCCGCTCGATCTCCTCGGCCAGCCGGTCGGCAGGATAGCGGTGCAGCCACGGCTCGTGCTCGTAGCTGTGGTTGCCCACCTCGTGGCCCCGCGCCGTCACCGACGCAAAGGCGCGCGCATTGACCTCGCGGTCGGCATCGACGCCAACGCAGAAGAAGGTGATGCCGAGTCCCAGGGTATCGAGCGCGTCGAGTACCGGGGGAAAGAAGGTGTCGAGATAGGTCGGGCGCGCCTCCCACCCCGCGTCCCCATGGGTCTTCATGTAGGACCAGAGATTGTCCACGTCGAGCGAGACGCTGGCCAGCGGGCGGGGATCGGTCATGACCGGGCCGGCTCCGCCATCCGGGTCCGCGGCGTGAGTCGCGGGGCGAGGGCCGCCGCCTGGGCGTTCGCCAGCGCGACGGTTTCGTTGAGGTTGAGCGTGCCGTTGGCGATCTGTGCCGAATTGGCGAGGTAGACCCCCGGCAGGCGGGTCACCAGCGGCGGCAGGCAGCGGGCCGTGAAGTCGAGGGTCGAGACCGCCAGTACTTCGCGCACCCGGGACACTTCAAACGCGAGCACCTGGTCGCGGCGGAAATCGGGATACATCCGTTCGAGGGCGGTGAGAAACTGTTCCCGCAAGGTGGCGTCATCGAGCTGCCAGGCCGGGTCGTCCTGGGTGAGGTAGCGCGGGAGGTAGACGAGGTGGCGGCCGCCGAAGGTGGCAGGATCCACCAGCGTGGTCATCTCGATCACGGCGGTGAAGGGCACCCAGGATTCGGTGATGTTGGTGACGTAGTACGTCGCGAGCGGTCGGGTCAGCAGCACCGAGGCGCAGACGATGCCCTGATAGGTGATGCCACGGAGTCGCGCCGTCTCCTCCGCACTCAGTTGCGGGCAGAGCGCCGCGGCCCGGCCGCCCGGCACCGTGAGCACCACATCATCGAACGCAAGCTCCCCGCCGCCCGCCAGCTGCACCCGGAGGCGGTGCTCTTCGCCCGCTCGGTCGGCCCCGTCGCTGGGGCCAGTCAGGCGCACCTGCGTCACGGCCTGGCCGCACACCAGCGATATCCCGCGCTCCTCCAGCCGCTCGCGCAGCCGCCGCAGCACCTGATCGTAGCCCCCCGCGACGTAGCCGAACATTTCGCGCTTGATCCCCGAGCGTCGCGCGGCATACATCCGCGCGATGATCGCCCAGATGAACGCGGCACTCGCCACCCGGTAATTCTCGCCCAGCTTGCTCTTCAGCAACGGCAGCCAGATCCGCTCGAAGGTCCGCCGCCCCGACCACCGTTGCAGCCACGCCGTCACCGGGATCAGCTCCAGCGGGCGGCCATCCGTGATGCGGGAGGCGTAGAGGATCGTCGCCGCCAGCCGCGCCTTGTCGATCAGCGAGAGCGGCGGAAACCGCAGGAAGTCCAGACTGGTCGAAAGCGAGTACATCCGCCCGTCGGTGTAGAACCCGGTGCGCGTCGTTCCCCAGCGCAGCTGGTCGGCCAGCCCGAGCTCCTCCAGCAGATCGCGGAGGTGGCGGTCGGACATCAGGATCACATGATAGAACCGGTCCCAGGTGACGCCACCGATCGACTGGGGCGCGGCGAGACCCCCCGCCTGCGTCGCGCCTTCGATGACCGTGACCTGGTGGCCCTGGGCCCGCAGCCGGAGCGCCAGGGTGAGTCCCAGGACGCCCCCGCCGACGATCCCGATGTCAGACATGCGAGTTGCTGCCGCTGATCCGGGGTTGCCGCGCCGGGATCCTGGAGGGTCGCGGGATGGGAGGCTGACCGTCCGTCAGGCGCAGGGTCGTGAGCCGCACCAGCAGGCCCAGATGATCGAGGATCGTGCGCACGATCTTCATCTTGGAGGTGCCCAGCACCCGCACCTTCAGGGTGGTGGGAAATTCGACGATTCTGCCCCCGGCCAGGTCCAGGCGGGCCAGGAATTCGGCAACACCGAGGAACCGCGTGTCGCGCACCCGGATCTGGAGCGCGGCATCCCGGCGATATACCCGGCAGCAACTGGTATAGGTCGACAGCTTGTGATGCAGGATAAGGCGGTAGAGGCGAGACAGGGTACGGGAAAGGGCCAGTCGCCACCCCGGGACGTTGAGTACCGTGCCGGCGGGATGGTATGGCGACGCCGTCACGAGATCGGCATCGGTGCCGAGCAGCGGGATCATCGTCGCCAGGATGAGCGGATCGTAGGTGCAGTCACAGTCGAATGACGCCACGATCTCGGTTCGGGCCACTTCCATCCCGCTCCGGATGGCGCCGGCGATCCCGCGGTTTTCCGGATGGTGGACGATGCGGCAATCCGGCCGGTCGCCGAACAGTCGGACGAGCAGCGCGGCGGTGCCGTCCGTGCTGCAGTCGTCCACGAAAATGAACTCCAGCGCGAATCTGTCCGCGAGCGCTGCCTGCACACCGCGCAGCGTGTTGGCAAGGTAGGAGAGGCTGTGCTCTTCGTTGTAGCAGGGAATCACGACACTCACCGCGAGGGGCTCACTCGCCGGAGCATCGGCCGGGTGCGCCATCCCAACGGCCACGGCCACACCAGGCTCACGCAGTGGCGCCGGCGGAAGTGCCGCTCGCTGTGCCGCCGAGAGTCTGGTGGCCAGGCCGAGGTGATCCGCGATCGAGCTGAAGCGGTAGTGCTCGAGGAAGTAGCCGACCCGTTCCGGCATCTCGGTGAGATTGCGATACGCCCGCATCCGCTCGAGCCAACTGGTGGCGCCGATCTTCGGCAGGTCCGGATCCAGCTCCCAGACGTGGAAATACATCACGTAGGGCGCGGTGTAGGTCCGGTGCCAGCGCGCCACCGCGCGCCGGATCAGTGCTGGGGGCAGCTGGCGGAACCAGTTCCCTCCTGCAATCGGCACCATCCAGCCGAAGTGTTCCACCGCCGAGATGGGGAACTCCCAGAGCACCCGATCGGCGGCCTGATGGGCATGGGCGAATCGGCGCCACGGTTCGGCCGCGAAGCGGCTGCCGACCGGGCCCACGCTGGAGTCGTAGTCGTAACCCTCGGCCGCGAGGACATCGAGCGCCCAGAGATCCTCGGGCCCGAACCAGTCGTCCGCCACCCGGTATCCCAGGATGCGCTGGCCGGACGCACGTTGCAGCGCTTCCCGGGCCCGGACCAGGTCCTCACGGAACTCGCCCTGCGTCATCGCCCTGATGCTGCGATGGAAGTACCCCTTGCTGGCGATCTCGTGACCGCGGGCAGCGATTTCGGCGACCAGTTCCGGCATGTGGTCGCCGACCCAGCCCAGCACGAAGAACGTGGCCTGCTGATCGTGGGAGTCGAGCAGATCAAGTGCGCGCCGTGTGTTCCGCTCCAGCCGTGTTTCGAAGCGCTCCCATTCGCCGCGCTGGATCAGCCGATTGAATGAACCAATCTGGAAGTAATCTTCCACCGCCACGGTGAGGAGATGCCGCTTGGAGGACAGGGGGGCGCTTTTCATTGGAGTACGGTGTGAGGTGCAATACCAGTACCAGCGTTCACTTCGTGCCCTTGTGGCTCGTCCCCCACAGAAGGTAAGACATGGAACCAGATTGTGGTTAATTTACGGCAGCGTGTTGTGTCTCAGCAACATGAAGGAGCGGCTCTGATCGGGCGTGACTATTGGCACCCGGCTTGCGCTTCCGGTTCACAAGCTCTCCCGAAGCCACCATCCCTAACGCTGGACAGCAGATGCGCCTCTCGCCTGCGCGAGCTGATCTCTCGACGGCACCTGTCCCCACCTGGGCCCGAGGTGTGGCTGGCGGCCTCCTTCTCCTGCATGGGGTCCTCGCCTGGCTGCTCCGGGCGCCAATGCTCCGCACCGGGAACGACGATGCGACCTACCTGCTTCTGGCGCGCTCACTGCGGCAGTTCAGCTATCGGGACATTCATATTATCGGGAGCCCGGTGCACTCGCAGTATCCGCCGGCCTATCCGGTGCTGCTGGCACTGACGGGCGGGGGATTGGGTCTTGACCTGACCTGGCCCAGCCTGACGAGTGTCGCCCTCTCGATGGCCGCCCTCGGCCTGATCTTCGATCTGGCCCGCCGGGTGATGCCCATCGGTTTTGCGCTGGTCCTTCTGACGCTGTTGGCGATCAACTCACCCCTGCTGACCTATGCCGCCGCCGTGCGAAGCGAGATTCCTTACGCCACATTTTCCATCGCGGCGATCTGGGCGCTCAGCGTCTGGCCGTCGAGTCGAAAGGCCCTCCTTGCTGGCGCCATATTCGCGCTCCTCGCCGGCCTGACGAGGAGTATCGGCGCCACCATACTCGGAGCGATCGTGCTCTACTGGTTGTCCGAGCGGCGGTACCGGGAGGCGATTGGTTTCGCGGTCGCCTCGGCCCTCACCCTTGGGGCGTGGATTGCGTGGAATTTCCTGGCACCGGTGCAATTCGCCCGACGTTCCTATGCTGTGCTGGCAACGACGGTCGATCCCAGCCTGGTCGACAAGCCGTGGATCATCCTGGTGAATCGGCTGGAGCGATTCGGGACGGTGTATGCCCTCAGTTTCCCGGCAAATCTGAGCGTCCCCAGTATCGAAGGCCAATGGATCGACAACGTGTTGTGGCTGGGACTGATCCTGCTGTTGGTCGGTGTCGGGTGCTACGCCTCCTGGCGGAGAGCCCCGCTGGTGGGCGTCTACACCGTCAGCTATATCGCCTTCCTCGCGCTCTGGCCGACCAAGCTGTCCCGGTTCATCGTCCCGCTCGTGCCCGTCGTGCTGCTGCTCTTCGTCTGGGGCGCCTGGGTCATTGCCGAGCGGTGGCGGCATCGCGCCGTCGTGGCCGGCCTCGCCGTGATCGCACTGCTCCTGGTCGGGGAAGCGGTCTCAGTGACCGGCGCCCGGCTGCGGGCCGGGAATAACTGCGACCCTGCGGCGCAGGTTGTATCACCCAGCTGCCCCAGTGTCGACGAGCAGAGTTTCTACCGATTGATGGAGTATGTCCGCACCGAGCTGCCCGAAAGCGCGGTCGTGCTCACGACCAAGGAAGCAACACTGGGCATCTTCACCGATCATCGGGTCATGCACCCCGACATGGCGGTGGCCCGGTTCGGAGAGGATTTTCTCCCGGCGCTTCACACCGAGGGGATCGAGTACCTGGTGATCAATCCCCTGGTTCCTTCGTCGTTGCCAAGGGTGCTGCTTCCCCGATGTGGGGCGCTTGTGCTGGTAAAGGATTTCCCTCCCCGGACGGCACTCCTGCGGCTTCGGGCAGCTCCCGCCGCCGCGCCCGACCCGCAAGCCTGTGCAGTGATCTCCCGGTTGGCGACGGACACAATGTGGATGGGTAATGGCTCCTAAGATGATGTGGCACAATTACTTGCCACGATGATCGTGGCCAGTCATCCAGCTGTCACCGAGGTGCCCTTGGGTGGCACCGCCCTTGCACCTTTGCCGAGCCGTGTTCCTTCCTTCCGTAGATCTATTGCCAGGGAGATGGCCGAGTCCTCCGTGAAGTCTCCGTCGACCAGCAGCACGACCCGAAGTGAGGGTGACCACCACCCCTCCCTTGCACTGGTGTTGCTTGCGACCGGTGGACCGGAGGTACTTCGGAGTGCCCTGCATGCCGTCGCCCCGGCGTGCATCGAGGCTGCTGTCGAACTCTGCGTGGTTTGGGCTGGCGACACCTCGCCGGCGCTCGGCGAATGGCCCGGACTCATGGCGCAATGCCTCCGGGTAGATGCGGCGAGCTCCGCGCAGGATCGGCGTCAGCAGGCCGCCCGGGCAGTAAGGGCCGATATTCTGTTGTTCACCGACGATCGGGCGGCTCTGCCGCTTCCCTGGCAAGACATCCTGGCCTTCAGGCTTGGGCTGTTGCGGTCGGGGACGCCTTCGGGGGAGTGGGGCCAGTCGTTGAATGCCGGTGACCTCCCCCGCGGCGGCGCCCCTGCCTGAGGCGGTCTCGCCGGCGCTGACGGTCGTAGTGCCTTCGGTGAATGGCTGGGGCGATCTGGCGGGTTGTCTGGAAGCGTTGGAGGCCGAGCGCTCCGAGGTCTTGCTGGAGGTGCTGGTCCCGGATCGGCTGGGTAGCGCAGTGCAGGCGCAGGTGCGGAGCCGGTTCCCCTGGGTCCGGTTGTTGCCCGCTGCTGCGGGGACCACGATTCCCCAGCTTCGGGCACTCGGCTTCGAAGCGGCTCGAGGCGAGGCCGTCGCCGTCATTGAAGACCATGTGCTCGTGCCGCGTGGCTGGGCCCGCGCCATGTTGGATTGCCTGCTCGCCGGCGAGAATGTGATTGGTGGAGCGGTGGAGAACGCTGCGACCGAGACGCTGGTGGACTGGGCGGCGTTTCTCTGCGAATACAGTCAACTGCTGCCGCCGCTGCCGTCCGGCCGGGTGCCGGGGATCACCGGCAACAATACGGTGTATCGTCGGAGCGTGCTGCAGCAATACCAGGCGGCATGGAGCGCGGGCCGGTGGGAAAACCACCTGCATGACGCCATGGTCCGGGGCGGCGAGACGCTCTACCAGCACCCCGAGATCGTCGTCGGGCACCGGAAGCACTACTCGGTCCGCGAGTACGCCGGCCAGCGCTTCCTCTATTCACGGGCGTATGCCGGTGCCCGCGTGGTGGACAGGTCGTGGAGCGTTCGTCTGCCGTATGGTCTTGCGGCGGGGCTGTTGCCGGCCGTGCTGCTGGGGAGGATCTGCTCGACGGTCTGGCGCAAGGGACGCTATCGTGGGCTGCTGGTCCGATCGGTCCCGCTGTTGTTGTTGTTTGTCTGCTGCTGGGGCGCGGGCGAAGTCGCGGGCTACTGGTTTGGCGCCGGCGCCGCGCTGCAGCGAGTGAAATAGTCGGGCGTTTCGCTGACAGCGGGCTCGACTGACCAAAGTGATTCCGGCAGATGCACCGATGATCCTGTCGTCCTGTTGGCCGCTTTTTCCTATTTGGAGACCGCATGACCGCTGAGACTTCCTCTCCCCGCACGGTGAGCCAGCTCAAGCCGGGAGACCGCATCGCGGTCATCGGCGCCGGGCCGGCCGGCCTCACCGCGGCCTACCTCCTGTCCCAGCAGGGCTATGCGGTCACGGTGCTCGAGGGCGATGATATCGTCGGCGGCATCTCGCGCACGGCCCAGTACAAGGGCTACCGCTTCGACATCGGTGGCCACCGCTTCTTCACCAAGATCAAGCCGGTCGAGAACCTCTGGTACGAAATCCTCGGCGAGGATTTCATTTCGGTCCCGCGGCTGTCGCGCATCCACTATGACGGCAAGTTCTTCGACTACCCGCTCAAGGCCGCCAACGCCCTCCGGGGCCTGGGCCTCTGGCGCGCCACCAAGATCATGCTGAGCTATCTCCGGTGGCATTGGTGGCCGTACCCGGTCGAGGAAAATTTCGAGCAGTGGGTGACCAACCGGTTCGGCAAGGTGCTCTACCTGACCTTCTTCAAGACCTACACCGAGAAGGTGTGGGGCATTCCCTGCACCGAAATCCGGGCGGAGTGGGCGGCTCAGCGCATCCAGGGGCTTTCGCTCGCCAAGGCGATCCTCTCGGCGGCCGCGCTCACCAAGCGCTCCGACAGCATCAAGACCCTCATCAATGAGTTCCAGTACCCCCGCCTGGGTCCCGGCCAGATGTGGGAGACCTGCACCGAGAAGATCCGCGGGATGGGGAACGCGGTGCACCTCAAGCACTACGTCACCGCGATCGAGCACCAGAACGGCAAGTGCGTCGCCGTCCGGGCCAGGACCGCCGAGGGCGAGAAGCGCTTCGAGTGCGAGCACGTCATCAACACCTCCGCGATCCGCGATCTGGTCTCCTTCCTGGAGCCGGCCGTCGCGCCGGCGGTGTCCGCCGCGGCCAAGGGGCTGCGCTACCGCGACTTCCTCGTCGTTGCGCTGATGCTGGAGGCGAAGGACCTCTTTCCCGACAACTGGATCTACATCCACACGCCGGGCGTCAAGGTCGGCCGGATCCAGAATTTCAACAACTGGAGCCAGGCGATGGTGCCGGTCGAGGGCCATACCTGCCTCGGCCTGGAATACTTCTGCTTCGAGGGCGACGGCTTGTGGACCTCCAAGGACGCCGATCTCGTTGAGCTGGCCAAGAGGGAATTCCTGTCACTGGAATTGACCCGGCCGGATGTGAAGGTGGTCGACGGTGCGGTCATCCGGATGCCGAAGGCCTATCCGATCTACGACGGCGAGTATCGCCAGCATCTCGACAATGTGCGGGCCTGCATCGACGCGATCCCGAACCTGCACACTGTCGGCCGCAACGGCATGCACAAGTACAACAACGCCGACCACTCGATGCTCACCGCGATGTTCGCCATCGCGAACATGCATGGTGCGAAGCACGACATCTGGGAAGTGAACACCGACTTCGAGTATCACGAGGAGCAGAAGATCGAGGACCAGAGCGGAGCGGTCCCCGCCGGGCGATAGCCCGATGCGCATTGGCGTCGACGCGACCTGCTGGACCAATGGCCGGGGGTATGGGCGCTTCACGCGCCACCTGCTCCCGGCCATGGCGCGGCTGTCGCCCGGCGACCAGTTCCTCTGCTTCCTCGACGCGGCCGCGGCGGCCAAGTTCGATCTCGTCCTGCCCAACGTGCAGCCGATCATCGTGGACCAGGGCCAGGCTCCGACCGATGCCGCGGCGGCGGAGGGCTATCGCGCCCCGCTCGACATGCTCCGGCTGACCCGCGCGGTCTGGCGGGCCGCGCCGGAGGTCTTCTTCTCCCCTTCGGTCTACACCTACTTTCCCCTCCCGCCGGGCCAGCGCGCCGTCGTGACCATCCACGATGCGATCGCCGAGCGGTTCCCCGAGCTGACGCTGCCGTCGCCACGCGCCAGGCTCTTCTGGCGGCTCAAGGTGGGGCTGGCGCTCAAGCAGACCCGGCTGGTGCTCACGGTCTCGGACTTTGCGGCCGCGGAACTGGTCGAGGTGCTCCGGGTGCCGCGGGAACGGATACGGGTCGCGGTGGAGGCCCCCGCGCTCACCTTTCGACCCAGCGAGTCGCTGGCCGACGTGGATCGCATGGCGGCGCAGGTCGGCCTCGCGCCCGGAAGCCGCTGGTTCATCTACGTCGGCGGGTTCAATCCCCACAAGCACGTCGATCAGATCGTGCGGGCCCATGCCGCGGTGGTGCGAGAGACGCCGGTCAACCCGCCGCATCTGCTCCTGGTCGGGACGGTCGACAAGGATGTCTTTCACGGCGACCAGGGCCGGATTCGCGCCGCGATCGCCGAGGCCGGGACGGAGGCGCTGGTCCACTGGACCGGCTTCCTGCCCGATGAGGAACTGCGGCACCTGCATACCGGGGCGCTCGCGCTACTGCTGCCCTCGGCCAACGAGGGGTTTGGTCTCCCCGCGGTGGAGGCCGCGGCGTGTGGCGCCCCGGTTATCGCAACAACCGCCAGTCCACTCCCGCAACTGCTCGAGGGCGCGGGTCTCTTTGTCCGGCCGGGTGACGAGCCGGGGCTCGCGGCCGCATTGCGCCGCATGTTGGCGGAACCCGCCGCGCGTCAGGCGATGAGTCGTCAGGCGCTCGCGGCCACCGGTCGGCTCTCCTGGGAGCGCTGCGCCGAGTCGGCGCTGGGTGCGCTGCGTGAGGCGGCGGCATGAGCGGACTGCGCTTTGCATTCCTGACCACCTTCTATCCGCCGCACAATTTCGGCGGGGACGGCATCGGTATCCAGCGGCTCGCGCGCGGCCTGGTCGGCGCCGGGCACCAGGTCACCGTCATCCACGATGTCGACGCCTACAACGCCCTGCATCGGGGGGCTGAGCCGGCCCGCCAGCCGGAGCCGGCGGGGCTGGAGGTGGTCGAGCTGCGGAGCGGCGCCGGGACGCTGTCGCCCTTCCTCACCCAGCAGCTCGGCCGACCGGTACTCACGGGCTCGCGGATCGCCCGGTTGCTGGCGGAGCGCGACGTCGACGTCATCAATTTCCACAATGTGTCACTGATCGGCGGGCCCGGGCTCTTCAAGTACGGGACCGGCCTCAAGCTGTACATGGCCCACGAGCACTGGCTGGTCTGTCCCAGCCATGTGCTCTGGCGCTACAACCGGGAGCTGTGCACCGGGCGGGAGTGCATCAAGTGCCAGCTCAGCTTCAAGCGCCCACCCCAGCTGTGGCGCCAGACCGGCTATCTCGAGCGCGAGTTGAGGCATGTCGACAGCTTCATCGCGATGAGCGAATTCAGCCGGCAGAAGCACAAGGAGTTCGGATTTCCCCGGGAGATGGAGGTCCTGCCCTACTTCCTGCCCGAAACGCCGGTCGCCGCCGTCACCGGTGAAGGGACCTCGCCCCACCCGCGGCCCTACTTCCTGTTCGTCGGCCGGCTGGAGAAGATCAAGGGGCTGGATGACGTGATCCCGGTCTTCCGGGACTACCCCGACGCGGATCTGGTCATCGCGGGCGACGGGGAGTATGCCGCGACCCTGCGGGCCGCGGCCGCCGGGATGGCGAACGTCCGGTTCCTCGGCCGGGTGGCCCCGGACGACCTGCGCCGATACTACGAGCACGCGGTGGCCCTTATTGTGCCGTCAGTCTGCTTCGAGACCTTCGGGATCATCCTGATCGAGTCGTTCCGTCAGGGCACCCCGGTGATCGCCCGGCGGATCGGGCCGTTCCCCGAAATCGTGGAGACCTCGGGGGGCGGAGAGCTGTTTCAGACCCGCGAGGAGCTGATCGGCGCCATGCGCCGGCTGCAGGCCGAACCGGGCCGTCGGGCGGCGCTGGCCCGGGCGGGGCTCGCGGCGTTCGCCGCGCGGTGGTCGGAGCGTGCCGTCGTCCCGCAGTATCTTGAGATTGTCGCCGCGGCCGCCCGCAAGAAGGGCGACCGTCGCGTGCTGGACAAACTGGCTGGGTAGGCTGTGGCAGTCCCTCGTCCTGGAGGCATCATGAAGGTGCTCATCACCGGCGGAGCCGGGTTCATCGGTTCCCATCTCGCGGAACGCCTGCTGGCACGGGGCGACCGGGTCCTCGTGCTCGACGACCTCTCCACCGGCTCGATGGACAACCTGACCGCCCTCGAGGGGAAGCCGGGGTTCGAATACCGGATCGGGTCGGCGCTGGACTATCCGCTGGTCTCCGAGTGCGTCGATCGCTGCGACGTCACCGTGCATCTGGCGGCGGCGGTCGGCGTGCGGCTGATCGTCGAGCGCCCGGTCCATACCATCGAGACGAACGTCGGCGCGACCGAGACGGTGCTCAAGGCCGCGGCCAAGAAGCAGAAGCTGGTGCTGGTCGCCTCGACCTCGGAGGTGTACGGCAAGAGCACCAAGCTGCCGTTCAACGAGGACGACGATCTGCAGCTCGGTCCGACCAGCCACAGTCGCTGGGCTTACGCCTGCTCCAAGGCGCTCGATGAGTGGCTCGGGCTGGCGTATTACCGTGAGAAGGGCGTGCCGGTCATCCTGGCCCGCTTCTTCAACACAGTGGGGCCGCGGCAGACCGGGCGGTACGGCATGGTGCTGCCGAATTTCGCCGCGCAGGCGCTCGCGGGAGAGCCGATCACGGTCTTCGGCAACGGCAAACAGGCACGGTGCTTCGGGCATGTGCAGGATGCCGTCGAGTCAATCCTCCGTCTGCTCGCGACGCCGGCGGCAGTCGGCCAGGTGTTCAACATCGGCAACGACGAGGAGGTCACGATCTACGGCCTCGCGGAACAGGTGCGTGCCGCGGCCGGCTCGCGCTCCGAGATCGTGCTGGTGCCCTACAGCGAGGCCTATCCCGAGGGCTTCGAGGACATGCATCGGCGCGTGCCCGATGTCAGCAAGCTCGAGCGGGTGATCGGCTTCCGGCCCCGCACGCCGCTGACGACCATCATCGAACACGTCGTTGCCGATCACCGGGCGCGGCTCACGGCGCGCTAACGGCGGGACGTTCCCATGCGCGCGATCCTGACCTACCATTCGATCGACGAGTCCGGCTCCCCCATCTCGGTGGCGCCAGCGGCGTTCCGCCGCCACGTCGAGTGGCTGGCCTCGGGGCGGGTGCGGGTGGTATCGCTCGCGGAGATTGTCGGGCTCAACGATGCGGTGGACGCGGTTGCGCTGACCTTCGATGACGCGTTCAGTAATTTCGCCGATGTCGCCTGGCCCCGGCTGCGCGAGTACAGCCTGCCCGCGACGCTGTTCGTGGTGGCCGGGCATGTGGGAGGGACCAACGCCTGGGGTGGCCGGACCGATGCGCGGGTGCCCACACTGCCGCTGCTGGACTGGATCGAGCTGGGGCGACTGGCAGAGCAGGGCGCGCACATCGGTGCGCATACTCGTAGCCACCCGCATCTGACCCGGCTCGATCGGTCCGCGCTCACCGATGAGCTCGCCGGGGCCGCGGACACCATCCGGAGGGAGCTGGGCCGTACCCCGGAGGACTTTGCCTATCCCTACGGCGACACCAGTCCCACGGTCGCCGCGGCGGTGGGCCAGGTGTATCGACGCGCAGTCACCACTGAACTCCGCGTCCTCGGCGGCGGTGATGATCCCCTCGGCCTGCCCCGGCTCGACAGTTATTACCTACAGGATGCGGGGCGACTGGAATCGTGGGGCACGCCAGCCTTCAGCAGCCGGCTGTGGGTGCGGGCCCAGGCACGCTGGCTCCGGAAATCCCTGCCGGCCATCGGCGGGCGGTGGTGATGTTGGCCGGCCGGATGCGCCAAGCTATTGCTTCACAGTCGATTAGACTGTTGGGAACTGCGCAATATGGCATGGACATTGCCAATGTGCGTCGCAGTTTTAAGCTCCGAACTTCCGCCCATTCCCGTTTCTTGTCGAGTGATTGCTCGTGACCGCTTCCCCAGCTGGATCGGTGCTTCCGGTACCTCCGGGCGAGACCTTCAATCGGTTTGAGGTCAAGTATTTCCTCCCGACCCGACAGGTACCCGAGCTGGTGGCGGAGTTTGCGGACTACACTCGTCCCGACCCGCACTCGCTGGGGGAGTGGGGTTACCCGATCTTCTCGGTCTATTGGGACACCTCCGACTTCCAGCTCTTCTGGGAGAAGATCGAGGGGGTGAAATTTCGCCGGAAGCTCCGGTTCCGCCGCTATGGCGCCGGGTCCGAGATCTTCGTCGAGATCAAGCAGCGTGAGGATCGGACCGTGCAGAAGCGCCGCTTTCGCTGGCCGCTCGAGCGGGTTGAAGCGGTCTTCGGCGACGGCACCACCGATCCCGACTGGGCCGGCGTCGAGGGAGAGCCCGCCGCCATCGAGGCCGCGCTCCTGATCCAGCGGCTGCGGCTGCGGCCGCGGATGGCGATCAGCTACCGCCGGCGCGCGATGTTCGGCGCCTTTGATCCGGAGCTGCGGATTTCGCTCGATGGCCGGATCCAGTATCACCCGACCAACTACAGCCTGGCCGAACCGTTCGAGACCGGCCGGTACGTGCTGGACCCGCGGGTGACGGTGCTGGAGATCAAGTACGACCACCGGGCCCCGACATGGCTGACGAAGGCGGTTTGCCGGCACGGTCTCAAGATGATCCGGATGTCGAAATACTGTTCCGCCGTGGACCAGCAGTGGTACGACGGACAGAACACCTGAGCAGCATTCCCCTGGAGGATGTGTGGACGAACTTCTGAGGCAGGCCGCACCGAGCGGCAACACCTTCGGCCTGGCCGAGACGTTTCTGGCGCTGGGCCTGAGCTTCGCGCTCTGCCTGATGCTGGCCTACTTCTACCGCCAGTCGCACCGCGGGCTATCGTACTCGGTGTCGTTCGTCCACGCGACGATTCTGCTGGGCGTGACGGTCTCGATCATCATGCTGATCGTCGGCAGCAATATCGCGCGGGCGTTCACGCTGGTCGGCGCGCTGTCGATCATCCGGTTCCGCAATCCGGTGAAGGACTCGCGCGACGTCGCCTTCCTCTTTGTGGCGATGGCGATCGGCATGGCGGTCGGCACCGGCTTCTACCTGACCGCGACGATCTTCACGCTGTTCATCTCGTTCATCGCCTACGCGCTGAGCCGTTTCGGGATCGGCACCACCAGCCGGCGGGAGCAGCTGCTCAAGGTGCACGCGCCGGCGACTCTCGATTATCACGAGGCGTTCAACCAGCTGTTCTATCGTGACCTCCGCGAGCATCACCTGCTCAGCCTGGAAACGCTGCGCGATGGCGCGCAGGTCGAACTGGTCTACTCGGTGGAGTTCAAGCCGCGGGTGGATGAGCTCGGCTTCATGGGAGAGCTGCGCAAGGTCACCGGCGGCGGGAAGGTCGCCCTGCTCACCGGGCAGGAGAGCATCGACGTCTGATGCCCACCCGGGTGGAGGCTCTTGCTGGTGACGGTCTGCTCGCCTGGTTCCGCCGGCACGAGCGGCGGCTGGCGCTGGCGTGGATGGCCGGCACGGCGCTGCTGCTGGTCGCGTTCCTGCTGCCGCCCTCCCGGGATCGGCTGCTGACGCTGGTGCAGCGCGGCGCCGATCGATGGGAGGCGCGCTGGACCGATCGGCTGCACACCGGAGAGCAGCTGGTCGCCCAGCGCCGCTGGGGGGCGGCGGAGATCTATCTGACACAGCTCGACCGGGACTTTCCGGCGCGCAATGTCAGGCATGGACGGGACAAGCAGCGGGAGGAGGTGCTCCGCCTCCTGGCGCAGGCCCAGGAGGCGGAGGGCCGCACCGCCCGTACCATCCAGACGTGGGAGCGTCTCGTCGCGTTCGATTCCCTCAACTACGCCAATCACTTCGGCTATGCCCGCGCCGCGGAGCGGCTGCTCAGCGGGTGGGCGCCGGCCGTCGAGGCCCGCGACGGCTACGCCGCCGCGCTCCGTCTCTTCCCCAGTCATCTCCCCTCGGTGCGCGGCTACATCGAGTACTACATGGCGCGCGGCGAGTTCCAGCCGGTGGTGGACGCCTGGCAGGCCTATCTCGATGCCTGGCTGGTCCAGCTCGTCACGATCACGGTGGGTGACACGACGTTCGCCGTCCGCGTGACGGTCGATGGGCTGCCGCATGACATCGACCTCCCACTCTCACGCCCGGTCTCCGGCGTCGCCGACCTTCGCCTTCAGACCAACGGCTTTGCGATCGACCTCCAGCGGGTGGAGCTCACGCCGGCCGCAGCGGTGGGATCGACGACGCCGATTCTGCCTCGGCGGCTGGATCTGACGCCGTTGCATGCCACCGGCGCCCGCCGGGTCGGGGCCGCCTGGCTGCCGGACTCGAGCGATGCCACCCTGCTGCTGCCTCTGCCAGCCGGCACGCCCCCCCTCGCGGGGCTCCAGCTCCGCCTCGCCATTTTCAAGCCGGCCGATCAGGTGCTGTGGAAAAAGATCCGCACCAGCTATCGGAATCTCCTCGACCAGCGCGGACTCGATCGCGCCCAGGCGCGCACGGTGCCCTTTCCCGATGCGGCGAGTGCGGACAGCGTGATCGCACGATTGCCCTGGGCCTCCGAGGGCTTGACGGTGGACACCGATGAGTAGCGTCTCCCCCCCGATTGGCGCGGCCGCCACCTCGCGCTGGCGGCTCAGCCTCCTGCGCCGGGCGTGGCTTGGACTCCGATTCCGTGACGCGCTCCTGCTCACAATCGTTCCCCTCGCCGCGCTCGCCCTCGTGCTTGGCGGGGCCGTGCGCGACTACCTCGCCGCTCGGCAGTTCGATGACTGGTGGTCGCGGGGGCAGTCGGTCGGCCAGTTCTTCACGGCCCGCGCCGGTGGGCTGGCCACGCTGCCCACCAGCCTGCGGCTCCGCGACCAGTTCAACCCCGAGGCCGTTGATGCCGGCATCATCCGGATCGAGCTGCCGGCCGCGGCGTGGGATTCGATCGAAGGCAATGGGCAGACGATGTGGGGGGAGTGGGTCGACGGCACGCTGCGCTACGGTGAGACGCAGATCGCGGTGCGCCTGCGGAAGCGGGGGGACAACAGCATCCACTGGCTGACGGACAAGCGCACGATCACGGTGCGCACCCCACGCGACGACTTCTACATGCGCTTCCGCTCCTTCGGCCTTTCGGTCAAGGACGTGCTCCCGGCCTATCTGGCCAACCGGCTGGCGCAGGAGTTCGGGATCCTGGCCCCCGCGACCGAGGTGGTTCCGGTCTACATCAATAACCGGTTCGTGGGGATGTACCGGTTCGTCGAGGTGGTGGATGAGTCTTTCCTCCGTCCATTCGACCGGATGCCGGGCAACATCTTCCGCGGCGATGCCGCGGAGCGGAGTGAGTACCGCAAGGGGGTGCCGCGCAACCTGTACGAGAATCCCTATCTGTGGGACCGCGCCGCGGCCAACGACCGGGTGACCTCCGCCGGCACCGGCCAGCTGCGGCTCCTGATCGAGGACCTCACCGGCACGACCTTCGCCGATCATCAGCGGATGATGGGCCGGCTCGACCGGGACGAGTTCGCCCGGTTGTTCGCCTACCTGTTCATCGCCGGCGATCCCTACCACATGGATGGTGTGCACAACCAGCTGCTGTACGAGGACCCGTCGACGCAGCAGCTGCATCCGATCCCGTGGGACATCCGGCTGCTCGACTTCTCGCGGCCGCGGCAGCGTTTCAATCATCTGTTCCAGGCGGTGCTCCGCGATCCCTTCGTCGTGGACGCCACGATGCGGGAAATCGCCCGGCAGATCGAAGACGATCACATCCTGCGCGTTGCCGACAGCCTCGCCACCGCCGCTGACACCCGCTATGCGCCCTACTTCGCCGCTGACCGGCTGCGCCGGGGCCTCATCCCCGATGTCGGCGAGGCCGCCGAGGCGGTGAGTCGCATTCGGGGCAACGTCGCCCTGCTGCGACGCTGGCTGGGGAATGATTCCGTCGCCGTCGCCATCACCGCGGCTGCGGGGGAGCGGATCGTCGATCTCCAGACCCGGGGATTCGTCGGGGTTGATCTGCGGGGCTTCGACCTCAACCAGGTTCCGCGTGGTCCGGTGCAGTTGCGGCTGGACCGAAATCGGAACGGCGAGGTCGACGCGACCGACCCGGTCCTCGCGCTTACCAGTACGCCGATGACCGGCGGAACGCGGCTCGCACTCTCCACGTCGGTGCCGCTGTATCCCGCGTGGGACGCCACCGGCACGGGGCTGCGCCCGACGGCGCAGAGCTATCGGCTGTTCCTCTCCGGTCTGCCCGCCACGGCCCTCGTCACTCCCGAACTGGCCAACCGCGTCACCGCCGCGCCCGCGACGGTGGTCGAGTGGGCCGCCGGTGCGCCGATCGGCGCCGGCGCCAGCCGTCACGCCTGGGAGTTTCCCCTGCCGACGCACTCACTCCATCGGCTCGCCGGGACGGTGCACCTGCGGGAGACACTGAAGGTGCCCGCGGGCGATACGCTGGTGATCGAGCCGGGCACGACGCTGCTCCTCGATCCCGAAGTGTCCATCGTCAGTCGGGGGCTGGTGCTGGCGCGCGGCACGAGCACCCGGCCCATCCGCATCCTCCCCGCCTCCACCGCCGGGCCGTGGGGGACCTTCGCGCTGCAGGATGCCGGCGCGGCCGGCAGCGTTGTCGCGCACGCCGAGATCGCAGGCGGTGGAGGGGCGGTGGTGGACCGGATCGAGTATATCGGCATGGTGAACGTCCATCGTGCCGATGACGTGACGTTCGAGGACGTCCTGTTTCGCGACAACGTCCGCAGTGACGACACCTTCCACGCCATGCACTCGCGCGTCCGGGTCCTGCGCTGTCATTTCCTGCGGGCCAACTCCGACGCGCTCGACATGGACATCGCCTCGGGGGAGATCCGCGACACCCGCTTCGAGCTGACGGGTGGCGACGCGATTGACCTGATGACCTCCACGCCCCGCATCATCAACAACCGGATCACCGGATCGGGCGACAAGGGCATCTCGATCGGTGAGGCGAGCCGACCCTTCGTGTTCAACAACGTGATCGACAGCTGCACGATCGGTATTGAGGTGAAGGACAGATCGGAACCGGTCATCCTGAACAACATCGTCACCCACAACCGCACCGGCCTGCGCGAGCGGCGCAAGAACTGGCGCTATGGTGGCGGCGGCTGGGCGACGGTCGCGGCAACACAGTTCGCCGACAACCGCACGCCGCGGGCGCGCGATGTCTATTCCCGCCTGACCCTCATCGGCACCGCCGGTCTGGACTCCGCCGGCACCGCGACGGTGGTGGAGCCGGGTGACCTCGGCTGGCTCTATGCGAGCATGGGGATCGTGCCGGAGGACACCACCGCGCTCGGGCCGCTGTCGCGCTGGCACGAAGCGCCTCCCGTGGCACCGATCGACCGCCAGCGGTTCGTCGACGACTTCGGCGCCGTGGCGGACGGCTGGGTGGCGACCGACCTCGTGACCCGCCTGGAGAAGCGGCGGGATGCACTGGTGATCGAGGTGACGCGAGGTGGCGGGACGGTTGCGCGAAGGGTGGACTGGCAACTCCCCGCCGGCGGCACCCTGGTGCTGGAGTATGCCAGCCGCGATCTGAGCTCGCTGCACCTGCGCGTCACCGGCGACAGCACGATCGTCGTGCCGATCTACACGGGGACCGAGCTCGCGACGGCCCGCGTCGCGATTGTCTCTCTGCCACCGGGGCACTACAGCGCGCTTGCACTCGAACTCGTGCCGACCCCGGGACTGACCCGGATCAATGCCCAGACCGGCCTGACCGAGTTGCGCGGCGGCCGGCTCGATCTTCGGGGATACCTCGTCATGCCGGTACCCGCACCGACGCTGGCCGTACAATGAAACCACGCATTGCACGCCGAAACCGCCCCCTGCTGGTCACCGCGGTGCTCGGCGCCGTGATGCTGCCTCGGGCGGCGGTGGCGCTTCCGGCCGATTCGACCGACCGTCCGCTGACGCTCGCGGTTCTGGGGCACGTTCGGGGGGATCGCGAGCCCGGGTTGAATCCGCTGTTCGTCGAGGAACTGGAGGAGCTTCGCCGACTGAAGCTAGACGCCGTGCTCCTGACCGGCGACATCATCTGGGGCGACTACGACCACAGCCCGGCGGACTCGGCGACGATCGAGCAGGAGTGGGAGCAGGCCGACTCGGCCCTCGCGACCCTTCGGCTCCCGGTCTACCGCATTCCAGGCAACCACGACTGGCATGACCAGGTGACGTATCGGGCGTGGCTGCGGCGCTATGGCGCACTGCCGCAGGCGGTGATGATCGGCCGCGTGCGCCTGCTGCTGGTCTCGACCATGCCCGTCCCGTCCGCCGACACGGCACGCCGAGTGTACACCGACAGGCGTCTCGACAGCACGCAGGTACGGTTTCTCCGATCCGAACTGGCCGATACGGGGGCGTACGATCATGCCTTCGTGCTGCTGCATCACCTCTTGTGGTGGGCTCCGGACTCGGCGGCCTGGTGGCGCGATGTGCACCCGTTCCTCGCACCCGGGCGGGTGGCGGCGGTATTCAGCGGGGATCTGGGCCCGCTCAAGTTTTCCCATCTCGAACGAGATGGGGTGCACTACTATCAGTCGGCCATCGAGAACCAGCCCGGCGTCCTGATGCTGCAGCGCAGCCCGACCGCCCGACTGATCTCCTCCCAGCTGGACAACTACCTCCTCGTCACCATCGCTGGTCGGGAGGTACGGGTCGAGGTCCACACCGTCGGGGCGGCGTCATCTGGCCGGTTCACCCCCGCGGTCCATCGGACGGTGTATCAGACTCCCATGAGCTGGGATGTTCGCAAGAAACAGCTGCAAGAGGCCGTGGGGAGTCTGCGGTTGGTCGCACTCGGGTCGGCGCTGGCGCTCTGCGCCGCGTTCCTGCTGGGGGGACTGTGGCAGCGTCGCCGGAGCCGGCGGAATGGCGCCTAAGGGCAAGTCGTGGCGCGGCGCCCCCGGGCGCAGGGCGCGCCGGGACGGTTTCCGTCACAAACAACCTTGTCTCCTGACCGCAGGAGCGGAATGCATGCCCGAGGGGCTCGTCAGCGCTGATTCCATCGGGCAACGGCGCGTCCAGACGACCGAAGTGTACGATGCCACGGTGCTCGCAAAGAGCGCAGCGCCAGCCGGGGAGATCGGCGTGCTTGCGTTTAGCTCCGCCGCGGGCTGCCCTGCGAGATCCTTGAGGTGTCGGGCATGATGTCCGATTCCCGCTCCCGGGCGGGCGAGGGCCTGGCGACCGGACCGGCCGCCTCAACCGCGCCGATGGCCCCCGTGCTGAGTGTGATCGTCACCATCGTGACCGGAGGCGACACCCTGCGCCGATTCCTGCAGGTGTTGACACGCCAGGATGATGCCCCGACCCTGGAGATCCTGGTCCCCTACGATGCCAGCATTCCTGAGACCGCGGAGATCGGCCGCGAGTTCCCGGAGTGCATCCTGCTCGACATCGGCTCGCTGGTGACCGAGCGGCCCATCGGCACCGCGGCGGGTCAGCATGAGCTGTATGATCGGCGCCGTGCCGCGGGGCTCGCCCGGGCCAGCGGGACGCTGATCGGCATTCTCGAGGATCGGGCCCCGCCGCGCGCTGACTGGGCTCGGCAGGTGGTGCGACTGCATGATCGACTACCCTGGGGCGTGATCGGAGGCGCGATCGAATGCGCGCCGGGGGACTTGCTCAACTGGGCGATCTACACCTGCGACTTCAGCCGGTACGGGCTGCCGTTCGAGAGTGGACCGCGGCGCTGGGTGAGTGACGTCAACGTGTCCTACAAGCGCAGAATGATCGACGAAACGCGCGAGATCTGGCGGGAGCGCTACGTCGAGGCGCTGGTGCACTGGGCACTGCTCGAGCGCGGGGAAACGTTGTACCTCTCCTCGGACATGGTCGTCGAGTACCGGGGGACACACACGTCGCTCCTCGGCGCGCTGCGGCAGCGGTTTCACTGGGGACGCCTCTTCGGCCACGTGCGGGCCATGCGACTCCGCCCCGTCATGCGTGTGGGTTACGCACTGCTTGGGCCGGCGATTGTCCCCATGCTTCTGCTCCGGCATGGACGCACCCAGACCCGGCTGGGCCATTTCCCGCGGTTCCTCCGCGCGGCGCCGACCATCGCCGTACTGCTGGCGGCCTGGATGTCGGGCGAGGTCTGGGGGTATGTCACCAATCGGCCCTGAGATGTGGCAACGCGGGGTCAGCGAGACCATCGTGCTCGCTTTGGGTCCGGTCGCCCGGTCGATTCCTGATCGGCAGGCTAACTTCGGGGGCCCGACCAGCCAGCTCTGGTTCCGCCTGGCGGAAGCGCGCCTGGAAGGGGGTGGGGCACCGGCGGGCGCCTCTGGCCTCCTTTCTGCTAGCGCTAGTGGGCTTCCGGAGGGGATCAGGCCGGAAGCAGGCCGTACTTGATCGGGACCCTTGCAGCATGCCTTGGAGAAGTGCTTCGTGCCCCTGAACTCATTGTGACGCTACTCGGTTTGACGCCGGGGCTGGCCGCGCTGGAGCGCGCATGACTGCACGCCCCCCTCTTCTGACGGTGATCGTACCGGTCCTGAACGGGGCGGGGGTTTTGCCACGTACCCTGGAAGCGCTCAGAGCGAGCGACCTGCCCCGGAGTAGCTGGGAACTCGTCGTCGTGGACGATGGCAGCATCGACGGTACCGATGCGCTGGCGGCGCGCTGGGCCGATGCGGTGGTCCGGCTGCCGGCACCGGCGCACGGGCCGGCCTATGCTCGCAACCGGGGTTCGGAGGCCGCTCAAGGCGACGTGCTCGTGTTCGTGGACGCCGATGTGTGTGTCCATCCCGATACCCTCAGCCGCATCGCGCGGGCGTTCGGCGAAGATCCCTCGCTGGGTGCCCTGTTCGGCTCCTATGATGACCGGCCACCCGGGGAGGGGCTCGCCTCGAAATACCGGAATCTGCTCCACCACTACCATCATCAGCGGAATCCTGGCCCGGCTGACACGTTCTGGGCCGGGTGCGGCGCCGTACGCACCTCCGCCTTTCACGCGGTCGGCCGCTTCGATGAGTGGCGCTATCCCCGGCCGTCGATCGAGGACATCGAATTGGGCCACCGGCTCTTTGCCCAGAACTATCCGATTCGGCTGGCCCCCGAGATCCAGTGCACCCACCTCAAACGGTGGGGGCTTTATGGCATGCTGCGGACTGACCTGCTCGATCGCGGTGTGCCGTGGGTCAGACTGCTCCTCGCCGACGGGTCCTTCGGGTCGCGCCGATCTCTCAACCTGCGGAACCGGGAGCGGGTCTACACCGGATTGATGGGGCTCGCCCTCGTCTGCATCGCGGTCGGCCTCGTCCGCATGGATTCGCGCTGGCTGGTGGGGGCCCTTGGGTGCATCCTCCCGGTCATCCTGGGGAATCTCCCGTTGTACCGCTTCCTCCAGCGGACGGCCGGGTTGGGCGCCGCGTTGCGGTGCCTGCCGCTGCACCTCGCCTACTATGTTCTGAACGGGTTCGCGGTCATCATCGGTACCGCATTGCATCATCTCGTGGGACCACCTGAACCCCGGCCCGAGATTCAGGCGTTTCACGAAGTCGGCATGGAACGCTGGCCGCCGGTGCCGGCGCCCCTCGCCCGTCCCCGGGCGACCTCAGCACCGTCGCCATGAGGGTCGAGATCGCGCCCGCTGTGCCGCCCCAGTTGCCGGTGCTGCAACTCTCCAGCGATATTGTGAGCCACATGCCAGAACCCCTGCCTCGCGCACTCAGCCTAGCCTTCGCGCCGCTGCACAAGCGCGCCTTCGGTCTCGCGGTTGGTCTCGCGGCGGGGCTGTGCATCCTGCTGGCGACCTGGATCTACCTGTTGCGGGGACCGTTCCCGGGGGAGAATCTGGCGCTGCTCTCGCACTACTTCGCCGGGTATACGGTGACCTGGGCGGGAAGCATCATCGGCCTGCTGTGGGGAGTGGCGACGGGCTTCGTGGCGGGGTGGTTCTTCGCGTTCTGCCGCAACTTCGTGCTCGCACTTTCGATCTTCTGGATCCGGACCCGCGCCGAGATGGCGCAGAGCCGGGATTTCCTCGACCACATCTGAGGCCGTCATGGATGTCACGCAGGATGATCAGCGGGAACTCGAGAACGCCCTCCTTCGGCTCAATGGCCGCGCGTGGGGTATCTCGATCGGCCTGGTGCTGGCCTTCGGATTGTTCATCGCCACCAACCTGCTCGTGCTCAAGGGTGGGGTTGATCCCGGCCGGCACCTCCGGCTCATCGGGGTGTTCTTCCCCGGGTACTCGGTGTCCTTCATCGGCAGCATCATCGGGTTTGTGTATGCCTTCGTCGTCGGCTACGGACTGGGCCGCATGATCGGCAGTGTCTACAACCGGCTCTCCAGCCGCGGTACGGCCTGAGCCCGGCTCCGGAACGACCGGTCCGACCGCGGCATCATGGCGGCGGCAGGCAGGCGGCAGCTGACTCGACCTGAACGACGCTCCGACCTCACGGCCCCGGTCGATTCCGGCGCCGTGTCCTCTCTTCTCACCCACCGCAGTACCCGAATCCAGTCCCCGAACCTGGGCAGCCTTCCAGCTCCTCCGCCATGGGACGGCTGGGGGAGTGGGCCACGGTGCTGAACCGGACCAGAGGCGGTGAACCGGCGGGCGGAGGTCGCACCCATCTGGCGCGATGGAAGAGTTGCGTTCTACTGTCCGATCGTCACCGTGCCATTCGCCGGCAGGCTCGTGCTCAGGATGCCGCCTGCCTTGATAGTGATTGGAAGCCCGGTCGCGCCCGGCGCAGCGGGGCTTGAGTACGATACCTGGTAGGTGCCGGGGGGAAGGCCTGCGACGTGGAGCGGCGTCTGCCCGGGAAGATTGACCACCAGCACGATTGCGCCGGCCGGTGTGACGAATGCCACTGGTTCGACTCCGGGGGTCGTGCTGCTAGTACCGACTCGGACGAATCCCGGCCGCAGGAAGCGGAAATACTGTATCAGTGGATACGTGGCCGGCCGCAGCAGGAAGCGATCGTTGCGGATGTCGGCGTAGTAAAGCTGGTTGCCACGGCCGGCAGAGTGCAGTGGTCCGGCCAGCGCATACTTCTCCCACGATGACACATTGGCCGCTGTCAGGTCGGCCCAGAGGTCATGTTCTGTCGCGTTCAGGTATTCCAGCATCGCCGTCTCGAGCCCATGCGACCGCCCTGCATCCGCCAGTGCGGTGAGGGTGCCACTCGAAGGCGCCCGGTAGCGGTGGTACACGATTTCGGCGACGAAGGGCGCGGCCCCCGGCACCCGCATCGCGTCGGCAAAGTACGGCAGGGCATTGTCGGCCACCTTGGTCGACGGCAGCGAGAATCGGAGCCCGGTGTAACCTGCCGCCGAAGCGCGTGCGCCCGCGGCGGCGATGAGGCGCCCGACCTGCGTGCCATCGATCAGGACCTGACCGGCGTCCGGCTCCAGCCGCGTCTCCCACAGATCCGGCACCAGCCCGAATGTGGTCCTCAGGTGGTCCAGCGTCGCCAGCACCAGCTCGGCATACTCGGCGGGATCCTCCTGCTGGAACGCCGAGGAGCGCATGAAACCGACGTAGCATGCATTGAGCGTGAAGCGCTCGCCTCGTGCCTCGACCGCCCGCTTGAACGGCAGAATGTAGTCCGTCACCTTTTCGTCGAGACAGTGCCAGTTGAATCCCGCCGGATCCAGCATGTTGGGGTCGGCGTTGTCATTCACCCCAGCGATCCGCCTCGAATTGCCGCAGGTGCCGCGAAGGTCGGTTCGGGTCTCGACCTGATTCCCGGTGACTTCCATGCGCATTCGCGTGAGCCCCAGCTCGCTCGCCGCCCGGGTGGCAAGCTCTTCAAATGCTCTTGGTGAGACCCGCCACCCCGCCGAAACGGCCGCTTCCCAGCCCCGGAGCGTCTGATGGCGCTCAGAGGACCGAATCGTCAGGTTGGCGGTCTCCCTGCCGTCGACCACGGTGATCGCCGCGAGCGTTCCGAGAACCCCGGACGAGGCCCGGACAACAAGGACGCCCGGAGGATCTCCGGCAGTGAATTGACGGACCGTGTCCGACCCATCGACAGTGAGCAGCGAGCCGTTCTCGAGGCTCCAGGTGAGTGGGGGACAGGGGCGCAGGGAGCCGGTGGCCTCATGACACCTCGCCACGAGGGTGAGGCTGGCCCCAGGGGCGAGCGTGGCTGCGGCCGGAGTGATCCGGATCTGAACCGGCGGATCGGCCGCTGGCCGCCCGCATCCGGCGAGAATACCGACCGCGAGGAGCCCGAGCAGCGGGGGCTGGGCAAAAGGATGTTGCAGGCGCAGGATGCAGCCGATCTGGTAGAATGCCATGAGGTCGGATGAAAGTCAGTTGTTGTGGCGTTAAAATGGCGCGATTATGCCATTACACTGTCTTTAGTGTTGGCCGCGGTCGTCCGGTTGCGCCCGGGGCAGGGATGGCGTGACCTTTGCCTCCTCAATTTGCTCCGGCTTCCTCGTCGCCTTCCGGCGAATTCACGGTAAGGAGTTTGGCATGCTGACTACGATGCTCGCTATGCACCTCGCGCTCTATGTCGGGCCCGACCAGTTGATGCCGCTGACATCCATCCTCGGTGCCATCGGTGGGGCGCTGCTCATCTTCTGGCGCCAGGTGGTCGGTGTCTTCAAGCGCGTCGGTCAGATGTTCTCGCGGGAGAAGTAGCCACACCACCTCCACGCCGGGATTCCCTGCGTTGTCCCCGTCCCGCAGGCGGGGGTCCGGGCCTGGCTCTCCGTGGTCCAGCACCCTTCAAGATGTATCCGCTCGTGCCCAGCAAGGCTGCGCCGCCCTGAGCGTGACGCTCCTTGGCCGTCCTCGCCTCGGCATCGCATCCCGCGGCCGCGGCACGGTCGCCTCGACAGGACGTCCAATCGCCGTCCCCGGGATCACCGTCTTGCCGCACCGGGTGGCACGGGTAGTAGATCGATAGCCGTTCCTTTGCCAACGGTCTCGTCGGCAGCGGGTGGGCCACTCTGCCGGGCAGCAGGTTGATCGGTTCGTGGACCTCGCTCCGGAACGACCGGTTCGAGAGCGTCGCTCCCCGTTTGCTTCCGCTGAACGCTGGGCGCATCGCCACGGAAGAAGCGATCCGCAATCAGTCGGGTCCCTGCCCCATAGGGCCTCACGGCCGATCGCTTGCGGCCGCAATCCGGAGGGGTCGACCCGGGCCCCGCGAAGTGGCGGGACACCCTTCGCCTCCCGGTACCCGGGTTCATTCCCGTCGCGACCGCCTGGGCCGCAGGTCAGGTGGTCGGCTATCTTTGCAGGTGCTGGGCCGTGGTGCTGCTGCAACAGAAGTAGGGGACCTGCCACACAGTCGGCGGCTATTTTCTATCCCGGTGGCTCTGCTCCCTCTTCGCCATGAGTCGCGCCAACTGGGCACATGGGTTGCACATAGCGGTAGCCGAGTGCGTCCTGTCCTGTCGGGCAGCCACGCCGTCCTCCATAGGATTCATAAGCAGATAAGAGGTTGTCGATGAACCCGATCCAGCGAGTAGCGCGTCACGCCCGCCTGACCAGTTACTCCTACCGGGACATGGACAGCCCGCCGTTCCTCGTGCTGTTCATCAACTCGATCTGCAACATGAAGTGCGAGCATTGCTTCTACTGGACCGCGCTCAACCAGAAGAACGATCTATCGAAGGACGAGATCTTTGCGCTCTCGCGCTCCCTGGGGCAGATCGAGAACCTGAACCTGTCGGGCGGCGAGCCCTTTCTGCGCCCGGAATTTGGCGAGATCTGCCGGCAGTTCATCTCGCATAACGGGGTGAAGGAGATCTACGTCCCGACCAACGGCTACTTCACCGACAAGACCATCGCGGCGATCACCGAGGTGCTCAAGGAACCGACACTCAAGCTGTTCGTGGCGGAAATTTCCCTCGATGGCATGCCGGTGTTCCACGACAAGTTCCGGGTGGCAAAAAACGCCTTCCGGAAAGCCATGGAAACGTACGAGGCGCTCGTCGAGCTGCAGAAGAAGGATCCGCGAGTCCGGATCCATTCGATCTCAACGGCCACCGACGTCAACATGGACGAGATCAAGAAGCTGACGACGTATCTCTACGAACGCTGCCCGCAGATGGACCATCACAATCTGGCCATCATCCGCGGCGACCGGAAGAACCCCACGCTGGTGGGCCCGAGCCTCAAGCTCTACGAGGAGCTCTACGAGTACATTCGCCGGTTGTGGGCCCCGCGGGAAGCCGGCCGCCGCGGCTCGCTGATGGAGCCGATGCTGCAGTGGGGCAAGGTGGAGACCGTCAAGCAGGCCAGGCAGGTCATCCCCTGCAAGGCGGGCAAGATTTCCGGCGTGGTGTATGCCAACGGCGATGTCGGCGTCTGCGAGATTCACAAGCCGATCGGCAACCTGCGCAAGAACACCTTTCCCGAGATCTGGCATTCCGAGGAAGCCAAGAAGCTGCGTGAGTCCATTGCCCGGAAGGAATGCTACTGCACCACGGAGGTCTTCATGTGGTCCAGCATCGCCTACCAGCCGCTCCCCCTGGTGCAGGCGCTCCTCAAGGGCAAGGTCTGGAGCAAGCCGCTGCCGCTGCATCCGTCGGAGCGGGTTCCGATCTCCATCGAACGCGACGGTCCCGCGACCCGAGCTGTCTCCGCCGCCGAAACAGCGGCCGATGCCGCCGCGGCGGAGCAGTCCGCCGGCGCCTGAGGCGCACTGACCGCAACAGTCTCCGGCGACCGGGCCCCTGTTCCACGGGCCGGTCGCCGGTTTCTTTTTGACCTCCCCAACTCACTGCCGAGTCGCCTGATCGCCGTGTCCAGCCTCAACCGCAACTTTCTCGCGCTCGCCGTCGGCGAGGCCGGTGCCCGCCTGATCGCGTTCGCGGCGAGTGTCTACCTCGCGCGCACGCTCGGGCCGGCGGGATACGGCATCCTCGGGGTGGCGACGGCGGTGATGCTCTACGTCACGGCAGTCGGGGATGCCGGCATCGATTTGATCGGCGTGCGCGAGATCGCCGCGCATCCCGCTCTGGGCCGGGAACTGGGCGGAAGCCTGGTGGCGAGCCGCGCCCTCATCGCGACGGTCGTCGCCCTCGTCGTCATCGTTGGGGGCGTATTCGTCGCGCCGCAGCCCGAAGGGGCCATCCTGGCCAGCTATTCCCTGACCCTGCTTGTGCTGGGGGCGAACGCCCGCTGGATCCACCTTGGCCTCGAGCAGGGTGGCCGAGTTGCGGCAGGACGGATCGTGGGCGAGGCCGTCATGGCGGCCCTCGTCCTCAGCCTCGTACATTCCGCCGGCGATATCCCGCAGGTCCCGATTGCCCAGTTCCTCGGCGACGCGGTGGCGGCACTCTGCCTGGCGTGGTGGCTTCGGGGATCACTGGGCCCCCTCGTGCTGCGGTTCGACTGGCGACGGGCCGGACCCATCCTGCGGCGCGGCACGCCGCTGGTCCTCCAGACCCTGCTCGGCCTGCTGATCTTCAACTCCGATCTGATCTTCCTCCGCCTGTTCCACACCGCCACCGTGACGGGCCTCTACGTGGCGGCGTACACCCTGGTGAGCTTCCTGGTGAATGTCGGGATTGCCTATGGCCAGAGCCTGCTTCCGGCGCTCACCCGGCTCGGCGCGGACCCCCACGCGCAGGGTGAGCAATATCGGACCTCCTTGTCGCAGGTCTTCGCCGTGGGTCTGCCGATTGCCGTCGGCGGCGCTGTGCTCGCCCCGGCGATCATCGGTCTTGCTTTCGGGGTCCAGTATCAGCGTTCCGCCCTGCCACTGGCCGTCCTCCTCTGGTCGGTCCCAGCGGGCTACTTCCGCAATGTGTCGCTGTTCAGCCTGGTGGCCTGCGGGCGACAGGACCTGGTGCTGCGAACCGCAGTGCAGTCGGCGATCCTCAATCTGGGGCTCAACCTGGTGCTGATCCCCGAGTACGCCATGCTCGGCGCTGCGGCGGCAACGGTCTTGACGGAGGTGGTCCGCGCCGGGCTGGCCGTGCGCAATGCGTCGATCGAAGGGCTTCGTCCGCCCGGGGTCGGCCGATTCTGGCGGGCGATCGTGGCCGCTGGCGCCATGGCTCTCATCCTCCTCCCCCTAGCCCATCAACCGCTCTGGGTGAGCCTCCCAGCCGGCATGGCCACTTTTGCCCTTGTCCTATCCCTGACGGGCGGACTGCGGCTTTCCCTTACCCGATTGCCCAGTCTCCACGTCTGACCGGGCTGATCCTTCAAAGTTGTAGGATAGTCGCTACAATTCGGGATACTTTCCCACTCCAGACCGCCTCGTGCGAGGCTTACTGGCATGTGGGTTGCCCATGAAACAGGCGCAACCGAGGAGCCGCGATGCGGAGTGTGGATCTCCTGCCACACTGCCACTCCTGGCAACACCCCAGACCAAGACGGACACGCACGAATGGATGCAACGACTGCTGCACCCTTGGCGTCAGCCTCGCCGGTATCGCTGGAAAGCATGAACATCGTCATCGGCGGCCACGTCGACCACGGCAAGAGTACCGTGGTGGGGCGACTGCTGGCCGACACCGGCTCGCTTCCGGAGGGAAAACTCGAGCAGGTCAAGGCGTTGTGTGAACGCACTGCCAAGCCGTTCGAATACGCTTTTCTGCTCGACGCCCTGAAGGACGAGCAGGCGCAGGGGATCACGATTGATTCCGCCCGCGTGTTTTTCAAGAGCGACAAGCGCCACTACATCATCATCGATGCGCCAGGACACATCGAGTTTCTCAAGAACATGGTCACCGGCGCCTCGCGCGCCGCGGCGGCGCTGCTGGTGATCGACGCGAAGGAGGGGGTGCAGGAGAACAGCCGGCGGCACGGTTACATGATGTCGATGCTCGGCATCCGCCAGATCGCCGTCCTGGTCAACAAGATGGACCTGGTTGATTACGATCAGGCCCATTTCGATGGCATCGTGCAGGAGTACACCGCCTTTCTCGATCAGATCAAGGTGCATCCGGCCTGCTTCATCCCCGCCGCCGGCCGCGATGGCGAGAATATCGCGACCCGTTCGCAGAAGATGCCGTGGTACAAGGGCCCGACCGTCCTCGAGGCCCTGGACAATTTCGCGACCGAGCGGCCCCCGGTGGACAAGCCATTCCGGATGCCGGTGCAGGACGTCTACAAGTTCACCGCGCAGGGCGACGATCGGCGGGTGATCGCCGGCACGATCGAGACCGGCGTGGTCCGGGTGGGCGACGAGGTCGTGTTCTATCCCTCGGGCAAGAAGAGCCGGGTCAAGACGATCGAGGCGTTCAACCGGCCGCCCCAGACGGAGGCGCGCGCCGGGATGGCCACCGGCTTCACCCTCAGCGAGCAGATCTATGTCGGCCGGGGCGAGCTGGCGACGCTGGTGACCCAACTGCGTCCCGAGGTCACTACCCGGCTTCGAGTGAGCATTTTCTGGCTGGGCAAGCAGCCCATGCAGAAACAGAAGGATTACATCCTGAAGCTCGGCGCGGCGCGCGTTCCCTGCCGGCTGGAGGCGATCCACCGTGTGGTGGACGCGTCGAACCTCGACAGCAGCGAGACCAAGGAGCGGGTCGACCGCAACGCCGTCGCGGAGTGCACCCTCAAGCTCAACCGCGCCGTGGCCTTCGACCTCGCCGACCAGGTGGCGGCGACCAGCCGGTTTGTGCTGGTGGAGGACTACGAGATCCGCGGCGGTGGCATCGTGCGCGAGGCGCTGCCCGACCGGCAGAGCGAGATTCGCGAGAAGGTGATGCTCCGCAACTTCAAGTGGGAGCCGAGCGCCATCCAGCCGGAGCGGCGGTCGGAGAAGTACAGCCAGAAATCGTCCTTGCTGCTGATCACCGGCTCCCGTGAAGCGGAGCGGAAGACCCTGGCCAAGGATCTCGAGACGCGGCTGTTCGAAGATGGACGGGTGGTCTACTTCCTCGGCATGGCGAACGTGGTCTATGGCGTGGATGCCGACATCGAGCGCAAGACCGATAACCGGACCGAGCACCTGCGTCGGCTGGGCGAGGTGGCCAACATGTTCCTCGACGCCGGGGCGCTCCTGATCGTGACCGCCCACGAGCTGACGCAGGACGATCTCGAAGTCATCAAGACGACCGTGGATCCGGACCGTATCGAGCTGATCTGGGTCGGGGATCATGTCTCGACCGACGTGACCTACGAGATGATTCTGGGCGACGCTGAGGCGGCGGAGGACGGCGTCGACCGGATCAAGCGCCTGCTGCAGGACAAGGGCATTCTCTACCGGCCCTGGTAGGCGGGACCACGGTCATGGATCTGGGGCGGGCGATGCTCAGCGTGCTCGCAGCGTGGCTGCTGGTGGCGACCGCTGTCACCGGCCTGGGCCTGGGGATGCGGGTCCTGGTCCGGGCGGGTCGCATCGACCAGCCCGGTGCGCTGCTCACTGCGACCTGGACTGGCTTGGCGCTGCTGCTCCTCTTCCTCCAGCTCTGGCACCTGGTCCTTCCGATTCGGGGGGCGGCCGCGATGGCAGTGGCGGTCATGGGCGCGACGGGCTGGTTCGTGGCCCGATCACAGCTGGTTTCGGAGCGGCCGCGACCGCCGGTGGAGTGGCTGCCGCTGCTGCTGATCGCAGCGCTGGTGGTCGTCTGGGTGGCGAATGTCAGTCTCTCCCGGCCCACCGCATCGGATACCGGGATCTACCATCTGCCGGCCGTCGCGTGGGCCAGGGCCTATCCCATCGTGCCCGGCCTTGCCAATCTCCACGGCCGGCTCGGCTTCAACAATTCGAGTCTGCTCTTCGCCGCGCTGCTGGATCAGGGGCCGTGGGTGGGGCGGGTCACCCATCTGGCCAACGGATTCGTCGTTGCACTGGCGCTCGTTACCCTGTTGAGCAGCGTTGCCCGCCTCCGCGAACCCGGTGCGGATCCGCGACCAGCGGCGTTCGCGATCGTGCTGCTCGTTCCGGTGACGCTCCTCGCTGCCGATCCGTTCTTTGTCGCCAGCCTCACCACCGACCTTCCCGCGAGCCTGTTGCTGCTGTTCGCCCTCGGGCTGGCCTACCGCCGGTTGGTCCGTCCGCCGGCTGGCACAGCCCCAGACCCCGCGCCGGCCGAACTCGTCGCCACCCTGCTCTGCGCCACTGCAGCGGTTTCGGTGAAGCTGAGCGTGGCGGTGCCGGTCGCCGTGCTCCTGCTGGTGGTGCTTTGGCGCGAGTGCGCCGGCACGACCGTGGCCAGGCTGTGCGACCGCCCCTCGGTGCGCTGGGGTGGCGTGCTCGTCGCGCTGTTCGGGCTGAGCTGGGCGGGACGGAGCATCATCCTCTCGGGCTATCCCGCCTACCCCAGTACGTTTGGCGCGATGCCGGTCTCGTGGCGCGTGCCGCTGGAACAGGCGGAGGCGGAGCGGGACTGGGTCTATCACTTCGGTCGGATCAACTACAAGCACTTCGCCACCGAGGGCACCGGCCGTTGGGTGAGCGACTGGTCGTGGGTACGGCCGTGGTTCACCGGGACGCTGGGCACCACGGAAGGGCAGTGGCACATCCTCCTCCCCCTCGGGATGGCGCTGCTTGCTCTTGTCGTGTTTTTGTGGCGCTCCGGGGCATCCCGGCCAGGCGCTGGGGTGTGGCTGGTCCTGCCGGTGAGTATCGGCCTCGCCTTCTGGTTCGGCACCGCACCCCGTGCGGTGTTTGCGCTGCCACTATTCTGGACCCTGACTGCGGCGACGTTTGCCGAGGCGATCGGGCCGGTGGCCACGCAATCGCTCCGTCGGATATTGCTGGTCGTCGCACTGTTTGCCGCCACGGTGCCGATCAGCGTGCGTGCGTTGCAGCGGAACCGGGGCAGGCTGACCGGCCTGATGGCCCAGATTACGGTGCGCTCCGGCCCCGACAACGGATTCCATCCCGTCCCAGTCGCGGCGCTCGCCCCATACCGGACGGCGTCCGGCCTCGAGTTGCAGGTACCGGTCGAGAATGACCGCTGCTGGGCGGCGGCGCCCCTCTGCACTCCGCACCCGGCGGTGAATCTGCGGCTCCGGCGACCGGACACGCCTTCGGCCGGGTTCATCGTCGAGGGCGCGTGGCAGGCGCAGCGCTGGCCAACTTATCGCTCCGATTTTTTGGTGTCGTGGCGCGCTGCCCGGCTCGCGGATGCGGGAGGGCCGCCGTGAATCCTGGTACGGTGTCCCGCGGAGAGGTGCTGCTCGCGGCGGCCAGCCTCGGGCTGGCGGCGGGCCTCATCGAGGCCGCACTCGTCGTCGGTCGCTGGGTCATCGCGCCCGCGATCCAGTTCCAGAGCACTGACGTGGTGTGGCTCGCGCCGCTGGCCGATCTGCTGCTGCTCCTGCTGGTCGGACTCCTTCTCGTGCTGGCGCACCGGTTCCTGTCCCGCACGACTGCGGCCGTCCTGCTGCTTGGCGCAGCGGCGTGGCTGGTGCTGCTGCATGCCGACCGGCTGCACTGGGCGGCCCAGGTTGCCCTCGCCGTCGGGCTCGGGTCTCAGCTCGGTCGCTGGCTGGCGCAGCGACACCGCTGGTGGGAGAGGCTGCCGCGTCAGCTGCTCTCGCTGCTGCTGATCGTTGGACTGCTGTGCGGCGGCGAGCGTGGCTGGCGCCTCTGGCGCGAGCATCGGATGGCGGGTGTGCTGCCCGCAGGGTCCGCTGGTGCACCGAACGTTCTTCTGGTGGTCCTCGATGCCACGCGACGTGATCACCTGAGCCTCTACGGCTATGGCCGGCCAACGACGCCAGTCCTGGCCGAGTTGGCCTCCCGGGGCACCAGCTTCACTCAGGCGATGTCGGTGGCGCCGTGGACCCTGCCGTCGCACGCGTCGATGTTCACCGGCCTGCTGCCCCATGACTTCACCGCGACCTGGAAAATCCCGCTGGACGGTGCGGCTCCTACCGTGGCCGAAGTGCTATCCAGCCGCGGATACCGGACGGGGCTGTTCGTGGGGAACATCAACTACGTGAGCTGGGAGACCGGGCTCACCCGGGGGTTCGCCCGCTTCCGCGACTATCGGATCGGCCTGGGGCGGCTGGTGCTGGCGCCGGCGTTCGGGCGCCTGCTGCTGCCCAGCCAGCCCGACCAGTGGCGCCTGCTGCGCAACTCCGCGGGACAGGTGAACGACTGGTTTTTCGAGTGGCTGGACGATTCCGATCCGGCCCGGCCATTCTTCGCCTGCCTGAACTACTTCGATGCGCACGACCCGTACGAGCCGCCCGCACCGTTCGACACGCTGTTCGCCCCGGGCAGTACCATGGCCCAGCGCGCCGCGGTCACCCGGCGCGCCATGCAGCGGTGGAAGGCGCCGGACTGGACTCTCGGGCTCGCCCAGTACGACGGGGCCATTCGCTACATGGACACCGAGCTCGGCGCGCTGCAGGCGGCGCTCGGGCGTCGCGGGTTGCTGGAGCACACGGTCATCATCGTGACCGCGGACCACGGCGAACACATGGGTGAACATGGGCTCGTCGAGCATGGCAACAGCCTGTATCGGCCCCTGCTCGACGTGCCTCTCGTGATCGCCGTGCCGGGACAGGCAGCTGTTCGGAGCGATGTGCCGGTCAGCCTGCACGACCTCGCGCGTACCATCACCACGCTCGCTGGCGGGGAGGGTGGGCCGGTGCTGCCGGGCCGCTCCCTGCTTGAGACCGGGCGCGGTGGTGGCGAACCACTCTATGCGGAGCTCGACTTCGTGCCGCAGTTCCGGAAGAAGAAGGGTCCCATCGCCCGCGGCCCGATGTGGGCGGTACAGGCCGAGGGGCACCGGCTGATCCGGTCGGGCGATCAGTCCGAGCAGCTGTTCGATGTCGCGCAGGATGCCGCCGAAGTGAACGATCTCGATACCGTGCCGGCCCGCGCGCCGATTCACCGCGCGCTGCAGGCCCGCCTCGACTCCGTCGCCCGCTCGGGTGACGTCATCAATTCAGGTATGCGCCCCATCCAGGGAGGGAAACCGTGAGCGGTGCTCAGCCATCAACGCTCAGACTGAGTGTCATCATTCCGGTCTACAACGAGGCCGGAACGGTCGCTGATCTCGTGCGCCGGGTCCGGGCGATCCCGCTGACCGTGGAGATCGTGACGGTCAATGACGCCTCCCGGGACGGCAGCCGGGAAATTCTCGATCGGCTGCACGCCGAGGGTCTGGTGGACATCGTACGGCATCACGAGGTCAACCGGGGCAAGGGCGCGGCGCTGCGGACCGGAATCGCAGCGGCCACCGGCGATGTCATCGTGGTGCAGGATGCCGACCTGGAATACGATCCCGCCGAACTCCCGCGCCTGATGCGGCCGATCGCCGATGGCCGGGCGGACGCGGTCTTCGGCTCGCGCTTCAGTGGCGCGGAGCACCGGGTGCTCTACTTCTGGCACTCGGTGGGGAATCAGTTCCTCACCCTGATGTCCAACGTCTTCACCGATCTGAACCTGACGGACATGGAGACCTGCTACAAGATGATCCGTGCGCCGCTGCTGAAGTCGATGGTCCTGACGAGCGACCGCTTCGGCTTCGAGCCGGAGGTGACCGCGCGGCTGGCCCAGGCCAAGGCACGCATCTGGGAGATGCCCATCTCCTACGCCGGCCGCACCTACGCCGAGGGAAAGAAGATCGGCTGGAAGGATGGCGTCGCCGCCATCATCCACATCATCCGGTTCAATCTCTTTCCGCCCTCAGGCCCGGCGCCCTCCCCGGAGAAATCCGCGTGAGCCGACCGACGACGGTGACCGTGTCGCCGGACGCCCTGGTCCGCCTGGAGGCCATCGCCCTCGAGGCCGGCCGGGCGACGATGGTGCACTACCAGACCGAGCTGGTCGTACAGCAGAAGGGCGACAAGGGGCCGGTGACCGCGGCCGATCGGGCCGCACACGAGATCATCGTGGCGGCCCTCGCGGCGTGGGACGCTGCCATTCCGATCATCTCGGAGGAGGGGGAACTTCCCGGTCCGGCGGTCCGGGCGGCCTGGACCCGTTTCTGGCTGGTCGATCCGCTCGACGGGACCAAGGAATTCATCCAGCGGAACGGGGAATTCACCGTCAACATCGCCCTCATCGAGGGCGGCGTGCCGGTGCTCGGCGTGATCTACGCGCCGGCTCTCGACCTGCTGTATTACGCCGGTGCCGGGCTGGGGTCGTGGAAGCGCGAGGCCGGGGGTGCACCAAGCCGGATCTACTCCCGCCCCCCGCTGCCCGGTCATGCGGTGCGGGTCGCGGAGAGCCGGTCGCATCCCTCGAAAGAGCTGGAAGCGTATCTGAGCACCATCACCGTCGCCGAGCGGGTGCTGGCCGGCAGTTCACTCAAGTTCTGCTGGGTCGCCGAAGGGAAGGCCGACATCTATCCGCGGCTGGGTCCGACGATGGAGTGGGATGTGGCCGCGGGCGATTGCATTTTTCGGAATTCCGGGGAACGGGCGCCGCGCCGCTCGGAGCTGGTGTACAACCAGCCTGCGCTCAAGAACAACGGCTTCGTGATCGGGCGGGCGGATAGCGAACTCGAGACCGGCAGCGGGGAAGGGAAGGTGCTCTGGTTCACCGGGCTGTCGGGCTCCGGCAAGAGTACGATTGCGCGCGAGGTCGTGGCGCTGCTGGAAGCGCGGGGGGAAAAGGTGGAGTACCTCGATGGCGATGCGATCCGCGACATCTTTCCCGCCACCGGATTCACCCGGCCGGAGCGCGACGCCCACATCCGCCGGGTGGGCTGGGTTGCCAGCCGGCTGGAGCGGCATGGCGTCACCGTCGTGGCGAGTCTGGTGTCACCCTATGCCGATTCGCGGGCCTTCGTGCGGGGTCTGTGTCGGCATTTCTCCGAGATCTGGATTTCGACCAGTTTCGACGAGTGCGCCAGGCGGGACATCAAGGGGCTCTATGCCCGGGCGCTCCGCGGGGAAATCAAGCACTTCACCGGACTCGACGATCCCTATGAGGCGCCCGTGTCGCCCGAACTCGCCATCGACACGGCGACCATTGCAGTGGATGAGGCGGTGCGTCGGGTGCTGGCATTCGTCGACGGGGCGGGGCAGGCAGTCTAGGCGGGCGGCGTCGGCCTTTCGGCGGATCGCGGCCTTATTCGTGCAGGCTGGCGCACAGGCGCCGGTTGGACCGAAGGACCATTTCTAGGGGACTGACGATGGACCATCTCGCTGAGCTGGAATACAAGAGCGTCCACATTTTCCGTGAAGCCTACGCCAACTTCAAGAGCCTCTGCATGCTCTGGTCGATCGGCAAGGACAGCACGGTCCTGCTGTGGCTGGCGCGGAAGGCGTTCTTTGGCCATGTGCCCTTCCCCCTGGTGCACATCGACACCTCCTTCAAGATCCCGGAGATGATCCGCTACCGGGACCGGCTGGCAGCGGAATGGAACCTGAATCTCATCTACGGGCAGCATGTGCAGGCGCTGCAGGATAAACGCACCTTCCCCGACGGCGCGGTGGACCGGATCACCTGCTGCGGCCTGCTCAAGACCGAGGCCCTCAAGAAGACGCTTTCCGGCGAGTGGCCGCGCTACAAGTTCAACCACGCCAAGAAGGCGTACGAGGTGGACCGGAACACCGAGCCCTACACCGGCGTGATCGTGGGCGCCCGGGCGGACGAGGAAGGCAGCCGCTCCAAGGAGCGCTATTTCTCCCCCAGGAACCAGCAGAGCACCTGGGACGTCGGCGACCAGCCGCCGGAATTCTGGAACCAGTACAAGACGGAATTCGCCCCGGGCACCCATCTCCGGATTCACCCGCTGCTGGACTGGACCGAGCTGAACATCTGGGAGTACATCCAGCGGGAGGACATCCCCACCGTCTCGCTCTACTACGATCAGGGCGACGGCATCCGCTACCGCTCCCTCGGCTGTGGTCCCTGCACCCAGTCGGTCAAGTCCACCTCGCGCAATGTCGAGGAGATCATCACCGAGCTGAAGACCGGCAAGTTCGCCAACATCGCCGAACGCTCGGGGCGGGCGCAGGACAAGGATGACGGCGGCGGGCTGGAAACGCTGCGGCGCGACGGGTACATGTAGCAGTCGGTCAATGCCGATGCAGAAAACCCTCCCCGATGTCGGGGAGGGTTTTTTCGTTCGAGGGGCAGGCGCCGCGATTGTGGCTAGTGCCTTTCTCCCTCGGCGGCCAGCAGCGACTCGAAATCGAGTCGGTCGTAGCCACCAGAGAACAGCACCAGAAGCCGCTCGCGCAGCAACGGGCTGTTCCGGGCGCGCACAAAGATGTTGTCCGCTTCCCGCTTTTCCAGGATCGCGTACCAGTTGTAGATCATCTTGAAGATGCGGCTCATCGGCAGCCGGATCCGGGCCTCATAGTGCTCCAGCCGGGCCGCGCTGTAGTCCTTGTGGATCGCGCAGTCGATGATCGCCTCGGCAGCGTAGATGCCGCTCCGCATCGCCATGGTCACCCCCGAGGAGAAGATCGGGTCGATGAACATCGAGGCATCGCCCACCAGCACGAAGCCGTTGCCCACGAAACAGTCGTTCAGGTACGAGATGTTCGAGATGGTCTGGACTTCCATCGCCGGCTTGGCGTTCGCGAGCCACTCCCGCACCCTGGGGCAGGACTGAATGGCATCATCGAACCGGGTCTGGGGGTTGCCCCGCTTCGCGCTGTCAAACTTCGCGTCCAGGACGACACCGACGCTGACGGTGTCGTCGCGCAGCGGGATGTACCACACCCAGCCGCCCTCGATGGCATCGACATGTGTCGAGCTGGCGTTCTCTATCGGGATCTCGCCCTCCGATTTCTCGGCGTTGGGACGAAATCCGCCGGTGAAATGGGCGTAGTGCGCCACCTTGTTGAGCGTCGGGTCCGGGCGCCGCCAGCCGAGCTTGCGGGCCAACAGGCAGTTCTGCCCGGTGGCGTCGACCACCATGGGGGCAAGGATCGGGTGGGGTTCCTCGCCCACCGGCCCGGCCAGCACGCCAACGGCGGTATCGCCCTGGAACAGCACGTCCCGCACGACCCACCCTTCCCGGACCGTTGCGCCCCTGTCCCGGGCGTTATGCAGCAGAATCTCGTCGAACCGGGCCCGTTCGACGTGAAAGGTGTAGGGCCGCTGGAAGTATTCGGGGTACTCCGAGGTCCGGAACGACAGCTCGTCCGCCTGCCCCGGCAGCCCGAAGGAGATGCCCTGCTTCACGACAAAGCCCTCGGCCTCCACCTCTGCGGTCACCCCCAGCCGATCAAAGAGGTCCCACGCGATCGGCAGCAGGGATTCCCCGACGTGGTATCGGGGGAAGTGCTCCCGCTCGAGGACCAGCACCTTCTGACCTTCGGCGGCGAGCACCGTGGCGGCGCTGGAGCCGGCGGGTCCTCCACCCACGACCACCACGTCGAACTGCTCGACCGCTTCCCCGCCGATTCTGGGGCGGGGGCTGAGCGGACGGAGGGTGAGTCCCCTGGGTGCAATGTGGTCTTCCGGGATGGCGCTCTTGCCCTGGCCGTGTTCGACCGGAGCGGCGGTGTCCCGGAGGAGGTCGAGGGAGGAAAGCCCCAACTCCTGGAGGATGCGCTCCTTCAGCGCGATCATGCCGGGATGGGAGAGCAGGCGGGGGTGCGGGGCATTCACGTCCAGCACGCACTGGATCTTCGCCGGGCGCGGGCTGAAGACGATAATGCGGTCCGCGAGGTGAAGCGCCTCCTCGACGTCGTGGGTGACGAGCAGGCAGGTGTGGCTGTCCCGGGCGAGGATCTCGATCAGCTCGCCCCGCATCCGCATGCGGGTGAGCGCGTCCAGCGCGCCAAAGGGCTCATCCATCAGCAGCACGTCGGGCTTGGCCATCAGGGCACGCGCCACCTCGACCCGCTGGAGCATGCCGCCCGAGAGCTGGTGAGGCCAGGCGTCCTCGAATCCACGCAACCCGACGAAATCGATATAGTAGGCGAAGCGCTTTGCGATCTCCGCCGCCGGCAGATCCCGGGTGGCGAACTCGAGATTCTGCCGCACGGTCATCCACGGAAAGACCGAGCCGCGCTGAGTGATCAGGATACCGCGGCGACTCGGCTCCGTGATCGGCGCGCCATCCAGCAGGACCTCGCCGTGGTCGGGCGTGTCGAACCCGCCCAGGATATTGAGCAGGGTCGACTTGCCGCAGCCGGAGGGGCCGACCAGGGCAACGAATTCACCCTCGTGGACCGTGAGGCTGACGTCGGCGATCGCCTGGAGCGGACCGGTCTCGCCGGCGAAGCTCTTGGAGATGCCGGTGATTTCGTATTTAGCGCGTGGTGCCATAGCGCCAGCGGACCTCGTCTAGGGTTTCCAGGCGACGCATGATGATGTCGAGGATGAAGCCGATAACACCGATGATCACCATGCCGGCCACAACCAGGTCGTACCGGGTCCCGGCGTTGCGCGAGTCGATGATGAGGTAGCCAAGCCCTGAGTTGATAGCGACCATTTCCGCCGCGACCACGACGAGCCAGGCGATGCCGAGTCCGACGCGCATGCCGGTGATGATGCTGGGCAGGGCGCCGGGGAAGATCACCCGGCGGTAGAGCTCGAGCCCGGTGACGCCGAAATTCTTGGCGGCACGGACATACTGCTGTTCGACCAGGTGCACGCCCGCGGTGGTCGAGACGACCAGCGGGAAGAACGACGACAGGAAGATCAGGAAGATCGGCGAGCTGTCTCCCACGCCAAACCAGAGGATCGCCAGCGGAATCCATGCGATCGGCGAGATCGGCCGAAGCAGCTGCACGATGGGGTTCAGGGCGCGGTAGATGCCGGGGTACCATCCCATCAGACTGCCGACCGGGATGCCCAGGAGAAGCGCCAGTCCGTAGCCAAGGGTGACGCGATAGAGTGACGAGGCGACATGCCGGATCAGCGTGCCTTCGCGCACCAGCTCCACCAGGGCGGCGGCCACCTGGCCCGGGTTGGGGAAGATGGGGCTGCCCTTGGCGGCGAACCACCAGATGCCGATGAAGAGTGCGACCACGAGAAATGGGCCGGCACGGCGCAGGGGCGTCATTTGATGGGAATGTCCACCAGGCGGAAGTTCCGCATGAAACTCTCGTCGATGTAGACGCTGTAGGGAATGGTATCGGGAAACATCTTCGCATCGACAGCGAGATGCATCAGGCTGTCGAACTCCGAGTGGATGAGGCGCAGGTCGCCATAGGTCACCCGGTCCGCCGGGCGCTCCATGACCCAGCGGATGAGATCGAAGGCCTGGTTGAAGTAGGTCTTTTCCGAAGCCACCCGGGCGGCCGCGATGCGGTGCGCCGGCGAGTTATCGAGCCACTGCCCGGCCGACATCACGTGATCCACCAGCAGCTGGACCAGCTTGCGGTCGGACTGGATCAGCTCCTCCCGCACGGTGAGCACGCAGCAGATGTAGTTGGGCCACTCGTTGCGGGTCATGTAGAGCACGCGGGCGTAGCCGGCCATCTCGGACTTCGCGCCGAACGGCTCGCCAGTCGCGTAGGCATCCACGGCGCCGGCGAGCAGGGCGGCGGGCATGTCCGGCGGCGGAATCTCGATCAGGGTCACGTCGCCATCGTGCATGCCGCTCGCTGCCATCATCTTGCGGACGAAGATATGGTCCACCGCAAACCGGCTGGGGATGGCGACGCGCTTGCCCTTCAGGTCCGCAAACGAGTGGTAGGGCGAATCCTTTCCCACCATGATTACGGCGCCGGAGCGGTGCCCGAGCGCGACCACTTTGACCGGAATCCCCTTGCTGGCCAGATCCATGGCCATCGGCGCGAGCAGCATCGCCGCCTTGAGTCTCCCGGAGATCATCGCTTCCTTGAGCTCCGGCCACCCGCCATAACGGACGAACTCGGCCACCTGCGGCAGGGGCGGAGCGGTATCGCCGTCCAGCGGCATGCCGGCCATCCCGGCCATGTTCGCGCCCGCCATCCGGGGCATCTCCATGCCCGGCATTCCCAGGCCGGATTCGTCCATGCCCTTGCTGACGTCGATCGGCTTGCCTTCGATGCTCATCGCCCTACAGGCGATGGGAATGGTGAGGTTTCACGTGACCGGCAGGGCACCGATCTGCAGCAGTTCCTTGGCGCCCTTATTGGTGCCTCGGGCCCGAGCCTCGGAGCGCTGATGGGTAATGGTGACAACGGCGAACCAGGCAGCGATGCCGCCGCCCAGCAGGGCAAGGCGATATTTCCGCCAGGGGGCGCGGCGGGATGGGATCGGCGCGCCTGAGGTCGCAGGAGTGGTCATCGAAGCATGTCGGTTGAATCGGGTTCGCCCGCGGTGGGCAGGAGATGCTGCAAGCTAAGCTGGTCGGCGCATGCCAGGAACGGCGCAACTGGTCGCCGTTGCACAATCGGCGACCGGGATTGACGATGCCGATTCCTCGTGAAATGCGGTTTCATCGCCATCCCGCTCGCCCTCCCTCGGGCACCGGAAGAGGAATAGTCCCTATCAACCTGCTTTGGCGAGCCCCGCCTGCGCCAGTTTTCTGAGCGCCAGGACGCCACCCGAGGGCTCATCCATGTAGATCCGGCCGGCAAAGAGGTCGGTGATGTCGTCCTGGTGCGTGCCACGGTGCAAAAGGTGTGCGAAGCCGAGCGGATTCTCCCAGAAACCGTCGATCAGGTCCTGGGTCAAGTCCAGGCCGCGCTCGAGCCGCTCCATGTGCGCCTGGAAGGGATTCCCCGGGCCGACATGCTCGTTACCCAGGAAGCGGGCGATGACGGGTACCGATTCTTCGGCCTCCTTCATGGACACGAACAGCCCGAAGGAGAAGATCGGGTCGATGAACCGGTGCGTGTCGCCAATGCACATCCAGCCTGGCCCGGTGAAGGTCCGGCTGTGATAGGAGTAGTTGGGGATCGCCCTGGCCTCCTCGGTCAGCGAATTGTCAACCACGCGCCGGGCGAGTTCGGGGTTCAGTTCCCGCAACTCGCGCCGGAGGTAGTCCGCCTTGCTCTCCTTCTGGGCGGCGAAATACGCCCCCGGCGCTACGACTCCGACGCTGACGGTCTCATGATCGAGCGGGATGAACCACGACCAGTGAAACTTCCCCTTGTAGAAGATCAGGGTATTGTCGGGGTGGTTCTGGCGGGAGGAGCCATCATCCCGGATGGGATTGGCGACGTGGGAGAAGACCGCCACCTGCTTGTCATAGCGGCCGGGCACTTTCTCGGAGCAGACGTTCTGATGGGCGAAGAAGGTCTTCTGGCCGGTGATGTCCAGCGTGACCCGGGCCCGCACATCCTCCTCCGCGCCGGAGGGCAGGCGGACCCGGACGCCGGTCATCGTCCGGCCGTCCGCCGCCCAGAGCGGCCGGATTGCCTCGGCGCGGAGCATCTCCGCGCCTCGGGCGGCAGCCTCGTCATGCATCATTCGGTCGAAGCTGCTGCGACGAACGGAGAAGGTGTTGATCGCCTCCAGGTTCCCCGCCTCGTTCCGACGCATGACTGGGACATACCAGTGCCCGTGCCCGGAAGGGCCGTAGACCTTCACACCCTGCTTCTGCGGGTGCCTGGCCGCGATCATCTGCTCGCCGAGCCCGAGCCGGCGGAGAATACCACCGCATTCCCCCGTCATGGATTCGCCGATATGATACCGGGGGAATTCGTCCTTCTCGATGATGATCGTTCGGATTCCCTGCTGGGCGAGAAACATGGCGGCGGTGCATCCACCCGGCCCACCACCAATGATGGCCACATCTGTCGTCAACGTCATCGGGTCCCTCGGGGAAAAGTGCCAATGCCCTGTCGCATACCACTCCAGCGAACCGGTTCTGGTTCGTCAGCGGGCAGCGACAGTTAGTGGGCTTCTTGGTGTCGAATTGACCGCCCATATTAGCACGTTCCATGCCTTCTGGCCAAACATTGTACACTTTTCCGGTCGCTGGATGGCGCGCACGGATACTGCAAGGGCCACAGCTGTTCGTCGCCGACGACATCGCAGGCCTGGACCACGCCAACCCATTGAGCAATATGGACTTCGCCTGGAGCACGGAGCAACTCGAGTTCCGTGATACGGTCATTCAGTTCGGCAAGAAGGCTCTACAGGCTGACCTCATCCAACGGGATCATGTTGCAGAGTTCTCACGCGATCTGTGGACCCACTGCGGCGCATTCGGGATTCAGGGTCTTCCCTTTCCAGAAGAGTATGGTGGCGGCGGGGTGGACATCCTCACCACCATTCTCGGCATGGAAGCGCTGGGGTATGCCTGCAAGGACAACGGGCTGCTCTTTGCGCTGGCGGCGCAGATGTGGAGCGTGCAGATGCCGATCCTCCGCCACGGGACGGAGGAGCTGAAGCGTCGCTACCTCCCACGCCTGAACAGCGGGGAGTGGATCGGGGCGCACGGCATGAGCGAGCCTGACAGCGGCTCTGATGCGTTCGCGCTCAGCACCACGGCGGTGCGCGACGGGGACCACTACGTGCTGACCGGCACCAAGACTTTCGTCAGCGAAGCCCCGGTGGCGGATCTCTTTCTTGTCTTTGCTACCATCGACCGTGCCAAAGGGGCGCTCGGGCTCTCGGCGTTCCTCGTGGAGCGCGATACCCCGGGCTTCTCGGTGGGGAAGAAGATCGGCAAGATGGGGCTCAAGACCTCGCCGATGGCGGAGCTGATCTTTGATCACGCGCGCGTGCCGGCTGCCAATCTGCTCGGTCGGGAAGGGCGCGGCGTCCAGCTGTTCAACGATTCCATGGAGTGGGAGCGGGGCTGTATTCTCGCCAGCAACCTCGGCACCCTGGAGCGATTGATCGAGGACGCGGTCCGCTATGCCCGCGAGCGAAAGCAGTTCGGCAAGCCGATCGGCGACTTCCAGGCGGTGTCGCATCGGATCGTTGACATGAAGGTGCGGCTCGAAGCTGCCCGGCTGCTTCTCTATAAGGCGGCCTGGGCCAAGCAGACGAACACGGCACCTGGGGCGCCGGCCGCCATCGCCAAGCTCTACCTCGGCGAGGCCATGGTGCAGTCCTGCCTCGACGCGGTGCAGGTGCGGGGCGGCTACGGCTACACGACGGAGTACGAGGTGGAGCGCGAACTGCGCGACGCTGTCGGCGGAACCCTGTACTCCGGCACGAGCGACATCCAGCGGAACCTGATTGCGCGGAGTCTCGGGCTCTGACCCACCCCTGACGGAGGTGGCGGTGTGATGGCCCGGCCCTGTGGCAGGCATGCTACAGAGCGAGCTAGGCCGTAGCCCCATCGGCTGAAAAACGTTCAAGTCATTGTTTTACAATTAGATACCCATCCCCGTGTCGCTGCTTGTCTGGCATGAGAATCGCTAAAGCAGTACGAGTCAGCGTCGTGCTCCCGTAACGGGATGGCTTGGCGCTGTTCGCCCTGTTTTCCTCATTTGCCCACGTCCGGTCGGCTGTCGGACCACCTGCGCCTGGAGCCTCCCGGCGCCGTTCTGCCTCTGGCACAATCATCCTGTGCCAGGCCATGCAAGGAGCAAGATGAGTAACGCTGTCGCGGTCGCCTCAGACGACGCACCGAGCGCTCGGTTCAGCTGGGCCGAGGTGCGCGTGGTGCTCGGCGTCGGGGTGCAACTCGGTCTGCTGGTCGGGCTGACCCGGGCGCTTGAGGTGATTTCCAAGCCTTTTGGCAATTTGATGGTGCTGGCGCTCATCGGGTTCGTCATCCACGCGCTGCTGCCGATGCGGTATCGCCTGGGCTTCTTCCTGCTGCTGTCGCTGGCGGGCATCCAGCTGGTCCTCGGGACGACAGCGATGCTCTGGCTGCTGGGGTTGGGTATCCCGTTGGTCGGCCTTACCTATCTCCCCATCCGCTTTGGCTACCGGCTGGCCCTGCTGGGTGCAGCGGTAGCAGTCCTGATCATCCTTCGAGGGGAGTTGCTGCCGAACGGGGTGCCGAACGGCGTCTGGCCGGTGCTGGGCAGCATGTTCATGATCCGGATGGTGCTCTACCTGTATGATCTCTCGCACGCTGCCGAACCGCCGCCGCTCGTCCGGAGCCTGAGTTACTTCTTCCTGTTGCCGAATGTCTGCATGCCGCTGTTTCCGGCGGTGGACTTCAAGACCTACGAGCGGACCTACTTCGACACCGACGCCTACAGAATCTACCAGCGCGGCCTGCACTGGATGGCGCGCGGACTGCTTCAGATCGTCATCTATCGGCTGGTCTACCACCACTTCACTCTGGACGCCACCGAGGTGGTGGACGCCGGTCAGCTGCTGCAGTACGTGATGACGAGCTTCATGGTCTACCTGCGGCTGTCGGGCACGTTCCATATGGCCATCGGCCTGCTGCACCTGTTCGGATTCCACCTGCCGGAGACCAACCATCTCTACTGGCTGTCGGCCGGATTCACCGATCTCTTCCGGCGGAACAACATCTACTGGCGCGATGCGACCATCAAACTGGTGTACTACCCGATGTACTTCCGGCTGCGCGGGCGCTCCCCGGCGTTCGTCACGACCGTGTCGCTCGCCCTGGTGTTCCTGGTCACCTGGCTAGGGCATTCGTGGATGTGGTTCTGGCTGCGGGGCGCGCCACTGCTCACCGTCCAGGATTTGTCGTTCTACGCCGTGCTGGGCACGTTGATCACCTACCAGGCGGTCCAGGATCTGAAAAAGCCACGCACCAAGGTGGCCGTCCCTCTCTGGAGCCTCAACCGGGGTCTCTCGGTGCTGGCGACGATGAGCACCCTCTGTTTCCTCTGGTCCTACTGGTCGGCGGGGACCATCGCCGAATGGCTGACGATCTGGGACGCCGCGCTGGTGTGGAACGTGAAGAGTGTCGCGATGTTCGTCGCGGTGGCGGCTGTCGGGATCGGGCTCGGCGGCGCACGCTTTGGCGTGCTGGAGAAGGTGGCGCGCGGTCCGGGGACCGAGCGACAGGAAGCTCGCCGGTCCCTCATGATCACGCTGGCGACCACGGCGGTCCTCGCCATCCTGGCGAATCCCTCGCTCCCTGGCATGTTGAACCAGACCCGGCGGGACTTCCTGGCGACCATCAGGGAGAACCGGCTCAACCGGCGGGATGAAGGATCGCTGCTGCGCGGCTACTACGAGCAGCTCGACCTGGGGAGCTCCCAGACCAATGAGCTGCAAGCGGCCGATGCCGCCCGCCGCCGCGAGCGGATCGAGGAGTTCGAGACCTCGAGCCTCTGGCACAAGGCGTCGACCCCCATGCTTGGCGAGCTTGCCCCAAACGTCGATACCCTCTGGCGCGGTGTCCGGTTCGCGACCAACGAGTTTGGACTGCGCGACGGCCCCTACACCCTGGCGAAGCCACCCCGCACCTTCCGCATCGCGGTGGTCGGGCCGAGCGACGTCATGGGTAGTGGTGTTGCCAACGACCAGACCTTTGAGGCGATTCTCGAGCAGCAGCTGAACGCGCAAAATGCCCGAGGCAAGTACGATCACATCGAGGTGCTCAACTTTGGTGTCGCGCGCTCCGGCGTCTGGCAGCGGGCCTGGCTGCTGGATAGCAAGGTGCCCCCGTTCGATCCCGACCTCGTCCTGTTCGCGTTCCATCCCGGGCCGGATCGAGGAGCGGGCGTCCTCTCACTCGAGCGGGCACTCAAGCTCGGCGTGGACCCGGTGTTCCCCGAGATCACCCGGTTCGTGGACAGTCTGGGTTTCAAGGCGAGCCAGAACTCGCCCGCCAACCTGAAGATGCTGATGCCCCAACGAGAGGCATTCCTGGATCTCTCCGTGGGGATCGTGGCCCGAGTGGTGGCGGCACACCAGCTGCCGTTGGTGCTGCTCTATGTGCGGCAGCCGACCGAGATGGAGACCGGCCAGGAGGAGGGGCTCGCACTGGCCACCAAATACCGACTGCCGTTCATCGACATGATGGACTTCGAGGACCAGAACGAGGAGCTGCTGCGGATGTCCGAGTGGGACAAGCATCCCAGCGTGCAGGGACACCAGTACCTGGCGGATCGGCTGTTCCGCGAACTGGGGCAGCACGGCTATCTGGCTGCATGGGGTGTCACCGGCCCCGCAGCCGATGCCAGTGGGATGGTTTCCCCGGGAACACACTAACCCCAATTGAAGTGGAGTTGGCATGAACGCCGATCAGATCATCCAGACCGTCAGGCAGTACCTGCTGCAGACCCACCTGCCGGGTGAGGACCCGGCGAACCTGGCGCCGACCACGGAACTGCTCGCCAGCGGCATTCTGGACTCGCTGGCCACGCTGGAGCTGGTCTCGTTCCTGGAGAATCAGTTCGCGATCACCCTCGAGGCGCACGAGGTTGATGCTGCGAATCTCGGGACGTTGAGTGCCATCGCAACCATGGTGCAGTCCAAGCTCGGCGCCCGGGTGTGACGAGCCGGCCGTTCCTTCATACGCAGTTCGTGCGGCTGGCCCGTCCGTGAACCTCTCCTCTCCCTCGCTCGCCACGCTTTTCGAACGGGCCGCGGCGCGGGATCCCGGCCGCCCGGCCGCCGTTGAGCCGGCGGGCGATACCATCAACTACGCTCAGCTCGATACCCTTTCGGGCCGGGTGAGGGACTGGCTGGTGCAGAAGGGTGTGGCCCCCGGCGACCGGGTCGGCCTCCACCTGCCCAAGTCCATCGACAGCCTTGCCGTCGTGTTGGGCGCGCTTCGGGCAGGGGCGGTCTACGTGCCGGTGGATCCCCATTCGCCGCCGGCGCGTGCGGCGTCGATCTTTCAGGACTGTCTGGTCCGCGTCCTCCTGGTGGAGCGGTCAGCTGCCCAGGCGCTTCGCGCTGAGCTCACCGCACTCGGTCACGAGCCCGTGACTCTCGAGATCGACCCGGCCCCAGGTGGTGAAGGCATCGCGCGGGCGGTGGGCGCCCCGCCCGTCACTGCGACGGTCGAGCGCGGCCCGGATGATCTGGCCTACATCCTCTACACCTCGGGATCGACCGGGAAGCCCAAGGGTGTCATGCTCACTCACCGGGCAGCGATCAGCTACGTCGACTGGTGTACCGAAGTCTTCACGCCGACGTCGGCGGACATCTTTTCGTCCCACGCCCCCTTTCATTTTGACCTCTCCATTCTCGACCTCTACGTGCCGCTCAAGCATGGCGCGCGCGTTGTCCTGATCGGCGAGGATCTGGGCAAGGAGCCGCTCGCGCTGGCGCCGATGATCGCGGCACAGGGGATCACGGTGTGGTATTCGACCCCTTCGATCCTCAACATGCTCACCCAGTACGGCCGGCTCGAACAGCAGGACCTCTCTGTGCTTCGGCTGGTGCTGTTTGCCGGCGAGGTATTCCCGGTGCCACAGCTCCGCGCGCTCAAGCGAATCGTTCGGCATCCGGTGTACTGGAATCTCTACGGACCGACCGAGACCAATGTCTGTACGGCGCAGGTGATCCCGTCCGTCGTTCCGGAAGAGCGCACCGATCCCTACCCGATCGGACAGACCTGCTCCCATCTTCGCTCTCGCGTCGTCGACCTCGATGACCGGGAAGTGACGCTGGGCGAGGAGGGAGAACTGCTCATCAGCGGCCCCGGCATCATGACGGGGTACTGGAATCTGCCGGACCGGAACGCCGCGGCGTTCCTGGTAGATCCCGACGGCACCCGATGGTATCACACCGGCGATCTCGTCGTGGAAGAGGCGGACGGGACCTACCTCTTCCATGGACGCCGCGACCGGATGGTGAAGCGGCGGGGCTACCGGATTGAGCTGGGCGAGATCGAGGCAGGACTGGCGCGTCACCCCGAGGTGGCCGAGGTGGCTGTGGTCGCGGTGCCGGACCCCGCCTCGGGGGTGAGGATCACGGCGTTCCTGGTAGCGAAGGGCGAGTCCCGGCCGGGCCTGATTCAGCTCAGGCGTTTTTCGGTCGAAGCGCTGCCCCGCTACATGGCGCCCGACGCCTATGTCTGGCTGGATGCCATCCCGCATACCTCGACAGACAAGACCGACTACCAGGCGCTGAAAGCGCGCGCCTGAGAGGCGACACGCTACTCCTCGGGTCCGAGAGTGTCGCCCTCGGCGGCAATACCCTGCCGGGCCTGAAGCCGGGCGCCATACTCGAGTGCATGACCGCCAGATTGTAGGAGCTACAGCACCGCGTCGGCGACGCGCACGGCGTTGGCCATGAGCGTAAAGGTGAGGTTCTTCGCCGGCAGGAAGGGGAAGGTCGCTCCGTCGGCGACGATGAGGTTGCTGTAGTCCCAGCTCCGGCATTCGGGCGACACGGTGAATGGTGCCGGAGTGCGGGACATCGGCAGCGTACCGGCGTAGTGAATGCTCGCCCCTTTCGGCAGGACCTTGGTCATCCCCGGTGGCACGATGCACCCCAGTTTCCGCAACGCCTTTCCCATCGTCCGGATCACCCGCTTCACTTCATCCGTCTCCCGGCCCGCCGTGCCGTAGCTGAGGACCAGCCGAGTTCGGCCGGGCTCCGCCGCTGGTGCCAGCGTCAGTGTGTTGCGCTCATCGCGCCAGTCAGGCAACCAGATGTTGGCGACCGCCAGCCCGGCCCGGAGACCCTGTACGAAGCGGCTCGCCGAGCCGAAATCGAGCGGCAGGCTCTGCATGATCGGGTGAACCGACGCCGCCTTCAGTGTTGTCACCTGCCCGTGCACGTAGTCTGCCTCCGTTCTTCCCGTCATGCCAAGGGCCAGCTCGTGAAACTGGTAGCTTGCCAGCGGCACCGGCTGACCGATCATCCCCAAACTCAGGAATGGCAGCATGATCTGCTGGTTGTCCATCAGGCCGGGCAGGGTGGCTATCTCGCCAGTAGCCTGGTAGCGGGAGTCGAGCATCAGCTTGGAGGAGCAGAGCGTCCCCGCCGCGAGCACGAAGAGGTCGCCCCCGATCCGCGTGCGTTCACCCTCCGGCAGCGGATCCACGACCAGCCCGGTGACGCGCCGCTCCGCGTCGTACTCGAAGTGGCTGACCAGCAGTCCGGGGCGATAGGTGAACTGCGGATAGCGCTGGCAGTCGCGCAGGGTGTAGGACGGCGCGTAGAGCGATTCCCGGGGGCAGCCCCAGAGGCAGCGGCCGAGATAGTCGCAGGCTTTCCGGTCGCCGAGGTCCTGCGTGAGGGTAGCGACGCGGGAGCGCCCGAGGTAGACGCCCAGCTGCTCGTGGAGTGCCCCGCGGGCATGGGCGTAGGCGGCGAGGAGCCGCTCGGAATGCGGATCGAGGCGGAGCGCGGGCTGGTAGGCGGCGTCGAAGATGGAGAACTGCTCCAGGTCGTCGCGCTCGGCGGAGATCCCGATGCGGCGGGCAATCTCCTGATAGTGGGCCCGCAGCTGCTCGTAGCCGAACGGAAAGGCCGCCAGCTCCGCGTCGTTGAAGGGATAGACTCCGCCGGTCCACGCTTCCGCCAGACCCCCGCGCGCGAACGACAGGACCGGATCGAATCCGGCCGCGGTTACGCCGAACCGCCCCGGCGTAGCGAAGACGTAGTCCTTGCTTGGGGGAAAGCCGTAGAACTTTGCTCCCTTGGCCGGATAGACGACCGCGGTGGTTTCGGGCCCCAGGAAGTAGCTGACCGGATCTTCGAGCGTGGACTTCAGTGCGCTGAAGGAGAGGTCGGGGCGAATCGGAGTCGGGCGTTCATGACCCACATCCACCAGCGTAACGCGATGACCCTTCTTGAGCGCCGAGAGCGCGAAATGCACGCCGGTCGCGCCGGAACCGACGATGACGATGTCAGTCATGCGCTGGGCCGGAGACCAGGTGTACCGGCCCGAAGCAGGCGAGCCCCAGGAAAAGCCGAAGGACAAAGCCGACGCCGGTAAGCCCGAGTTCGAGCAGGATCCCCACCGGCGAACCGATGGTGGCGTGATCCAGTCGTTCGTGGAAACCGGGACTGTTTTCCAGAATGGCCAGCAGGAGAACCAGCCGGTGGCGCAACGGACCGTGCGGCCGAAGGATGCGGGCGTACGAGTCAGCGAGCCGTGCGCCGGTGGATCCAGCGCGTGCCACGGCGAGGAGCCATCGGTCGACCAGACGCTCGGCCCGCGCTCCGGCCGCCGGCATGGCGGCATGACCGGCAAGGTACTTCCGGACCACGTAGTCGGTCGGGACGCTGCCAGTGAGATAGCGGCAGAAGACGTCGCACTCCCGCTCGAGCGCCGTAGTGATCATGCGGGAATGAGACTCGCGAGCATCTGATCCACCGACTGCATGCCGGGACGGAGCGCCGTCGTCAGCGGGTGTGGGCGGGCGACACTATCGTTAGCGAATGCGGCAAGTTGCCCTGCCGTGAGCGGGAGGACGGAGAAGAGCATTGGTTCGACGGCCGCGAGCGCGTAGCGCAGCAGGGTCAGGGGGAGATGCAGCACCGGTGTGCGGGTGCCGCGCGACCGCTGGCGGACCCCGGTCAGCAACTCCTCGAAGCTGATTTCGTCGGGCCCCCCGGCGTCGATCGTGTGGTGTGAGACCGCGGAGCTGTCGAGTGCCGCGACGAGCACGTTGGCCAGGTCGTCGACGTCGATGGGCTGGACCCGGACCTTGCCGTTGCCGAACATCATCACGGCAGGTCCTCCCGCCAGCTTGGCGAACGCCACGCCGATCGGGCTGCCGGATCCGAGCACGATCGTCGGTCGGATGATGGTCCAGTCGAGCCCGCTCTCCCGGACGGCAATCTCGGCGGCGGCCTTGCTGGCCGCGTAGGGGTAGAATCGCTGGTCGGGGAAGCCGGCGGCGATCGTGCTGACGTAGATCAGGCGACGGACGCCGGCCTGTTTGGCTGCGGCGATGAGCGTACGGGTGCCTTCGAGGTTGGCGCGCTGGTGGGCTGCGGCGGTGGCCTTACCGGTACTCGCCGCCAGGTGCAGCACCACCTCGCACCCTCGCATCGCGGTCGCCAGTGCCTCGGCGTTGCCGAGATCACCGGTCACCACGCGAGGTGCACGGCGATTCGCCGGGACGATTAGGCGAGCCGGATCACGGACCAGGCAGGTAACGTCGCCAGCAGCTCGGGTGAGCAGGCGTGCCAGCAGGGCCCGCCCAACAAACCCGGTACCGCCGGTCAGGAAGAGAGCAGGCATATATCAGGAGAGCGAGGGTGAACCGCAGGCCGGCATGCCGGCCTGCGGCTCATTACAGCTTGGATGGAGCCGTGGACCTGCGCGCGACGGGGGTGATGGTGTTCCGCCAGAGCTTCCAGCGCACCCGCAGCACGCCTTTGATGTCCTCCCAGGCGGTCTTCATGATCCGCACACGGCTGTCGGGGTCGTCGACCCACGTCACCGGCTGGTCGAAGATGCGGTAGCCCTGCTTCTCGGCCAGCACCATCAGCTCGGTGTCGAAGAACCACGCCTGATCCTCGATCTGGGGCACAAGTTCCTCGACCGCGCGCCGGGAAACGGCCTTGAAGCCGCACTGCGCGTCGGTGAACGACGTCCACAGAACGGCTTTGATGAAAATATTGTAGCAGCGTGAGATGAACTCGCGCTTGAAGCCGCGAGTGGTATGCGACAGTCGGTGCAGTCGGGAGCCTGTCGCCACATCGTAGCCCTGCGAGCGGATCGCCATAATCAGCTTGGGCAGGGCCTCCAGCTCGGTGGAGAGGTCGACGTCCATGTAGGCCACGATGTCGGCCGTGCTCTGGCTCCACGCCAGCCGAAGCGCGCGGCCGCGACCCCGCTGTGAGAGCTGCAGCAGCGCGACCTCGGGGAACTCTGCCATCATCTTGCGGGCGACTTCGTCGGTACCGTCGGTGGACCCGTTGTCGGCGACGATCAGGCGCCAGCGGCAGCTGAACTCGCGGGCGAGGAAGTCATGCGCCTTGCGCACGCTCTTCTCGAGCACATGCGCTTCGTTCAATACCGGAATAACCACATCCAGGCTGAAGTCGCCGCCCGGCAGGGGGGGCGCCTTCGGGAGTGGACGGGCCGGAGAATCAGCTGGCATCAACAGGCTCCTGGGACAGCGCCGGACTAGTGGGAAGCAAACTCCCCGGTTGCATTGTGTGGCGATTGCGCCGCATCCCCACAAGCCGAGGCACTCTGCGAGCTCGCCCCGAGCATGGGAATACTCCATAAGCTATTGTAAAACAATGACTTGTGCGACTGAATGTCAGTCTAATCGAGCAAGTTCAATACCAGAGGCTCGCCCGCACCGCTGCCTCAATCTGCCGCGGGATCCGGACGCTGCCAGGGGGATCGAACGGTCCAAATGAGGTAGATCACCGCCGCCGCGAACAGGAGCAGCGGAAGGGCGGATACCCCTCCCCGCAGCCCGGGAAGGTACTGGGCCGAGGTCTTGCCGAGCACCGTCAGCCACGGAAGCTGCAACCCTTCGGTGAAGGCGCGCTGCAGGTTGTCGAATACCGTCCCTTGGCTCCGGACCATCGCCAGACACCAGGAAAGGGTGAAAGACAGCAACGCGATGCCGGCGATCAGCGCGCGGGGCAGCCGGAGCAGCACGGCAAACGCCGCGAGGAACATGAACGGAAAGACCGGCGCCAGGTAGCGGATGCCGGTCACCCACTGCAGCCGGGTGTACTGCACGCAGCTGAAGAAGGCGACCAGCGCGAGACTGGAGAGCAGGCAGAAGATCGCCTCGCGGCGCGGCAGCCAGCCCTCGCGCGGGCGGCACACCCACGGCGCCGCAAGGCCGAGGAGCATCATCGGCGCAGTGATGAAGAGGCCGAAGCGGGAGTCGATCAGGAGCATGCGGAACAGTTCGGGAGTGAAGCCGCCGACGCCCTTGTAGCCAACATCGATCCACTCCACCGGCGCCATCCAGTTCTGCGGCGGGAGGAACGGGTTGCCGAAGCTGGCCCACTGGTAGAACCAGAGCAGCAGGATCGGTGGCACGGCGCCGACGGTGAACCACACCGAGAGCCGGATGGCCTCACCCCACGAAACCTCGTCCCGGGCGCGGAGCAGCCCATACAGGCCGAGGCCCGCAAGGACGACGCCGCCGCTGTAGTCGTTGAGCAGGCAGATGCCGCCCAGCAGACCGGCGAGCAGGTACCGGCTGCGCGCCCGGGCGAAGAGCCCGCGCACTGGATCCCACAGCAGATAGAAGGCGCCGAGCGCGAAGATGGCGATCGCCAGGTTCTGGTTGAGGTACGCCGCGCGGAAGAAGACCGGTGTGCCGAGGCCGTAGAGCAGGCTGCCCGCCAGTGCCGTCCGCTCCGACATGCCGCGTTCCTGCAGGATGCGCTGCATCAGCACGACGCTCAGCGCGGTGAGCGGTGCCATGCAGAGGGCGAGTGTGATCGCCGCGATCAGCCCGAAGCGGATGTCGAGCCCCATCGCCCGGACCTTCTTGTAGAACTCGACGCGGCGCCAGCGGTCATCCTGATACGTCACCGCGGAATCGGGATGGCCCGCGCGCGTCTGCAGGCTCCGGGTCACGATCATGTCCACCGCCGGCTTCAGCAGCGCGTAGGGCACGGCGGCGATCATCGAGATCCCCGGGTTGGCGCCATGATGCGCGCCCTGGACCGGTGCCTCGGGAGGATTCTGGAAGATGTCGACATGCAGGCCGTAGTACTTGTCGAGCGCGAAGCTGTGGTCGTCGACGATGCTCATGACCAGGTAATGCTCGCGCGCGAAATCGGTCGCGAAGTGCAGCGTGTAAAGCACCCAGCAGGTCAGGAACAGCCGCCAGCGCAGTCCGGGAATCGTCATGCTCAGTCCTCGACCACGTGGGTGTCGAACTCGGCGCGATGGCCCTTCCAGGCGACCGCGTCGAACCGGCCGTCGTGCAGGCAGTCCACAGCACGGTAGGCCATGGCGAGCGCGTGGTGGGTGTTGTCGTGGGCAAACAGCCCCTGGCGCCCGTATGTCAGCAGGCGGGGCAGGGTCCCGGACCAGGCGTCGAGCTCGGCGAACGGCCGCTCGTATCCCGGTGTGTAGATCGGGTAGGCCTGCTTCAGGCGCCGGGCGAGGACCGCGACGGCGGGGCGCGGCAGCGGCACGCCGGCGTTTCTGAGATCGTCGGTGACGAGGGCGCCGAGTTCGGCGTCCGACATGCTCCAGACTGCATCGGTCGGATCGCACGGCAACTCGGCGCACAGCACCGTCGTCCCCGCCGGTTGCCCCGTTACCGAGTAATTCTTCGGCTCGGAGAGCCGGGTGATTCGCAGATTGGCCGCGGGAAAGTAGTGCGCATCGAATTCGGTGAACTGGGCGACATCGAGCTGCAGGTAGATCAGGATCATCGCCCGGTAGCTGATCTCCTTGGCGGCCGTCCGCACCGCGTCCGGGACCGGGCCGTCCAGCATCGTCGCCAGCAGCGTGATGGGCAGGGTGGACCAGACATGATCCGCCTCGACCCGTGCCTGCTCACCGTTGCGCTCTGCCGTGACCTGCCACGGCGCCGTGCTGGTGGCGGGCGGCGCGAGTTTCACGACTCGCCAGCCGAGCCGGATATCGGCGCCCGCCTTCCGCGCCGCCTCGGCATATCCCTCACAGATCTGGCCAAAGCCCTTCCGGGGATAGAAGAACCGGCCTGCACCCGGTGGCTTGAGTCCGGGTACCGCGGAGAGCACCTTGCGCACCAGCTTGCCGAACGAGCCGGCGGAGACCCGGCGGCGCGCCTGAATGGCGGAGAGGTCCTCCGGCGGCCGGCCCCAGATCTTCCGGGCATAGGGAAAGTAGAAGTGGTCGCAGATCGTGGGCCCGAGATTGGCCCGGAGCACCGAGGCGAAATTCTCCGGTGCGCCCGGCGGTGGCACACGGAACCGCTTGGTCGCCGCATCGCGGGCGGCACCGAGTCCGAAGCTCGGCGGCAGCCGGAGCGCGAGGTCGAGCGGCTTGAGCGGGAAGTGAATCCACCGGCCCATCAGCCCGATGCGGCCATGGCGCGGACGATCGAGGAGATCGCCACCTAACAAAGACTGGATGTCCGCCATGATGCCGGGCTCGGTCGCCGGGTGCAACCGGTGGCTCCCGAAATCCACCCGCTGGCCGCCGAACTCGAAGCTGCCCGCGTTGCCGCCGAGCCGTTCGCCCTGCTCGAACAGGGTGACCTGCGCCTTGCCTTGCACCCGCAACCGCCAGGCGGCGCCGACACCGGCCGGGCCGCCGCCCAGGATCACGACCCGCGGCTCAGGCATTGCCGGTCACCGTGGCGGAGTTCCGCTCGAGTACCGGCTGCACCGGACGGGTCCGGTCCAGCACCAGCCAGGTCAGTCCGCCCACCAGCCCGCCGGCAATCAGCACCGTCTGCCACAGCAGCGAACAGACGATGCCGACGGCGAATGGCACGCCAAACGGCACCAGCAGCGTGGCCAGCGTGGCCTCGCGAACGGCGAGGCCGCCGAGACTGATCGGCATCAGGCTGGCGACCTTCGCCAGCGGCCAGACCAGGAACCAGACGGCCAGCGGTACCTGGATGCCGATCGCTTCACCGAGACCGCGGTTGAGCAGTACGAAGCTGGACTGGATCGCCAGCGAGAGGCCCAGCGCCAGTGCGGCCGTCCCGGGATTGCGGGCCAGTCGGCGGACCGCGACCAGGCCACGCCCGATCTGCCGCCGGAACTTGCGGGGCCACCGGGCGAGCGGACGGCGCAGGATGAGCGGGAGCGACAGCCCGATCAGTCCCATGCCGACCAGCAGTCCGACCTGAAGCGCCTGGCCCCACCAGCCCGGCAACGCCCCCCCGGCGACGAGACCACCAATCCCCACCAGCAGTGACAGCCCCAGCATATCCGTCAGCCGGTCCAGCACGCCGCCGAGGAATGCCGCCTCCGGTCGCCGGGTGAACCGGGTGGCGAGTACCGCCCGCAGCACGTCGCCGCCCACGATGCTCGGCAGGCAGAGGTTGGCGAAGAGGCCCGCCGAGTAACAGTGCACCGCATCGCGGAAGCCGATGTGGGCATGCCCGGCATTCACGAAGAGGCGCCACTTGATCACACTGAGCGCGTGCCCGGCGATGAAGCCGAGCCAGACGAAGACCCACAGGCTGGGTGGCAGGCGCCGCACGGCGTCGCGCGCCTCGGCCCAGGGAACCAGCACGACCAGCAGCCCGAGCAGTCCGAGGCTGATGGTGACACGAAGCCAGAGCTTCATCGCCGCACCGCCGTCCGGGCGTTCTGGTCGGCGAGCATGCCGACGGACCAGACCAGCATCGCGCCGAGCAGGCCAAGCAGGGTCGTCTCGGAGAGATTGTCCTTCCAGATGTCGTAGACCAGCTTGCCCAGGCCGATCGAGGCCAGGAACGCGCCGAGGGGCAGGAAGATCTTGAGCGGGTTGAAATAGACGATCACCCGCAGGACCAGCAGGGTGAAGTCGTAGGCATGCCGGGCCCGGATCTTGGATTCGCCCAGCCGCGCGTGATAGTCGATCGACTGGTACTGCACGGCGTAGCCGTTGCAGATCGAGGCGAGCGTGATCGTGGTGGTGAAGGAGAAGCCGTCAGGCAGCAGGTGCTCGTAGCGCTCGACCAGGTCCTTTCGCATCAGCCGCAATCCGGAGTTGATATCCGGGATATGCTGGCCGCTGAGATAGCTGGCGAGCCAGCGGATGAAGGCCTTGGCGGGGCGGCGGATGAGCGGAATGTGGACGGTGGTACCGGTGCGGGCGCCCACGACCATCGCGTGCCGTTCCGCACTCGCCAGCATCGCCGGGATCGCCTCGACGGGATAGGTCCCGTCGGCATCGGTGATGAGGATGTAGCCGTATTGCGCGTGGCGGATGCCCAGCTTGAGGCCGGCACCATACCCGCGGTTGCGGATCCGCCGAAGGACCCGGGCGCCGGTCGTGTCGGCTTGCACCGCGGTGTCATCCTTCGAGCCATCGTCCACCACGATGATTTCGTAGGTCCAGCCGGTGGTCTTGAGCACGCGTTCGACGTCGCGCACCTGGCTCGCGACGTGCGCTCCCTCGTTGTACGCTGGGATCACGACGCTGACGGCCTGCGGCAGGGTCGGTCCGGCGTCGTCCAGAATTTCTTCAATCATCCGGTTCTCCTCATTCGCCGGCCCCGGGCCGCGAGGCGAGCACGGCGATGTCGCCGCCGTTCACTGATCCGTGGAAGACGGCCATCGTGTCGTAATGCGCCTGCAGCCAGGTGGTCAACTCCGGCGCCACCGACTGCAGCCGGATGGGAAAGGTGGTCAGCACCCAGGTGCGCGGGTGCGTGGTGGCCTGGTTTGCGAGGTCACTGACAGAGCCGACCGCCGGCCAGTCCCGCGCCAGCCACTGCTGCACCGGCAGGATGGCCAGATCGACCACGAGCCGTGCATCGGCGGGGGCGGCGTGCTGTTCGACATAGCGCACCGCCCCCTCGTAATCCTGTTTCGGGCCCCAGGCGCGGGGTGCCAGCACCAGGCCACCCAGGACGGCAAGCGCACCGCCCGTCAGGGCGAGCGTTCGGCCCCGCTCGCCCGCCACCTGCTCGCACAAACTCACGGCGCCGCGGACGCCGATGATGAGGGCGAATCCGGCGCTGAAGAAGAAGAATCGCGGCCACAGGTTGTGACGCAGGCCGACCACGACCACGATGGTTACCAACGCCGGCAGCAGGAACAGCGCGAGCGTCACGCGGTCATGACGCCAGAACCAGACGAGCCCGACCAGGCCCACCACAGTACCGAGTCCCAGCCCGAGGTAGCCCCCTGGCACGGCCCGGGCCAGCACCGCCAGTAGTTCGCCGACCAGCCAGAGCGGGCTCTTCCATGCGATCGTCGCCGGTACGGCGTTCGCCGGATGGGGATCGCCGGCCAGCGTGGGGATCAGCCTCGGGAGGACCGGGGCGTAGCAGAGCACGGCCAGGATTCCGGCGCCGAACAGGGCCGCAAAGGCCCGGCGCCCGCCCTGCGGCAGGCGGCGGCGCAGGACCAGCCAGATCAGTCCATGCGCCGCGAGCAGGAACGCGGCGGTGGAATGCGTGTAGAGGGACAGGCCGACGCTGCCGACATACATCCCGACTACGCCCCAGCCCGCGTCACGCTCCTTGAGCAGCCGGCGAAACGCCTCGGTGCCAAGCAGCGCCCCCGCCAGCAGCCCGGTGTAGCCACGCGCGTTCTGGGAAAACCAGATATGCGGTCCGGCCACGGCCAGCAGCGCCGCCAGGAGCAGTCCCTCCGCGGGGCGCATCACCTGTGCGCCCAGCCGGTAGAGTCCCCAGACGCCTAACACGCCGAACAGGACCGCGGGGAGCCTGAGGGCCGCCGCCGACTCCCCCAGCACGGCCATGCTGCCATGCGCCAGGAGCGAGTAGAGCGGATGCTGGTTCTGGCTGGTAAACGTCGTCACGATCTGGGCGACGGAGAGCCGGGCATGCTCGACCAGCGTCTGGATCTCGTCGAACCAGAGCCCTTCGCCAAGCCGGACCAGGCGCAGCCCGAGCGCGAGCACGAGCACCGCCAGCAGGCCCGCCGTCATCCAGCGTGAGGCTGGCGGGCGGGCCGCAGGGGATTCCGGAGCGGGCGGCGCGGCGATCGCGGGTGCGGCCATCGGCGGAGCGGCTACTGGGGCAGCCCGCCGCGCTGCCGTTCGGCGGCCGCGAGCCACTCGCGATACCATCCGATCGCTTCATCCAGGCCCTGCTCGAGCGTATAGCCCGGGTGCCACTGCATCAGGCGGCGGGCCTTGGCGCAGTCGAGGTACTGCCGCTGAATTTCGTGGTTCGCCTCGTTCTTGATGATCGGCGTGAGGTCGGTCCGGCCCAGGCGGGCCAGAATCGCCTGCACCATCTCCAGTACCGACATCGGCGTTTCCGTGCCGAAATTGAACGCCTGGCCGTGGAACGCCGTGTCGTCCATCCGTTCCGCGAGCGCGAGGTAGGCGCCGGCCGCGTCGCGCACGTAGAAGTAGTCACGAATGAAGCTGCCGTCGCTCCGGACCAGCGGACGCTGACCCTGCAGGGCGGAGCGGATCGTCCCGGGCACGAGCCGGTTGAAGTTGAGGTCGCCACCGCCGAACAGGTTGCCGCAGCGGGTCACCGCCACCGGCAGCCGGTAGGTATGCCAGTAGGACAGCGTGATCAGGTCGGCGCAGGACTTGGACACGTCATACGGGAAGCGCCCGATCAGCGGTGCATCCTCGGTGTAGGGCAGGACCGGATGTTCGCCGTAGGCCTTGTCACTGGAGGCGACGATGACCCGGCGCACCAGCTTGGAGCAGAGCCGGCAGGCCTCGAGCAGGTTCCAGGTGCCGGTGATGTTTGCTTCGAAGGTGGAGACCGGCGAGCGCGAGGCGGTGCCCACGATGGTCTGGGCGCCGAGGTGCAGCACCGTCTCGATTTCATGCTCGTTGATGGCACGGAGCACGAGCGGCGCATCTTCCAGTTCGCCGCGCACCACCGTGATCCGGTCGAGCAGCCCATGGGTGACCAGCCGGCTGGCGGGGACCCAGTCGCGCAGCAGCGCGACGACATTCGCGCCCCGGGCGACCAGTTCCTGGACAGTCCACGAGCCCAGCAGGCCGCTCGCGCCGGTGACGAAGACATTGCGATTCTGCCAGAAACTCATGAGGAGGCCTTCCACGGTGCGGTCCCGTCGGCCCAGAGCTGCTCGAGAATCTGTTTCTCGCGGACCGTATCCATTGGCTGCCAGAAGCCGTCGTGCCGATAGGCCATCAGCTGGTCATCGCTGGCCAGGCGCGCGAGCGGTTCGCGCTCGAGGCTGGTCTCTTCGCCGGCGATATAGTCGAGGACGCCGGGCTCGAAGACGAAGAATCCGCCGTTGATCCAGCCCTCGCCGGTCTGTGGCTTCTCGGTGAAGCTGCGCACCCGGTCACCCTCGATGTTGAGATCACCAAACCGCGCCGGCGGGTGGACCGCGGTGACCGTGGCGAGCTTGCCGTGGGCCCGGTGAAATGCGACCAGTGCACCGATGTCAACGCTCCCCAGGCCATCGCCGTAGGTCAGCATGAACGGCTCGTTGCCCAGCATCTCGCGCAGCCGCAACAGGCGACCGCCCGTCATCGTCTCCTGGCCGGTGTCGATCACGCCCACCCGCCAGTCGACCTGAGCCGGCCGGATGACGTCGGTCTTGCCAGTCTGCAGGTCCACGAAGAAGTCACTGTCCTGTGCGTGGTAGCGGTGAAAATACTCCTTGATCATGTCGCCCTTGTAGCCGCAGGCCACCAGGAAGTCCTTGTGCCCGTAGCGGGCGTACAGGCTCATGATGTGCCAGAGAATCGGCCGCCCGCCGATCTCGACCATCGGCTTGGGCCGCAGTCCGGTTTCTTCGGCGAGGCGCGTGCCCTTGCCGCCGGCCAGGATGACGGTACGCATGCTCAGCAGACCACCGGCGTGGGAAGTGGCAGGATGAACTTGCCGCCGCGAGCGCGATACTCCGCCTGCTGGCGCATGATCTCCTCGGCAAAATTCCAGGCGAGGATGAGGGTGTAGTCCGGCTGACGCGCCAGCAGCTCGGTGGCGGGCAGGATCGGCTGGTGGGTGCCGGGGATGTAACGCCCGACCTTGTGCGGACTCTTGTCCACCGTCCACGCCATGAGGTCGGTGGTGATTCCGCAGTAGTTGAGCTGGGTGTTGCCCTTGGCCGGTGCGCCATACCCGGCGACGGTCCGGCCCTCGGCCTTGAGCCGGGTCAGCAGTGCGCGGAGCGCCTCCCGCTGGCGGCTCACGTCGGTGGCGAACTGCCGGAACCGGGGCAGCGTGGTGAGCCCATCAGCCCGTTCCGCCGCGGCGAGCGCCTCGACTGCGGACGCGTGGCCGGGATGCCGAGCACGCGGCCCGGCGTACATCCGGACCGAGCCACCATGAACCGGGACATGGTCCACCCGAAGGATGGACAGCCCGGCCCGCTCGGCCAGCCGCATGAGGGCGCTGATCGAAAAGTAGCAGAGGTGCTCGTGATAGACGGTGTCGTACTCCAGCCGATCCACGAATTCACGGAGGTAGGGCACCTCGGTGATCACCAGGCCATCTTCGGCAATCAGCGCGGCGGCGCCGCGCAGAAACCCGACCGGTTCATCGACGTGGGCCAGCACGTTGTTGCCGATCACGGCCTTCGCCGGGCCATGCGAGGCCCGGATGACAGGTCCCGCGGCCTCGGTGAAGAATTCGCTCACCGTTTCCACGCCCGCCGCCCGTGCCAGCTCGGCGATGTTGCGGGCCGGCTCCACCCCGAGGGTCCGCACGCCATGCTGCTGGAAGCACCGCAACAGGCTCCCGTCATTGCTGGCGACCTCGACCACCAGATCCGTGGCGCGCATGCCAAGCAGCTCTACCACCGTGCGGGCATAGCCGATGTTATGCGCCGCAATCGTCTCCGACGTGCCCGTAACGTAGATGTAGTCGCGGAACAGGAGCTCCGGGTCGATCACGTCGACCAGTTGGACCAGGCCACAGTCCTCGCACAGGTAGACCCCCATCGGGAAGAACAGCTCGGTGGTGAACTCCTCCGGCGAGCGGGGCAGCGAGTTGGCCAGCGGCTGCGGTCCCAGATCAAGGAACTGGGTGAGGAGGAGGCCACCACAGGCGCGGCAACCCCGGCGCAGGTGATGGAGTCGAGCGGGGGTGGTGTGCATTGGCGGTGAAGTGGCCCTGGCCTACCGGGCAGGCCGGGGCACGGACGGGAGCGGAGCAGCCACCGGTACGGCGGGGGCGGGCGGGCGCCAGCGTCCGGTAAAGCGGGCCGCCAGCAGCGCACCGAAGAACTCCACGATCGCTGACGGCCGCACATGGGACGTGCCGGCCCCCCGCATCCGGGCAAAGATGTTGTATTCCATGACCGGGACCCCAAGGTAGTGCGCCTTGATCATGAGTTCCGGATCGAGCAGCCAGCCCTTGCTGGTGAGCTGAAGCCGTGGCACGAGATCGCGGGGGAAGATCTTGGGGCTGCCGTTCAGATCGATGGATTGGAGGCGGGGCCACAGCAGCCGCACGAACAGATTGTAGGAGACCGAGACCAGCTTCCGGTTGAGACCGTCCAGCCGGAATCGCCGGCGCACTTTTGCGATCACCGGCATGCCGCTGGCGGCCGCCGCCTCGTACAACTGGACGACATCAGCGGGGTCCACCTGACCGTCACATGGAATGATGCCGACCCACGGCGCGACCGCGTCCGGGAGCCCGGAGAGCACCCCGAATCCATAGCCTTCGTTGACCTCGACCCGGTGCGGGGTGACCTCCGGATACTGCTCCGCGAGCCCCCGCAGGATCTCGCCGGTCCGGTCCCGGGACCCGTTGTCCACCGCGATCAACTGCAGCCGGAGTTCCGCGGCGCGAAAGGCGCCGATCAGCCTGGTCGCGGTGTGGGTGACGATCGCTTCCTCGTTGTAGCAGGGCATCACGAGGGAGAGCACCGGTGGTCCAGACGGCAGTGGCGCCTGGATGTTCATGCCGTGGCCATCCGCGCGGGCTGAGCCGCGATCTCGCGCCGCAGATCCCGGGCAAACATCGTCCGGGTGAACTTGCCGAGGCCCGAGGGGTGCTCTCCAAAAGTCCGGATCCGGGTAAGGATGGCGGCCTTCTTCTCCGGATTCATCGTGGTTTCGAAGGCGATCTCCTCCGGCAGTCGGTACGACTCGAGCGGCCGCACCGCGCCATCCTGGTGCCATGTCTCCAAATCATAGCGTGAGGTCCAGACTGGGGTCGCGTCGAGGGCCTGGTCGAAGGGCACGTGCAGCAGCACCGAGTGGAGGTAGCTGGCGACGCTGCGGAGCGCCGCCTCGGTATCGCCGGTGCATTCGGGGCCCAGCAGGTCACGGATGGTCGCCTCGAGGAACGTGATCGCCTCAGGGGTCACATAGAATCGACCAAGCATGGAGTACTTGCTCAGCAGGTTGCCACCCAGCTCCCCGCTGACCAGCCCGGCGAAGTTGGCAGTGGCCCACGCGACACATGCCTCGGGCGTGTCGAATAGCTCGGCTTCGCTCTCCTGGCGGAAGTCGGTCACCACCTTCAGGAAGGCGGCCGGCGCCTCCGCCAGTCGCTCCTGCAGTCGGACCACAAGATCGTAGGGCTTGATTCCGTGGTTCCGGGCGAACTGGAACGCCTCTTCGTAGTTCCCCTCGTAATAGAAGATCGTCAGGAGAATGTGGAAGATGCGCGTCTGGTAGTAGTCCTCGTTGGAGAAGAGCGGGGTGGCGATGACCATCTCCTCGGTTTCGATCACCGGCTCACCGGTATAGTCACCGATGTTCCGTGCGACGACCCGGAATTTGGTGCGGAAGCCGAACTTCTCGCGCTGATCGGGATTCGCCAGCGGGGCGCCGTGCAGCAGCATGAGCTGGTGCGCGGAAATGCGGTTCACGCCGGTCTCGAGCAGGTCGCGCACCGCGTGCATGAAGGATTCCCGGGTCTCACCCGGCATGCTCAGGATCAGCTCGCCGTAGCTCTGCATCCCCTGGGCGTGCAGCTCCTGCTGGATGGCGGCATACGTCTCCAGCTTGATGTTCGACCGCTTGATGTTCTCCAGCACCACCGGGTTGAGCGACTGCACCGCCGACGTCATGGGCAGCGTCCCGCGCACCTTTCGCATCACCCGGATGATCCGCTCCGCCTGGTTCTTGCCCGTGGTCGTGCGAATGTACTTGGGCCACTTGTAGGTGTCCTGCAGCCAGGCGATATAGTCCGCGATTTCCTCGTCCCGTTCGTACATGCCGAAATTGTCGTCCGCGAAGCAGACCGGCATTTCCGGCTTGACCCGGGTAGCGATATGGAGCAGGTCGGCGCGGACATTCTCGATGGAATGCGCGAAGATCTTGCTGTTGGACTTGACCGAGGAGTTGCAGAACTGGCAGGTGAACGGGCACCCGCGCGCAATTTGCAGCATCGGGAAGTAGCCCGAGGCGTAGTAGGGGTCCATCCAGCCGCCCAGGTAGGGCGACGGAATCTCATCGAGATCCTTGATCCGCTCGACGTCCCCGCCGCGAACGAATTCCTGATCACTCCGGCGGATCCAGTCGTTGCCGGCCAGCGGTTCCGCCCGGGCCTGCTCCGCGTCGAGCCCTGCATCGGCCAGCCGGCGGAGCACGTTGAGGAACGCCCGTTCCCCCTCATAGGTTGGACCGCGCACCGCGATATCGATCTCCGGCATCCCGCGCATCCACGTCGCCATCTCCGGCTGGGTGAGCGGATAGTGCGGACCACCCATCAGAGTGATCGTCGAGGCCTGCCGCCGCTTGGCATAGCGGGCGAAGTGAGTGGCGAGGTTGTGATTCCACGCAAAACTGGACAGTCCGAGGACGTCCGGAGGGGCATTGTCCAGCGCGACCTTCAGGTCTTCCGGTTCCCGGAACAGGCGGATCTCGAGACCCCCCGGGCGGTCAAAATAGGCCTGGGCATAGGCGGCGCAGTTGGCGACCGCAATAGGATAGATGTCGGAGCTGTAGGTCAGCTGGTTGTGACCGAGGTCGGCAAGATAGACGCGCATGGTCTTTACTCCCGGGGAGGGCCCTCCAAGCTCAGGGCCCCCCTTGGAAAGCGATGGTCCGACGGACTCCGTTCTCCACCGAGACGGAGGGGTACCAACCTGTCAGGTGTTGCAGTTTGGCAACAGTGACTGGTTTGTGCTGCATTTCAGCGATATGTGTGCCCGCGAGCCCAAATTGAAGCCTCGCTTCCGGAATTAGCAAGACATGTGCCGCCTGTCGCGCGAAATCACGAACTGACAACAACTTCCCAGTCGCCAGATTGACGACCTCCCCAGGTGTCCCGACCGCGGCACCCAGCCGTAGTAGCCCCTCCGCAACATCCTCCACAAACGTGAAATCCCGCATCTGGGCGCCAGTTGTCAACGGAACCGGGGCTCCGGTTGCCGCGGCCCTGAGCAGGGTCGGCAGCAGCCGCGTGGGATGTTCCCCGGGCCCGTAGACAGTGAAAAGCCGAGCGGTGACGCTAGGCATGCCCGCCTCCACCGCAATCCGGCGAAGCGCCACGGTTCCGGCGAGTTTCGACTGTCCATAGGGATCGGTTGGCTGAGGGGCTGGACCCTCTTCGGCGAGGTCGCCGTCGAGTGTGCCGTATTCCAAAGCCGAGCCGCAGTGGACCAGCCGGGCCCCGGCCCATCGCCCCCGGGGCCGATCGCGAAGTCCGGAAGCGATTTCCGCAACGAGGTCGTGGTTGAGCCGGCGCAGGAGTTCGTGATCCCGCTCGTTGCGGTCAACCCCATAGCCGGCGGCATTGAAGACGATCGCGGGCTCGATCGTCCGGATCAGCGAACCGACGGCACCGGCGCGGGCCAGATCGACCGTAACTATCCCGCCGTGGGCGCCCCAGCGACCCAGAATCCCTGCTGCTGTTTCCGGGTCGCGCACGCCAGCGATCACCTCCGCACCGGCCTGGGTCAGCGTACGCACAATCCATCGGCCGATGAACCCGGACGCACCAAGCACCAGCACTCGGCTACCCTGATACGCGTCTCCAGCCGGGCTCATGGGGCGACGCTGTCCGGTAGAGCCGCCAGCTCCGTGCTGGTCAGTGGTCCGAGCACCACCCGGTAGCCGGCCCCGGTGCGCGAGGGACCATCAACCACCCAGACCCGGCGGTCCGGAAAGACCTCCGCCAGGCGGGTACGGACCGCGCCACCCCTGTCCCAGGCATAGATCGGCACGGGGGCCTGCAGGTCGAGCGGGTTGAATGGTGCGGCCGAGGCGAAGTCCGGGGTCTCCCGCCCGCGGATGAGGACCAGGCTCCGACCGAACTGGTACTCCGTCGCAAGACGAACGAGACCGGGCTGCATGCCCCGGTAGTTATGATACTTGTCCAGCGCACGCCACGGCATGAATGCGCCGAGGCAACCGACGACGAGCAGTGTCGCACCGGTCAGGACGCGACCGCGTCGGGCGACTTCGTCCGATGCGGAGCCACGCATCCGCCGGGCGAGGTGTTCGAGGCCTCGCGCCGACAGGCTTACCAGCGGCACGATCATCAGGTACCAGTACCGTCCGCCGAAATCCGGCCCGCCCGAGAAATAGTTGAAGTAGTAGGCCGTGAAGACCGCCCCCGTGACGATCAGCATCAGCCGGTCACCCCGCACCAGCCCGCCAACGGCGAGCAGCAGCAACAGCGGCACGAAGGAGCCGATACTCCAGCCGAAGAGCTCGACGTTGATCGCCGTGGCATTCAGGTCGGCATTGACGATCGCGTCACGATGACCGTGGCCCGGGAACGGGTCCGTCGGCCACCCCATGCCGCGGTCGGGACCAAAACCGTAGGCATTCGAATTCCTGCCGTAGACGCTGTCGGTGAACTCCATCATCGGGACGCGCCGCGCGCTGCCGGTGATCTGCTGGTTGTACGGCAGCACCGCCGCCCCGATCAGCATGGAACCGAGCACGAGGCCGGCCGTACCCAGCCGGGGAATCCGCTTCCCTCCGAGACCCAGGGACCAGAGCCCGAGCGGAATGGCGATCGCCATCGCATCGAGCTGCCTGAGGAGCGACACCGTGCCAAGCGCGGCGCCGGCCAGCCACGCCCAGCGGACCTGGCCTGTCCGCCGGGTCCAGACCACACCCAGGGCGGCCAGCAGGGCGAAGAGCAGCGTCCCCGTGTGGTTCATGAAACTCATGCCGAGGAAGAGCTGCCAGGGTGAACAGCAGTACAGGAGGGTGGCGAGACGGGTGGTGCGCAGGTCGTAGAGGTGGCGGAGCAGCAGGTACAGCGCGAGTACCGAGAGCCCGGACAGGATCGGGTTCACCAGCCACGCCAGACCGAAAGGGACGCCCGCCGCCAGTATCAGGCTCCAGCCCGGCTGGGTGACCGCGTACCAGCCGGGTCGCGCCACATCCAGGAGGGAAAGATTGAAGGCCTCGAGGACCGGCGGGACCGGCAGCGCCAATTGCCCCGAGGCGAAGGTCCGGGCCTGGATGAGGTAGACGACCTCGTCGAGCAGGTGGGGATGGCGCTGATAGACGAGCAGGGCCAGCGCCGCCGTGATCAGGGTGACTGCCCCGGCGGCCACCAGCGCGAAGCGATCGAGGCCACCATCAGCCGGGACGGCTGGATCGGCCGGGGGCCCGAGCAGCCGGTCCCACCACGCGCCAATTCGGCCCGCCACCTCCGCGGGCAGCGCAAGCATCGCGAGCAGCAGGTTGCCGAGCGCCACGAGCTGGAATGCTGTGGCGACGAACAGTTCCACCACCCAAGCGCCGACCTCGCGCGAAACTGTCGCGCTGAGGCAAAGCAACACAGCCAACAGCAACACGAGCTGCCACGGCCGGGCGACGGCGCCGAACTGTTCGGCGATCTCGCGGCGGTGGCGCACCAGTCCGATCAGGACCGCGACCCACTGGACGGCGAGGAGCGCCAGCACCCAGCTCGGCGTCACCGAGAGGAAGAGTGCCGGCGAGCGGAGATGCTGGTAGCGGACGATCGTGCCGGCATCGATGAGCTGCAGGTAGGCCCCGAAGCTGGCAACCGAGAGACCGGCCCACGCACCAGCGGCTGCCGCACCACCGAGTACGGCGGCGCCAGACAGCAGCAGGGCGATCGCGGCACCGAATGGCACCACTGCCAGCCCCGTTGCATAGCCGCTCACATCCCGCAGCGAGGGAGACCACAGGCTGACAAGAAGTGCGACGGCGAGCACGCCCGCGATCCCGGTGCGCATGCGGGGGAGGCTCACGGCGAGATGGTTCTGGCCGCGCCCGGCGCCGTCAGCTCATCGAGGATTCGGCTGAGACGAGAAACCGCCGCGGTGTCCACAGCCGCCAGGTTGGCCTGCTCCGCCTGGTCGGTGGCGAAGTCGAACAGCTCCCGCGAATGGTCGCCGCTTTCGATGAGCCGCAAGCCATCCAGCAGGAGTGAGCGCATCGGTCCCTTGCTCACCGGATACCGGTCGGGCAGTCCCGAGGCGTAGTTGACCTCCGACAGCAGGGTGTCCGGTGGCTTGGCCGAACCACTGTCGGCCCAGAGCGGGACGAGCGAGCGCCCCGGGAGCGCGGCCTGCGCCTGCGCCTGCGGTGCGGCCAGAGCCATGATCGTCGCGGGAAGATCGCGTGTGGTCACCGGCACCGTCACCCGTCGTCCGGCGGGCACGGTACCGGGGAGCCACAGGAGCAGCGGGACGTGAATCGAGGGCAGATAGAGCGAATTGCCGTGGTCCATCAGCTGATGCTCGTAGAACTCCTCGCCATGATCCGAGGTCACGATCACCAGGGTATTTCGCAACGCACCGCGCGCTTGCAGGCTGTCAAAGAGCCGGCCGAGTTCGTCATCCAGCGCGGCGATCGACGCGTCGTAGGCGTTCCGCTGCCGAGTGATTTCGTCCGGAAGCCAGGTATGGAACGGCTGAAGTGTCGGGTTACTGCGAGGCTCGGTTGGACCGAACTGGTCGCGGAATGGCGCCGGCGGCAGGTAAGGGGCGTGGGCGTCGAGATAATTGAGGGCGACGAACCAGGGCTCGGCGGATCCGTCGCCCAGCCAGCCCAGCATGCTTGCACTGATCTCCGCCGCATGCTTCCGCGCCAGCGGCTGGTACCAGTGAACGAGGCTACGAAACCAGGCTGCACCGGTGAGTGCGCGCCCGAGGGAGGCGCTCTTCACCGTCATCTGGAAGGAGACCGGATAGGCCTCCCAGTGCTGGAATCCGCGGTTGAGCCCCGTCTCCTCGCTGCAATAGGTTGTGTTGGCGACGAAGCCCGCCGTCCGATACCCCGCGGCCGCGAGTTGCTCGGCCAGCGTGGGAAACGACGGAGCGAGGCCAACGCGCCAGTCGACACCCAGTTCGTGCGGCCAGCGGCCGGTGAACATGCTGGCGTGCGAGGGGAGTGTCCACGGGGCGGGGGAGAGTGCCATATCGAAGACCACGCCCCGGCTGGCCCAGCGCTGCAGCTGGGGGGTCGTCGGACGGGGATAGCCATACACGCTCAAGCTCATCGCGCGGACGGTGTCGAGAATAATCAGCAGCACATTCGGCGCGCCCGCCCGGGCAGGCGGCATTGCCGCCAGCGAGCTGTGCTCCCGGCGGCTGCTCATCAGGCGCGGCACCAGGGCGCACAGCACGACGACACCCAGCATCGCAGCGGTCGATAGGTGCAGCAGCCGGCCGAAGCCGGGAGATGTGAGTGGGAGCAGGCGGGCGCACTGGTAGCCGACACCGGCCGCGAGCAGGAGCGCCGCGCCGCGATGCAGCGGCGGATACATGAGCAGGACGGCCCAGGCGCCCAGGGCCGCGAGTACGCCCAGCGCCAGCCGGGGCGTCACTCGGGTAGGCCAGAGGCGCTGGCCTGCCCAGAGAATACTCCCTGCCAGCAGGAAGACGGCCGCATCCGCCAGCGGAGCCATCCAGCCGAAGTCATCGCCCAGAAAGATCAGCCGATGCAGCAGGAAGCGCTCGATCGCCTGAAGCGTGATCTCGGCCATTCCAGTGAGGAGGCCGATCCAGAGCGCGAGTCGGAGTGGATGCGGGGTGGTCATGGGGCGATCGGGGGCCGTGGCGAGTGCTGCTCCACGCGTGGTTCCACGAAAAAAAGCGATAGCGAAGCACCGGGTTCCTCGATTCGGCTCATCTCACGGCAGCCGCGCTCCGCCAGGGCCGCTCGAAGTTCGTTGTACTGCCGGGGATCGAGGTCGGTGTTGAAGATCCACACTCGCGGCCGGGCATCCGCCACGATCCGGTCGGCCTCGTTCTCCACCCAGCCGGTGTCCGCGATCGGCCTGGCGAAGGGAGGCATGTAACTGGTCGTTACGCCCGAGGCGATGCCCATCAGCTCAATGCGTTGTCCGAGCGGGCGCCTCTGCTCCCACCCTTCGTGGTGGACGGAGTGGCCGCGACTGGGTCGATTGAGGAAACCTGGGCCGCCGCTGGTGGCCCGCGATGCCATCCACGCGAGGCGGGCGGAGTCGGGCGCCGACCAGTCGGTCGTGTGAAATACCCAGGAGGGAATGCCGCCGGCTGCGATGTAGACCGGATCGGTGGGTTCGCTCTCGCCGAGGAATACTGTGAGCAGGCGCCCGGTCTCGTCGCGCTCGATCGGACGCAGGAGTACCGTGATGTCGGTGCGCACCGCCGGCGCCACCAGAAGCAGGCTTGCGATCAGTCCGACACGCGGGACCCAGGGGCCACGCACGACGAGGCCGAGGCCGCCCCACGTACCTTCGGCGGTGAGCAGTGCGAGAGACGGGAGGGTGAAGAGCACGAGTCTGGGCCAGAGCGGGTAGACGCGTGCGACGGAACCGAGCAACACCAGGATGATCGGGCCCGCCACGCAGAATGCGGCCGCCCGCCCCTTGCGCCGGGCCAGGAAGACCATGCCCGCCACTACCAGCACGCACCAGAGCCGGCTCATGAACGGGGAGAAACGGTACGCCCCGATCGGTGTGACGCTGAAGAATCGGCCAAAGATGGTTCGGGCCAGGAAATCAGCGCGAAAGGCCAGATCCGGTGTGCCAGGTGTGAGGTAATGACGCTCCCAACCGGACTCCATCATGGCGCTGCTCGAGCCGGGGTGATACACAAAGACGTACGCCGGCAGGAACGCCAGCAGCCAGACCGCTCCGGTTCCGATCAGGCGCAACCAACCGGCACGGGTCGCCCGGATCTCCGGCGACGCCAACAGGCCGAACCCGATCGCGGCAAGGACCAGGATCGCGCTCACCGAACAGATCACGCTTATCGCACCCGCGGCCAGCAGCATGATCCACCGCCGGCCGTCTGCAGGCGCCTCCAGCAGCCGAAGTGCGAGCGCGATGAGCCCGGCCGCAAGGAACGCGTCGACACTGTAGGGTTTGAGCTCTGCGGAGTAGTAGATCGCGATCGGTGAGAGGGCCACGAGCGCCGAGGCGAGCAGGGCAGGGCCCGCAGGCAGCAGCCGGAAGGCCAGTCGGCGCATGACGACCAGCAGGAGCAGGCCGGCGATCAAGGGCCAGAGGCGGAGGGCGTAGGGGTTGGGCCCGCCGATCAGGGCCGTGGCCCGCGTCAGCCAGAGGAAGGGTACCGGGGCGACCTGATCGTAATCGAGCGGGTGCAGCAGTCCGGCGAAGGAGCGCGCCATGATGTTGATGGCGAGTCGCACTTCGTCGGACCAGAGGCCTCGGCCGTGGAGAAAGTGTGCGGTTCGCAGCACTACGCCAACAAGGAGGGCGACGAGTGCCGCAATCCGGAGTGCGTGCGTCTGTCGGGTCGCGGTGATCTCCGTCATCGGGCAGGAGGCGCGGCGCGCAGCACGGCGTCGAGGGTCCGTCGGCCGGCCGCGAGAGCCGCAGTGTAGCTGGTGTCGGCGGCCAGGTTCACCCGCTCGGTCGAGTCGCGCAGGAAGTCATACAGTTCCTCGGCGCCATCTCCCAGCCGGATGTAGTGGAACCCATTGACCACCACGCTTCGCATCGTGCCGCGACTGACTGGAATCCACTCGGCCAGATTGGCCGCAAAGCTGAGCTCCGTGACGATGGTGTCACCGGCGGTCGTGTCGCCCTCCCACGTCCGAGCCAGGGAGCGTCCGGGCACCAGTTCTCCGGAGATGCCGAGGAGCTCAAGCACTGTCGCGGCCAGTGCGCGGGTGGAGACCGGCTGGGCCACCCGAAGGCCCGCGGGTACGCGGCCCGGTCCGGTGATCACCAATGGTACCTGGATCGCCTGGCGATAGAGGCTGCCGCCATGCTCCACCAGACCGTGCTCCGCGAACTCCTCGCCGTGGTCACCCACCAGGATGATGATCGTGTTCTCCCGCAGCCCGCGGCGACCGAGTTCATCGAGCATGGCACCGATCTGCGCGTCGAGGTAGGCGATGGCCCGGTTGTAGTCGTTGCGGGCAGGCACCAGATCGGACTCCCGGTAGCCGGGATGGTCGGGAGTGGCGGGCTGGGCCCGATGCGGATAGCCGTCGGAGTGCACCGGTCCCCAGAGTGTGTCGTACGGCGCCGGAGGCAGGTATGGCTGGTGCGCGTCAAAGTAATTGAGGAACGCGAAGAAGGGCCGGCCCGTTTCTCGGCCATCGAGCCACTGGAAGAAATCGTGGTGGACATCGGCGGCCGATTTCCGAGCCAGTTTCTCTGTCGTGCCGATCATCCGCCGGAAGCTGCGATCGCGGCTGAGCAGCCGGCCGAGGGAGGTACTCCAGGCCATCTGCTCGAGCGAGATCGGCCAGTCTTCGTAGTGCGAGAAGCCGCGCTGCAGTCCGGTCTCCCACCCGCAGTAGTTGGCATTGGCGACAAATCCTGCCGTCTGATACCCGTGTGCCGCGAGCAGCGTGGCGAGTGTGGGATTGCCGTCTTCCAGCGGGGCGAAATAGTCCGCCGTGAGCTCATGGGCATAACGGCCGGTAAACATCGAAGCATGCGCCGGCAGCGTCCATGGTGCGGGGGCGATGGCCCGGTCGAACACCACACCCTCTCGGGCCCAGGCAGCGATCCGTGGCGTGGTCTCGCGCGAATAACCGTACAGACTCAGGTCGAAGGAACGGACCGTGTCGAGAACGAGCAGCAGGACATTCGGTGCCGCGGGCGCTGCCGGGAGCGCGGCCAGCATCCGCCGTTCGCGCACCCAGCGTCCCAGCACCATGCCCGCCGCCGAGAGCAGGACCAGCCCGAAGAGCACCGGCAGGCTCCGCCGCACGAGGCGGCTCCAGCGGTCGCCGGGGAGGCGTGCGAGCACGACGCCCACGCCGAGTGCCAGCAGCAGTGCTCCGCGTGGATCAAAGCCGGGCAGCATGAGCAGGAGTATCAGGCCGGTCAGCGTGCCCGGCAGTCCGACAGCGATTCGCCACTGCAGTCGGCCTGGCAGCCGCGGCACGACCACCGCCAGCAGGAGGCCGGGTACCAGCAGCGCGATGGCCAGGTAGGCAAGCGGTGCCATCCACAACGTGTCCTGGCTGACAAAGGCGAACCGCCCGGTGAACAGCTTGATGCCCGCGAGCATCAGGACCTCGCCAATCCCGGTCACCAGGCCGAACCAGGCGGACACCGCGAAGATCTCGGGTGCGTGGAGCCGTTGCCCCATTGAATGAGTCGTGGTCGTCATGGCGACTCCAGCAGGCCGCGCACCAGGGCACGAAACCGCTCCAGCGGGGCCGCGCGCTCCGGCGCCGTCGCCAGATTCGCCTGCTCCTGCGCGTCGCGCTCGAAATCGTAGAGCGACTCCGCCCCGTCGCCGGTGCGGATGTAGCGATAGCCGTCCCGGATGGCGGAGACCATGTTCCCCTTCGAGGCGGGGTACCACTCGGGCTGTTGCGGTGCGTACCGGAGTTCGGCAAGCAGGGTATCGGCCGGGAGGGTGTCGCCCTCCCAGTAGCGCCGCAGCGACCGGCCCGGCAGAGGAGCATCGCCTGCGCCCGCCAGATCCAGGATCGTCGCGGCGACGTCGCGCAGGCTGACCGGCGTCCTCACATGCCTGTCTGCCGGCACCCGCCCGGGCCACCGGATCAGGAGCGGAATGGAGAGCGACGGCCGGTAGAGGCTGTTGCCATGATGAATGAGCCCATGCTCGTTGAACTCTTCTCCATGATCGGAGGTGATGATGACGATCGTGTTGTCGAGGACGCCACGGCCAGCGAGCGAGTCGAGCAGCGTGGTGATCTCGGCGTCCAGGTAGGCGATTGCGCCGTCGTAGGCGTCGATCGCTCCCTGAATCTGGGTAGGGCTCCAGCCGCCATCGCGGCGCGCATGGCGTTCGAGGTTCGCGACCGGCGCGACGCCGGGGGTCGTGAAGCGGCGCTTCCAGGGGTCGGGCGGCAGGTAGGGGGTGTGGGCGTCGTAGTAGTTCAGGAAGGCAAAAAAGGGCCGGCTCCCATCGCGCGCCTGCCACTGCAGGAATGAACGATTGACCTCCGCCGCATTCTTCCGCCCCACCAGCTCTTCGATGCCCAGCGTCTTCCGCACCACGCCGGCGTCCATCACGGTGCGGGAGAGCGAGGCGCTGGCGAAGAACGTCCCCAGCGTCACCCGATGATCCTCGTACCGGCTGAACCCGCGCGCGAGACCGGTCTCCGCGCTGGCGTAGTAGACATTCGCCACCATCCCCGCGCTGCGGTAGCCGGCACGCACGAGCGCCTCGGCAAGTGTCGGGAGGCTGTCGCCCATCCCGCTGTACCAGCCGGTCTGCTGTTCATGCGGCCAGGCGCCGGTGAACAGCGAGGCGTGGGATGGCAGCGTCCACGGGGCGGTGGAGAAGGCCCGGTCGAACTGGGTGCCCTGGCTGGCGACCGTCGCAAGGCCCGGCGTCGTGGGGCGGGGATAGCCGTAGGCACTGAGGTTGAGCGAGCGCACTGTGTCGAGCACCAGCAGAAGAATGTTGGGCGCGCCGGCGTTCGCAGAAGGGAGCCCTGCCAGAGCTTGTCGCTCAGCCCACCACCGTGCGGTCGGAACGCCGGCAGTGAGGAGCAGCGCTGCAGTGGCGAAGAATGGGAGGGTACGGCTGACCCAGCGGTCAAGGAGGTCGCGGTGCGGCCAGAGCCAGCGCGTACCCTGCACTCCGATGCCGACCGCGATGAGAAACGCTGCGCCCCGGTGGAGGCTTGGCAGGAGCCAGAGCCCGCTGAGCAACGCGAGCGCTGCATACGTCACCAGACCCCTGCGCAGCCGGGTGTCGACGGTCAGGCGCCAGGAGACAGCCCACCACAGCAGTCCAGCCAGGAGGAAGACCACCACCGTCGCCAGCGGCGTCATCCACAGCGTATCGCCGCCTCGGAACGTGAGCATGCCGCGCCCGAACTTGCGGAGGGCGAGATAGGTCAGTTCTCCCGTTCCGGTCAGGAGTCCGCACCAGGCCCCGAGTCGGAGGAAGTACCGACGGTCGGCTGGGGAGGCACCCTGAGTCACGGGTCGTCGCACGGCAGGGGCAGCCCCCGGCCCGGTCGAGGCCATCAGTGTGTTCTGCTCAGGACCGGCGCGGGGCTATTCATCGCCCGGCGTGATCTTGGCCGCGTCATTCGGCGGCGGACGCCCCGTCGTATCGGGCTGGGGCAGGGCTTCGATAATGGCCTGCAGCCCCCTGGTCCTGGGGTGCCCGGCAGAATCGCCGTAGAAGTTCACCTGTTCCCACTGATCCGTGCCGATGTCGAACAGTTCGAAGCGGCCGTCTCCTCCGCGGATCAGGTGACGCGGTCCGTCGAAGGCGGAGGCCAGGTCGCCCTTTGAGACGGGCAGCCATGAGGGCTTGCCCCAGGCATAGCCGAGTTCCGCGATGACTGTGTCGGCGGTGGTCGGCGCCTCGGCTCTCCAGTATCGAGCGAGCGAGGTGCCGGGGAACGGTGACTCTGCGCCCGGGCCGACCAGGTCCATGATCGTCGCCGGGATGTCGCGGATCGACACCGTCTGTGTCACCCGCACGTTCTCCGGAACGCGGCCCGGCAGCGCCATCACCAGCGGGACCGCAAGCGATGGCAGGTAGAGGCTGTTCCCGTGACCGACAAACCCGTGTTCCTCGAATTCCTCGCCGTGGTCGGACGTGATGATGACGATCGTGTTCTGCAACACGCCACGCCGCTCCAGCTCGGTCAGAATCTTCCCGATTTCGTCATCAGTGTATCGGATCGCGCGATCGTACTCCACCACGGGAACGATCCTGCCGTAACGGCGCCCCGAGTTGGGCGGGGGTGGAAAGCGCGGGACCGCCGGGGCCAGGGCGGAGTCGTCCGCGAACATGGTCCGGTAGTCCCGTGGTGACCAGTACTCGCGGTGGGCGTCGAAGAAATTGATGAAGCCGAACCAGGGCCGGTCCCGGCTCTGCCTGGCTTCCCAATCGAGGAATCTCTGGGCGAGCTCACCGGCGTGCTTTCGGGTCCACTCGAAACGCGGACCGAAGCGCCGATCCACCCAAGGCAGGCGGCTGACCCAGAGGCCAAGCTGTGAGCTCCGGAGCGCCTGCCGCCAGGTCACCTCATAGTCCTCGTAGTGCCCAAACCCGCGCGCCAGTCCGTATTCCCGGCTGAGGTAGTTGAGGTTGGCGATGAATCCCCCGCTGGTGTAGCCCCGCTTCCCGAGCTCCTCGGCGATTGTGGGCCACCGATCGTCCAGCGGATCCTTCCACCCGGTCCCCTGCTCATGCATCCAGCGCCCCGTGAACATGGCTGCGTGGCTGGGGAGGGTCCACGACGTGACCGCGATGGTCCGCTCGAACACGACTCCGCGTCGTCCCACCGCGGTCATTGTCGGGCTGGTATCGCGGAAATAACCATACGTGCCGAGATTCAGCGATCGGACCGTGTCAAGCACCAGCAGGAGCACGTTTGGCTGGCCCGCCGCCGCCACTGCCGCTCCGGCGAGCCGTCGCTCGCGCCAGGCTCTCCAGCCCTCGATGCCACCCGCGGTCAGGAGCAGGATGAGGAGCAACGCCGGGGCAGACCAGTTCACCAGGCGCTGGAGCTTGTCGAAGCGCGGGACGAGGGTACGGGTGACTTGGTAGGCCACCCCGGCGCTGAGTATCACCAGCGCGTAGACCGCGATCGACTCCGACCAGACCCAGAGCAGGTTGAGGGCACAAAGATACGAGAAGACCGCAAGCCAGAGCCGCGGGTTGCGCAGGCGCGGCACGACCGCCGCGACCGCGAATACAGCACCGAGGCCGGCGAACAGGACCGCGTTCGCCAGCGCGGGCATCCATGCCAGGTAGGCCCCGAGGTGGGTCGATATGCCTGCGAGTCCCTTCATGGCGAGGCGAGCGAGTGCCTCAAGCAGGCCGGACATGATTCCGAACCAAAGGCCCAGCATGACCGGCGCGAGCGGACCGGGTGTGGAGCGGGGTGCGTTGTTCATGGTCTCTCGTGGAGTTCGACCCTGCCGTATCTGCACTGCAGTGCCGTGCGCAGGCGCGTTGCCAGCCCGATGAATGTCAGGCCGTCAATCGCCAGCTCAGGTAATGTCGAGAAGATGCCGAGCCTGGATCAGGTGCGCTCGACCTCATATTGGTGAGGTCAGCATTCCTAAGCCCGAGGCGGGTTTGTGATTTAGCAGGAACCATACCATTTCACCTCATTTCCCGGTATGCTGCGGAGCCGACAGGGACTCGCTTGCTGTCCCCTCGGACGTCGAGTAGGTGGCTTGAACCTTGCTGCCAGAACGTATTATGGTTTCGCCGCAACGGCGTCCTTCCCACTCCTTGCGCATCCTCCACCTTGTCGTGCCCGGTCGAGCTGGCGGCGTCGAGACCGTCATTCGCTCGCTTGCGCGTGCGCAGCGTGAGCAGGGGGTTGATGCCCAGGTGGGTGGGGGCGTGGAACCGGAGCCAGGCGAACATGAATTCGTGTTGGGTCTTCGCGCTGATCGCGTCCCGGTTCATGTGCTCCAGTTCCCGCCCCGTCGCTATCTGTCGGAGATCGCCGCATGGTACCGGCTGATCCGACGGTTGCGGCCGGACGTCGTACACACGCATGGGGCACGGGCGGATGTGCTCGGTGGCCTCGCCGCGAGAATCGCCCGCCTTCCGCAGGTGAGCACCGCCCATGGATTCACCGGTGGTGATGGGAAGAATCGGATCTATGAGCGGCTCCAGATCCTGGCCTACCGCCGCTGCGGTGCGGTGGCCGCGGTTTCCGAGCCCCTGCGCCAGGAACTGACGCGGCGCGGGGTGCCCGTCCCCCGTACGTTTCTCGTCCGGAACGCCTGGGTGGCTGGGCCGGATGTCACATCGCGGGTTGCGGCGCGTGCGCGTCTCGGTCTCCCATCGGGCCCGCGGGTGCTCGGTTGGGTCGGGCGCTTGAGCCGGGAAAAGGGGCTGGATGTCCTGCTCGAAGCGCTCCCGCATGTCACCGGCCCGGAAATCGTTGTGGCCGTGATTGGGGAAGGACGGGAACAGGCCGCCCTGCAGGAACAGGCACGTCGACTTGAGCTCGGGAGCCGGGTGCACTGGTGCGGCGCGATCCCGGACGCCGGCCTGCACTTTTCCGCGTTTGACGTCTACGTGCTGAGCTCCCGAACGGAGGGCACTCCGATGGTGCTGTTCGAGGCTATGGCGGCCGGCGTTCCCATCGTGGCGACACGAGTGGGTGGCGTGCCCGACGTCCTGCCCGACGGGATGGCAACGCTGGTGCCTCCCGAAGATCCCACCGCGCTGGGCCGGGCGCTCCAAGCCGTCCTTGAGGGGCCAGAGCAGGCGCATCGCGGTGCCCTCCTGGCACAGGCGCGGTTGGCGCAGGAGTTTGCCGTGCAGCCGTGGGTGGATCGCTACAACGCCGTGTATGGCACGCTCCTCGGCCCGGTCCGGCCCGCCGGATGACGCGCCTCCCAGCGAACGCAGCATTCTCGACCGCCAAGGGCAGCGTCCACTCCCTGTGCCGCGGCTGATGTCCATCACCCGGCGCTGGATTCGCCAGCTGGCCGTGGTCTTGGCATTCGCCGCCCTGCCGGTGACCCTCGATCCCGGAGCTGTGGCGCGCGCCGCAGCGCTGGTGCCTGCGACCGGACTCCTTGCTCCCTACTGGGTCGCCGAGCACGCGCTGCTGGTCTATCTCTGGTCACCCATCGTTATGCTGTCGGCGTCGCTTCTCATTCTCGCCCCCGGCCTCCTGCTTGCGGTGGCTTGGGGCGGGGGGGGGAGTGAAGGCCCCTGGGTGCTCCGGGGCCTCGCCCTGAGCATCCTCCTGATTGCGCCGGTCACCACGGGTGCGCAGGTGCTGGGGATCCCCCTCCTCGGGGCCGGATTCGCGCTGACGCTCATCAGCATTGCCGCCGTCGCCGGGCTGGTTGCCTGGTGGAGAGTGGATCGCGTCGGGTCATTCGTGCCGCCGGTGCGCGGAACCGCAGGGCGCCATGCCATGCTCGCGGCGCTCACCGTCACGCTCGGGCTGGCGGCGATCCTGGCGCCCAAGCTCCTGTGGGAGAGCTTCAATGGCGACGGGGCGCATGCGTTCGAGTCTGCTCGCCTCCTGCTCCACGCCCCCGCGCCATTCTGGCCCCCGGAGGGGGGCCAGATGTCGACCTATCCAGGGCTGAAGACGTTTCTCGTCTCCTATCCCACCTCCTGGTTCATCCGCCTCCTCGGGCCGGTCGAGGCAGCGGCACGCGCACCCTACTTTCTCTTCCTGATGGCAATCTACGCGGGGCTCCTCGCCCTCGTCGACTTTGGGCGCGAGACCGCACCATCTGTGCTCGCCCGCTGGATGCTCTGGCCCGGCCTGGTCGTCTTCACTGTGGTCATGGCATGGAGTGCGACGTACAGTCCGTATCATGCCGATCTCGCGTTGCCCGCGACCGAGGATGCCCTCTTTCTCGCCTGGTTCCTCGGCTTTGCCCACGCATTCCTCGAACGGCGGACCGGCTGGATCGCTGGATTCCTGGCGCTGACGTACACAACCTCACCGGGTGGCCTGGTGGTCTGCGGACTCTGGTGTGGTACCGCCTGGCTTGTACTCCGCCCGCGGCCATGGCGCCCCCTCGCGGTTGCCCTCCTGACGCTCGCGACCTGCATGGTGATCGAACGCATTGCGCCGGCGGTTCTTTCCGGGCTGGCACTACCCGTGCCTGGGACCGAGCACGACACCGGTTCACTCGCCGCGCGACTGTGGGATCTGCAGTGGCGGGATCTCCGGCGCTTCCTCTATGTCATCCTTCCGGCTGGGATTCTGCCAGCTGTCATGCTCCTCGGATGGTGGCGGCAGGATCGCGTCGCCCGCATCGTGAGCGCGACGGCGGCAGCGCAGTTTCTCTTCTTCTACCTGCAGGCACGGATCTCGCTACACTACTTCGTTCCCGCCATGGTTCTTCCGCTGGTGGTGCTTTGGAGAGATCCCGCGATGACCACCGCCTCAGGGCGGCGGAGGTTGGGACTTGCTGCGGGGGCGTGTGCTGCCCTGGCGCTGTGGCTGGTCGTGCCACCTGAGCCGCGACCGCAGCTCGCCTCGCGCCAGGTTGGTGGGACGATTCTGGAGATCGGCAGCGGGTATGACCAGTCGGCGGCCGGCGCGTTCCGCCGCAGCGAGATTCTGCGCCATGCTTTTCTCGCGCTCGCGCATCGCACCGTGCCGGACAGCAACTACGGCGGCTCGCCCCTGGAGTGGTACTATTACGCCTCGCGGGCTGGCCAATCTGCGCGGACCAATTACGTCCTGCAACCGGCCGCGGCAGCCCCGCCGGTGGGAATGCGGCTGATCGCGTCGGACCCACCCGCGGCGTTGTATGTGCGCAGTGACTCGGTATGGACTGTACACGGCACGCTGCGACCGCCTGTCGGCGGAATCGCACCGGTGCTGAGGATTTCCCGGATGACTCTCTTCCGCCGTGAGCCGGCGCCCGGGCCGTGACCTTTTCTTGAGGCACCAATGACGAAGAACGGACTGGGTGAGCTGTACGATGCGTACTTCAAGACGCGGTTCGGCTTCGACCCGAGGCGGGACATGGTCTGGCGCGAGGTCGTGCGCTGGATCCAGCAGCACTATATCCCGGCCGATGCCCGGGTGCTCGATCTCGGCGCCGGCTACTGCAACTTCATCAACAACGTGACGGCGAAGGAGCGCCATGCGGTCGACGTTTTCAGCCGCTTCCCGGAATACGCCGCCCCCGGCGTGGTCACCCACGTTGGCTCGGTCACCGAACTGCCGTTCTTCGAGGAGGACCAGTTCGACGTGGCGTTCGCCAGCAATCTGGTCGAGCACCTCACCCGGCCCGATCTGATCCTCCTGCTCTCCGAGCTGCGGCGGGTACTGAAGAAGGGCGGGCTGGTGATCTTCATGCAGCCCAACTTCAAGTATTGCTCCACGACGTATTTCGACGACTACACCCACATGCAGATCTTCACCGACGCAAGCCTCCTCGATTTCCTCGAGGCCTATGGCTTCAAGAATCGAGGCAATTTCCCGCGGTTCATGCCGGTGAACATGAAATCGACCCTGCGACTGAATCTTCCGATGCTTCCCCTGCTGGTGCGGGCCTATCTCAACTCCCCGCTCAAGCCGTTCGCGGGGCAGATGCTGAACGTGTCGGAGAATCTCAAGAAGGGACCAGGCGAGGTCTGAGCCGGACGTGACTGCCTTCGGGATGATGCTCGTGCTCCTGCCCATCGGACTGATGGGCTATGCGTACATCGGCTATCCCCTCCTGCTGCGCCTGATCGGGAATCGCCGGCCGCCGGTCGTACCCCGCCCGGATCCGGCCGAGTGGCCCCGAATCAGCATCGTGGTTCCCGCCTACAACGAAGCTGGCGCAATCAGGCGGACCATCGAGTCCCTTCTTGCGCTCGACTACCCCGCTGACCGACGACAAATCCTGGTGGTCTCGGATGCCTCCAGTGACGGGACTGATGCCGTGGTGCGTTCCTACGCCGATCAAGGGGTCGAACTCCTCCGGCTCCCGGAGCGTGGTGGCAAGACCGCGGCGGAGAATGCCGCGCTGGCGCACCTGACGGGCCAGCTCGTGGTCAACACCGATGCGACGATTCGGATTCTACCGCCCTCCCTCAAGCCCCTGATCCGGGTGTTTCAGGATCCTACCGTCGGGGTGGCGTCGGGTCGGGATGTGAGCGTCGGGAACATCGCCGACGAGGCAAACGATGGCGAGTCGGGGTACGTGGGTTACGAAATGAATGTGCGCTCGCTGGAAACTCGGGTAGGATCGATCGTGGGGGCCAGCGGCTGCTTCTATGCCATCCGGCTGGAAATTCACGAACGACTGGTGCCCGCTGCGCTGTCCCGGGACTTCGCCTCGGCGTTGACGGCGCGGGAGCAGGGCTTGCGCGCTGTGTCGGTGGATGACGCGATCTGTCTGGTGCCGCGTACGCCCTCGCTACGGCGTGAGTACCGCCGAAAGATCCGCACAATGGCCCGCGGGCTGGAGACGCTCTGGTTCAAACGTCATCTCCTCAACCCAGTTCGCTATCGCAGTTTTGCCTGGATGCTCTGGTCCCACAAGTTGGTACGGTGGCTCGTGTTCCTGACCGCGCCGCTCGCGCCGATCGGACTCGCTCTGCTCAGCGCGCACTCCACCGTCGCCTTCCTGTTGCTGATCGCCATCGGTGTGGGGAGCGCCCTAGGTACGGTCGCTCTCTTGGCCCCGGAGGGCGCCCGCCTACCTCGGCTCGTATCGACCTGCGGTTTCATCCTCGCAAGTCACCTCGCGGGGTTTGTCGCCTGGACCAAGGCTTTGCGTGGAGAGTTGAATCCGATCTGGGAGCCGACCCGCCGTCCCTCCTGAGCCTCAGAGGCGGTGAACCCGCCCCGACATCACCAGGCGGGTAATACCTTCGCCACGTTCTCCGCTAACGCGGCGGCCGCCAGTGCTGCCCTGGCACTCGCATCGGGCTCGCTCGTTCCCGGCTGCAAATAGACGACCACCCGCACCAGGGCCTCCTCGGTCCGGCCACGCAGCGCGGCATCACGCAGCAATTCCCACTTGACCCGATACTCCCCCGCCGCGATCCGTCCCCGACCCTGGTACCAGTAGAGTACCAGGGCACGCTGATTCCCCTTCTGCTGCAGCGACCGATTCACCAGCACGGTTCCCATGGCGGTAGTCAGGGGAATCTGCGACTGCTGCAGCGTTTCCCAGCCTGAGCCGGGGAGGCAGTTTTTGGGCGAATGTATCGTCTTGCCCTGGGTCTGGTGGTCGTAGTAGCCCACATAGACCGTCAAGGTCGACGTTGCCTGAGCGTAGTACCGGAAGATGTAGCTCGTCATCCCGGCGGCCAGCCGCTGCTCGTCAGAAATCGTGTCCGGAATCCCGGCCTGTCCGGCAAGGTTGAGTGGAATCGAGTCGAGCGGCTGGAGCAGTGGGACCGAACGTTGCGGATTCACTCCGAACGTGAGAATGGACCCGGCTGTGAGAAGCCCGGCGGGGATCCAGTTGCGCCTGTCACGCGTCATCGGAGGCTCCAAGAAGCGCAGACTCCGCGAACGAGACGAGCCAGGTGAAGCCGCCGAGCACGAAGAAGGCGACAATGAACAGGAGCCACCCTTCGCTGAGATGAATGAACCCCTCCCCCAGCTTCGGATCGATGAAGTAGACCAGGAATCCGGTGAGGAAGACACGAATCGCATTGACCGCCATCGCAACCGGCAGCGCCAGCAAGATCAGGAACAGCCGGCTGATGGGGTGCCGCAGCCACAGCCCACCGACGAGCACCCCGAGCGAAAGCAGAGCCGTCAGCGACCGCAAGCCGCTACAAGCCTCGGTGACGAAGAGATCCCGCCCCGGCAAACGGAGGACGTTGCCGGAGAGTTCGACGGGGACATGGCGCGCGGCGAGGAGGGTCGCACCCCACGAGGATGCCGTCAGCTGCAGCGGGAGCGCGAGAGTATTGGTCAGGACTGCGGGGATCGGGATGGACAGACCGACGAGGACAATGGGGAGCCACCAGTGCACCGCCTGGCGCGCACCCCGGAAGAAGATCAGGATGCCCAGCGCGGCCAGCACCATCGACAGGCGCATGGTGAACAGTTCGGCGGCGAGACCGGACAGATAACGCAGGCCGATTGCGGCAAGCAGGAGCAGTGCACCGGAGATCCGCTGCGGCGACGCCGGAAGCAGGCCGCGCCGCCACGCAAGCCAGACGGCGAGGGGGGCGAGGAGCAGGCCGTGGCCTGCATCCGGGTCGTTCCACCAGTCCCGCGCGAGGAGCGCGGCCGGTCGGCTGAACAGAAGCCCAAACGCAACCGCCGCGAAGATGAACGGGGCGAGTTGACCAATCTGCGCTGGTATCGAGGCGCGCGGGGCCTGCGTCTCGATGGCCGAAGCCGCCACCGGGCTACCAGCCGCCCTTACGGAATAGCATGACGGGCACGGTCTTGAGCATGATCCGGATGTCCTCCCACAGGCTCTGCCGGCGGAGGTATTCGAGATCATACTTCAGCTTGTTGCGCACATCGTCGAGGGACTGGTCGTATTGCTGGTTCACCTGGGCCAGTCCGGTGATCCCGGGTTTGACACGCTGGCGCGATTCGTAACTCGGAATGCGATGGCGCAGCTCGGAAAAAATGCTCGGTCGTTCGGGTCGCGGGCCGACGATGTTCATGTCGCCTTGCAGCACGTTGAAGAGCTGCGGCAGCTCATCGAGGCGGTACTGGCGGAGGAAGCGTCCAACCGCAGTGACCCGCGGGTCTTCCCGCGCGGCCCAGACGGCGCCGGACAAGTGCTCGGCGTTGACGCACATGGTTCGGAACTTGTGGATCGTGAACACTCCGCCCCCCAGGTCGAAGCCGCGTCGCGTGACGCCCTCGGGTGCGGGGGCTCGATTCCACCGTCGGTCGATTCCGACTCGCGTCTGCGAATAGAACACGGGGCCGCGGCTGCTTACCTTGACCGCGAGGGCGATCAGCAGGAGCAACGGCGACAGCACCAGCAGCGCCAGGAAGGCGAGGGTGAAATTCACCGCCCGCGATGCCGGCTCCGAGCGCGCGCGCGGAACGACTGGCTCGGTGGTGTCATCTACCAGACGCAGCCAGCGTTCCCGGGCGGACGAACGGGTGGTGCGGGGACCGGTGATGGGCGCCATCAGGGGATCCGGTGGACTGTCAACGTGACGACGTATCAAAAAATACCGACCAGTTTTCCGACTGCGTAGGTGCTGAGAATCAATGCCGGGATCGTCGCGTACGTACGCAGCGTCGTCGTCCAGTTCGTCTTGGTCTTGACGCCGACTTCGATTTCATCGCCCGCCCGCAGGTTCAGCTGGTCGAGGGTAAGCCCGTCGGTGATTGCCTTTGCAAACGTCTGCCCGTCGATGATATCAACTCCGTTGCGCCGGACTTTCGACTTCTTCAACTCCGTCCCGTTCCCGATCCCGCCAACCTGCATGAGCGCGTCACCGAGCATGAGGTCCGCGTCGAGTTGGTGGAACCCCGGTTGCCCGATGCTGCCCAGCACGGTCAGTCGGATCAACGGGCGAACCTTCACCTGCGGATCCTTCAAGAACCGGGCGATCTGGGTGGTGACGTACTCCTGCACCTCCGAACGCAGGACACCTCTCATGGGGATGTCCGGCAGGCCGCGGATGCTGAGCACCCGGCCGAACTGGATCGTCTGCACCCCGGAAAAACCGCTATCGCCAGTCATCTGGATGTTGAGCTGGTCGCCGACGTAAAAATCACCTTCAAGGAGCCGTTCGCGGATCACGGCGGCTTCGGCACGCTTTTCCTCCTTGAACGCGAAGCTGTACGCCTCGGATCCAGCAATTTGATCGGCCTGGTCGAGCGCGCTCTGCAGATCGGCGCGAGTCACCAGTGGGCGCCGGGCGTCCACCGGCACATCCTGGGCGGCCAGAATCGGGGCACAGGCGAGCAAGCCCCATACCGCGAGCTGCCAGATTCGTGAAAACGTCGTGCGCATGGGTTCCGTAGTCGGAGGTGATATCCACTAGAGCATGTGGCGTGCTAGCCAACGGGCATTCCGGATCAACTGCCCACGTTCCTTGGCCCGCGACAGTTGCACCCTGAGGTCGCGATCCAGGCCGTCGTCCCCCATGCGCCTGTGGTTGGAAGTCTACACTTTTTGCAGGTCCGATGCCACGATCTCACGCCACCTGTGACAGGCTGATCTGCCCTCCTGAATGAGATCGCGGCTGGCCGGTGATTGGGATCACAACGGCCACGCCCCCAACTGGAAGCGGCGCAACGGGTTGTATTGCGTCACCGGAGTTTATTTCCTATTCTACTGCCGACGTTCCGCCGGCGGTTCAGTACCTGCATGCAGGTTCCAGTGCAGACTGCAGTGCGTCGCCGGAACCGGCCTTGAAAGCTCCGTTCCTCGGCCCTCCGCCAAAGCCACAGGATCCCGATGCCTGAGCGCGCGAACGCTCCCCGCTCCCCGCTGGTTCTGATCGCCAACGATCAGGAGTGGTCTGCACGCTCGCTCGAGAGCATCCTCGTGCCCAATGGGTACACCGTCATCCGTGCCTACACGGGGCAGCAGGCGCTCGAACGGGCGCTGAGTGCCCGACCCGACCTCGTCATCCTCGACGCCCAGATGCCGGATGTGCACGGGATCGAGGTGTGTCGCCTGCTGCGCGAAGATCCGCGCTTCAGCGCGACCGTCCCGATCCTCATCACCACCGCCGGCCCCTCTGGCCGGGTCCAGCGACTGGATGCCTACCGCGCGGGCGCTTGGGAATTCCTGGGGCAACCGCTCGACGGCGAGAGCCTGCTCCTCAAGCTTGGCACGTACCTCGCCGCGAAGCGTGATGCGGATCGCACCCGCGATGAGAGCCTGCTGGACCATGATACCGGCCTGTACAACATGCGTGGACTGTCCCGTCGGGCCCGGGAGATTGGGTCCGAGGTCTATCGTCGCCGCCAGCCGCTTGCCTGCCTCGTGCTCGCGGCGGAGTCCCTTGACGCGGACGTGTCGACGCAGCAGCGGCTCACCGGAGAACTGGGTCGCCTGCTTCGCGACCACGGCCGATCCTCTGATGCAATCGGTCGGCTGGGAGACGGGGAGTTCGGGGTGATCGCCCCCGCGACTGAGGCTCGCGGTGCACTGCGGCTTTTCGAGCGGATACAGCAGTCCTTGACTCCGATGCCAACCGACCAGTCCCGATCACTGTCCTTGCAGGCCGGCTATTCGGTGGTCCCGGATTTTGGCGTGGCCGCCATCGACGCGGTGGAATTGCTGCTGCGGGCAACCACCGCGCTTCGCGAGCTGCGCGGTGCCGGCAGCGCGGAGCGAATCAGGCTCTTTCAGCCCGACATCGCCCCGGCCGTCTAGACGATCATGCCTGCGGTTCGCCGGGGGCGCCCGCCGCAGCGGTTAGCTGATTTGGCTCCTCGTCGGATGAGTAGCCATACAGATACGTGTAGTACCGATAGACCCCCTCCGCCTGGACCTCGTTCAGCACCGCTCCCAGCACCCGCACCGGCAACCGGTCGAGCAGTCGGAGTTTCGCTTCCGCCATCTGCCGATCGGTCTCCCCCGACCTGAAGACCAGCATGAGATGACCGGTGGTCGTCCCCAGCACGAACGGATCGATCCCCGCGCCCAGCGGCGGACTGTCGACCAGGATGACGTCAAACTGGGTCTTCACCACTGCCATCAGCTCCGCCATGGCGGCCGATCCGAGCAGTTCGGGGCCACGATACCGGCGAGTGCCGCATGGTATCACGGAGAGCCCCCGCTGGGACGTTGGGCGGATCGTGTCCTCGAGAGTCGCCTGGCCGGCAAGATGGTCGAGCAGTCCCGGCCGGCGATCGACCGCGAACATGCGGTGCAGCTCCCCGCGCCGGATATCGCCATCGATGAGCAGGGTGCGGTACCCCGCCTCGGCGAATGACACGGCCAGGTTGGAGGAGACGAGCGACTTGCCGTCGCCCGCGCCCGGGCTTGAAATCGTGAGCATCACCGGCCCGGCGGCTCCGTAGGAGTGCGCCAAATTGAGTCGAATGGTGCGGAACGCCTCCACGACCTGGGCGGCCTGTTCCTGCGGCAACTCGCCGCGCCGGCTCTTTCGAATGGCGGGGACGGCCCCGAGGATCGCCAGACCCAGACCGCTCGATACCTGCTCCGGGTAGCGGAATCGCCGGTCGATCTGGTCGAGCAGCAACGCGAGTCCGATTGCCGCCCCGAAGCTGGCCCCAATACCCATCAGTATGATCTTGATCCGGTCGTTGCTGACCGGCTTTGTGGGAGCTACTGCAGGGTCAAGAATCATAATGTCCGGAATCGCGCTCAGTTCCGCCAGTGCCGCCTCGGCGTGCCGTCCGGCCAGGCCTTGATACAGGTTCTCCGCGATCTTGTATTCACGGTTGAGCGCCATCTCCGTGATCGCAATGCCCGGCCCTTGTCGCAGCTCTGCGCCCGCGGAAGCCAGCCGGGCCTCGAGGTCCCGTTCCTGGGATCGGAGCTGGATTACCAGCGCCTGGGCGAGATCGGGGATCCGACGGCCTCGAACCTCAGCCAGCAGCGCCTCGTTCTGCTTCACCAGCGGGTGTTCCGGGGTGTAGCGGAACAGCAGGGCATCCCGTTCCGACTCGGCCCTTACCAGATCGGCGATGGCCGCCTTGAGCTGGATGGCGTTGTTGACCGAGGGAATCGTCTGGAATGCGTCGGCCGTGATCTCGCCACTCTTCGCGCGTTGCAGCACGGTCTCAAGCTGCTGCCGGTCCTGGCGCAGTTGCTCAAGTTGGACGGCCTGACTGTTGTAGACCTGTTGGGTCGGTCCAGTCGTGGCGACCAGTCCGGGGGTCATGCCGAGGACGCCGGAGCGCGGCGCGGTAATCGTGTTGGTCTGGAATCCCTTCAGTCGCGTTTCGCTGTCCCGCAAATTGACCTGCGCGGTGTTGACCTGACTGTCCAGGACTTCCCGCATGGCCGTGAGATTCCGCCGCTTGAGGTCGGCGGCGAGGGCCACGAACTGTTCGCAGAGCGCATTCACGATCCTGGCGACCTGGTCCCGATTCTTCCCCGACAGGGCGATGCGGATGAAGTTGCTCTTGTCCCCGAAGTTCGCCTTGATGTTCCTGTTCAGCTCGCTGGCCACATCCTGTGGTGAACGCACCTCGAAGGTGACGTCAAGGTTGCGCCCGAGTATGGCGGCTGACGGTGCCCAACGCCATCCCAGTTTCGTACCGATCGAATCGCCGACCACCCCTGAAGCGGCCGGCTTGCCCGCGCGCTCCAGCGACCATTGGCGACCGTCGGCGTCAACCCGCAGCGTGTATTTCCCGGTGCTGAACTTCTCGGCGATATCGAATTCCCGAAAGAGGGAATCGACCAGCGCAACTTCTCGCCGTCGATCCGCCTCGATGTACAACCGCATGCGATGGATGACAGGTTCGAAGACAGCATCCGTTCGGAGGAGGTCGGAATAGCCCTGCATATCCAGGATATCCGCTTCCTCGATCGGTCCCTTGTTGCCCGCAGGACGCTGGACCCAGAGGGTGGATTCGGCAGCGAAGGTCAGCTTCACGAAGCGCGAACCGACCAGGGAGAGAGCGGTCCCGGTAAGCACAATCGCCAGCATCAGCCAGCGGTAGCGTTTCAGCGCCGAGAGATAACGCCCGAAGTTGATGCCGGGTTCTGCCCGTTCTTGTGCGGGAAGCACCGCAGCCATATTGGTGAACGGGGTCAGGTTATGATCGCCTGGCTGTTCATCCGGCGAGGTGGGGAGGCTGTTCTGCATCAGGCCTGATCCGAGGGTTATCCGCTGAAAACGCAGACGCTAATAGTGGAGCGTTGGCTAGCAAACAGCAAACTGCAGACCGTGGCCCGTTCGGCAGCGAAATATGCCGGGATTGTGGTCGGATTCGGAAGTTGTCGTCCCAAGAGGGCCAGCAGCTCTCGAAGTTGTTGCTTGGCTGCCACAATGTGGCTTTCTGGTTACATTAGTAGTCGCCGCCGTCGCGTTGGCGAACTTCTAACCCGGTCTGGTGTGGTACCAAAGATGCATAGTGGTGTCCTGATGCCACGCCCGGGGCGTTTCGCCTCGTGCAGGATACCTGTTTCGATCAGTCTTGCCATGTTCGAAGGAGTGGAACCATGGGTTCCTCGCTTGCGCATCCCCCCAGACGCCCGGATGGCCCGCCCCTCGATACGGGCGGGCGGGATCCGCTTTCCATCCCCGCCGAAGTCAAGGCGAGCATTCGCATTCTGATTGTCGACGATGAGCGAACGCTGCGGGAGAGTTGCGCCAGCGTGCTCCAGATGGATGGGTACAACGTTACCCTCATCGGTCGGGGTGAAGAGGCGCTCGATACAGTCAAGCGACGGAAGTTCGACATCATTCTGGTCGACCTGTACATGTCTCAGACGTCGGGCATGGACATCCTGCGCTCCGCCCTCGAGTCCCACCGGGACACCATCGTTGTCGTGATGACCGGGAACCCCAGTGTGACCAGCAGCATCGAGGCGCTCCGGGCCGGCGCCTGGGACTACCTGCCTAAGCCATTCTCAGCCACCCATCTGCAGGTGCTGATCGGGCGCGCGTCGCACGCCGTCATGGTCACGCGCGAGACCCGCGACCTGAAGCAGCAACTGGCGCAGCAGGGCGGGCACAGCGACAAGATCTCGCTGATCGGGATCTCGCCGCTCTTCCGGAAGGCCGTCGATCTGTCGCGCAAGGTGGCCGCCACCGACGCGTCGGTGTTCATCAGCGGGGAGAGCGGAACCGGCAAGGAAGTGATCGCCCAGTTCATTCACCAGCACAGCCGCCGGGCGCACAAGCCGATGATCGCCATCAACTGTGCGGCGCTTCCGGAGCCCCTGCTCGAGTCGGAGATGTTCGGGCACCGCAAGGGCGCCTTCACCGGCGCGGATCGGGAGAAGCCCGGGTTGCTGGAGATGGCCAATGGGGGAACGCTCTTCCTCGACGAGCTGACCGAGATGTCCATGCCGCTGCAGGCGAAACTGCTGCGGGTCATTCAGGATGGCGTCGTCCGCCGGGTTGGCAGCGAGACGTCGGATGCGGTGGTGGATGTCCGTTACATCGCCGCGACCAACCGGGATCCGCAGGAGGCGGTGAATCAGGGGATTCTGCGGGGGGACTTGTTCTACCGGCTTCGTGTGGTACCGATCAAGCTGCCGCCCCTGCGCAAGCGTCCCGAGGACATCCCGCTGCTCACGAGTCATTTCCTGACGTACTACTGGCAGCGCCATCGCCAGATGGGGGATCGGGTGCCCCGATTGTCGGATGCGAGCCTCGCGTTCCTCCGGTCACGGCCGTGGCGCGGCAACGTCCGTGAACTGCAGAATGTGATCGAGCACGTGGCTGTGCTGGCGGAGCCGGATCAGGTGATCCAGCCCAACGACGTGCCGATCTACGAGGATGGCTCGGAGTTCGGGACGGAGAGCACGCTGACCACGCCAGTGCTGGATGAAGCGTATCACCTCGCCAAGGATCGGGTCGTGGCCCAGTTCGAGAAGGAATACCTGACCCGGCTGATCGGTCGGGCGGGCGGGAACATGTCGAAGGCGGCGCGCCTCGCCAACATTGACCGCACGACCCTGTACCGCCTGATGGACAAGCACAGCTTTCAGCGGGATGACCTGACGGGGATGCCTGAGTGACGGAAAATGCCGTGAGCCCGCTGCCGCGCGGGCCGTTGTGTGCGCGGCTCATGGGGCATCTGGATGGGGTGCTGGCATCGGTGGAGACCGGCTGGCAGCAGGTGGTCGAGGACAGTCCCTCCCAGGATGAGGTCCGCGGTCTGCTGACACGGTTGGGTGCCGCGATCCGTCAGGCTGGCGCGGGGAGCGGTGTGCCGCTGGGGTTGCCCCGCTCGGTCCTGGGGCGACGACTGCTCGAACTGGTGCGCCGCAGACTCCTGGAGGAGCTGCAGGCGCATTCCGAGCCGATCGACGTCGGCTCACTCCTTTGTGTGCTTCAGGCCATTGAAGCAGTCCATCAGGCGATCGAGCCGGACTGGGCGCAGCATTTCGCCGACCGGCTGTCCGGACCGGACGGGATGGAACTGGTCGTCGAGGTCGCCCACGATCTGCGCTCTCCCCTGACTTCCATTCTCTTTCTGGCCGAGACCCTCCAGCGCGCCCGCAGCGGTCCCATCAATACGATTCAAGAGCGTCAGCTGGGGCTCATCTACTCCGCGGCGTTCGGCCTGTCCTCCCTTGCCAGCGACGTCATTGAGCTCGCGCGGGGCGGGGACCGGCTGGTCGACCTGGATCCCCTGCCATTCTCGATGTCGGACATCTTCGAGTCGGTGCGCGATATCGTCCAGCCGATCGCCGAGGAAAAGGGGCTGCAGGTCCGGCTGGAGACGCCGCCGGAGGATTTCCGTGTGGGTCATCCCGTCGCCCTCTCCCGCGTCCTCCTGAACCTGACAACCAACGCGCTGAAATTCACCTCCGATGGTCACGTCGAAGTGCGGGGCGACATCAAGAGCGGCACCAGGGTGGAATTCTCAGTTCGTGATACCGGCCGCGGGATTCCGCCGCATGCGATGCTGACCCTGTTCGAGCCGTTCCGCCGGCGGCAGAAGCCGGGGGAGTATGCGTTCTCGGGCGCGGGGCTCGGGTTGTCGATCTGCCGCAAGCTGGTGGAAGCGATGCACTCCAACCTGCGGGTAGAGACGATCGCTGACCAGGGCACGCGCTTTTATTTCGAGCTGGACCTGCCGCTCGCGTCGGAGCGGCAATGAGCAGCCTGCTCCACGTTGTCGGAGCCCGGCCGAATTTCATGAAGGTGGCACCAGTGCTTCGCGCCGGGGCTGCCGTGCGGGGCCTGCGCCAGTATCTGGTCCATACCGGCCAGCACTACGACGCCGCGATGAGCGATCGCTTCTTTGCGGACCTTGGCCTGCCGACGCCGGACGTCAACCTCGGTGTCGGCTCGGGAACGCACGCGGTGCAGACTGCCCGGATCATGCTGGAGTTCGAGCCGGTGCTGGACCGGCTCACGCCCGACTGGGTCGTCGTCTACGGCGACGTGAACTCGACCGTCGCCTGCGCGCTCGTGGCCGCGAAGAAGGGCATCAAGGTCGCGCATGTGGAAGCGGGACTCCGGAGCCGCGACCGCACGATGCCCGAGGAATTGAACCGGCTGCTCACCGACCAGCTCGCCGACCTGTGCCTCACCCCCAGCCGGGACGGGAACGACAACCTGCGCGCCGAGGGGATTCCGGATGCGCGGGTGAAGCTCGTGGGGAATGTCATGGTCGATACGCTCCTGGCGCTGCGCGACAAAGCGCACACACTCGGCGCACCGGCCGCCCATGGTGTCGCGGGAGCGCCATACGCATTCGTCACGTTCCACCGGCCATCGAATGTCGATCACCCCGACGTGCTGGGTGAAATTCTCGGGGCGCTGGATGATCTGGCGGCGCAGATGCCGGTGGTCTTTCCGATCCATCCGCGCACCCGACAGCGCATCACCGATTTCGGGCTTGGCGCGCTGGCCCGCCGTGTCACGCTGCTCGAGCCACTGAGCTATCTCGAGACGATCTCCCTGGTGGAGCAGGCCACCCTCGTCCTGACTGACTCCGGCGGGCTGCAGGAGGAGACCACAGTGCTGGGCGTGCCCTGCCTGACGGCACGCGCGAACACCGAGCGGCCGGTCACCGTCACGGAAGGCACCAATCGCCTGATCCCCTCGAAGCGTGACGGCATCAACCGGGCGGTCGCCGAGGTGCTGACCCGCCGTGCCGAGGGGGCGTTCCACCCGGGTCGCCCGGAGGGCTGGGACGGCCGGGCGGGCGAACGCGTGATCGCCGCTCTCGTGGCCGATTGACCCCTGCCAGCGCTGCCCCGCACCTTCTACATTCCCCCACCTGATCCGGGACCTCATGGGCCGCGCATGCGGCGGGTTCCGGGCCCACGCCCGCGGGAATGGGGCGCGCCCGCCTGACGGCGGCCCGCTGCCTGTTCCCCCGCGAGACGACGATGCCCCCGTGAGAGCGTGCTCCCGGGGGCCTGAGCAGAGGTGCGCGGCCCCCGGGCTGCGCCGCTGGAGAGCACCCCGCCGGCTTCGGGCCGGGGGTGTCGCTCCGCGGTGCAGATCCGGTGACCAGCCCGCCTGGAGCCATTAACGACGTGACTGTACCTCAACTGCGCCACCTGCGTGCGGGCGATGTTCCCATCCATGCCCCCAACGCCGCCCTGATGATCGATTTCGACAATGTCACCCTGGGCATCCGGTCCGACCTCACCAAGGAACTGAAACACCTCCTCAACAGCGACATCATCAAGGGCAAGGTGGCGGTCTCCCGCGCCTACGCCGACTGGCGGCGGTATCATCAGTACATCGTGCCGCTGTCCGAGTCCTCGATCGACCTGATTTTCGCGCCCGCCTTCGGGACCAACAAGAAGAACGCGACCGACATCCGCCTCGCGATCGACGCGATGGAGCTGGTGTTCACCCGGCCGGAGATCGGCACGTTCATCCTGCTGTCGGGGGACAGCGACTTCTCGATGCTGGTGATCAAGCTGAAGGAGTACGGCAAGTATGTGATCGGGGTTGGCATCCGGGAATCGGCAAGCGACCTGCTGATCCAGAATTGCGACGAGTACTACTCGTACTCCGACCTCGCCGGCCTGACCAAGGAAGCGGACGCCCCGTCAGCCCAGCAGGATCCCTGGCAGCTGGTGCAGGACGCCGTGGCGACGATGGCGAAGAACCGGGACGTGATGCGGTCGGACCGCCTCAAGCAGGTCATGCAGCAGCTGGATCCGAATTTCGACGAGAAGAACGCCGGCTTCAGCCGGTTCAGCAAGTTCGTGCTCGAGGCCAGTCATCGGCGACTGATCAAGCTCACCAAGCTGGACAACGGACAGTACGAAGTTTCCCCTGCGGGCTCCGCCCCCGGCTTGGCTCCGAGCGCCGCGATCGCGCCCAGCGTCTCGGCTCCGGCCGCCGACAGCGGCGAACCGGACAGCCGCGAGCCGCGCGCGGAAGGCGGCCGCAGTCGTCGTGGTCGCGGTCGCGGGCGGGGTCGTGGTCCGCGGGAAGCCGCGGAGGCGCCTCGCGTGGCCACACCCGCGGTCGAGGCCGCTGCGGTGGCTCCGGCCAGGGCGCCGTCCGGGCCGCGTCGGACCGAAGGGCTCACGCTCATCCGCGCATTCGACCTGGTGCGCCGCTCGCTGGGAGAGCTGCCCTCGCCGGTGGGTCATGAGGCACTCCGGTTACGGATGGTCGCGCTGTACGGCCGCCTCGACCCATTGCTCCAGCCAGATCGGTTCCCCCGGCTCCTGCGGCAGGTGCATGACGCCGAGGTGGCGGACGTGCGGAAGGTCGGGGAGGACGAATTCGAGATCGCGGGCCGGGGCATGGAGCCCGCGGTGTCGGCCGCGATCGCCAGCGGGCGCGCGGTCGAGACCGCAGCCGCCGGCTCAACCCAGGCTGGTCCAGCGGGCGAGGCGGCTGCCGTGCGTGGCGGAATCCGGTTCCGGCGCGGCTCCAAGTTGCCGACCGGCCGCCCCGAAATCGCCATGGTCGGCGTGGTCAATCTCGATGAGGAACCGGCGGCGGAGTCGAAGCCAGCCAAGACCGTGAAGGCCGCGAAGGCCCCCCGGAAGAAATCTGCCGCGCCAGCCGCCGAGGTGGTTGTCGAGGCCGAGACCACCGCGCCGCGCAAGAAGAGCAGCGGAGGTCGGGCCAAGAAGAAGGCGGAGTGACACGGGAGGGACCACGGGCAGCGCCGCTGCCCGTTTCCTTTTTCCAGCAGGACGTCATCGCTGTGGCGAGGGGTTTGCTCGGCGCTTCGCTGGTCAGCCATGTCGACGGGCAGCAGACCGCAGGTCGGATCGTGGAGGTCGAGGCCTATCTTGGCGCGACCGATCCCGCTTCGCACGCCTACCAGTTCCGGCGTCACGCGCAGAACGCTGCGATCTACGGAGATCCCGGGACCTGGTACGTGTACCGGTCCTACGGGATCCACTGGTGCGCCAACCTGGTTACTGGACCACCGGGGCATGGGGCCGCTGTGCTGTTACGGGCGGTCGAGCCGCTAGCTGGAGCGCCGCACATGCGGCGCCGGCGGGGAGTGGAGACCGACCGGCTGCTGGCCTCTGGGCCAGGTCGGCTCTGTGTTGCATTCGGGATTACGCAGGCCGAGAACGGGTCGCCGATGGAGTCATCCGCCGTGGTGGTGGAGCCGGCGGAGGCAGTGCCAGATGCGCAGGTGCTGGAGACCCCGCGTGTCGGGATCAGTCAGGCGGCGGAACTGCGGCTTCGGTTTGTGATCCGCGGCAGTTCGTGGCTCTCGCGGCGAAGCCCGCCATGAGGGGCAGGGCAGACGAAGCGGGGCGGCCTCAGGGAGGCCGCCCCGCTTTCCTGGTGGAACCGCTTCCTGACTAGTCGCCGCTGCCCTTGCCGTCGTCACGCGCCGAGCCCAACCCGATCCGCAGCCCGGCGGTCAGGGTGTGAATCGGTCCCTGGAGCAGGCGGCCCTGACCGAGAACGGTCACTGTGGCCGGATCGACGACCTGCTCGACGGGTTGCGTAGTCCAGATCTGGGCCTGGGCGAATGCCGCCACCCGGCTCACCCGCAGTTGCAGACCCACGACGAAGCTGCCGGCGCCGTAGCTGCCGAGTCGATTGGCCACTTCCTGTGCCCCCTGCTGCACACTCGGATTGCCGATCACCGCCTGCGGCTGGGGATGCACCACGTGGATGAGAGCGACGCCACCGCCGAAGTACGGCTGGATGGCGCTCTTCCACGGCAGCACCAGGACCATGGCGTTGTACATCCGGATATCGTTGAAGATCACATTCCGGGTGGAATTGGCCGCCGTAGGATCGAAATAGTTCGAGGTCTCATCCGAGCCGAAGCCTTCCTGCACCTGCATGAGGAAGGCGACTCGGCGCAAGTTGACCATGATGTGCCCGCCAACCATCGGCATGGCGCCGCGAGTCTGGGTGGGGGTCTCGAAGAGCATGATCCCACCCTGCGCGCCGACATACCACTGATTGTCCCCGATCGGGGGACCCGCGGTCTGGGCTGCCAAGTGGCCGGTGCTTGCGGCCAGGACCACGGCTCCGAACATCCACTGAGAAAACTTGTGCATCAGACGACCTCCAGAGGAAGCCTGCATCGGGACGAACAGGGGGCCGCGACGAGCGGCGAGACGCTCCCATTCGGCAAGAACACCACCACTCGGGCCCGGTCGATGATCTTCGACTGGCTTCAAGCGGTTTGTGATGTTCCAAGTTGCTTGTTGGCAATGGTTTATCTGCTTGCCGTCGATTGGCTGAGCGTCGGGCATCTGCCATCAGCCGCTACGATCGGCTCAACAAGATAGGAAGAAGCCGGGAAAAAAGCGAGAGTCTTTCGCCGGTTGCGATGGTCCCCTATGCCTATTCCCGAAGCGGACTTGTGGCTCCTGTGTTAGAAATTACTTGAAGTGGTCAGATCAGCCCAAGCCGGCGGCCCACCCGGGTGATGGCCGAAAGTGCCTCATCCAGATCGGCGCGGGTGTGTGTCGCAGAAATCTGGCAGCGGATCCGCGCCTGTCCCTGCGGCACCACGGGAAAGCCAAAGCCAGTGACGAAGACGCCCTCGCGGAGCAACTGGCTGCTCATCTCGATTGCCTTGGCGGTTTCGCCGAGAATGACCGGGATGATCGGTGTTTCTCCCGGCAGCGGTGCGAACCCAGCCGCCTGCAACTGTTCGCGGAAGTAGCGTGCGTTCTGGCGCAGCTGTTCGACCCGTTCCGGGTGGTGCTCGAGGTACTCGATGGTGGCGAGTGCACTCGCGGCGACGGTGGGGGGAAGGGCATTGGAAAACAGCTGCGGGCGAGCGCGCTGCGTGAGGTAATCACAGACCGATGGAGAGGCGGCCACGAATCCGCCGGCCGCCCCGCCCAGGGCCTTGCCCAGGGTCGAGGTGATGATGTCGATCTCTCCCAGCATGCCGAAGTGCTCCGCCGTGCCCCGCCCGTTGCGTCCCAGCACGCCGGTGGCGTGGGAATCGTCCACCACGAGGACCGCCTGGTGCTTGCGGCAGAGCTGGGCGATATCGGGGAGCTGCGCGATCGCGCCCTCCATCGAGAAGATTCCGTCGGTGATCACCATGCGGACGCGCCGGTCCTTCGCGGCGAGCAGCTTCTCCTCCAGGTCGGTGAGGTCGGCATGGCGATAAACGGCGCTCTGGCAGCGGGTGATCGCCTTGGCGAGGCGAATCCCGTCGATGATGGAGGCGTGATTCAGCTGATCGCTGATGATGATGTCCTGCTCGCCCAGCAGCGTGCCGGGCACCGCTTCGTTGGCGTTCCAGCAGCTCACGAAGCTGAGCGCGGCGTCGGTGCCGACCAGGCGGGCGCAGGCGGTCTCGAGATCGCGGTGCACGGTGAAGGTGCCGCAGATGAACCGCACCGAGCCGGTGCCGGCGCCAAACCGGTCGAGGGCGGCGTGGCCCGCCGCCACGACCTCGGGCTGGTTGCACAGCCCGAGGTAGTTGTTGGAGGAGAGCACGATGACTTCGCCGTGCCCCTCCATGTGGGTTCGGGGGGCCTGCGGTCCCTCGAGAAAGAGCAGCTGCTTGTACACGCCATCGCGCCGGAAACCTTCGATCTCCGCGGCGATGCGCTGATTGAATGCGTCCATCATCGGCTGATCTCCAGGATGACCTTGCCCGCTGCCCCATCCTTGATGACCTGCACCGCGTCGGCAATCTGGTCCAGCTGGAATCGATGGGTGATCACGGGGCGGGGATCGAACTGGCCCGCGCGCAGCAGGCGGAACATCTGCTGCCAGGTGTCGTACATCCGTCGGCCGGTGACGCCATAGAGCGTCAGGCCCTTGAAGATCACGTCGCGGGCGAAGTTGACCTCGGTCGTCACGCTCGGCGTGCCCAGGAAATTCACCCGGCCGGCGAGCCGGGCGGCGCTGAACGCGGTCTGGTGTCCCGCCGGGTGGCCACTCATCTCGCAGACGAGATCGACCCCATCGCCGCCGGTCAGCTCCCGGCAGCGGGCGACGACATCATCGGTGGCGGGATTGAGGGTGACGTGCGCCCCCATCTGCCGGGCGATCTCGAGCCGCTTCGGATTGAGGTCGCTGGCGATCACGAGGGAGGCCCCCGCCGCGCGGGCGACGCCGACGGCAAAGCAGCCGATCGGCCCGCAGCCGAGGACGAGGACGGCGCTGCCCGGGACGTTGCCGCCCTCGAGGACGGTGTGGACCGCGTTCCCGGTCGGGTCCATGATCGCGCCGATCTCGGTCGGGATGCCGTCGAGCTTCATCACATTCGAGGCGGGCATCGCGATGTACTCGGCGAAGGCCCCGTCGCGATCCACCCCGATGATGCGGGTCCGGCGGCAGACGTGGGAGTCGCCGGTGCGGCAGGGGAGGCAGTGGCCGCAGACGATATGCCCCTCGGCGGTCACGCGGTCGCCCTCCTCCAGCAGGCCCTCGGTGCGCGCTTCCACGCCCAGCTCGACGATCTCTCCGGCAAACTCATGACCGATCACCACCGGTGGCCGAAGGCGGCCACTGGCCCAGGCGTCCCACTCCCAGATATGCAGGTCGGTGCCGCAGACGCCCGCGTAATGCACCTTGATGAGCACATCGCTCGGCCCGCAGGAGGGCTTGGGCACATCCCGGAGTTCCATACCGGGTCCGGGGGCTGTCTTGACGAGAGCGCGCATGGGTGAGGGAGTAGGGAGTAGGGGATAAGAAACGGGCGGTAGGCGCTAGGCGGTGACCAGCGAGCCATGGGATGCGCGGGCGCGGGCAAACCTAATCCATCGGTTGTCCGAGGTGTACCGCGTCACCGCCTATCGCCAGCCGTCTAGAGAATCGACCGGGTCAGCCCGCCATCAACGCTCAAGGCGGTGCCGGTGACATAGCGGGCAGGGTCCGAGGCGAGGAAGAGCGCCACCGCGGCGAATTCGTCGGGCACTCCGATGCGGCCGATCGGGACGGCGCGGCCCATCTCCTCAAGCACCGCGGCGGTGCTCCGACCGGCCGCCGTGCCCCGCGTCTCGGCGAGATGCTGCAATCGATCGGTACCGAAGTAGCCGGGGCAGAGCACGTTGACCGTGATCCCCGCGGGGGCGACTTCATCGGAGAGCGCCTTGGCGAACCCGAGGACTCCGGCCCGGGCCGTCGTCGAAAGAATCAGCGACTGCGACGGCTGTTTGGCGGCGACGGAGGTGAGGCAGAGGATGCGGCCCCATCCCGCGGCCCGCATGTGCGGGACGGCCGCGCGACAGAGATGCACGGTCGACAGAAGGCTGATCTCGATCGCCTGTTGCCAGCTGTCAGCGGCGTGGCTCTCGAAGGGACCGGCTGCAGGTCCGCCGGAGTTGCACAGCAGGATATCGGGTCCCCCCATGGCCTCGTGCACCCGGGCGACAAGCGCGGTCGCCGCGGTGACATCGCCGACATCCGCCGGGAAGGGGAGGATCTGGGCGTCTGATCCCTGCGATTCCGTCCGGAGACGGTGCGCGGCCCGGTCGAGCTTGGCCGGGTCGCGGCCATTGAGTGCCACCTGCGCGCCTTCTGCGAGCAGTCGGGCGGCGATGGCGTAGCCGAGGCCACTCGAACCACCGCAGACCAGCGCAACGCGGCCCGTCAGGCCCAGGTCCATCGGGTCAGCCGGTCGCGTTGCGTGAGGCGGGGCGGGGCGCGGCGCGTTCAGTCACTTCGGGGGGCTTCCCCAGCAGGAGGCCGAAGGACCGTGCCGGGCGGCGCCGCTCGGGGGGAAGGTTCTCTCGGGTCCACTCGCCGTAATGCGAGAGGTAGGCATCGGGGGCGAGGGCATGCTCGCTGGGGACGACCAGGTGTACGCCGCCGGGTGCGGTGCGGTCCATCAGCTTGTGCAGGATCTCGCGACGTGCATTGGAGGGTTCCGGATCGAGGGTGCCGGTGTCCAGCACGACGAGGTGGACCTGCGGGCGCAGGTCATGTGGCAGCTGTCCGGTCGGGGTGACGTAGGTGACGCAGTAGTGTCCCAGCGCCTCCTCCGCGACACGGGATTCGACCTGGTCGACGAGATTCATGTCCTGGCCGATGAAGGTCACTTCGACGTCGTGCGCGGCCAGGAGAAACGCGATCGGCGCGGCGTCCATGCCGATCACGAGCGCACTGTCACCGGGTTCGAGGCGGGGCAGGAGCCGGCTCACCGGGCTGCGGCGGTCGATGCCCCAATGGGTCGGTTCGCGCTGGGCACTGCGGAGCTGGCGACAATGTTTGGCCCAGCGGGTATACGGCTGGAGCCCGAGGCGGCGATGGATCAGGCGATCCACCCAATCGGTGAGCAGTACTTCGGTGAGCAGGAACTGTTCGCCCTGGGCGGTCTCCATCTCGGAAATGGCCATGTCGCCCAAATCCAGCAGCTCCCGGCGCGAGAGGTTGTTCTTGTAGCTCTCGATCCGCTGCAGGATGTACTCCTGGTACTGATGCTTGAGCGAGGGCACCGCCCGGCGCCGGCGCTGCTCCTGGAGCTGAAGCGCGGTCAGCATGTGTGCGAAAGCCTGCCTGGCATGAGCTTCCGAGAGGCCACTGTGGGGGAACGAGTGCCTTCAAAGTCGTACCGTGAGGGAAGGGTGTCAACGGAGCAGCGGGCGATGGGCGGTGGGGAGCAGGCGGTAGGGAGCGGGCGACTGGCCTCAGGGAGCAGGCGATCGGGAGTAGGGGCTGGAGTAGAGTGATCCTCAGGATGCACTCAGCACCGCCCCTTTGAGGTAGCCGGTCTCGGGGATGGTGAGGATCTCGGGATGATCGCTGCCCTGGCCGAGGAGCTGGACCAGTGTCAGGCGGCGACCGCTGTCCTGGGCGGCGGATTCGAGCATGGCCAGGAACTCGGAGCGGCGGACGTGGAAGGAGCACGACGCGGTGAGCAGGCTGCCGCCTGGGGCAAGGAGGCGCATGGCGCGGAGGTTGATTTCCTTGTAGCCGCGCAGCGCTTCCGGCGCGGTTGCCTTGCTCTTGGCAAAGGCCGGTGGGTCCACGACGATCGTGTCGAACCGGCGGCGTTCCCGGTCCCACTGCCGCAGCTGTTCGAAGGCGTCGGCCTCGAGCCAGGTGATACTGTCGCGCTGGTTGAGCCGCGCATTCTCGGCGCCGCGGGCGAGCGCTTCCGCGCTCGTGTCGAGGGCGGTGACGTGGCCGGCCCGTGTCGCGAGGTGCAGCGCGAAGCTGCCATGATAGGCGAAGCAGTCGAGCGCCTGGCCCCCGGGCAGGGCGAGGGTGCCGGCCAGCAGACGATTCGGGCGCTGGTCGAGAAAGGCGCCGGTCTTCTGTCCCCGCCAGGGTGCGGCGAGATATCGCACCGCACCCTCGCGTACCTCGACCGATTCCGGCACCGTTCCTCGCACGGCGGCGACCTCCTCGGTGAGTCCCTCTCGGCGGCGCACGGCGGCGTCGTGCCGGACGAGGATGCCCTCCGGCTGGCACAGCTCCATCAGGGTGTCGAGGATGGTCTCCCGCATGGTTTCGAGACCGGCGCTGAGCAGCTGCACGACCAGCCAGCGATCGTAACGATCCACCACGAGTGAGGGGAGTGCGTCGCCCTCGCCGTGCACGAGGCGCCAGGCGGTCGCATCGATGCCGGCGCGGCGGGCCAGCGCCGCGCGCAGGCGCTCGCGCCACCAGGCCGCATCGATCATCGTGTCGTCGGTGGTGAGCAGCCGCAGCCGGATCTCGGAGCGTGGCGAGTAGAGTGCCATGCCGAGATGCTTGCCTTTCCGGTCCAGCACACGGCAGACTCCGGCCACCTCGGGCTCCCCCAGCAGGTCGCTGCGGTAGATCCAGGGGTGCCCGATCAGCCAGCGGTCGGCGCCCTTCTGGGAAACGCGGGCTTCGGGGAGGGGCATGGGTGGCCGTTAGCCGTTGGCCAATGGCCGTTGGCGGCTCTCCACCTGGGCCGCGGATCCGCCGACCAACCGCGGGCCGGAGCAGCAAGGCCAACGGGGAACGGCCAACGGCCACCGACTGGTGTTGTTGCTCACTCTTTTACCCGGTCGGGGCGCAGCAGGGTGGCACCGCGGAGATAGATGTGGCGGATCTCCTCCCGGGTGCGACGGGTGTAGGCGTGGACCAGCAGCCGGATGCAGCGCGGGAGGGAACCGGGAACCGGGATTTCGGTGGAATGCAGGATGGCGACGATATTCCAGCCGTAGACTTCGGCGGCCCGCGCGGGGAAGGCGGCGTTCAGGTCGCTGGTCATGGTGAACATGGCGCTGACGATATCGTCGGGCTCGAGGTTGTTGGCTTCATGCAGCTGGCGCAGCAACTCGTCGGTCGCCTCAAGAATCTGCTGGGCGTCGTTGGCGTCGACCGTCGTCGCCCCGCGAACGCCCTGCAGCCGGAAGGAGTCGGTGTCTCGCATGCCGGATAATCTAGCCGCACACCTCCGCCTGATGCTCGTCACCGACGACCGGCTGGTGGCTGGCCGTGACCTGATCGGACTGGCGCGGGCCGCCGTCCGGGGTGGCGTCACGGCGGTTCAGCTTCGACTGAAGGAGGCCGGCGCGCGTGAGCTCCTCGCGCTGGCGCAGGCGCTCTGCGCCGAGCTCCCGGTGCCGGTGCTGGTGAATGACCGGCCCGATGTCGCGCTGATCGCCGGGGTGGGCGTGCATCTGGGCCCCGAGGATGTGCCGGTCGGGCTGGCGCGGCGGGTGCTGGGCGAGACGGCGATCATCGGGGCGTCGGTCGGAACGGTCGAGGAGCTCGAACGGGGACAGGGGGCGGACTACTGGGGCATCGGGCCGTGGCGGACCACGGGGACCAAGGGCGACGCCGGTGCCGCGATCGGGGTCGAGGGGTTTCGGGCGGTGGTGCTCCGGGCGGAGGGGCGGCCGTGCATCGCGATCGGCGGGGTCCGGCCGGAGGATATTCCGGCGGTGCTCCGTGCGGGTGGCGCCGGGGTGGCGGTGGTCTCGGGGATTCTCGGAGTCGAGGATGTCGAGGGTGCCGCGCGGCGTTATGCCGCACAGTTCCTCGGCTAGCGCACCAGCGCACGGTTGCGACGGATCTCGCCGATGGCGCGGGTGTGTTCCTGCAGCGTGCGGCTGAAGCGATGATGGCCATCCGGCAGCGCCACGAAGTAGAGCCACGGCACCTGCGCCGGGTAGAGCGCCGCTTCGATGCTCCTGATGCCCGGCGAATTCACCGGACCGGGCGGCAGGCCGGGGTGGAGGTAGGTGTTATAGGGGGAGCGGAACGCGTAATCCTTGAAGTAGAGGCGGGTCTTTCGCTCGCCCGTCGCCTGTTCGATCGCGTACTGCACCGTGGGGTCTGCCTGCAGCAGCATGCCGCGGCGGAGCCGGTTGGTGTACACGCCGCTGATGACGGCGCGCTCGTCATCGTGGACCGCCTCACCCTCGACGATCGAGGCGAGGGTGAGCAGCTCGAGTCGAGTCATGCCCAGCGAGTCGAGGCGGCGGCTCCAGGCGGGGAGCCAGCGCCGGTTGAACTCGCGGAGCATCGCGTCGATCAGGGCCGGCGCGGTCACCGGCAGCGGGAGCTGATAGGTCTCGGGCAGCAGCATCCCTTCGAGGGACGCGGCGGGGACCTGCTCGCGGCGGCGCACGGTGGAATCGCGGCTGGCAGCGAGGAACTCCACCGGGGCGAGCTCGAGCCGCTGCTGCACCAGCTCGGTCAGCTGCAGCAGTGAGAGCCCCTCGGGGACGGTGAACTTCACGGTGGCGACCCGGCCCGCCTTCAGCGCGGAGAGCAGGTGCCAGCTGTCGGTGTGAGCCGGGAGATCGAAGATCCCGGCCTGTACCCTGCGGTCGATGCCGCGCAGCCGGGCGAGGAGGCGGAACCAGCGGGGAGATGTGAGGACACCGCTGGCCTCAAGTGTGTCGGTGACAGTCGAGAAGCTGCTGCCGGGCGGAATAGTCACGCGAGTGGTGGGGCCGTCCGGTGGTGGGGCGGCGCAGGCGAGGAGCAGGAGCAGCGGGAACGGGGAACGGGGAACGGGGAACGGGCCGGAAACGGACAGTGCGTCCCCTCCCGTTCCCCGTCCCCTGTTCCCCGTTCCCCGGTTCATGATGTTCTTTCCCGCCGCTGGTCGAGAAACCCCTGCAGCAGCAGCGTGGCGGCGAGCGCGTCGACTTCCTCCCGCCGGCCGCGGGTGCTGCCGCCCTGCTCCTGAATGAGCTGGTGGGCATGCACCGTCGTGAGGCGCTCGTCGACCAGTTCGGTCGGGAGCGCAGTCCGGGCCGCGACGAGCGTGGCAAGTGCGCGGGCGGCGGTGGTATTGGGGCTGTCTGTGCCGGCGAGGGTCAGGGGCAGGCCGACGACAATGCCGACGGGCTGGTGCTGGGCGACGAGCGCGAGGAAGGCGGGCATGGGGAAGCGTTTGCCCGGGCGGCGGACCAGCGTGGTCAGGGGCGAGGCGAGAACCTGGGTTTCATCGGAAAGGGCGAGGCCCAGACGGACCTCGCCCCAGTCGAGCGCGATGATGCGGCCGGTGGAGGGGATAGGCATGGGGCCGCGGCCACGATGGCCCAGTAGGGGCGCCCCCTGGGGCGCCCCTACTGGGCCATCGTGGCGAAGAACGCCGTGT
>JANMYS010000004.1:0-13581 GCA_031382385.1 Gemmatimonadota bacterium
CATCACGGGTGCCCGGTAGCGGGGGACAACCCCACTGCGGGAGCCGGTAACGACATGTGAGGAGTGCGGGGTGAGGAGCAAAGGCGGTACCTCCACACCCCTCACCCCTCACTCGCTGTTGCTTCCCATCAGCGTCGCCATCAGGGCCTTCTGGACATGCAGCCGATTCTCGGCCTCGTCCCAGACTCGGGAGCGGGGGCCGTCCAGGACCGCGTCAGTCACTTCCTCGCCCCGGTGCGCCGGAAGGCAGTGCAGGAAGATCGCGTCCGCACGAGCCCGGTCCATCAACGCGGCATCGACGGTGTAGCCGGCGAAATCCCGCCGCCGGATGCCGGCCTCGGCCTCGTCGCCCATCGAGGCCCACACATCGGTCGTGACGACGTGGGCGCCGGCGGCGGCGGCGTGCGGGTCGCGCATCAGGGTGACCCGGGCGCCGGCAGCGGCGGCCCGATCCACCAGCCGCTGCGGCGGCGCATACCCCTCGGGAGAGGCGATCCGGAGCTCGAACCCCAGCGAGGCGGCGGCATCGAGCCAGCTGTTGGCCATGTTGTTGCCATCGCCAATCCACGCCACGATCCGTCCGTCGTGCGAACCGAACGCCTCGTGCAGCGTCATGACATCCGCCAGCACCTGGCAGGGATGCATGAGATCGGTGAGGCCGTTGATCACCGGCACGGAGGCGAAACGCGCCAGCTCCTCGACCTCGGTATGCGCGTACGTCCGGATCATGATGCCGTCCACGTACCGCGAAAGCACCCGGGCCGTGTCGCGGGTCGGCTCGCCGCGGCCGAGCTGCAGCTCGCGCGACGAAAGGTAGAGCGGATGGCCGCCGAGCTGGTGGACGCCCACCTCGAAGGAGACCCGGGTCCGGGTGGAACTCTTGCCGAAGATCAGGGCGACGGATTTTCCCTCGAGCGGCCGCTCGGCGTAGGCGCCGGCTTTCATCCGCGCCGCGAGCGCGAACAGCGTGGTCAGCTCGGCCCGGCTGAAGTCCGAGAACGCGAGGAAATCACGCTTGGCCATCGGTTCCTGACGAAGTTGGCAACGTGCGGAACAAGGCGCCGGGCGCTGGGCGCCGGATAAGTTACCCGCTTCACAGCGGTTCACGCCACACAGTACCCCTGAGGACAGCTCGTCGGGAATGAAGGCCCCTGCCACGGGGGTACCGAGTGTCCCCGGCAGTCGGTATGGTTTGGGGGACCCGCCGCACTCCCGACCGCCGAACCCCCTGATCCCCTCACGATTGCTGGAGCGACCCGTGCGATTCCGCTGTCGAGTGACCTGGGCAGTTGTTGTCCTGCTGGGCAGTGTCGGGCCGCGCACGCTTGTCGCCCAGACCCCGATCGCGATCCGCGCGGCTCGCCTGCTGGATGTGCAGAGCGGCACCCTCCGCGCCGGCCAGATTGTGGTGGTGCGCGGCGACCGGATCGAGTCCGTCGGGACCGCGGTTCCGGCCGGGGCGGAGGTGATCGACCTGGGCGACGTGACGCTGCTGCCGGGCCTGATCGATGCGCACACGCACCTCACCTACGATATCGAAGGCGACTGGGTCCATCGCGACGTGACCGAGGCCGCCGCCGATGCGGCACTGCGCGGGGCGCGGAATGCCGGGCGGACGCTGCGGGCCGGCTTCACTACGGTGCGAGACGTCGGCGCACCCGGCTTTGCCGATGTCAGTCTCATGCATGCGATCGACGCGGGGATGATCGACGGACCGCGGATGATTCCCTCCGGCCACGCCATCGGCATCACCGGAGGGCATTGCGACGTGACAGGCTACGCACCGGGCATCGCCGAGCGCGGGCCGGAATCCGGCGTGGCGGATGGCGTCGACCAGGCGATCCGGGCGGTGCGCTACCAGGCCAAGCACGGCGCAAAGGTCATCAAGATCTGCGCGACCGCCGGCGTGCTCTCCTTCGATGCGACGGTCGGGGCACAGCAGCTGTCCGACGAGGAAATGATGGCGATCGTGCAGGAGGCGCGACGCCACGGGCTCAAGGTGGCGGCGCATGCGCACGGGGCCGAGGGGATCCTCGCGGCGGTCCGGGCGGGCGTCGCGTCAATCGAGCACGGCTCGCTCATCAACGACGAGGCGATGACGCTGATGAAGCAGAAGGGCACCTACCTCGTACCCACGACCTACCTGACCGAGGCCATCGATTTCGACGCACTCCCGCCCCGGATCCGGGCCAAGGCCGAGTCGATCCTGCCGCAGGCCAAGGCCAACCTCCGCCGGGCCATCCGGGCCGGCGTGAAGATCGGCTTCGGCACCGACGCCGCGGTCTATCCTCACGGCCAGAATGCCCATGAGTTCGCCGCGCTGGTGGAGCGCGGCATGACGCCACTCGAGGCAATCCGCGCCGCCACCCTGAACGATGCCGACCTGCTGGGCGTGACCGACCGGGGCCAGATCGCGCCGGGCCTGCTGGCCGACCTGATCGCCGTGCCGGGCAATCCGCTCACCGATGTGCGGGTGCTGGAGCGGGTGCGTTTCGTGATGAAGGGCGGGGTGACGGTCGTCCGCTAGAGGATGTAGCGTCGCAGGTCGTCGTCGTTGATGATCTTCTCCAGCCGGCCGCGAATCACGTCGCGATCGAAGACGATCTTCTTGTGGGGGTAGTCCGGCAGCTCGAACAGCACCTCGTCCATGAGCGTCGACATCACGGTGTGCAGCCGCCGGGCGCCAATATTCTCCATCCGGTCATTGGCCAGCCACGCGACGCGCGCGATCTCCGCGATGCCGTCTTCGGTGAACGAGAGCTCCGCCCCTTCCGCCGCGACCAGCGCCTGGTACTGCTTGGTCAGCGCACTCTCGGGCTCGGTCATGATGCGGATGAAGTCGCGTTCGGTGAGCGGGGTCAGCTCCACCCGGATCGGGAACCGTCCCTGCAGCTCGGGAATCAGGTCGGATGGCTTGGAGACGTGAAACGCTCCGGCGGCGATGAACAGGATGTGATCGGTCCGGACGTAGCCGTAGCGGGTCTGCACCGTCGAGCCCTCGACGATCGGCAGCAGGTCACGCTGCACTCCCTCGCGCGAGACGTCGGGCCCGGGCGACGAACCGCGCTCGCCGGCAATCTTGTCGATCTCGTCAATGAAGAGGATGCCGTGATTCTCGGTCCGGTCCAGCGCCTCGTTGATCACGTCGTCCATGTCGACCAGCTTCTTGAGCTCCTCGTCGATCAGGATGCGCCGCGCCTCCGGGACCCGCAGGGTGCGCCGCTTCTTCCGCCGCGGCATCATGTCCTGCAGCATCTCAAGGAAGTTGATCTGCTCTCCCTCCATCCCCTGGGGCGGCTGCATCATGTCGAGCATCGGGTAGCCCTGCGGCGTCACTTCGATCTCGATCTCGCGGTCGTCGAGCTTTCCCTCCCGCAGCATCTGCCGCAGCTTCTCGCGCGAGCGTGACCGCCGTTCCTCGTCCGACTCCTGCTCGGGGCGCGCCTGCCCGCTGGGCCCCACCACGAAGATCCCGGGACGTCCACTCCCCTCGGGGCGTTCGCTGCGGACGGGGGCGGCGGGCGGCGGCAGCAGGATATCCAGCAGCCGCTCCTCGGTCCGCTGTTCGGCCTGGGGATAGACCTCGTCCTCGCGCTCGCTGCGCACCATGCTGATGGCCGCGTCCACCAGCTCGCGCACCATCGACTCGGCGTCGCGGCCGACGTAGCCCACCTCGGTGAACTTCGACGCCTCCACCTTCACGAACGGTGCGCCCGCGAGGCGAGCCAGCCGGCGGGCGATCTCCGTCTTGCCCACCCCTGTCGGTCCGATCAGGATGATGTTGTACGGGGTGATCTCGTCCCGGATCTCATCCGGCGTCTGCGAGCGCCGCCACCGGTTGCGAATCGCGATCGCGACCGCCCGCTTGGCGGGATCCTGCCCCACGATGTAGCGATCGAGCTCCGCCACGATCTGCCGGGGCGGGAGTTCCTCGAGCCACGGCGCGGCGAGCGCATCCACGGATGGCGGCGGTCCGCCGAGCGGGTCAGGTAGGGTCATTCCGGCTGTTCCCTGGTGTCGCCGGGGCGCCCGGCGGTGGCAGGCACGTCGGTCACGCGGCTCACAGCTCCAGGATGGTCAGGTTGCGGTTGGTGAAGACACAGATGTCGGCCGCGATCTCCAGCGAGCGCTGCACCGTGTCCCGGGCATTGAGGCGGTCATCCGGCAGCAGCGCCCGCGCGGCGGCCAGGGCATAATTGCCGCCTGACCCCACCGCGAGGACGCCGTCGTCCGGCTCGATCAGCTCCCCGCCGCCGGAGAGCAGAAAGGTGTGCTCCAGATCGGCGACGACCAGCAGCGCCTCGAGCCGGCGCAGCACCCGGTCGCTGCGCCAGTCCTTGGCGAGTTCCACCGCGGCGCGCGGCAGGTTGCCGGGATGGCGCTCCAGCTTCTCCTCGAACTTCTCGTACAGCGTGATCGCATCGGCCACGGAGCCGGCAAATCCCGCCAGCACCTTGCCGCCCTTGAGGGCACGGACCTTGGTGGCAGTCGCCTTGACCACCGTGTCGCCGATGCTGACCTGGCCATCGCCGCCGAGGGCGGTGCGCCCGTGTTTCCGGACGGCGAGGATGGTAGTGCCGTGGTATGTCGACATGGATCTCCTGGCAGGTGCATCCGCGGAAGTAGGGGTCGCCTATAGGCGACCCCTACGCCCGCGGATGCGCCTGCTGATAGACCTTCTTCAGCCGTTCGACGCTGGTGTGGGTGTAGATCTGCGTCGTGCTCAGACTGGCGTGCCCCAGCATCTCCTGCAGCGCCCGCAGATCCGCCCCGGCATCCATCATGTGCGTCGCAAAGGTATGCCGCAGCGAGTGCGTGCGCAGGTTTTCCCCGCCGACCACGTCCAGGGCCCGGTGCACGATCCGCTGCACCGAGCGTGGGGTGAGCCGCCGTCCCCGCTGGCTCAGGAACACCGCCGTACGATCCGCTCCGGGCCGCCGGGCCAGCGCCTCCCGCTGTTCGAGCCAGTGACGCATCACCCGGCTCGCGCGTCCGCCGACCGGTACCAGCCGCTCCTTGCTGCCCTTGCCCCGCACTTTCACCTGGTCGCTCAGCAGATCGAGATCGTGCAGCTGCAGCCCGGTGAGTTCCGACAATCGCAAGCCGCTGGAATAGAACAGCTCGAGGATCGCGAGATCGCGCAGCCCGGCGACATCGTCCTCGACCGCCCGCGCTTCCGCAGCCGCGAACATCTCCTCGGTTCTCGGCCGGTCGAGATAGGCCGGAAGATGCCGGTCCTGCTTCGGCACCCGGGCCGCTCGCACCGGTGACTTCTCCAGCCCATAATGGGCCTGCAGAAACCGGTACAGCGATCGCACCGCCGAGAGGGCGCGCGCCATCGAACGCTTGGCCAGACCGCGCCGCTGCATGTCCCCGAGGAAACCGCGGATCCCCAGCCGGTCCACCCGGCCGAAGTCCCAGTCGCCGGCGTAGTGCCGATTGAGGAAGCTCACGAACGCATCGAGATCGCGCCGGTAGGCCAGCACGGTATTGGCCGAGACCTGGCGTTCCTTCTCCAGGTGCAGGAGAAAGGCAACGACATCCGGCGGTGCCGACGGGCGGACGGGCGGACGGTCCTTGACGGTCATAGCTGCCTGAGCCACTGGTCGAAGTCCGTTACCGCGCGAGCCACGAGACGTGCCTTCTTCTCATCCTTCTTTCGGCCGCCCGACCGCCCGACTGCCTGCGCCTCGTCCAGCGGCTCCACCAGCCCCCAGTTGGCGTTCATCGGCTGGAAGTGCCGGGGGTCACCCTCTCGAAGATAGCGGTACAGCGCCCCCAGCATCGTGGTCGGTGGCGGGACATGCACCGGCAGGCCGCGGAGCCGGCGCGCGAGGTTGATCCCCGCGAGCAATCCTGTACCGAGCGATTCGGTGTAACCCTCGACACCGGTGAGTTGCCCCGCGAAGAACAACCGGTCGTCATCCCGGGCGGTGAGTCCGGGCCCCAGCGTGGCGGGGCTGTTGATGTAGCTGTTGCGATGGATGCTGCCAAAGCGGAGGATCTCCGCCTGCTGCAGCCCGGGGATCAGCGCCAGCACCCGCTTCTGGTCCGGAATCCGCATCCGGGTCTGGAAGCCGACCAGATTCCACATCTGTCCTGCCCGGTCCTCCCGCCGCAGCTGCACCACGGCGTACGGTTCGCGACCGGTGCGCGGATCGGGCAGGCCGACCGGCTTCATCGGCCCGAAGCGGAGCGTTTCCGGCCCGCGCCGGGCCATCTCCTCAACCGGGAGGCACCCTTCGAAATACGGCACCTTGTCGAACTCGTGCGCGGTGAACTGGTCCGCCTCCACCAGCGCCGCGATGAAGCCGTCGTACTCCTCGCGCGTGAAGGGGGCGTTGAGGTAGTCGTCGCCGTCCCCCTTCCCGTAGCGCGAGAGCGCATAGACCCGGGACTGGTCCAGCGATTCCCGGCTCACAATCGGCGCGATCGCATCGTAGAAGGCAAGGGCGACAGACGGCCCCGCCTCCGCGGCGCTCGCGGTCGCTGGCGTCAGGCGCGCGCTGATGGCGGCGGCGAGCGCAGACGAGGTCAGCGGTCCGGTCGCGATGATGCCCGGCGAAGGCAGCGCCGTCACCTCGGCGCGCTCGATGACGATGTTGGGATGGACATGCATCCGGGCGTCCACCAGCCCGGCGAAGACATCGCGGTCGACGGCGAGCGCGGCGCCTGCCGGCACGCGCGCTTCATCCGCGAGCGGCAGCAACAGACTGCCCAGCGCGCGCAGCTCCGCCTTGAGCAGCCCGTGCGCGTTGACCAGTTCGGTTGACTTGAAGGAATTGCTGCAGACCAGCTCGCCCAGCCGGTCGGATTGATGCGCCGCGGTGCGCATCACCGGGCGCATCTCGTGGAGCCGGACGTGGACGCCGCGCTCGGCGAGCGCCCACGCTGCCTCGCAACCGGCCAGTCCCCCGCCCACCACGACCGCTTCTGCCCCGGCGGGTGCCTGCGCGGCTCGGTCGCGGGGGGCCGCTCCCGGTAGCCGCTCCATCGTCACGTCGCCGTGGCTTCCTCGGCGTCCAGCACCACGATCTTGTGCCCGCACTTGAGACAGGTGCGGGTCTCGCCATCCGCCTTGCTCACCTTCTTCTCCATCCCGACCCACTTGCAGCTCGGGCAGGTCTCGGCGACCGGCCGGTTCCAGGTCGAGAAGTCGCAGGCCGGATAGCGCACGCAGCCCCAGAAGGACTTGCCCTTCTTGGTTCGCCGCTCGGCGATGTCGCCGACGTCGCACTTGGGGCACTTCATCCCGAGGGGAATGGAGCGGGTCCCCTTGCACTCGGGATAGCGGGTGCAGGCGAGGAACTCGCCGAAGCGGCCGGTCTTGATGACCATCGGCGCCTCGCAGAGCTGGCACTTCTCGTCGGTGGGCCGGTCCGGCGCCCGCGCCTTCTTGAGCGACTTCACGTAGTCGCAGGTCTGCTTGTAGTTGATGCAGGCGAAGTAGGGCCCGAACCGGCCGGTGCGCAGCTCCACCTTGGCGCCGCACTTGGGGCAGACCTCCTTCTCCAGCTCCACCGGGTCCAGGCCGTGGGCCTCCGCGACGATGGCGCCGAGGTTGACGGCGGTCAGCGCCGCCTTGAAGGGCCCGTAGAAGTCGGCCAGCACCGTGCGCCAGGCCAGGAGACCCGCCTCGATCCCGTCGAGTTCCTCCTCCATCTTCGAGGTGAACTCGACGTTGAAGATGGCGGGGAACTGATCCACCATGATCCGTTCGACCGTCTCACCCAGCTCCGTCGGCGTGAAGCGCCGCTGGTCCAGTTTCACGTATTCGCGCGCCGACAGCGTGCTGATGATCTGCGCATAGGTCGACGGCCGGCCGATGCCGAGGCGCTCGAGCTCCTTCACCAGGCTCGCTTCCGAGAAGCGCGGCGGCGGCTCGGTGAAGTGCTGGTTCGGCGTGATGGCGCGGACCTCGACTCGGTCGCCCGCGGCGAGCGGCGGGATGGCCGGCAGGTCGTCCATCGTCTTCCCCTCCTCGGCCTCGCGCCCCTCGGTATAGAGGATGTGATAGCCGTCGAAGATCATCACCGAGCCGGTGGTCCGGAGCAGGTAGCGGCCCAGATCGAAGTCCACGATCGTCATGTCGTAGATCGCCGGATTCATCTGCGAGGCGACGAACCGCTGCCAGATGAGCTGGTAGAGCCGGAACTGGTCCGGCTCCAGATACTGCTGGATCTCCTCCGGCCGGCGGCGGACGTCGGTGGGGCGGATCGCTTCGTGGGCGTCCTGCACCCGGGCCGCCTTGGAGGTATAGGCATTCGGCGTCTCCGGCAGGTAGGGCTTGGGGTACTGGTCGGCGATGAAGTCGCGCACCGCCGCGATGGCGGTATCCGACACGCGGACCGAGTCGGTACGCATGTAGGTGATCAGACCCGCCGGCGCATCCTCGCCGACCTCGATGCCCTCGTAGAGATCCTGCGCCGCGCGCATGGTGCGCCGGGCGGAGAATCCCAGCTTCTTGGCGGCTTCCTGCTGCAGCGTACTGGTGGTGAACGGTGCCCCGGGGCGCTTTTTCCGGTTCTTCTTCTCGACCTTGCTGACGACGAACGGCAGCTTCTGCAGGTCGCTGACGACGGCATTGGCCGCTTCGGCGGTGCCCAACTCGGGGTTGTGCCCGTCGATCTTCTTGAGCTCCGCCTCGAAGGTCTGGCCCCCCTTGGCGCATTCCGCCTCGATGGTCCAGTACTCCACCGGCGTGAAGGCGCGGATGGCGCGCTCCCGCTCCACGATCAGCCGCAGCGCCACCGTCTGTACCCGGCCGGCGGACAGCCCGGTCTTGATGCTCTGCCAGAGAATCGGGCTGGCCTTGTAGCCCACCAGGCGGTCGAGAATGCGCCGCGCCTGCTGCGCGTTGACCAGGTCTTCGTTGACCCGGCCCGGCTTGGCCATCGAGGCCTTCACCGCCTCCTTGGTGATCTCCTCGAACCGCACCCGATGCATCGGCGCCGCGGTCTCGAGCTGGCCGGCGACGTGCCAGGCGATCGCCTCGCCCTCGCGGTCGGGGTCGGTGGCGAGGTAGATCGCGCTGGCGCGCTTCGCCGCCTTCTTCAGGTCGGCGAGTGTCTGGGTCTTGCCCTTGATGGTGACATACTGCGGTTCGAAGTTGTTGTCGACATCGACACCGAGTTTGCGCGTCGGCAGGTCGCGGATGTGGCCCACGGTGGCCTTCACGTCGTAGCCCCGGCCCAGGTACTTGCCGATGCTCTTGGCCTTGGTGGGCGACTCGACGATCACCAGCGCCTGGCCACTGGGCCCCTCGGGGGCCGCCGATCGTGGCCGGCTGGCGCGCTTCTTCGGTGCCGGGGCGGCCTTCGCGACCTTCGCGGGCCCACTCGCCTCCGCGGCGGCGGCAGCGCTCTTCTTCTTTTTCGGCGCGGCCGCGCGAGCGGGCGGTTTTGCTTTTTTCGTAGTGGCCATGAGGTCGCTGTTACGGCTCTCGGACTGGGCCGGAGTCATTCCGGCCGGAGACAAGAAAATCCCGGGCGCAAGGGATTGGCAAGGCGGGAAGTTTCCGGCGGGGTCGCGCGGGTACCGGCGAAGCGATCAGGCCCAGCCTGCGTGGGCCCGCGCCAGTACCGCGATTTCGTCGGCGAGCAGGGCTGCGGATTTGACATCCGCCTTCACTTCGGCGTCGGCCTGGAGATAGTAAGCTTCGCGTTCCTTGAGCAGGATGCGCATCTTCTCGACCGGGTCCTCCCCCACGAGCAGCGGCCGATTGCCGTCGACACCGGAGCGTTTGGCCGCCGTCAGCGCCATCGCGCGAATGTAGACCAGGTACCCCACGGCCCGCGCCGCCTGCACCACGCCGGGCTGTGCCGCCCAGCCGCCACCAGGGGCGATCACCGAGGGCGGTCCCGCCAGCACGGTTCGCATCGTTTCCAGCTCCAGGGCCCGGAACTTCGTCTCGCCATCTTCCGCGAAGATGCGGGTGACCGGCTTCTGCATCTTGCGCACGATGAGCGCATCGGGATCGACGAAAGGTGCACGCAGGCGCTCGGCCACCAGCCGGCCAATGGTAGTCTTGCCCGCGCCGGGCAGGCCGATCAGAACGACGTGACGTGGCATCAGGCCTCCTCGACCGGCACCGCCGCGCCATCGGCGAGCCGCGCCCACCGTTCGGCGAGCTGCGCCAGATAGGCCTGCCAGTTCCGCTGCATCTCGCGCAGTGAGTCGCCGCCGAACTTCTCCACCAGCGCATCGGCAAGCACGAACGCCGTCAGGGCCTCGGCGATCACCCCCATCGCGGGCACGGCGGTGACATCCGAGCGTTCACTCTGGGCCTTGGCGGGCAGGCCGGTGCGCAGATCGATCGTTGGCAATGGCGCCATGAGCGTGGCAATCGGCTTCATGCCGACCCGGATGATGAGCGGCTCGCCGGTGGTCATGCCACCTTCGAGGCCGCCGGCGTTGTTGCTGCGGCGCCGATACCCGCCGCGTAGCGCGGGCGCGGCGGCAGGCCGGCCCGGGGTCGCGCTCGCGTCGATGGAATCGTGCACTTCGGAGCCCGGGCGCCGTGACGCCTCGAAGCCCATCCCGATTTCCACCGCCTTGACTGCCTGGATCGACATCAGCGCCCCGGCGAGACGGCCGTCCAGCTTGCGATCCCAGTGGACATGGCTGCCCAGCCCGGCGGGAAGGCCGCGCACCACGACCTCGCACTCGCCGCCGAGGGTGTCGCCTTCCTTCTTTGCCTGATCGATCCGCCGGATGATCTGTTCCTCCACCTCGGGATCCAGCACCCGGACCTCGGAACGATCGGCGGCGGGATTGAGCGGAAGAGGCAGCGCTCCCGGCGGTGTGGCCCGGATGCCTCCAAGCGAGACGACGTGGCTGCCGATGTCGACCCCGAACTCCTCCAGCAGACGGCGACCGAGCGCGCCTGCGGCGACTCGTGCGGCGGTCTCCCGCGCACTCGCCCGCTCCAGAATGTCGCGGGCATCATGCCGGTCGTACTTCAGCACGCCGACGAGGTCGGCATGACCGGGACGGGGACGGAAGACCTGCCGGCGACGCTCCTCGCCCGGAGTCCCCTCGGCGGCCATCACATCTTCCCAGTTACTCCAGTCGCGGTTGTGGACCACCATGGCGACCGGGCTGCCGAGGGTCTCCCCGGCGCGCACGCCGGCGAGCCACTCGATCCGGTCCCGCTCGATCTTCATCCGCGCCCCGCGGCCGTAGCCCATCATGCGGCGGCCCAGGTCATGATCGACCTGTTCGGCGCTGACCGGCAACCCGGCCGGCAACCCCTCCACGATCGCCACCAGCGCCTTGCCGTGCGATTCCCCGGCGGTGAGATACCTCAGTGCCACGTGCGCCCCCATAACAGGCGAGCCCGACCGGTGGTCGGGCTCGCGCCACCGGCAGTCCTGCTGCCCGGGCTATTCGTTTTCGTCAAGAATCCGTGGAGTCACCAGGATGATGAGATCCTTGCGATTTTCCGAGTTGTTGGTGAAGCCGAACAGCTTGCCGATCACCGGCAGCTGCGAGAGGAAGGGCAGCCCCGAGCGGGTCTTGCTCACTTCCGTCACCGTCAGTCCGCCGATCACCGCCGTCTCGCCATCGTTGACCAGGAGCTGGTTCTTCGCATTCTGCTTCTGGACCGTGAACCCGGCGTCGAGGGTCGAGAGGAACTTGACGTTGGAGCGCTCCGCCTCGAGCTGCATCAGCACCTGGCGGTTGTTGGTCACGTGCGGCGTGACCGTCAAGCGGATACCGGTCTCCTTGAACTGCACGTTGGCGCGGGCCGTGCCGCCGGTGCCACCCGACGAGGCATCGATCACGCGCACCGGGGTTTCCTCACCGACGAGGATGTCGGCCTGCCGGTTGTCGAGCGTCGAGATGACGGGCTCGGCCTGGATGTCGGCCAGCTCGGTGCGCTCCAGCGCGCTCAGGAACGTGGTCAGGGCGAAGCCCCCGATGCTGGTCGAGTAGATCAGGTCGAGCGCCGACCCGGTGATGGTCGCGTCGGCGTTGCCCACCGCGGCCACCGAGTTGCCGCCGAGGTCCACCACGTTGACGGTCTTGTCGAAGCCCTTGCCGGTGCTCGGGTCGGTGCGCTGGACCAGCTTGTTGAAGAACTGGCTCCGGCTGCCGAGGTCGTACTTGATGCCGAGCTGCTCGATGTCGGTCCGGTCCACGAAGATGATCTTGGCCTGGATGGACAGCTGCGGCGTCCGCACGTCGAGCCCGCGCACGAAGTCGGTGACGCTGGCGATGCGGCTCCGGGTGTCGGTCAGGATGAGCGCGTTCGAGCCGGTGTCGGCCACCACGCGGCCGCGGTTCTTGGTCAGGATGCTCTCGACCGTCTTGGCGAGCGAGCCGGCCTGGGCATAGTTGATCCGGACGATGCTCGTCTCCAGCGGCTCGAGCGAGTCGAGGGCGGCGAGCGCCGACGGCGCGTCCACCCGGATGATCCCGCCGGCCATCTCCTGAGCCGAGAGGCCCTGGGTGGCGAGAATGGCCTGGAACGCCTGCGGCCACGGCTGGTTCTTGATCTCGGCGTTGACCTCACCCTTCACGTCCTTGCCGAGGATGATGGTGCGCCCGCTGAAGGCGGCGAAGCCGGCCACCACGTCCGCGATGCTGGCGCGGTCCCAGGTGACAGTGATGCGCGGCTCGTCGGCGTGCGTCAGCATGGCCGCGCTCCGGATGCCCACCTCGGGCTTCCGTGCGGGCGCGGCCGGCGGCTCGGGGGCCCGGGCGGCGGCGGGCTCCGCGGCGGGGGCGGCGGCGGTTTCGTCGGTGGACGACCACGCCTGGAAGCCCTGGCCCGAGCCGAAGCTCACGCGAATGGTGCCATCGGTCCGGTCCACCTTGTAGGTCTCCGGCCCGTCGAGGTCCACGACGATGCGGACGACGTCGGGGCGGAACTGCGAGTAACGGAGGTTCAGCACGCCACCCCGCTTCACGCCGTCGTACAGTGTGGCGGTGGTGCCGCCGAGCGTGGCACCGACTACGTCGAGCACCAGGCGGTCGGGCGAGCTGAGCAGGAAGTCGCGCACGTCCACGGCGCCGCGCACCGCGACGACGATTTCGGTCTTGCCGGCGGCCGGCGCCAGGCTCACCGCGGTCACCTCTCCGCTTCCGGGCCCTTCGGCCCGCGCGGAGGTCGCGGTCCCGAGGACCGCAGCGGCGACCAGCATCCAGCGATACATGCCCGTCATGGCGTCTCGACCTCCTGCTTGCGCAGCGAGAGAGTTTCCTGGCGCTCGAACCCGAAGTCCTGAATCATGAACACCGCATCACGGGGCCGGATCTGCACCAGACGCGCCCGGCCCAGCTGGTCGCCCACCCGCATCTTGTGCCGCTTGGCGGAGGCGCCCTTCTCCCGCAGCACGACCACGTTGTTCGACGGCGTGCGGAGATCGAGGTAGACGCCGACGAGATCGAGATCGCTGATCTCGGGCCCGCTCTTGTCCATGTTGATGAGCGAGGAGAACGGGTCACGGGTGCCGCCCGCGTAGGCGAACGTCTCGCGCATGACCTCGATTTCCCGCGCGCGCTGCACCGAGTCGGCCACGGCCGATTCGGCCACCTGGTCGACCGAGTCGCCGGCCGAGGGCCGGACCGGCGCGG
>JANMYS010000035.1:0-2880 GCA_031382385.1 Gemmatimonadota bacterium
ACCAGCTTGACGCCGACCCGGGCGCGGGGGTTGATCGTCTTCAGGTCGAGGATGAGCTGGGCCAGGTCCTCGATGGAATAGATGTCGTGGTGCGGCGGCGGGGAGATCAGCGAGACGCCCTGCACCGCGTGCCGCAGCCGCGCGATCAGCTCCGTGACCTTGTGCGCCGGCAGCTGGCCGCCCTCGCCGGGCTTGGCCCCCTGCACGATCTTGATCTCCAGCTCTTCGGCGCGCACCAGATACTCGGCGGTGACGCCGAATCGGCCCGACGCGACCTGTTTGATCCGGTTGTCCACCCGATCGCCGTTGGGCAGCCGCTGATAGTTGAACGGGTCCTCGCCGCCTTCGCCGGAATTGGAGCGCGCCCCGATCCGGTTCATCGCAATCGACACCGTCGCATGTGCTTCGGGCGAAAGCGCGCCGAGCGACATCGCGGCCGAGACGAAGCGCCGCATGATACGCTCGACCGGCTCCACCTCCGCCAGGGGAATCGGCGTGCCGCGCCTGAAGCCAAGCAGCTCGCGCGGGTTGGCGGGCTGGCGTGCGTCGACCCGGGCGAGATACTCCTTGAACCGGTCGTATCCCGTGCTGGTGTCGCCCTCCTTCGGCTTCCGCCCGCCCACCGCCTGCTGCAGGGCGAGGACGACGGGCGGTGCCCAGCCATGTTCCTCGCCGTCCTTGCGATACCGGATGCGACCGTAGTCGGGGAGGCTCAGCGGCTCGACCGGGTGTTCGGCCGACGCTGGCGCCGCCACCGTGGCGTGCTGCTCACTCCACGCCCATCGGTGACGGATGAGTGCGTCCTCGGCGATTTCCTCGAAGCCGATACCGCCAAGCGGCGATTCCGTCCCGCGGAAGCACCGCTCCATGACCTCGCGGCCCAGGCCGAGCACCTCGAAGATCTGTGCCCCGTTGTAGGACGGCAGCACGGAGATCCCCATCTTCGACATGATCTTCAGCAACCCCTTTTCCGCGGCGAGGCGAAAGTTCTGCCGCGCCTGCTCGGGTGAGGGGCGTTCGGTGCCGATGTCGTATCGGGTCTTCCGCTGGTTGGGACGGGCATTCTCCGACTCGGCGTCGGGGGCGAATACGGCACTCACCGATTGCAGGGCCAGCCACGGGTACACGACCTCGCAGCCATAGCCGATCAGGGCGGCGAAATGATGGATATCCCAGGCGTCGCCGGTTTCGGCGACGATGCCGAGCCGCATCCGCAGGCCGATATCCATCAGATGGCGACGAACCGCCCCGACCGCGAGCAGCATCGGGATGGCGACCAGGTCTTGATCAGCGGAACGATCGCTGAGCACGAGCAGGCGGGCGCCCTTGCGCCCGGCGTGCTCGGCATCGGTACAGAGTCGGTCGAGCGCGGCGCGGAGGCCGTCGGGGCCGTCGGTGACCGGGAAGACGGTCGGCAGCGTGACGCAGGAGAATCCCGGGGTGTTCCGCAGGGTGGCCATCTCCTCGTCGAGCAGGATCGGATGGTCGACGCGGAGGACGCCGGCAAGGCTGGCATGCTCGATCAGGAACGAGCCGTGTTTCCCCATGTGACTGCGGAGCGACATGACAACCGACTCGCGCAACGGATCGATCGGCGGATTGGTGACCTGTGCGAAGCGCTGCCGGAAATAGGAGTAGAGGCTGATCGGCTGGCTGGCGAGGGGTGGAATCGGGGTGTCGTCGCCCATGCTCCAGATGGCGTCGATTCCGCTGCCGCCCATCGCCTCCAGCACGAAGCGCACGTCCTCGTTGCCGTAGCCGAACGCCACCTGCCGGGGCAGGAGCTCGCTGACGGGCAGGGGACTGAAGCGTGCGGCCGGGTCCGCCTCGAGCACCTGCATGTTGTCGCGGCACCACTGACCGTACGGCTGGCGCGAGGCGACCCGTCGCTTGACGTCCATGTTCCGCAGGACCGTCCCGGTGGTGAGGTCGACGGCGATGAACTCGCAGGGGCCGAGCCGGCCACTCTCGATCACGTCGCGCGGATCGAGGTCCACCAGCCCGACCTCCGAGCCGGCCACCACCAGCTGATCCCGGGTGACCTTGTAGCGGCAGGGGCGCAACCCGTTGCGGTCGGTTGCCGCGCCGGCGAGCACGCCATCGAAGAAGGCCAGAGCCGCGGGTCCATCCCACGGCTCGGTCAGGTGGGCGTGGAAACGGTAGAAGTCGCGGATCGCGGGTTCGACATCCGGAAACCGCTCCCAGGCCTGCGGCACGAGCATCATGATCGTGTGCAGCGAATCGCGCCCCGATCGAACCAGCAGTTCCATGGTGTTGTCGAACCCGGCTGAATCGCTCCCCCCCGGCCAGATGACGGGCTTCACCCGCTCGATGTCGTTGCCCCAGATCGGCGAAGCAAGATCCGCCTCGCGGCCCGCCATCGCATTGCGATTGCCCCACAGGGTGTTGATCTCGCCGTTGTGGGCTATCACCCGGAACGGCTGGGCCAGCGCCCAGCTCGGCAGGGTGTTGGTCGAGTACCGCTGGTGGAACACCGCGACCGCGCTCTCATACTCCGGATAGCGGAGATCGGGGTAGAACGCTGGCAGCAGGGTGCCGGTCAGGAGGGCCTTGTAGACAATCGTGCGGCAGGACAGGGAGCAGATGAAAAACGGCGCCAGCTCCAGTTGTTCCGCTTCTCGCTCGAGATCACGCCGCGCCAGGTAGAGCGCCCGTTCCCACGCATCGTCGTCGGGCGCCGTGCTGGGTCGGCCGACAAAGGCCTGACGGATGGCGGGACAGCTTGCGCTGGCCTGCGGCCCGAGGGCGCTGGGATCATGTGGGACATCGCGCCAGCCGAGAAAGGGCAGGCCGTTCTGCGCCAGAACCGCTTCGACGAGGAATGTGGCGCGGTGCAGGGACTCATGGTCCGGCGGCAGG
>JANMYS010000057.1:0-29675 GCA_031382385.1 Gemmatimonadota bacterium
GCGCCGGTCGCGCAGGTCGCGATCAATGGCGCCGCTGAGCCGCTTGCGGTGGGGCGCACCGAGCAGCTCTCGGTCGTGCTGCGGGATGCGGCAGGCCAGGAGCTCAACAGCCGGTCCGTCACCTGGACTTCGAGCGACCCGTCGGTTGCCGTGGTATCCGCGGTCGGGGCGGTCACCGGCCACAAGGCCGGGTCGGTGACGATCACCGCGAGTAGCGAGGGCCAGTCGGCCACGGCGCCGCTTACCGTTGAGGCGGCCACCAGTGACCTCCCGGCCCAGGTTGCCACCGTCTCCCTGACCGGCGGGGGCAAGGCGGTCGAGGTGGGAGAGACCGTGACTCTGGTGGCCCGCGCCGCCGATGCGAAGGGAACCACGCTCTCCGACCGGGCGATCGTCTGGAGCACCAGTGATCCGCAGGTGGCCCTGGTCTCATCGGTCGGCCTGGTGAGCGCGGTCGGACCGGGCACCTCGACCATCTCGGCGAGCAGCGAGGGGAAGAGTGCCGAGAGCCGGATCACGGTCAACGCCCCGCGCCCGCCGCCGATTGCGCCAGCACCGGTCCCTGTGGCCGCGCCTGTCGCTGTCGCGAAAATCCTCATTACGCCGGGAAGCGCCTCGGTCGTGGCGGGAGAAGAGGTGCAGCTCTTTGGCGGGGTCCGCGACGCGAAGGGCAACGAGCTCGCCGAGCGCGACCTCGCCTGGAGCAGCGCCGATGCCCGCGTCGCCGCGGTCTCGAAGTACGGCCTGGTGACCGGACTCGCGGAGGGCGCGACCACGATCACTGCCAGCGCGGAGGGCAAGTCCGCCTCAGTGAAGCTCACTGTCACGCCGGCAAAGAGGCCCGTGATCGCGGTGGGGTCCGTCGCCCTGACCAGCGCAGTGCGCACCCTCAAGGTGGGCGAGACGACGAGCTGGACCGCCACCGCCCGTGATGCCAAGGCCAATACTCTCGTCGACCGGACCATCAGCTGGAGTTCGAGCCAGGAACGGGTCGCCACCGTGACCCAATCCGGCGTCATCGCGGCTGTCGCTGCCGGTAGCGCCGAGATCCGCGCGGAGAGCGAGGGCAAGTTTGCCACGGCGACGATTACCGTGCAGGCTCCGCCGCCACCGAGCCCGCCAGCGCAGCAGCTTCCCCCGCCGGTGGTAACGGTGACCCCGACCGCTCCGCCGAAGGACAAGGAGACACCGACCACGACGCCAAAGGACAAGGAGACGCCGACTGCGCCTCCGGCGACGGGTACCGCCGGCAACGCACTGCTGCCGCGCCGCGCCGTGCTGGCTGGCAGCGTCTTCTCCTGCGGTCTGGCCCAGGGCGGGGCCGTCTGCTGGGGGGCGGGGTCGCCGGCGCTCCTGCTGATCGATGGTACCGCGGGAATGTCCAGCCTCGATGTGGGGCAGTTCCATTCCTGCGGGCTGCTGGGCGGCGGGCGGGCGGTCTGCTGGGGCGAGAACAAACTGGGTCAGCTCGGCAACGGCTCCACCAGCGGCTCGACCAGCGCGGTGCCGGTGGACGGTGGGCTCAGCTTCTCCGCAATCACCGTGGGCGACAGCCACAGTTGTGGTCTGACCGGCGGCAAAGCCTGGTGCTGGGGCAAGAACACGTCGGGCCAGTTAGGCGACGGCTCCACCAGCGACCGCAAGCGCCCGGTCGCGGTCAAGGGCGGGCTGTCGTTCACCACCATCAGCGCGGGCGACAGTCACACCTGCGGCATCATCACGACCGGCAAGGCGTATTGCTGGGGCGATGGCTTCTCCGGTCAGCTGGGCATGGGAAGCCTGGAGCAGCAGCTCGAGCCGATCGATGTCTCCGGCGACCTCAAGTTCAGCCGGATCAGCGCCGGGGGCCAGCACACCTGCGGCCTGACGACGTCGGGCAAGGCCTATTGCTGGGGCGCCAATCAGCGTGGCCAGCTGGGCGACGGTTCCAGGAGCGACCGCAGCAGTCCGCAGGCCGTCAGCTCGGCGCAGAGCTTCACCGAGATCAGCGCGGGCGGCGGGCACACCTGCGCCATCACCAGTGGCGGCGAGGCCTTCTGCTGGGGCGGCAACAAGGCCGGTCAGGTCGGTGATGGCTCCAAGGTCGACCGGAACAAGCCGGTCTCCGTGGTCGGGGGCGGGTTCACCACGATCTCGACCGGGGACGGCCACAGCTGCGGCATGGCGCATGGCGTAGCGCAGTGCTGGGGCCGGAACGACAAGGGCCAGCTCGGCGATGGCGGGACGACAGCACGGGGGACGCCGGGGCCGGTGAGTGGTGAGTAGCTGATGGCGTTCTTCTTCGAGAAGGCGTGAGGTTCCGGAACAATTCGTTTCCCACAAACGAGGTGTGAGCATGCGTCCTATCGCGATTAGCTGCCTCCTGTTGACCGGTGCCCTCGGGGGGTGCGCTTCGGATGTGTTCACAGATCAAAGTCGGGGGATTCTGACGGAGAATCGAGCAGATTCAATTCTCCGTGGCAACGTGACGGACTACACCAATGTCACTGTGGGCGGCTATCACGTTTGTGCAATCAACGCGACGGGCATCCCGCGTTGCTGGGGGAGGAATGACTTCGGCCAACTGGGAAATGGAACGCAGGTAAATGCGAGCACGCCTGCTGCGGTATCAGGCGGATTGATGATTGCCAGTATTGCGGCCGGCGGCTCGCATTCATGCGGCATTCTCATCGTAGCGGGTCAATTCACAAATTTCTATTGCTGGGGCAATGGACTGAATGGCCGGCTCGGCAGCGGCGGCACTACGGGGAGTCTAACGCCCAGGGTGATCCCCCCTGTTTTTGTTCAAACCGGGGCCTTCGCTGGCGAAGATCATACATGCTCGTGGGCAGGGTTCCTGCTCAAATGCTGGGGTGCCAATGCTCGGGGCCAGATAGGAGACGCAACTACGATAGACCGACTCTCCCCGGTAAGCCCGCTAAGCCCGCCAACGACTATCGTCGCATATTCCCCCGGCTCGCATTTCACGTGTGCTGTCCAGGGGAGTGGCACTCTTGGTATTGGACCTGGGCCAGCGTACTGCTGGGGCCAGAACACCTTTGGGCAGTTGGGTGACGGCACGACGATTGACCGATACTTGCCGGTAACGGTCGTCGGGGGGGTCGCCTTCAAGGAGGTTCGGGCGGGCGGCTCGCACGCCTGTGGGCTGACCGGAAACGGCGTAGCGTATTGCTGGGGCCTGAACGATCATGGCCAGCTTGGCACGGGGGATTTCGTAACTCGTTCGGCGCCGGCACTCGTCTCAACCACCCAGCGATTCTCTTCCATCACAGCAGGTGGATCGTACTCGTGCGGAATCGCAACCACGTCTAATAGGATCTATTGCTGGGGTGATGGAACCTCTGGCGCCTTGGGTGTCGGTGATGTGCTTGACCACTCTGTCCCGACTGTTGTTATCGGGACGTTTGTTTACAAGATCGTCCGTGCCGGCCTTCATGCCACCACCTGTGCAGTAACGACCATTGACAGGATCTATTGCTGGGGATCGACTGAGTTCGGTCAGACCGGTCTCGGGGTTTCAGGCCCGGGGGTATTCTCCACAGCCCCTTCCAATCCCGTCGCGGCTTGGTGAAGTGGTGAGCAGACTACCGGCTTGGCTGTGAGCCCAAGCCGGTAGTGATCAGCAAGACGGAAGTTGTCTACTTCGCTCCGAGTGGAATGCCGATGCTCACAATCAAGTCTTGCTGGAACTTCCCTGGGTAGAAGCCATTCGCCGTATCGTCTGACTTGTCTGGGTCGAAGCTGTAGAGATTCAGTTCAGCCCGGATGTCAATCGGGAATCTGGGCGTAACATTTGCACGGAGCCCGAAGCCCACAACTCCGCCAAAGCTGGTCTTCTTGCCGTCGAGTGTGCTGTCCTGCCATGCCTCGCCGCCGTGATTCACAATGATCGCCCCCAGGATCACACTTAGGTTGCTTCGGCGAGGGCGGATCACCGCCCGGACACTTCCGATAATAACGCTGCCCTTGAATGCGGTGGCGAGATCGAATGTCTGGCCGGAAATCGTATCGGTCAGAAACTCCTCAATTCGGAAATTGACTGCGCTCTTCGCGTACCCGAATGAACCTTCAGCTGCGATGGTCGGGGAAACCGGAATCGTCGCACGGATGCCAAACATTGCGGTATTTGTCTGATTGACCGATACGCGAAGGCCACCCGACAGGTCGTTGTCGTAGAACTTCGAAAAGGCGTAATAGCTGCCCACCCATGGGGTCACTGAAAACTTGTTTTGAGCCGCTGCCGCGGACGGCAGGACGAAGCACGTCACAATGGCCGCGAGCGCGAGGCGCAGACGCACGGACGGAGCGTTGAACATCTAACCCCCTGGCTGAGTTGGTAAGACCGGGGCGGGAGGGCCCCCGAGGCCGGTACTATGCGAGGCTTTGGAGGGGCTGTCAACCCGAGGCGGCGCTACTATTGATCCGCGATGCACCTCTACCTGCATGTTCCCTTCTGCGCCCGGCGGTGCAGCTACTGCGATTTCGCCATCGCGGTCCGCCGGGAGGTCCCCTCCGACTCCTTCATCGACGCGATCCTCGCGGAGTGGGATCGCGCCCGAACGAGTGCGCCCTGGGCCGATGCTAGCGGATTGCAGACTGTCTATTTCGGTGGGGGAACGCCCTCGCGCCTATCGCCTACCGCCATTGTTCGCCTGCTGCACAGACTGACCGCCGACCGCCCGCTCGCCCCCGGCGCCGAAGTCACCCTTGAGGCCAATCCCGAGGATGTGTCGGCCGAACTCGCAGCCGCCTGGAACGCTGCCGGCGTCAATCGGGTCTCGCTCGGCGCCCAGTCGTTCGATCCGGCGGTACTCAGCTGGATGCACCGGACCCATGTCGCGGAGGATACCCCGCGCGCGGTCGCCGTGCTCCGGGCTGCCGGCATCACCAACCTCTCGCTGGATCTGATCTACGCCCTGCCCGCCGAGCTCAATCGTGACTGGTCCGCCGATCTGGACCAGGCGCTCGCACTCGAGCCCGAGCACCTCTCGCTCTACGGCCTCACCGTGGAGCCGCACACCCCCCTGGGCCGCTGGGTTGACCGGGGGGAGGCGCGGCCTACCCCCGACGAACGGTACGCCGCCGAATTCCTGCTGGCGCACGACCGACTCACCGGTGCAGGGTACCTCCATTACGAGGTCTCCAACTACAGCCGTCCCGGGCGGGCCGCCGTGCACAACAGCGCCTACTGGCGCCGGGCTGACTATCTCGGGCTCGGACCCTCGGCGCACAGCGCCGCAGGCAGCCGCCGCTGGTGGAATCTCCGGGAATGGGCCGCGTGGGAGCGGGCCATTGCGGCCGGCGGGAGCGCAGTCGCCGGCGAAGAACAGCTCGACCCCGGGATGGTCGAGCTCGAGGACACCTATCTTGGGCTCCGCACCGACCGGGGCCTGCCGGTCGCCACCCTCCCCGCCGCGACCGTCGCCACCTGGGAGCGGGAAGGGTGGGCCGAGCGGATTCATGACCGGGTCCGGTTGACTCCAGAAGGGTGGCTCCGGCTGGATGCACTGGTGGGCTCTCTGGCCGGGCGGTAGGCGCGAGGCGGTAGGCGCGAGGCGGTAGGCGGCAGGAGCGGGGCGAACCGCCCAACCGACCGTCCGACCGTCCGACGGCCAATCGCCCAATAGCCCAATCGCCCAATCGTCCAATCGCCCACCGCCTATCGCCCGCTTTTCAGCACTCCCGCCCCGCCCCTGCTAAATTCCCCCGCCATGCCCACGGAAGAACTCTCCGAGCGGGAAGTCCGGGTCCTGGAAGCCGTCATCCAGGTCTACATCGAGACCGCTGAACCAGCCGGGAGCCAGACAATCGTCCAGCGCTTCCCGCTTGGCGTGTCCTCCGCCACCATCCGGAGCGCGATGAGTGAGCTGGAGGAGAAGGGCTATCTCTACCACCCGCACACCTCGGCGGGCCGGATTCCCACCGACCGGGCGTATCGCTGGTACGTCGACAACCTGGTCCGCCGTGCGCCGCCGAGCCCGGCCGACCAGCAGGTGCTGCAGGCGGAACTGAACCCCTCGCGGAGCGCCATCGAGGAGGTGTTGCGCCGGGCGGCTCAGGTGCTGGGAGTGCTGACCCAGGAGCTGGGGGTCGCTGTCGCGCCGGCGCTGGATCGGGTGGTGCTGGAACGGCTCGACCTCGTGTCGGTCTCGTCGGAGCGGCTCCTGCTGGTATTCCATCTGCGGAGTGGGGTGGTCCGGACCATCTTCGTCGAGGTCCCGGGCCAGATGGCCGGGGAGCTCATCCAGCGTGTGGCCCAGACACTCAATGAGCGCCTCGCGGGGCTGACGCTGCTGGCCATCCGCACCTCGCTTGCGGAGCGGCTCAGGGACGCCGAGCGCTCGGAGGGCGAGCGTGAGCTGCTCAACATCTTCATCGAAGAGGGGGAGGAGATCTTCGGCCTGCCGGGTGGGCCGGAGACAGTCGTGCTGGGCAGTGCGCAGATGCTGGCGGTGCAGCCAGAATTCTCCACCAGTGGGCGGATCCGCGACCTGCTGGATCTCACCGAGCGGCGCGACCTCCTGCAGCAGGCCCTGACGGCGCGGCGGGCCCGGGGGCTGACCATCACTATCGGCGGCGAGAACAGCGATGCCCGTCTGGCCGGCTTTACCCTCGTCACCTCGTCGTACCGGTCGGGCGAACTGGCGGGCGTGATCGGCGTGCTGGGCCCGACGCGCATGCCCTATGACAAGATCATCGGTCTGGTGGACCACACCAGCCGGCTCGTGGAAGGATTGATGGAGTGAGCGAATACTACGAACTGCTGCAGGTCACCCAGGATTCGACCGACGGCGAGATCAAGAAGGCCTACCGCAAGCTGGCGATGGAGTTCCATCCCGACCGGAACAGGTCGCCCGACGCGGAAGCCAAGTTCAAGGAGATCACCGAGGCCTACGAGGTCCTGCGGGATCCCGACAAGCGGGCGCGGTACGACCGCTACGGCAAGCAGGGGCTGGGTGGCGCCGGTGGGCAGGGCTACGGCGGGTTCCATCACGTCGATCTCTCCGAAGCGCTCAACATCTTCATGCGTGACTTCGGCGGTTTCGAAGGGTTGTTCGGCGGCGGGGCGGGGCGTCAGGGGGAGGCTCGCCGCGGCCAGGACATCCGGGTCACCGTGAAGATCACGCTGGCCGAAGTCGCCACCGGCGCCAAGCGCACCATCAAGCTGCGCACGCTGGACCGCTGCGAGGCCTGTGCCGGCAGCGGCGCCAAGGCGGGCACCAGTGCCAAGCCGTGCGGCACCTGCGCCGGCCGGGGCGAGATCCGCCGGGCCCAGCAGAGCATGTTCGGCCAGTTTGTCTCGGTCAGCGCCTGTCCCACCTGCAACGGCGAGGGCACCGTCATCGCCACGCCGTGCGAGGCATGCCGCGGCGAGGGACGGGTGAAGGCGGACAAGTCGGTGCAGGTCGAGATCCCCGCGGGGGTGTCGGAAAACAACTACCTCACGCTGCGAGGACATGGCGCCATCGGGCCGCGCAATTCGCCGCCCGGCGACCTGCTGGTGATGATCGAGATCCAGGGTGAGGAACGCTTCGAGCGCGACGGCGACAACCTCATCGTGGACATGCCGCTCTCGTTCTCGCAGGCGGCGCTCGGCATCGTCTTCACCCTGCAGACCCCGATCTCGGAAGAAAAGGTGAGTGTGCCGGCCGGCACGATGTCCGGCACGGTGCTCAAGTTGAAGGGCAAGGGCATGCCGAAGCTGGGGCAGAGCGGGCGTGGTGATCTCCTGATCCGGGCGCATGTGTGGACGCCGGACAATCTGACTGACGAGCAGGTGCGCCTGTTCCGCCAACTCGCCGAGCTGGAAGGCGAGCCACCCCGGCGCGCCGCCGGCTTCTGGCACAAGCTGAAAGAAGCGCTCCGCGCATGAGCTGGTATTCGATCGAAGTGCAGACGCAGGATGATGAGCGCCAGGCCGTCGCGGCGTGGCTCGTGGGGCAGACCGGACAGGCGCTCGAGGAACGGGACGACGGCACCCTCGTCTCCTTCGCGGAAGACCTGCCCCACGCGGAGGCGCTGCAGGCGGCGCTCGCCCTGGCGCACGGGACCGGCATCACGGTGCGGCGAAAGGTGCTCCCGGTCATCGACTGGAACGTCGCGTGGCGTGCCGGGCTCGGCACCCGTCGCGTCGGGCGCTTCGCCATCCTCCCCACCTGGGCCGATCATCAGGCGCCACCCGACACGGTGGTTCTCACCGTTGATCCCGAAATGGCGTTCGGCAGCGGTGAGCATGGCTCGACTCGCGTCGCGCTGGCGCTGCTGGAGCAGGTGTGTCGCCCGGGGGACCGGGTGCTGGACCTCGGCTGCGGCAGCGGAATCCTGAGCATCGCCGCTGCCAAGCTTGGCGCCTTGCGCGTGGTGGGCATCGAAGTTGATGCGGACGCCGTTCCCGTTGCCCAGCGCAACATCGAGCGCAACGGCGTGAGCGACGTCGTCACCCTGCTCGAGGGCGACGCCGCGGTGCTGGTGCCGCTCCTCGGCCCGGTCGATATCGTCGTCTCCAACATCCTGCGCCTGGTTAATGAGGGGCTGCTCCCCGAAGCACTCGGGGCACTCCGGTCCGGCGGCACCGCGATCTTCTCCGGCATGGAGCCGTCCGAGGCCGAGGCGTTCCGTCCGCCGCTCACGGCGAGTGGATTCACCATTGCCCGGGAGTTGATCGACGAGGGGTGGTGGGCGGTGGCAGTCACCAAACCATGATCACCGTGCTGGCGGCGCCCGGATCGCTGATCGCGGGGCGGCTGCTGGCCCTGGAGGACGACGAAGTCCATCATCTCGGCGTGCGCCGGACGGAGGCAGGCGAGCCGGCAACCGCAGTGGATGGCGCCGGCGCGCGTGCCCGGGGTGTGCTGGAGCGGGAGGGAAAACGGCTGGCGCTCCGGGTCGAGACGGTGCAACATGAGCCGGCGCCTCCGGTCACGGTCCTCGCGCTTGGCGCCGGTGACCGGGATCGCTTCGGCCAGGTCGCGGACCAGGCCGCCGCGCTGGGAGCGACGCTGATCGTCCCGCTGGAGACCGAGCGGAGTCTGTCGGTCGCGACCCGATTGAAGCCGGCGCACCTGGAGCGCATGCAGCGCCGGGCGACGGATGCGCTCAAGCAGTGCGGCGCGGCCTGGTCCCCCGGGATTGCGCCGCTGACCTCGCTCAGTGCGTGGGTCGCCAGTGCCCCGGCCACGGTCTGCTGGCTGGCCGATGCCGAGGGGGGACCGATGCCGGCGCTGGCGAGGGATGCTGCATTGACGGTCGCGGTCGGTCCGGAGGGTGGATTTACCGAGGGCGAGCGGGCCAGACTGCTGGCGACGGGATTCACCCCGGTGCGCTGTGCGCCGGCGGTGCTGCGGTTCGAGACGGCGGCGCTGGCCGCCCTGACTACGGCGTGGCAGGCACGCCAACGAGGCCTCGATGGCTGACTGCATCTTCTGCCGCATCGCCTCCGGAGAGATTCCGGCGAGTGTCGTCAAGCGGAGCGTCGACGCGCTCGCCTTTCACGATCTCACTCCCCAGGCGCCGACCCACCTCATCATCATTCCCACGAAGCACTACGCCGCCGCACGGGATGCCCGGGGTCCCGAGGGCGAGGCCGTGCTCGGCAAGCTGATTGTCTTTGCCACCGAAGTCGCGACCCAGCATGGGCTCGATGCCGGGGGCTATCGGCTGGTCACCAACACCGGGCCCGATGGTGGCCAGTCGGTGTTCCATCTCCATCTCCACCTGCTCGGTGGCCGCAAGCTCGGGTGGCCGCCGGGATGAGCTCGAAGCCGTCGTTCTGGAAGTGCCTCGTCGCGGCCTTCAGCGCACGCCCGTTCGGGATGTTTGTCCCGCCGAACTGGATCGCGCTCTCGGCGATCGGCCTGCTCGGGCTGCGGAACCCCGGCTTCTGGCTCATCGGTGCCGGGGTGGAGCTGGCCTATCTCTTCTCGCTGGCCACCAACCGGAGGTTTCAGGACTGGGTGGCGCGCCGGGGATCGGCCGGCTCGGAGAAGGCCTTCCAGGAGAAGCAGGATGCGCTGATCGCCCGGTTGTCCGACACCGACCAGGCGCGCTACGTCGCCTTCGTCTCCCGCTGCCGCACTATCCTCGACCAGTTCAACCAGCTGGACAGCTCGGGTGCGGCCGCCCAGGTCCAGGCCGAAGGCCTCGGCAAGCTCACCTGGGTCTATCTGCGGCTGCTGCTCGCGCGCCGCGCGATGCTGCGGGTGCTCAAGGATCCGAGTACCAGCGAGACCGAGGAACTCCAGGTCCGTCTGGACCGGGTCAAGGCGCGGCTCGACGAGAAGACCATGGATGAGGACCTCCGCAAGAGTCTTGGCAGCCAGGCGGAGATCCTGGCGCAGCGGGTCAATCAGCGATCCGAGGGCCGCGACAAACTCGAGTTTCTGGAAGCGGAGATCCTGCGGATCCAGGAGCAGGTCGAGCTGTTGCGGGAACAGTCGGCGCTTGGCGCCGACGCCGATGGTCTCTCCCGCCGGCTGGACGAGATTACCGGTAGCCTGGGCGGCGCGACCGAATGGATCGCCGATCAGCAGAAGGTCTACGGCCAGCTGGACGATCTGCTCGACGAACCGCCGCCGCTCACCCCCCGGACTCGACAGAAGGAACGCGCATGACGACCGCCCTGCCGCCGTGGGCCCGGGAGATGCGCGATCTGTTCCGCTCCGGGAGCTGCGCCCAGTTCGTTCTCCACGGCAATGTCTTCGACGCCATTCCGCACGACGGCAAGATGCTCGGGATCAAGAGCTATCTCGATGCGGTGATGTTCGCGGGCTACGATGTCGTGCTGCAGTACGATCGGAGTCGCGGCATCCGCGCCGTGAAGGGCGGGGAGGACTGGGGCGAGTGGCTGCGCGGCGCGCTCGGGACCGAGGGGAACAGCCAGACCTACCTGCGCGAGCCGGGGGCGGCCCTCGAGCTGATCGACCGCTACCTCCTGCGCACCCTGAATCTGCAGGCGCTGGGCGACGTCAAGGCGGCGGCGCGCAAGATCGGCGTGGTGGTGGACTTCGCGGAGTTCGTGGTGCCGCGGGGCGAGGCGGTGTCGCTGGGGGGTGCCTTCAGCGCCAACGTGGTCAAGGTGCTGGGCTGGGCCAACGATCCCTCGATCCTGCACGCCAACATCGTCACCGTGCTCATCACCGAAGGGCTGTCGGATCTCAACGAGCTGGTGGTGCAGAATCCTCACGCCGTGACGCTGCGCCTGCCGCTGCCGGATGAGGCGGAGATGCAGGAGTACCTCACCGCTCTCGTTGCGACCGAGCTCCCCGAGCTCGCGGCCAGTTCCGATGTCCCGCTCGACATGCTGGCCCGGCGCCTCACCGGGCTCTCCCGCGTCGGCGCCCGCCGGGTGCTGACGATGGCGATCAAGAATGGTGAGCGGATCACCGCGCAGTGGCTCACCCGCCAGAAGAAGGAGACCATCGAGCGGGAGTGCCAGGGACTGCTCGAGTTCATCGAGTCGTCCTACACCCTGGATCATGTGGCGGGACTCGATGCCGTGCGGGTCTGGTTGCGCGAGGATACCGAACTGCTCAAGCGCGGCAAGGTGCACGCGCTCCCGATGGGGTACCTGATCGCCGGCCGTATCGGCACCGGCAAGACCTTCCTGGTCACCTGCTGGGCCGGCGAGCTGGGGATTCCCTGCGTGGTGTTCAAGAATTTCCGTGATCGCTGGGTCGGGGCCACCGAATCCAACCTCGAGAAGATCTTCGGCGTCTTGCGCGCGCTGGGCCAGGTCGTGGTCTTCGTCGACGAAGCGGACCAGGCGGCCGGCAAGCGGGAAGGGGGCGACGGCGACAGCGGTCTCTCCGGCCGGGTCTACTCCATGCTCGCCAAGGAGATGTCCGACACCCGCAACCGCGGCCGGATCATCTGGGTCTTCGCCACCTCACGGCCCGACCTGCTCGAAGTGGACCTGAAGCGCCAGGGGCGGCTCGACGTGCACATTCCGCTGTTTCCGCCGGAGACCCCGGCGGAACGCCGGGCCCTGCTGTTCGCCGTCGCGAAGAAGATGAAGCTGCCGCTGGTGGACGCCGACCTCCCGGAGATGCCGGATACCGTGTCGCTCGGTGGCAACGAGATCGAAGGCGTACTGGTCCGCGGACTGCGGATTCACGAGCTCAGTCCCGAGCCGAAGCGGGAGCTGCGCGAGGTGCTGGCGGAGGTGTTCCGGGATGTTCGCCCCAGCGCCCATACCCGGAAGCTCGAGTACATGGACCTCGTCGCGGTGAAGGAATGCACCGATATCCGCTTCCTGCCGCTGCGCTACCGCGATGTCGTGCCGGAGGAGCTGGAACGGCGGATTGAGGAACTTCGGAGGTTTGTCTAGCGAACGACGGGAACGGGGAACGGGGAACGGGGAACCGGGAACCGGAAGTGCATTCGGGAGAGACAGCAACGTGGGACCAGATGCTTGTCCCGTTCCCGATTCCCGTTCCCCGTTCCCCGTTCCCCCTTCTCCCTTTAGCTTCAAGCGTCACCACCCCAAAATTCGAGGCTTGTCATGGGTCTCTTCGCCCGCGTCGGTCGGTTGTTCAGGGGCTTTATCGGGCTGTTTGTCAGCGGGCTGGAGGAATCCAATCCCGAAGCACTGATGGATGCCGCCCGGCAGGATTTCCGGGACAAGATGGCGTCGTACAACATGGCGCTGGCCCGGATGGCCGGGGTGGCCGAGCGGCTGAAGGTGCAAGTGAAGCAGAAGACCGCCAAGGCCCTGGACCTCGAGCGCCGCATTCTGGCCAATCACACCGCGGGCAACCTGGAGCTGGCCGGCAGCCTCGCACGCGAGCTGCAGGAACTCAAGGCCGACCTCGTTACCGACAAGGCCGAGCTCTCCGAGACCGAGGAGGGCTACTCCCTCAACCTGCGGCAGGCGAAGGTCGTCCAGAAGGAATTCGAGGACAAGGTCCGCCGGCTGGAGAAGCAGCTCGACCAGGTCAAGATCAAGGAGGCCCAGGCGGAGGCGGCGGGCGCGCTCAGCAACGCCAGCTTCAAGGTGGGCGACATGGGCGATACGATGAAGACGGTGGAGGATGCGCTGCAGAAGCGCTATGAAGTGTCGGCCGGCAAGGCGCGCGTCGCCAAGGACCTGGTTGACATCGACAAGGTGCGGGAGAAGGAATCGGAGTCGAAGGCGCTGGAGCAGTCGGCGCTGGCCGAGTTCCTGGCCAGCCAGGGCATTCAGTCCGGCACGCCGCAGGGCCCGCAGGCCCAGAAGGAGATGGGGCCGTCCAATGGCTGATCAAGCTCCCCGGTTCACCTTTCTCGGCAAGCTGCTCTCCCTCGCGCTGATCGGCGGCCTGTTCTACCTGGGCTACGGGATGCTCAAGCGGAATCCGGTCTCGTTGCCCGGTTTCCCCTCGACGAGCAGCACCAGTGAAACCGCCGAGGTCAGTGAGGCGCAGGTCACGGTGCCGGTGCTCGCGCCGGCCGCGGCGTTCCAGCTCAAGGTGGACAGTGTCGTCCCGATCGAGATCAGCGAGTACGCCGGCTATGCTGGATTGATCGTTGCCAACGGCGGGCTGGAGCCTGGGCCCAACTCATTGTTCACGAGGTACTGTGGCTGCCGGGTGAAGCTCACGATCTCGGAAGAGGAGAGCTGGTCCTCGCTCAACAGCGGCAAGCTGGCCGGCTCCGTTACCACGACCGATGTGCTGGCGGTCTACGGCCGGCAGTTCAAGGTCACGGTGCCGGCCCAGATCGGCTTTTCCCGCGGGGCGGACGGTGTGCTGGTTCGCAACGACATCCGGCGGGTCAATGCGCTCAAGGGGAAGGTGATCGCCGCGGCGCAGTTCACCGAGACGGATTTCTTCATCCGCTACCTCGCCCAGGAAGCCGGGCTTGGCATCAGCATGCTGGGCAGTCTCGATGCCGAGCCGAGCCCCTCCGGGCTCAACCTGGTCTACACCGACGATGGCTTTGCCGCCGGCGACCTGCTGCTGGCGGATGTGAAGGGCGGGAGGAACCGCCTGGCCGGTGCGGTCACCTGGGAGCCGAAGACTTCCGAGGTCGTGGCGCAGTCCGGTGGCGCGCTCCGGCTGCTCACGACCAACAAGAATCTCCTGATCATCGCCGACGTGCTGGTGCTCAACCAGGGATTCGCCGAGGCGCATCCGAAGCTGGTCGAGGGGCTGGTGCATGCACTGCTGGAGGGCAACCGGATGGTACGGGACAATCCCGAGCCCTACCTCACCACCATCGCGACCGCCTTCAAGTGGTCGCCCGACCAGGCGCGCGCGGAACTCGCCAAGGTGCATCTGTCCAATCTGCCGGAGAACCTCGCCTTCTTCCGCGGCGAGATCGACGCCGCCGGCAGCTTCGGCGGCATCTTCCAGTCCGCCGTGTACGCCTATGGCAGCGAGCTGATCCGTGATCCCGCCGATCCCGCCAGCTTCGTCGACCTCGCCGCCCTCCAGTCGCTGGACAAGGCCGGGCTGTTCAAGGATCAGAAGATCGCCATCGCCCCGATCCGCAGCGGGGCCGCCAGCAGCGTCGAGACCGACCCGCTGCTGAGCAAAGACATCCGGTTTTTCTTCCAGCCCAATTCCGCCACGCTGGATCAGGCGCAGACTGAGAATCTCAAGAACCTCGACGCCATCAAGCAGCTGCTGACCGTCAGCCCCGGCAGCACGGTGCTGCTCCGGGGGCATGTCGACAACGCGATGGTAGAGGAGTTCCGCAAGAAGGGCGGCGATGCCTATGTGCGCCAGATGGCGCTCAGGGCCGTCGAGCTTTCCCGCAATCGCGCCGCCGAGATCCAGAAACTGCTGGTGCAGAAGCACGCGGTGGACGTGAAGCGCATCGATATCGTCGGCCGCGGGTGGGATGAACCCGCGGGGAGCGACGCCGACCAGAACCGCCGGGTCGAGGTGCAGTGGTTTACTCTGGAGTAGGCGCGAGGGAGTAGGCGCGAGGCGGTGGCGCGTAGCTGGTGGAGTAGCCGGAATGCAATGACTGGCGCGCCCCGCGCCCCGCGCCTCGCGCCACCATGCCCGAAGACAAGCCACGCCCCACGCTCCTCCTTGTCTTTCCCCCGCCCACCCCGTAAACTCCCTGCTCGCAAGATGATAGCTGGCGCACACAGCTTCGGGGTGGAGCGGGAATGCAGCGAATGATTCGGGGAGCCTGACCGGTCGGATGACCGAACAGGCTGACGTGGAGTTGCCGCACGGGGTGCTGGTGTCTTCGGACGCTGGCGCCCCGTCCGCTTTTCCGCCGGAGGGGTCGTCCATTCTCGGATCGGATGACGCCCTTCAGGCCCTCGAATTCGCCGCCGTGCTCGATCAGGTCGCCGCCCTTGCCGCCGGTCCGCTCGGCGCGGAAAGCATCCGCCGCCGCCGGCCCGTGACCGATGTCCCCTGGATCCAGGCGGAGCTGGGCCGGGTGGAGGAACTGGCGGCGCTGGTGCGCCGCGGCTCAGGCGTGACCGCGGAATCGGTGCCGACGCTGGCACGCGTACTCTCCCTCCTCCGCCTGAACGGCAGCGTGCTGGATGGCGGCGAACTCCTCGCCATCCGCCGTACCATCACCGCCGCGCGTCTGGTGGTGGCCGAGTTGCGTCGCGTGGCCGCTGACGCACCTAGTGTGGCCTGGCTCGAGCGGCCCTTGCCGGACAAGGTGGTCGAGCGGCGGCTGGAACAGTCGATTGACGACGAGGGCGAGCTGCTCGACGGCGCGAGCGCCGATCTCGCCGCTGCCCGGAGCGACATCCGCACCGCGCGCGACCGGTTGATCCAGCGGCTGGAGTCGCTGCTGCGCGGCATCGGTGGCGAGGGCGGCGTGACGCTGCGGGAGGGACGCTACGTCATTCCCGTCCCGCGCGACCTCCGCAGCCGCCCCGACGGCATCATCCACGGCGAATCGGCCAGCGGTGCCACGCTCTATCTCGAGCCCGCTGCCGTGATTCCACTGGGCAACGCCTTCCGCGAGGCGGAGTCGCGCGCCCGGCGCGAGGAGCTGAGGGTGATGCGCGAGCTCACCGAACGGCTCCGCCCCGAGGCGGGCGCCATCCGCGAAGTACACGCCATGTGTATCACGGTCGATGATCTCGCCGCGCGGGCACGCTGGGCCGCAGCGGTCGATGGGCACAAACCTGCAGTCGCGACGGCACCGGCCGATCTCAAGATCGTCAACGGCCGGCACCCGCTGCTTCTCGGCGACACACCGGCGACCACCCGGGCCGATCAGCCGACCCGCCGGACCGTGGTTCCCTTCGATCTGACGCTCACCGACCCCGAACGCACCATCCTGCTGTCCGGCCCGAACACCGGCGGCAAGTCGGTGCTGCTCAAGGCGGTCGGACTTCACCTGCTGCTGGCCCAGAGTGGCATCATCCCGCCGGTCGGGCCCGGCAGCGTCTTCCCCGTGATCACCCGCGTCTTCGCCGATATCGGCGACCGGCAGTCCATCGCCGCGAACCTCTCGACCTTCAGCGCTCACCTTACGCTGCTGCGGGTCATCCTCGACGAAGCGGACGACGGCTCGCTGGTCCTGCTGGACGAGATCGGGAGCGGCACCGATCCGGCGGAGGGCGCGGCACTCGCCGGCGCGACGCTGCACGCTCTCACCCGGCGCAACGCACTGACGCTGGCGACCACCCACCTCGGCGCACTCAAGCGACTCGCCACCGTGAGCCCGGGAATCGTGAACGCGTCGCTCCAGTTCGATGCCGCCACGCTGCAGCCGACCTACCATCTCATCAAGGGCGTGCCGGGCCGCTCCTACGGCATCGCGATTGCGCGCCGGTTGGGATTGCGGGAGGAGGTGCTGGAGGAGGCCGAGGCCGCCGTGCCCGACGCGGAGCGGAGCCTCGATGCGCTGCTCGCAGTGGTGGAGGAGCGTGGCCGGGACCAGATGCAGCGCGAGATCCTCCTGGCCGAACGGATCACGGAGTCCGAGGGGCACGCCGCTGCGCTCGCGGCTCAGGCGGAGGCACAGGCCATCCGGGAGGCGGCGCTCAAGCGGCGCGAGAAGGATGCGGAGCGACAGGGGCGGGAACAGGCCCGGCAGTACCTGCTGGAGGCGCGGGAAAAGGTGGAAGCGGCGATCGTGCAGGCCGCTGCCGCCGGCGGTGGAGCGCGTGACGCGCGGCGGCTGGTGGAGCAGGCGGCGCAGGCGGAGTCCGCCGCGCTGCGCGAGCTCGACCGGCCCGGCGCGAAGACCGCTGATACTGCAGCCACATTCGCCGCGGGAGACCGGGTGCGGCTGGAGAGCGGCACCGCCGGTGAGGTGCTCGAGCTCCGCCCCGACGGCAGGGTGATCGTGCGCATCGGCTCGCTCAAGCTTATTGCCGATCCCGGCACACTCGTCAAGCTCGCCGGTCAGGCGCCGCGCAAGACCGCTGAGCCGCTGCGGAGCGCCGAGGCTGGCGACGCGAGTTTCGAGATTGACCTGCGCGGGATGACCGGCGATGAGGCCGCCCACGTCGTGACCGCCGCCATCGACGCGGCCATCCTCTCCGAGCAGCCCTACCTCCGCGTGATCCACGGCAAGGGCACCGGGGTGGTCCGCGAGCGGGTGCAGGCGATTGTCCGGAGCGACCGTCGCATCAAGGCGCATGGCTTTGCGCCGCCCAACCAGGGCGGGACCGGCGTGACCCTCGTCGAGTTCGGCGCCTGACGATGATCCCCGACGAGATCATCGAGCAGGTGCGCGACAGCGTCGACCTCATCGCCCTCATCGGTGAGACGGTCGACCTCAAGAAGCAGGGTGGCGACTGGCGCGGTCCCTGCCCGTTCCATGGCGGTCAGCATCGCAACTTCGCCGTCATTCCGAAGAAGGGGCGCTACTACTGCTTCGTCTGCAAGGAATCGGGCGATGCCTTCTCCTGGTACATGAAGCACTTCGGCATGGACTACCCCGGCGCGGTGCGCGAAGTCGCCCGCCGCATGGGGATCGTCATTCCGGAAGCCCGGGAGCGGCAGGGCCCCGACCCGCGCGAGCCGCTCTACCAGGCCGTCGCCGTCGCGCACGACTGGTTTGCCCGTCAGCTGCGCGAGCTGCCGGAGGCGGAGGAGGCGCGGCGCTACCTGCAGGGCCGCGGACTCGATCTCGACACCGTCGGTCCCTTTGAGCTGGGCTACGCACCCCGTGGCGCAGTCTTCGCGCCGGCGATGGCGCAGTTAGGCATCAACGAGGCGGTGCTGCTGGAAGCCGGTCTCCTCGCGAAGCGGGACGACGGTCGGGTCGTGCCACGGTTCCGTGGCCGGCTGCTTTTCCCGATTCACGATCTGCGCGGCCGCGTCGTGGGATTTGGCGGCCGCTTGCTCGGCGATGGCGAGCCCAAGTATCTCAACTCGCCCGAGTCGCCGGTCTTCCACAAGGGCCAGACGCTCTACAACCTCCACCTGGCCAAGAACCACATCCGGAAGGAAGGCACCGTCATTCTGGTCGAGGGCTATTTCGACGTGCTCCGACTGGTACTGGCCGGCCTCGAGCATGTGGTCGCCCCGCTCGGCACTGCGCTCACCGCGGATCAGGCTGCGCTGCTCAAGCGCTTCTCGCCGACGGCAACCCTCCTGCTGGACAGCGATACCGCCGGCCTCAAGGCCACCTTCCGCGCCGGCGACGAGCTGCTGCGCCACGAGGTGCGGGTCAAGGTCGCCACGATGCCGCCGGGCGAGGATCCCGATACCCTGGTGCGCAGCGGCGGGCTCGAGGCGCTAGAAGAAGTGCTGGCCGATGCGGTCGACCTGATGGAGCGGAAGATCCAGATTCTCGACCGGCGCGGCTGGTTCAGCGACATCGAGCACCGTCGAGAGGCGCTCGACCGACTGCTGCCGACCATCCGGGCGACCAAGGACCCGATTCAGCGCGAGCTCTATCTCGGGCTGGTCGCGGAGCGGAGCGGTGTGGACAAGCGGGTGCTTGAGCACGAAGTGAACAGCGCGCCGCCGCAACTCCGTCCCGCGTCCCCTGCCTCACGCCCGACCGAGGCGCCGCTGGCTCGCTCCGAGGAGCCACTTCGCTCCGATGGATCTCGCGCCGAGCTCGTGCTGCTCCAGTTGATGGTGGCCAGCGGCGAATGGCGTGCGCGCTGCCGCGAGGGGATTCTGCCGGAGTGGTTCGAGGAGCCGGGGCGGCGGGAGCTGTTCGAGGCGCTGGTGGCTGTTCCCGGCGACGGTCCGGCGGTGCCGCCGGAGGTTACTCCACCCAAGCTCGCCGAGCGGTGGGCCCGGATGCTGGCGGAGGCGCTGCCGGCCACCGGGCAGGAAGACCGCCTGTTCAATGATGCGTCCCGGCGGCTGGAGCGGCGTCCCAGACAGCGGGAATGCGACGCGCTGCTGGCGCAGATCCGCACTGCCTCCGACGCGGAGCGCGGCCAACTCATGGCCCGGCATGTGAAGATGGTGCGCGAACTTCGTGATGAATATCCTGAACTCAGCTCGGCCAAGGGCTTCAACCGCGGGCAGCGTTCGCGCTCCGCCCGGTCCTGATATGTCTCAATCCTCCAATCTCCATTTCCTCGACCCGTGACCCCGCATGCATCCTGATCTCGTGCAGCTGCTCGACCTGCAGTCCAAGGACCTCACCCTGCTCGAGGCCGACAAGGCCCTCGACGCCATCCTCGCCGAGCTGGAGGGCCTCGAGTCCCAGATCGGCGACGCCGTGCAGGCCGCCGAGAAGGCGGATCGGGCGCTGACCGACGCCAAGCGCAGGCGGGCGGAGTCCGAAGCCAAGGTGGAGAACTTCCGCAAGATGGTGGAACGCGGGCGGGCCCATCTCGACCTGGTGAAGACGCCGAAGGAAGCGGCGGCGGTGAACATCGAGCTCGATCTCGCCGGTTCCTCGCTCGCCCGCGAGGAGGCCGACTGGCTGAAGTTATCGGACCTCGTCGCCGGGCTCGAAGTGACCACGCGGGACGCCGCCGAGCGCCTGGCGACCTTGCGCGAAGGGCAGCAGGTCGAGCGCGCCGAGATCGAGGGGCGCCAGAAGGCGGCGACCAAGGTACGTGTCGCGGCCGTCGCCGAGCGCGACAAGGTCGCCAGCGGCATCAACAAGACGCTGCGCACCCGCTACGAGCGACTGCGGTCGGTGCGGTTCTCCAACATGATCGTGGCGCTGAATGGACCGGCCTGTGGTTCCTGCTTCACCGCGGTCCCGCTCAACCGGCGGAGCCAGATCCGCGCCGGTACGCTCATCGATTCGTGCGAGAGCTGCGGCGTGATCATCTACGCCGCGGAAGTGGTTGAAGTCGTTGAATAGCCGCTTCCCGGTCCCACCGCTGCGGTGGCTGGTGGCCGCCGAGCCCGATCCCGAGGTGGTGCAGGCGCTGGCACAGGGCCTCAGCGTGACACCGGTGCTCGCTGCGCTGCTGGCGCAGCGCGGCCTCGCCACGCCGGAGGCGGCCCGGCGCTTTCTCCGTCCGGTCCTCGAGGAGCTGGCCGATCCCCTCCTGCTCAAGGGCATGGCGGAAGCGGTCGACATCATCGCCACGGTCATCCGGACCGGTGGCGGCATTCTGGTCCATGGCGACTACGACGTCGATGGCCAGTGTGCCACCGTCCTGCTCACGCGCGCGCTCCGGGCCGCCGGAGCGAGGGTGACACCGTTCGTGCCCCATCGGATGCGCGACGGGTACGATCTCGGCGCGGCCGGTATCGCCGCCGCCCAGGCGGCGGACGCGCGGCTGATCCTCACCTGTGATTGCGGCATCACCGCGGTGGATGCGGTCGATGCGGCCCGCGCCGCGGGGCTGGAGGTCATCGTCACCGACCACCACCTTCCCGGCGCAGTCCTGCCGCGGGCGCGGGCTGTGATCGATCCGCAGCAGCCGGGCGATACCTCCGGTCTCACCCAGTTGTGCGGTACCGGGATCGCCTTCAAGCTGGTCCAGGCGCTCGTGCCCGCGCTCGGCCTCCCGGCCAACCTGCCGTATCATCTGCTGGACTTGGTCGCCCTCGCCACCGTCGCGGATGTGGTTCCGCTGACCGGTGAGAACCGGATCCTGGTCCGGCACGGACTCCGCCTGCTGGGCGAGAGCCGCTGGCCCGGGCTGCGGGCGCTCATCCGCACCAGCGGTCTCGAAGGACGGGAGATCCGCGCGGGCCAGGTGGGGTTCATCCTCGCTCCCCGGCTCAACGCCGCGGGCCGTGTCGGCGACGCTACCGAAGGTCTGCAGCTGCTGCTGACCGACGATCCGGGAGAGGCGATGGCGCTGGCCACCCGGCTCGAGGTGCTCAATACCCAGCGCCAGGTTCTCGACCAGCGAATCCTCGACGAGGCGATGGCCCTGGTCGAGACCTCCTGCGATCCCGACCAGGACGCCGCGCTCGTGCTCGCCGCCGATGGCTGGCATGCCGGGGTCGTCGGCATCGTCGCGTCACGCATCGTGGAACGCTTCGGCCGACCCGCCTTCCTGATCGCGCTCGAGGGCGAGGTGGGGAAGGGGAGCGGCCGGAGCATCAGTCGCTTCGACTTGCACGCCGCGCTGCACCACTGCGGCGACCTGCTCGATCGCTTCGGCGGCCATCACATGGCGGCGGGGCTCACCCTCCGGCGGGACCAGCTTCCCGCTTTTCGTGAACGCTTCACCGCCTTCGCCCGCGCCCGGCTCACCGCCGCCGATCTCGCCCCCGAGCAGCGGATCGATCTCGTGCTCGACCTCGGGCAGGCGAGCGAAGAGCTCGAACGGCTCTGTCGTCACCTCGAGCCCTGCGGCATGGGGAACCCCGGCCCGGTCTTCGGCGCCCGTGCTGTGCGACTCGAGGGCGCCCGTCGGGTGGGCAACGGTCACCTGAAGGCGACGCTCGCTTCCGCTGGCGGCCGGCTGGGCGGGATCGGTTTCGGCTGGGCCGACCGCGGCGGGTGGCTGGAGCGCGCGGCGCGGCGGGAGCCGGTGGATGTCGCCTTCCGGCTGGAGACGAATGAGTATCAGGGCGAGGTCAGCCTGCAGGCGCGCATCGTGGCGCTGACGACGCCGCCACTCGCGGCGCTTCCGGTCGACCATGCTGATGCAGCTGCGCCAGTCGCCTCGCGCCTCGCGCCAGCCAGCGCGGCACCTCAGGCGACCAGCACCGCGCCGTGAACTGGTGCGCCGCCGTCCGCTGACCCCGTGAGGATCATCGGTGGCACCCTGCGGGGACGCACCCTCGTCGCCCCGAAGGATGCCCGGGTCCGTCCCACCGGCGACCGGGTGCGCGAGGCGTGGATGAGCATCCTGCAGTCGTCCCTCCCCGGTGCGAGGGTCCTCGACCTCTTTGCCGGCAGCGGCGCGCTCGGTCTGGAGGCGCTCTCCCGCGGCGCGACCTGCGCGACCTTCGTGGATCTCAACCCGCCGTCGCTCGCTGCGATTGCCGCGAACATTGCGGCACTCGGCCTCCAGGAACGGACGACCGTGCACCGAGGCGACGCCCTGCGCTTTGCGGAACAGGTGGAACCGGGCGCCTTCGATGTGGCCTTTGCCGATCCACCCTACACCCGGGATGATGCGGTCCAACTGGTCGCCCTCTTCCGTCGGCGGCCTTTTGCCCGCATTCTGGCGCTGGAGCACGCTGCCAAGCTGGAGCCCGGCGGCGATGACACCCGCCGGTACGGCGACACTGCCCTCACCTTCTGCCACGCGCCATGACTCGTATCGCCGTCTATCCCGGGTCCTTCGATCCACCGACCCGCGGACACACCGACCTGGTGCACCGCACCCTCGCGCTGGCCGACAAGGTGATTGTCGCCATTACCAGCAACTCCACCAAGCAACCGCTCTTCTCCGTCGAGGAGCGGCTGTCCATGCTCCGCGTGGCCGTGGGAGAGGCGCCGCGAGTGCAGTTCGAGGCCTTCGATGGCCTGCTGGTGGACTTCTGCCGCCGCAGTGGCGCCACCCTGATCATCCGCGGGCTTCGCGCCGTGAGTGACTTCGAGTACGAGTTCCAGATGGCGATGATGAACCGCCACCTCATGCCCAGCCTCGAGACCGCCTTCCTCGTGCCGCCGGAGGATGCGACCTACCTCAGCTCCAGCCTGGTCCGCGAGGTCGCCCGCTACGGCGGCAGCGTTGACGGCCTGGTCCACCCGGTCGTCGCGGAAGCGCTGGCGCGCCGCTTCCGCAAGTGAATTTTCGGGAGCAGTTGCGGGCCCGGGCGGAGGCCCGGCCCCGCCGGATCGTGCTGCCCGAGGCGGAGGATGGGCGGGTGCAGGCCGCCGCAGCGATCCTTCGGGCCGAGCGACTGGCCGAGCCGATCCTGATCGGTCCCGGCGCCATCGAGCCGACCCAGGATGGCCGGCTGCCCCGCGTGGCCCAGTGGCTCCGGGAACGGCGGCCGGACAAAGTGGACGACGCGGTGCACGCCCTCGACCTCGCCACCGATCCGCTCCGCTTCGGGGCCGCGCTCGTCGCCCTCGGCGAGGCCGAGGGCTGTGTGGCCGGCGCGGCGACGTCCACCGCGGATGTGCTCCGTGCCGCGCTCTGGGCCATCGGTCCGGCCGAGGGGATCCGCACCGTCAGCTCCGCCTTCTACCTGGAGCTGCCGGACGGACGGGTCCTCACCTTCACCGATTGCGCCGTGGTGCCAACGCCGAGCGCCGAGCAGCTGGCGGATATCGCGCTGGCCGCCTCCCGCGACCGGGTGCGCCTCGTCGGTGACCAGCCCCGGGTGGCTTTCCTGTCCTTCAGTACCCGGGGCAGTGCGATCGGGCCGTCGATCGACCGGATGCGGCAGGCAGCCGACCGGTTCAGAGCCATAGCCCCGGGGATTCCCTGCGATGGGGAGCTGCAGGCAGACGCCGCCCTCGTGCCGGAGGTGGCCCGGCGGAAGGCCCCCGACTCGATTCTGGGAGGAAATGCCAATATCCTGGTCTTCCCCGACCTCGACAGCGGCAATATCGGCTACAAGCTGGTCCAGCGGTTGGCCGGGGCCGCGGCGCTGGGCCCCCTGCTGCAGGGGCTGGCCCGTCCCATGAGTGACCTCTCGCGCGGGGCGTCCGTCGAGGATATTGTGGAGGTGGCCGCGCTGGTCGCCGCCCAGGTCCAGGACGGCTGAGGTCCAACTTTCGAGGAGTCCCATGGCATTTTCGGCGAGCAAAGACGCCAGCGGCGTGTACCTCATCCGGGTCGAAGGCCAGCTGATCGTGGGCAACCGCCAGGAGTTGAAGGCCGCGGTGCAGGAAGCCCTCGACCACAGCGAGCGCCGCTTCGTCATCGACTTCTCCCGCACCGGCTACATCGACTCCTCCGGGCTCGGCGCGCTGGTCTCGATCTCCAAGAAGGTCCGGGAGCAGGGCGGCGACCTGCGTCTTTCCGGCCTCAACGAGGACCTGCGTTCTCTCTTTGAGCTGACGAAGCTGGATACCCTCTTCGCCATCAGCGACACCGCCGAGCGGGCGCTGGGGAGCTTTGCCGCGTGACGGCACCGCTCGCTGCCACCCTCAGGCTCTGTGTCCGCCGCCGCCGCGTCCCCAACGCGGCTGGTGCCACCGTGCAGGTCTCGCTCCGGGTGCCCAGTGAAGTCGGCTGCATCGAGGAAGTGGTCGACCTCCTCATGCGGCACTGCTGCACCGCCCACTGGGTCAGTCGCCGCGGCCGGTTCAACTTCCGGGTGGCGCTGGCGGAGGCGCTCGCCAACGCGATCGTCGCCGGCAACCAGGAGGACCGCACCAAGTGGGTCGAAGTGCAGGCCGAATGCTGCGGCGAGCAGATTCGCATCGAGGTCACCGACCAGGGCCCGGGTTTCGACCCCGCCACGATCGAGGACCCGCTCCTGCCCGAGGATCTCGACCGGACCAATGGCCGGGGCCTCTTTCTCATCCGCCAACTGGTGGATGACGTTCGCTTCAACGCCCTGGGGAATTCCATCTGCATGACGCTGCGCCGCCACTAGGGGGCCTGGAGTCAGTGGCGGATGCGCTGGGCGCCCTCACCGGCGCCCGCGTCCGTCTCTGGCGCTATGACGGACGTGTCCTGCGCGTCTTCGGGGCAGGAGCCGACCCCGGCTTCTCCCCGCCGCTTCCGCGCATCGCCGGGCTGGTCCCCACCCCGACCGGCTCCTCCTGGCTCGCCCCGGTGCCGGAGGCGAACGGCTTCTGGTTCGAGATCGACGGCGTCACCGAGGCCCGCGCCGCCGCCCTCTCCCCCCAGCTCGCCCAGGTGCTGCACGTCTTCTTCGCCGCCGAACGGGAGAGCGCGGAGATCACCGACGAGCTCACCTCGCGCTACGAGGAGATCGACCTCCTCTACGCCATCAGCGAAATCCTCGGCCATACCGTGAAGCTGGAGGAGGCGGCCCATACGATCGTGCGGGAAGTCGCCGACGTTGTCGGCGCCCGCCGCGCTTCCATCATGGTGCACGACGAGGCCACCTCGCTGCTCCGCACCGTGGCGGCGCGCGGGTTTTCAGCCGGTGGCCACGAACCGGTCCGGACCGACGATCGCACCTCGGTGGCGGCGCAGGTCTTCCGTGAGCAGCGGATCATCGTGCGGGATCCCACCGATCCGCTGACCCACAATCCCGGCTCGCCCGCCGACCGCAACTACAGGGGCGAGGCGTTTCTCAGCATTCCCATTCTCTATGCCGCGCCGGGCGCCAGCTCGCGCTGCGTCGGTGTCATCAACCTGACCGACCGGATCGTGGGCGACACCTTCACCTCGGGCGAGGCGAAGCTGGTGTCGGCGGTCGCCAATCAGATCGGCGCCGCGATTGAGAACGCCAGGCTGGTGGACCGCGACCTCCGCCGCCAGCGGCTACAGCGCGAACTCGAACTGGCGCACGACCTCCAGCTCAAGCTGCTCCCATCCCCCGCGGTGCTCCAGGGCGATGCCCAGGTGGCCGCCATCTGCCGACCGGTCGACAGCGTCGGCGGTGACTTCTACAGCTTTACCCGCCTCGGCGGCGGCCGGGTCGGTGTGATGCTGGGCGACGTTTCGTCGCACGGCTTTTCCGCGGCGCTGGTCATGGCGCTGGTCATGTCGGCCGCGGGCATCCACGCCGGCGCGGGCAGCACGCCGGACGAGGTGCTCTCCGCCATGCTCGAGAGCCTCGGCCAGGAGCTCGCCTCCACCGAGATGTTCCTCTCGGTCTTCTATGGCGTTCTGGATCCGAAGCAGGGCCGGCTGGTGTATGCCAACGCCGGTCACCCGCATGCCTACAGGGTACCGGCGAGCGGCGAGCCGGAGCGACTCCCCACGACGGCTCCGCCGCTCGGGCTCGCCTCCGCCGACAGCCTCAAGCGGAACCAGGTGACCTGGACCCCGGGCGCGGACCTGCTCTGCCTCTGGACCGATGGCCTGGTCGATCAGGGGGGGAGTACGACGTTCACCGAAGAGCGGCTGCTCGCGGAAGTCATGCGGCACCGGGCCGAGCCGCCGGAGGCCATCGTGCAGGCGGTCTTTGCCGTCGCCGACGCCGCGACGCCCAAGCCGGGCGATGATCGGACGCTGCTGGTGATGCGGATCTGAACGGTGGCCGTTAGCCGTTAGCCGTTGGCCACTAGCGTTCAGCATTCAGCGGTTCCAGGTAGGGGCGGAGCTCCCGCTCCGCCCACACTGTTGTGATCCTGAGGACCGAAGGGACGACGGATCCCTTCAGGCCGGAGCCAATGCCTGAGTTCGGCTCCGGGGCAAAGAGCTTCTTCGCTTTGCTCAGGATGACAGCATTATCATTCGGCCCGCGGCCCGCGGCCCGCGGCCCGCGCCCCGCGCCAACCGCCACCCACCCCACACCCCACATTTCCCACCCCCAAGAAACGCCACGGCCAGCATTTACACACCGATACCCGCATCCGCGGGCGCATCGCGGATGCGCTGCAGATCGAGCCGGGCGACACGGTGCTGGAGATCGGGCCCGGGCCGGGCGGCCTCACTTCGCATCTGGCGATCCGGGCCGAGCGGCTGATCGCCATCGAGAAGGACCGTGACCTCGTGCCGGCGCTGCGGGAACGGTTTCCCGCGGCCATGATCACCGAGGGGGATGCGCTCGAGCTCGACTGGCACTCGCTCACCGGCGAGGGGCCGCGGCGGATCACTGGCAACATTCCCTACAACATCACCTCGCCACTGCTCGAGCAGGCGCTCCTCCCACCCCGCCCGACGTGCATTGTCTTCCTGGTGCAGAAGGAGGTAGCAGAACGGGTGGCGGCGCCGCCGGGTGGTTCGGACTACGGGGCACTGAGTGTCGGCATCCAGTCGGTGGCGCGGGTGGAGCGGCTCTTCACCGTCGTGGCAGGAGCCTTCCGTCCGCGGCCCAAGGTCGATTCGGCGGTGCTCCGGCTCCGGCCACTGGCCGAGCCGCTGATTGCGGATGCCGACGTGCTTCGCTTCCGCCGCTTTGTCGTTGGCCTGTTCGGCTTCCGTCGCAAACAGCTGCTGCGCGGATTGCGCGAGCTCACCGGCGAGCCGGCAACGACCGTGGGTGGCTGGCTCAGCCAGGCGGGGATCGGCGAGACCCAGCGGCCGCAGGAGCTGTCGCCGGGGGACTTTGCCCGGCTATTCGCGGAGGTGGGAGAGAGGCGATAGCGCCGGATGCCAGGCGGCAGGCGGAAGGGTCCGGTTGTGTCATCCCGAGCGCCTGTCCCGAGCGGAGCGAGGGAAGCCCAGCGACGAGGGACCCCTTCAGGTCGGAGCCGATGCCAGAGTCTGGCTGTAGGGCGGATAGATCCCTCGCTTTGCTCGGGATGACAGCAGGGCCCGACGATCCCGTTCCCCGTTCCCCGTTCCCGATTCCCCGGCTCCCGTTCCCCGGCTCCCGGCTCCCGGTTCCCCGTTCCCCGTTCCCCGTTCCCCGGCTCCCGTTCCCGTTTCTCCCTCCCTTCGCTAGATTTGTGAAACATTTCACAAAAGCTCATGCGGAAGATCGCCGAATCCACTGTCCGACGTCTCTCTCTCTATCTCCGGTTCCTCGAGGAATTCGAGCACCAGGGCATCGAGACGGTCAGCTCCGAGGCCCTCGCGGCGCGGGGCGGGACAACGTCGGCCCAGGTGCGGAAGGACCTCTCCTTTTTCGGCAGCTTCGGCAAGCGCGGCCTGGGGTATTCGGTGGCCGAGCTGGTCGGAAAGCTGCGCGACATCCTGGGGCTGGGGCGGCACTACCGCGTCGCGATGATCGGCGCGGGCAAGATCGGCAGTGCGCTGGTGCAGTACCGCGGGTTCAAGACCCGCGGCTTCGAGATCGTCCACATCTTCGACACCGATCCGGCCAAGATCGGGCGGGAGTGGAACGGGCTTACCGTGCGCGATGTGCGGCAGATGGCCACGGAGTTCGAGCGCCTGCCGGTGGATATCGCCGTCATCGTGACCCCCGCGGAGGCCGCTCAGGCCGTCGCTGACCGGGTCGTCAAGCTCGGCATCACGGCCATCCTCAATTTCGCCCCGGCCCAGCTCACCGTGCCGGATGATGTCGTGGTGAAGACCGTGAATCTGGCGCTGGAGCTTGAGGCGCTGAGCTATGCGTTGACGAACAGATAGGTGGCAGGTGGCAGGGTAGAGGTGGCAGGGGGCAGGTGGGAGCGGATTGGTACGCGCACGAATCATCTGGGTAGTGGAGCTTGGCGGGGCGACGTGTAACATTGGCCACCCACGCCGAACCCATGACCATCGCGAGCTATCGTCATCTCATCGTCTGGCAGAAGAGCATTCACCTTGTTGAAGTTGTCTACGATGCGACCGCCCAATTCCCGGCAAGCGAACTGTACGGTTTGAGATCGCAACTGCGCCGGGCGGCAGTCTCGATTCCCGCGAATATCGCCGAAGGCAGAGGCCGGGGAACCCCGCGCGAGTTCATGCGGTTCCTGCTGATCGCCAATGGCTCGGTAAAGGAGTTGGAGACCGAAGTCATCATCGCCGAGCGACTGAGATTTCTTCCCGACGGGGAGGCGAAAGTGATTCTCGGCGCAGCAGAGGAAATCGGCCGGATGCTGGGTGGTTTGCGCCAGAAGTTGCTCGACCGGATGGCACGCCAATAGTACCATCCGTCCTGCCACCTGCCACCTGCCACCTGCCACCTGCCACCTGCTAGCTTCTACCAATGGCCAAGCACAAGCCTCTCCTCGTCTCCACCGAAGTCGGCGAGCTCGAATCCGTCCTGGTCCACACGCCGGGCGCCGAGCTGCGGGCGGTCACGCCGGGCAACAAGGGGGACTATCTCTACGATGACCTGATCCAGGTCGATGGCGCCCAGCGGGAGCACCGCCGGTTTGTGGCGGTCCTGGAGCGCTTCGCCAAGGTGCACCAGATCGCGGACCTGCTGGCGGAAGCGCTGGAGCGGCCGGAAGCGCGGGAGTACTTCATCCGCGCCACCCTCGACGTCGTGCCCTCGGAAGGCCTCGGGCGCCAGCTGAGCGATCTTCCCGCCGGCGCCCTCGCCCGGCTGATCATCGAGGGGGTGGAGGCGGAGGGTGGCGCCATCGCCCGGGCGATCAACACCGTCGGTTACGTGCTGCCGCCGCTGCCCAACCTCTTCTTTCCCCGCGATATCGGCGTGGTGATCGGCAGCCATGCGGTGGTCGGTTCCATGCGTTACGGCGTGCGATGGACCGAAGAGCTGGTCATCAAGACGCTCTTTGCCTTCCATCCCGCCTGCGCTAATGCCGGTCTGCTGTACGACGGCTCCGAGGAGCGCCGCAACGACTACACCCTCGAGGGCGGCGACATTCACGTGCTGCGGCCCGATCTCGTGGTGGTCGGCTTCAGTCAGCGCTCCAGTCCCGCCGCGCTCGACCATCTCTGCGCGGTGCTGTTCGAGAAGACCGGCGTCACC
>JANMYS010000082.1:0-8217 GCA_031382385.1 Gemmatimonadota bacterium
CCCCCCCCGCCTTTGTTGTGTCTGACAATCGGTTCCCTACGTCAGGCAGTTGTGAAGTGGCGCCCGAATCACAGTGTGCCGAGAGTGAGCGGGATCACACCGGCTGTTTCTGGCCTGGTTATCTTTATCAGCGAATCGCGATCTTCCGCCAAAAGGATCAGGACTATGGAACAGCACGGCACCTTTCGACTGATGGCACTCGTGCCTGTTCTCTTCGTGGCATGCAGTAACGGCGGGGAGCCCAATGGGGGGGGCGGTGGGGGCGGCGGGGGCGGCGGTGGCGGTGGCGGTGGTACACCGCCGAGCATTACACTCGCGACCTATTACGGCGGCTCGGATGACGACATGTTCCGCGATGTCGCGGTCGACAATGCCGGAAACGTCTACGTTGTCGGCGGCAGCCGCTCCCCCAATCTTTCCGTGACCATCGGATCGCCTCAGGGCGATTACGACGTCATCGTCATGAAGTTGGCCGCGAGCGGCCAGCTCGTCTGGTCCCGGAGGTTCGGGGGCACGGGATACGACCGGGCTTACGCGGTCGAGATCGACAACCAGGGACAAGTCGTGCTGGGTGGTCGTGCCAGCGCGGGTTTCCCAGTGACGCAGGGCGCCTTCCAGACCACTTTTGCCGGGGGTACAGCTCCCGGGAGCAACCCGTATGGTGAGCAGGATGGTTTTGTTTGCAAGCTGAACAGTACGACCGCCGCGACCGTCTGGTGCAGCTACCTTGGGGCCAACGACGGCGGTGCGGTCCGGGACATCGACGTCGATGGCAACGGCAACGTCTTCGCCGCCTCTTGGGTCTCCGCCAACTATCCTGCAACCTGGTTTCAGCCCAACGCGTATCAGCCGAACCGGGCCGGTGGTCAGGATCTGTCACTGACCAGGGTGTCGGCCGACGGCAGCCAGGTGCTCAATTGCACATACCTCGGCGGCACCCTGCTCGACGGTGACGGTCCGTCGGTTCGGGCCCTGCCCAACGGTGACGCCGCGTTCGTCATGACCACCCGATCCACCGATGTGCCAACCGTCCAGCCCGCGCAGCCCAGCTATCAGGGCGGGTTGCAGGATCTATATGTCGGAGTGATGTCCGCCGACGGCAGTACGCTCCGGTGGGGTACCTATCTCGGGGGGAACGGAAACGACAACACGGAAACCCACGACCTCGCAGTGGATTCGCACGGCAACGTGATCGTGGCCGCGTCCACCTCCTCGAGCGATGTGCCTCAGGTCGGTCACGCGCTGAGGAATGGGCTGGGGGGTGGTTCTGATGGGCTGTTTGTCCGGTACTCACCGACCGGCACGATGCTGAACAGCACCTACTACGGCGGTTCCGGCAGCGACAGCTTCCAGGGCGTCATCGTTGGTCCCGGGGACACGGTGTATGCGTCTGGGAGCACCACATCCAGTTCGATCCCGGGCATCGTTGGCACGGCTGGTGGCGGAGGATCGGATGCCTACACCGTCAGGGTGAGCGGGGACTTCTCTCAGGATTACGGCGGCGTCCGCCTGGGCGGGTCGCAGGATGACCTGGGACGGAGCGTCGCTCGGGGCCCTTCCGGCACCTGGTATGTCGCCGGGCTCACCCGCAGTTCCGATTTTCCTGCCGTCAACGCCCCCGGGGCGAGTTACGGCGGCGGGAGCGAAGACGGCATATTCGTGATCGTCACTCCCTGACCCGTCACACCGCTCAGAGCCGGGGCGTCTTGCGGCGTTCACCATGCGCGCTCTCGCGCGCGACACTGGCCACCACGAACGCCGGGCGCTCCGCGGTCGGCAGGCCAAGGTAGGTCCGGGCCCGGTCCAGTGCGTCGTCCAGGTTGCCGGTGACGTTGGCCTCGCCGATCTCCTCGTAGAACCCTGAATTCGTCAGCGCCATTATCGGCTGGGAATGCACCTCGGAGAGAATCACCAGACTGCCCTCCCGCCGACTCCTGGCCACGACGTCCCGCAGCGCGGCGAGTCCGGTGGAATCAATCGACGGCACCCGCCGGAGCCGGATCACAAGGACCCGGGGCTTCCGGGCCACTGATGACACTGCCGACTTGAATGACTCCGCCGCCCCAAAAAAGAACGGTCCGTCGATCTCGTAGACGTCCACCCCCGCAGGGACTTGCCGCAGGGCGACCGCGTTCGGGTCCGTCGCCTCCTCCGCGTCGGTGAACTGGCCGGAAATCAGGCTGATGTTCGTCACCTCCGACATGCGTTTCATGAAGAGGAAGGCCGCGAGCACCATCCCCACCTCTACGGCGACGGTGAGGTCCACCAGCACCGTCAGCAGGAACGTCACCAGCAGTACGGCAACGTCGCTCTTGGGCGCCCGGAGTTCGCCGCGGAAGCGGCGCCATTCGCTCATGTTGTAGCTGACGACGACGAGGATCGCCGCAAGGGCGGCCATCGGGATGTGTGCGACCAATGACCCGAAAAACAATGTGATCAGCAGCAGGGTTCCGGCATGGACGATGCCCGCAACCGGAGTCCGGCCGCCATTTTTCACGTTCGTCGCGGTGCGGGCGATCGCCCCCGTGACCGGGATGCCGCCGAAGAGCGGCGTCGCCAGATTCGCGACACCCTGCGCCACCAACTCCATGTTCGAACGATGCCGGGTCCCGATCATCCCGTCCGCCACCACGGCGGAGAGGAGCGATTCAACGGCGGCCAGGAGGGCGATGGTGAACGCCGGTGCGACGAGGCCCCGCAGCAGGTCCCAGGAGACGGACGGGAAATGCGGCGAGGGCAGCGAGGCGTGGATCGCGCCGAAACGGTCCCCGATTGTCTCCACCGGCAGGTGGCCGACCTGCACGACGATGGTAGTGACGATGAGCGCGACAAAGGGCGACGGCACGCGCAGGGACACTCTGGGCCAGAGGACGAGGATCGCCAGCGCGCCGGCGGAGACGCCGATCGCCCACGGATTGACGCTGGTGACGTTGTGCGCATACGCCAACCACTTGGCCACGAAATCCGCCGGCACCGCGGTCATCTGCAGGCCAAAGAAGTCCTTCATTTGGCTGGAAAAGATGATCAGCGCGATTCCGGTGGTGAATCCCGTCGTCACCGGATAGGGGATGAACTTGATGGCAGCACCGAGCTTCGCCACGCCGAGTCCGATCAGAATCGCGCCCGCCATCATCGTGGCCACCAGCAGTCCGTCCATGCCGTACTGCTGGATGACCCCCGCGACGATGACGACGAACGCGCCGGTCGGCCCGCCGATCTGGACCCGTGAGCCACCCAGCGCCGAGACGAGGAAGCCGCCGATGATCGCGGTGACGATACCGGCCTCGGGCGTCGCTCCACTGGCAATACCGAACGCGATCGCGAGCGGCAGCGCGACGATCCCGACAATGACGCCCGCGGTGACATCGGTGGCGAAGTGCTGCCGGGTGTACCCGCCGCGCAGCGTGGTGATGAGCTTGGGCAGCAGCATGCGTCAGCCGGTCCGGGAGCTCAGGTGAGGTCCTTCTGATCCAGCGGGCGGATGCCGAGGTCGAAGGCGAGGAACAGCGTGCGAGCGAAGGGCCATATCAGGAGCGGCATGACGATCGCCTCGATCGGTCCGAGGATCTGCAGCAGATCCCACGGCGGGTTCGGCCAGGTGCGCACCAGTGTGGTCACGAACGACGCGGTCGTGATGAGTTCGGCGAGGAACAGGTTGAACCACAGTGCGCCCAGCGTGTAACCGTCTTCTCCGCGACGCATGCGGATGCCGCAGGAGGGACAGTGGTCCTTCATCTTCAGCCAGTTGACGAACAGCGGCCCGCCGCCGCAGACGGGGCAGCGGCGGCGCATGGCACGGGTGAACATCGTGCCCCTGGGAGGCGTCGAGGGGAGGGTCAACGTCGGCTCGTCAGCGTGAATGCGGGGGTCCGGAGCAGGCCCAGGCAAAGATAACCGGCCTGACGGTGGCGGTCGCCATGGCGGCCCGCACGGGTTGAAGCCCCCGCTGCGGCGGCCTATGTTCCTGCCCGCGTTCCGCCGTTCTCCAGCCCCGAGGTCCGGTCGTGCATTCCGAGCTGCTGGCCATTCCCGAGTTCCTGCGCAATCTGGCGGACCTCCTCCGGGTTGATGCCGGTGAACTGGTCCGCAAGCTTCTGCAGGTCGGCTTCATCTGGCTGTTCTGCTGGGTGGGGCAGCGGGTGGTCAAGCAGGTCGCGCGCCGTATCGAACTGGCGGTGGACGACGGCGACGACACCACCATGACCGAGCGGGAGCAGCGCGGTCGCACCACGTCGCAGCTGTTGCGGAGCGTGGGGCGGGTCCTGCTGATCGCGCTCGGGCTCCTGCTCACGCTCAATGTCTTCGTCGACATCAAGCCGATCCTCGCCGGGGCCGGCATCCTGGGGCTCGCCGTTTCATTCGGGGCCCAGAGCCTGGTGAAGGATGTTATCTCGGGCTTCTTCTATCTGGTCGAGGGACAGTTCGCCGTGGGCGACGTCATCGAGGTCGCGGGCAAGACCGGGGAGGTCGAACGAATGACCTTGCGGGTCGTGATGCTGCGGGACTTGCACGGCGCGGTGCACATGGTGCCCAATGGCCAGATCACGACGGTGAGCAATTTTACCCGGCGATGGTCCCGCGCCGTGGTGGAAGTGGGCGTGGGGTATGAGACCGATGTGGACCGGGCACTTCAGGTGTTTCGGGATGAAGCGGTCCGCTTCAGCCGGGATGAAGTGTGGCGTTCCAAGTTCGATGGCGACCCGGAGATTGCCGGCGTGATCGGGCTGGACGAGAGCGCGGTGAAGATCCGGGTGCTGTTCCGCACCCGACCGGGCCAGCAGTGGGAGGTCGCCCGGGAGTTCCGCCGCCGGATCAAGTCGCGCCTGGACCGGGAGAAGATCGAAATTCCGACGCCGCAGCGGACCATCCGCATCAAGACCGAAGTCGATGGCCAGCCGCTTGGCCGGCGACTGGACGCCGCGGCCACGCAGGCGGTGCCGGCTGGCCAACTGCCGCCGGCCAGCTCCACTCCCCCCGGCGACAGTCACGAGTAGTCCCGCCTTCATCCGCCGAGCACCCCGATGGCCCTCAGACTGTTCAACACCCTCAGCCGCACCATCGAGTCGTTCACCCCGATCACCGCGGGGCGGGTGTCGATGTATACCTGCGGGCCCACGGTGTGGAACTACGCGCATATCGGCAACTTCCGGACGTTTCTGTTCGAGGACCTGCTGCGGCGCTGGCTCGAGGCGAGCGGATTTACCGTGCTGCACCTGATGAACCTCACCGATGTGGACGACCGGATCATCAAGGAGGCGGGAGCGAGGGGAGTCAGCATCCGCGAGCTCACCGAGCCGTTCGCGGAGGCCTTCTTCGAGGACCGGGATTTCCTGCGCATCCGGCCGGCGCATGTCTATCCCCGCGCCACCGACTTCATTCCGGGGATGATTCGGCTGGTGGAAGGGCTGCTGGCCAATGGCACGGCCTACCGGGGTGACGACGGCTCGGTGTACTTCGCCATCTCCCGCTTTCCCGCCTATGGCCGGCTCTCGCAGCTCGACCGGCGCGAGCTCAAGGCCGGTGCCAGCGGCCGGGTGACCACGGACGAGTACGACAAGGAGAACGCGCAGGATTTCGTGCTGTGGAAAGCGACGCGGCCCGAGGACGAGGCTGTCGGGGCGGCATGGGACGCTCCCTTCGGGCGGGGGCGGCCGGGGTGGCACCTCGAATGTTCGGCCATGGCGCTCGATCTCCTGAAGGAAAAGGGCTGGGGCGACGTGCTGGATATCCATGCCGGGGGGGTCGATCTGATCTTTCCCCATCACGAAGATGAAATCGCCCAGAGCTGCGCGTTCACCGGCAAGCCGGTGTTCGCCAGCTACTGGCTGCATGGCGAGTTTCTGAATGTGCGCGGGACCAAGATGTCCAAGCGCTTCGGGAACATCACCACGCCCCGGGACCTCAAGGCCGACGGGGTGGATGCCGGCGCGATCCGCCTGCTCCTGTTCCAGACGCACTACCGGCAGAAGCTGGATCTGACGGATGAGTCGCTCGCGGCGGCCCGGGAGGGCCATCGGCGACTCAGCGAGTTCCACAACCGCTTTGCCCAGGCAGCCCGGGCCGGCGCCGACGGGCGGCACACCGAGCTCGACGACCTGACGGTGACCTTTGGCGCGGCCGGGCGCGACGCCCTCGATGACGATCTCGACGCACCGAAGGCGCTTGCGGCGGCTTTCGTATTCGCACGGGAAGCGAACCGGCAGATGGATACGGGCGGGTGGCCGAGTCGGGAGTCGTGGACGATTTGGCAGCGGTTCGAGGAGGTCTTCGCCCTCCAGCCCACGGGGCAGGGCGAAGGGGGGCCGGGGCGTCTCACCCTTGGGCAGGCCGGCGACGGGGTCGTTCCGGATGGTGGAGATGTCACGGCAGGGGAGATGCCAGCCGATCCGGCAGGCGCCGAACGCTGGGCGCTGAGGTGGGCGGGAGCCCGGCTCGCCGCGAAGCAGCGGAAGGACTATAAGGAAGCGGACCGCGTCCGGGATCTACTCAAGGCGGCCGGCTGGGAGGTCCGGGACAACAAGGATGGGACGGCGGAGGTCCGGCGGGTCGGGGGGTAGCGCCGCCCGCCGGCCCAGCGGCCGATCCACCCGGCCGCCGGCGGGCCCCCGCCACCTGCCACCTTCTCCCTCCCTGCTCGCCCGACCCACCCCCGTTGACCTGTGCTAACTCCCCGGTTATCATGACGTTCTGCTCGTTTTCCGCTACCGGCTGACGTAGCTCAATTGGCAGAGCACCGGTTTTGTAAACCGGCGGTTAAGGGTTCGATTCCCTTCGTCAGCTCTGCACGTTAAGCGGCGTGGGTGGGTATCGTAGCACGAGTGCAGGGTGGGGTGGCCGAGTGGCTAATGGCAGCAGACTGTAAATCTGCCGCGCTTTGCGCTACGTAGGTTCGAATCCTACCCCCACCATGAGCGGGTAGTGGCGGTCGGGCGGACCGTTGCAACTGCAGGCAGCTGGGCGACATCATGAGGTGGAGCAGGCTCCGGACCGCCCGTCCGCGAGGCTCGCGGGTGTAGCTCAGTTGGTAGAGCGTCAGCCTTCCAAGCTGAATGTCGCGGGTTCGAGTCCCGTCGCCCGCTCTGCAGCACGACAGGATCGTGGTAGGAGGGGATGGCGGTGCCGGCTCAGAGGGGCATTGGCCGCACCGGGCAAGCACTGCTCGTGTAGCTCAGTTGGTAGAGCACATCCTTGGTAAGGATGAGGTCACCGGTTCAATCCCGGTCGCGAGCTCTGGAACAACAGCCGTTAGCCGTTAGCCGTTGGCTCCGTGGGGTTCCGACCCCGGCCGCGGTTGGCGCGAGTCGCTAACGGCCAATGGCGAACGGCCACCGGCCGAGGACATGATGCCCAGAGAAAAAATCATCCTGGAATGCACCACTTGCCGGGAACGTAACTATTTCCAGGACAAGAACCGCCGCCTGCACCCGGAGCGGGTGGAGCAGAACAAGTACTGCCCCCGGTGCAACAAGCACGTGACGCACAAGGAGTCCAAGTGAGCTCGGAAGTCGCGGCCGCCGAGGCGACCGGACTTTCCCGCTACGTGCAGGGCACCGTCGCGTTCCTGCGCGCCACGCGCGCGGAGTTGCTGAAGGTGACCTGGCCGTCGCGTGATGAGCTGACCAAGGCGACCCGTATGATCGTGGTCCTGTCGATCATTCTGGGACTGGCCATCGGCTGGATGGATCTTCTCCTCAACCTCGTCCTGGTGGACGGGGTGGCGGCGCTGTCCCGGTGACCGACGCACCAGACTGCCTCTGGTACGCGATCCAGACGACAGCGGGCCATGAGAACAAGGTCCGCAGTCTGATCGCCCAGCGGATCCTGCAGGACACCCGGCCCGACGGGCAGAAGTTGATCCGTCAGGCGCTGGTACCGGTGCAGGAGGTCGTGGAGATCAAGAACGGCAAGAAGGTCACGGTCGAGCGCAAGCTCTACCCCGGCTATGTCCTGGTCGAGATGATGATGAACCAGGAATCGCTCCATGTGGTGAACAGCATTCAGGGCGTGATCAAGTTCGTCGGGGCGGGAAAATTCCCGCAGGCGCTCCGCGCGGACGAGGTCAATCGCCTGCTGGGCATCGTGGAGGAAGTGGCGGAGTCGGAGCCCAAGGAAGAGATCCCGTTCCTGGTGGGTCAGGTCGTGGAGATCACCGAAGGTCCGTTCTCCGACTTCAGCGGGACGGTCGAGGAAGTGCTCTCCGACAAGGGCAAGGTGAAG
>JANMYS010000141.1:0-67344 GCA_031382385.1 Gemmatimonadota bacterium
CTGCTCCACCATCCGCTGCTTGAGCCGCTGGAACACCCCCTCCAGCTGCGCGGGCGTCTTCACCTGGGCCAGCAACACCTCGAGCGCGGCGGTTTCCTGCGGATCGACCGCCGGTCGTTTCTTCCGTGCCATATCCCCTCCACGGTCCATAGGATATTGCTCATACACAAACTTTCAAACAGTCCCCCCCAAGGAGAACGACCCTGAGGAGCCCGCACCGCCTAACCGACCGTCCGACCACCCGACCACCCGACCGTCCGACCGTCCGACCATCCGACCATCCGACCGCCCGACCACCCGCCCGTTCCCCGTTCCCGGTTCCCCGTTCCCCGTTCCCGGTTCCCCGTCCCCCGTTCCCCCTACTTCACCCCATGCATCAGCTTGTTGACCAGCGGCGCGACAACGAACAGCACCGCGCCCGCCCCGATCAGCGCCCAGAACCCGAAGGTGTAGCCGCTCAGCGCCGACGCCGTCGTCATCCCGGTTTCGCCGCTCACCGCGCTGGCGAAGATACCCGACAGGTTGTTGCCGATGCCGATCGACACGAACCAGCCACCCATCGCCAGGCCGCCCAGGCGCGACGGCGCCAGCTTGGTCACCATCGACAGGCCGATCGGTGAGAGGCACAGCTCGCCGACCGACTGGATGAAGTACACCGCGACCAGGGTCCAGAACGGAATCTTGCCATCCACGCCGACCAGACTGGACAGCGCGAACATGAGCAGCAGGAAGGCGAGGCCGTTGAACAGCAGGCCCAGCCCGAACTTGCGGGGGATCGATGGATTGGCGTTCCACGCCGAGGCCATCTTGACCCAGACCCAGGCCATCACCGGTGCCAGCGCAATGATCGCCACCGAGTTGACGCTCTGGAACCAGGCGGTCGGGAAGATGAAGCCCCAGAGATCGCGGTTGACGATCTGATCTGCCAGGAAGGTGAACGAGCTTCCCGCCTGTTCGAAGAACATCCAGAACAGGATGTTGAAGACGAAGATGATCATCATCGCGATCACCCGGTCCCGGGCCACCTTGCCCTCGCGGATCGCTTCCACCATCAGGAGGAAGACGAGGACGACGAAGAGCGCGGAGAGCACGTACTGCAGGATCGTCCCGCCGACGGCGAGCAGCAGATAGATGACCGGGATCACGAACAGCGTGCCGAGCGCCACGACCAGCGGGCGGTGCCGGCCCATCGCCTCCGGCTCCGGGTCGCCGATTCCCTTCAGCTGGGCCCGTCCGAACCAGAACCAGACCAGGCTGATCAGCATCCCCACGCCGGCGGCGATGAACACGTACCGGTAGGCTGGCGCGTCGGTGGTCCCGAAGATGGTGCTGGCGAGCCACCCGGTCAGCAGCGGCGCGAGGAACGCCCCGCTGTTGATGCCCATGTAGAAGATCGTGAACCCGCTGTCCCGCCGTTCATCCGTCACCGAGTAGAGCCGGCCGACCAGCGTCGAGATGATCGGCTTGAACATCCCGTTGCCGCAGACGATCGTGGCGAGTCCGAGCTTGAAGAGCATGGGACTGGGCACCGCGATCATGAACAGCCCCGCCGCCATGAACACCGCCCCCACCAGGATGGATCGTTGGTGGCCCAGGTACTTGTCGGCGACGTAGCCGCCGAGAATCGCCCCCGCGTACACCAGCGCGAGGTAGGACCCGTAGGTCAGGTTGGCGGCTGCCTGCCCCGTCGCCGATCCGCCATGGAACTGGTCCACGATGTAGAGCACCAGCGCCCAGCGGATGCCGTAGAAGGCGAATCGCTCCCAGAACTCGGACATGAACAGCATCCAGAGCGGGCCCGGATGACCCAGGACCTGCTTGAACTCGGGGATCGCGGCTTCCGCCGGTGGCGAACCAGCTGCAGTGCTCATGCGCGTGCTCCAGTGGCAGGTGTAAGGATCAATGCTTCCGCAGGATGTCCGCCAGGACCACCCGGTCGATCATCCCGTCCATGCGGACCCGGACGTCGTAGTTCTCCCAGTACATGAAATCGCGCAGTGCGGCGAGGAACGTCGCGTTGGCGGTGCCCGCCGGCGCCTTCAGCCACTTCTCCGGCTGGCCCGCCGGCTCCCGCAGCAGGATCGGCTCGAGCTGCCGGACGATCTCCGGCGTGATCTTGGTCAGGTCCGCGGTTTCGCTGGGGAAGAAGTGCAGCTTGTGCAGCGCGAGCAGGCGCTCGAGTTCCGCGATCGGGTCGACCGCGTCATACACCCGGATATCGATGAACCGGTCATTGGCGCCAAGATAGCCGCCGTTCTTCCGCACCACGAGGAGCGCCGCCGACTGCATCCCCCGCCGGTCGCCACCCCCCGCCTGCCCCGCCTTGAGTGCCGCCATCAGCCGGTCGGCGAGCGAGCCGGTCGTGCGCTCGAACGTCGCGGCCAGATTTTTCACCGTCTGATCGGCCACCATGATGTTGGCCTGGGCGGCGTAGCCGTGACCAGCGATCACCGCCCCCTTGCCGCCGAGCACCTGGCAACCGGGGCGCGACGGCACACCTTCCACTCGCACCGAATCGATGCCTTTGGGCAGCACCGCGCCGCAGCCCACCCGTCCGCCGGCCCAATCAAACGTCCGCGTCCCGGTGAAGCTCGCCGAGTTGCCGCGGGCGTCGATCATGCCGACCTGCCGGTCCTGCAGCATCGTGTCGCTGCGCATGATGATGCGGAGCGCCTCCTCGGCGGTTGCCCCCTGGGCGATCAGCTCCAGGCCGCGCTCACCGTAGGCGGTGTTGCCCAGGCTCTGCGTCGCCACCGCGCCCACCCCGGCGATCCCCCACGGAACGATGCCGCCGACGTTGGGAAACTTGGACTCGACCACCACGCCGAGATCGCCGGTGACGGAGTCCCAGGCGACGATGCTGTAGGTGTGAGCCAGCTTCTGGAAGTGCGCCGGTGGAGTGAGGGGCTGCTGGGCCGAGAGACGGGAACCGGGAACGGGGAAGGGGGAAAGGGAGGAGCAGAATGGAGTCACGAGAAGAATTGCCAGCCCGGCGAGAGCCGGCCGGCCAAGTCGACGCGACCATCGTGAATGCGCAGCCCCCCGTTCCCCGTTCCCGATTCCCCGTTCCCGCTTCCCCGGTCCCCGTTCCCCGTTCCCGGTTCCCCGTTCCCCGTGGTTCATTCTTTCCCCAGCTTCTTCTTGAGGTGATCGAGCTGCGCCTGCACCGCGGCATCCATGCGGGACCGCTCGAGTCGGCCCTTGAGCAGCTCTGCTTCGACGTCCGTCTCGGGCCGGGGTGCACCCGCGGCCTCGAGATCGCGCCACGCCGCCGCCTGCGCCGGCGTCGGCCCCGACTCGGTGCCCTGCCGGTTCTGCTTCAGCTCCAGGGTCCACTGGGCGACGTCGCGTTCCGCCAGCTGCAGTTCGTCGCGCTGCACCGCGACCTTCTTCTCCAGCAGCGCAATCCGCTCCCGATGCCGGGCCGCGAACTGCTCGGCCACCTGCACCGTCTCCGGATCCGGCACTGCCGCCGCGAGTTCGCCCCGCCGCTCGGCGTCGGTCAGCTGCTGCCGCTCCATGGTCAGCGCCAGTTCGCTGGTCTGCAGCGCACTCCGCATCTCGCCCACCGCCACCTTGGCGTCGAGGACGGCGGCGTGGAGGTTGGCCGCACGGGCGCGCGGGTCATCCGGCGGGGTATGGTCGGCGAGGAATCGCTCGAACCGGGCCTTGAGCCCATCAAGCACAGGGGAACATCCGGGGTCGGGGGGACAAGTAATGGTACGGGCGGCTCCCGGGGGGCGTCAAGGAAGACGGCGCGTTACTTTTCCGCCATGCGAATCCTCCTTACCGGGCTGGCTCTCGTTGCGGCGCTCGGCTGTGGCCCGCAACGGACCGGTGGAGCCTGCGGCATCACCGCGATTGCCGGCGCGACGATGCTGCTGCAGGAGTTCGGCATTCCGGATCAGACCTTGAGCGTGCCGCCGCCCGGCCTGCCACCGCGGCTCGTGGCGCGGGTCGCCGCCGGTCCGGCGTTCGAGGCGGTGGTCGGCCGCACCGCCGACAGCGGCTGGGTGATCGGCGTCGAGGGTAGTCCGCCCGCCCCGATCCGGCCGGGATTCGGCGTCCTCATCCTCGATCTCTCGGGCAAGGCGCGCGGCGTGATGCTGTACGAATCCGAACCGCTCCGCGGGGCGCCGATCATCGGCAAGGTCGCCCTCGATACCCTGATGCTGCCCCTCATCGGGATCCAGCTCGATCCCGCCCGGTTCGAAGATCCGGGCTGCCCCCTCTTCCCCGACAGCGTCTTCAAATGAGCGGACCGCGCATCGGCGTGACCGGTGTCACCCGGCATGTGCTGGGCGCCGACCGGAGCCAGGTGAACGCCGCCTACGTCCACGCCGTGCTGCATGCGGGCGGTGTCCCGTTCATTCTGCCCCCGCTCATCCGGCCGGAAGATGCCGGCACCGTCCTCGACTCGCTCGACGGGGTGCTCCTCTCCGGCGGCGAAGATGTGGATCCGGCGCACTTCAACAGCGAGCCGCACCCCGCCCTGGGCGACGTGGACCCCAAGCGTGACGCCTTCGAGCTCGCCCTCTTCCGGGAGGCCTGGCGGCGGCAGATGCCGGTCCTTGCCATCTGCCGCGGGCTCCAGCTGGTCAACGTCGCGCTGGGCGGCACGCTCTGGCAGGACATTCCAAGCGAGCGCCCCGGCGGGCTGGGCCACAAGCAGGAGGCCGACCGGGACGATCGCACTCACCCCGTGGATCTCGTCGCGGGTTCCCGGCTCGCCGCCGCGCTCGGCGCCACCCGCTGCGACGTCAACAGCTTTCATCATCAGTCGGTGCGGCAGCTCGCCTCGGGCCTCGTGATCACCGCGGCGGCCCCCGATGGAGAGATTGAAGGACTGGAGAGCGCCGCAGGCGCGCCCTGGCTGCTGGCCGTCCAGTGGCATCCGGAGGAATTTCACGCCGACCACGAGGCTCCCGATCACGGGCTCTTCGCCGCACTGATCCAGGCGGCGCGGGGATAGCGGCGGGCGTCCCCGCCCGCCTGAACGGCGCGTGCTCGGGTAGAGGCGGGCGTCCCCGCCCGCTCGAACCGAGCTCGCGACCCAGTGCTGTGCTGCCCTAGTGGGAATAGCCGTTGGGAAAGAGCACTCGCTCACTGATGCCGTTGAGCGCCGTGCGGATGGCGGGATACCGTTCCGCGACAGACTGGAGGATCCCATCGAGATGATACTGGTCGGCCAGCGAATGATCGGAGGCCATCGCGAAGCCGCGCCGGCCCAGTCCGTCGTAATAGCTCAGGTCGGGGCCGCCGTGCCGCAGGCGCCGCGCTTCGATGTAGTGGGGGAACAGCCCCGCCAGCCAGAGGGCGTAGTTGCCCAGATGCACCAGCACCTTGAAGCGGCGCTCACCCTGCGTGGCATCGAGATCGGCGAGGATGTCGACCATGTAGCGGTGGGAATGGTCGTCGTGCCAGTCGACCCGGGTCGCCCGGTCCCGCTGCCCGAACTCCAGCAGCAGCGCCGCGAGGTAGTCGGCCAGGTCCCGGTCATCCACATCCGCCGCCCGGAGTGCCTGCCGAACCATTACATAGAAGAAGAGTGCCTCACCCGGCACCAGGATCGACCGGACCGCCAGAAGCCGTTCCGCGAGCAGCGGCACGTCGAGCAGCGGGTCGGGTCCCTCCAGCTCCAGCTGGCGTTCGAGCGCGGCGCGACGCCCCGCCGAGCCACGGCTCAGGAGCAGCAGCACCAGCTGCAGATCGGCCGGCTGCAGCCGGCACCGGGTATTCGCCAGGATCATGACCGACTCCCTTCACGCTGAGACGCCTGGTACCCCTGCCGGGGATGTCGCCGGCGGGAGCGCCCTGCCCCGGCTCGTGGCCTTCGCCCGCGCCGTCACCGGCACCCTCCGCCCTCCTACCCTTCTCGACCACCTGGTGCAGGAAGTAAAGGCAACCCTCATGCCCGAGGGAGTCCTGGCTGTCGCATTCGATGAGCAGGGAGAGGAGGAGAGTGCCAACGGGCGGTCGGATCACCCCGGCATCGCCGCCGCGATCGCCGATGTCATCCGCAGCGGCCTCCCCTGCCGGACTGGGCGAAAGGGGGGCGAGGTGTACGCCCTCCCGCTCTCCGGCCGGCGGGCGTTGCTCGGAGTCCTCGCCGTCGACTGCTCTCGTCCCCTGCTCCCCGATGAGCGTCTGCTGCTCGAAGGACTCGTCGCGATCACCGCCGTGGCACTCGAGGGATCGCGCCTCTCCGCCGCCGCCGAGGCCAGCCATCGAGCGTGGGAGCGCGCGACGGATGCGGTGGATTTCGCCATCGTGGTGCTCGACCGGGCGGGCCGGGTGGATCGGGCCAATCGCGCCTTTGCCCTGCTGATCGATCGTCGCACAACGCCCCTGGCCGGTCGTCCCTGGCCCGCTCTGCTCCCGCCTGACTGGCAGGCTGCGGTATCCGAGTCGCTGGCGGCGAGGGAACCAACGGCGGTCGAGCTGACATTTGGTGGCCGGACACTCGCGGTGACCGCCTTCCGCGCCACAGCGCTCGAGCCGGCGGCTGCGGTCCTGGTGTTCGAGGATCACACCGACCGCCGCCGATTGCAGGAACGTCTGGTGCAGTCGGAAAAGTTGTCCGCCATCGGCCAGCTCATCGCCGGTGTCGCCCACGACCTCAACAATCCACTGACATCCGTCGTGGGGTTCGCCGATTTCCTCGCCGAGACCGCCGAAGTCCCCCCGCGGCTGCGGGAACCGCTGCGGGTGATTCAGCAGGAAGCCGAGCGGGCCTCGAAGATCGTGAAGAACCTGCTGAGCTTCGCGCGGCGGCAGGAGACTCGGCAGGTCGCATCGCTCATCCCGATTCTCGAGGCGACGGTCGGGCTGTTCCGCAACCAGCTGAGCGGCGAGCAGATCGACTTGCAGCTCGAAGTGGACCCCACCCTGCCCGACCTCGACCTCAGCCCCAACCAGGTGCAGCAGGTGTTCGTAAACCTGCTGCAGAACGCGGCCCATGCCATCATGGCGGTGAACCGCCCCGGGACCGTGCGGGTGCGGGCCCGGCACTGGCTCGAGGGCGTCGCCGTGGATGTGTCGGACGACGGACCGGGGATGCTGAGCGAGGTCGCCGCGCGGGTGTTCGAGCCGTTCTTCACCACCAAGGACGAAACCCAGGGCACCGGCCTCGGCCTCTCGATCAGCCAGGGCATCATCAAGGAACATGGCGGCCGCATCACTCTCACCACGACGCCGGGAGCCGGGGCGACTTTCACGGTGGAGTTCCCGGCGCGGGTGCCGGGACGGATTCATCCGCCACAGCCGCCCGAGCCCTCCACGCCCGGTGGCCTGCGGGTGCTGGTGATCGACGATGAACCCCACATCCTGCACTACCTCCGCGCCACACTCGAGGCCTGGGGCCACATCGTCGAGACGGCGATGGACGGGCAGGCCGGCCTCGAGCGCGCCCTGACCGAGCCATTCGACCTGATCCTCTCCGACTTGCGCATGCCGCGTGTGGGGGGCCGGGAGTTCTACGAGCAGCTCACCGCTCGCTCCCCCGAAGCGGCCGGACGGGTGGCGTTCAGCACCGGCGATACCGTGCGCGGCGACACCATGGCGTTCCTCGAAGCGCAGGGCCGGCCCTGCCTGCAGAAACCTTTCAGCCTGGCGGAACTCCGCAGCCTGCTGCGCGACGCGGCGCGCCGGTGAGAGTGGTGCATGTCGCCCGCGGCCGCGACTGGCGCGGCGGCGAGCGCCAGGTGCTGCGGCTGATGCGCTCGCTCGCGCAGGAGCCCGGGCTGGAGCAGTCGCTCTTCACCGCCGCCGATTGTCCGCTGGCGCGGGCCGCCGCGGAGGCGGGGCTGGTGGTGCATCCTGCCGCCTGGCGCGCCAGCGCCGACCCGCGAGCCCTGGTCGGCCTGCACCGGCTGCTGCGCCGCACCGATCCGCCCCGCCTGCTGCACGCCCATGACAGCCACGCGCTGCTGCTGGCTCACGTTGCCGGCCGCTGGGATCAGGTCCCCGTCGTTGCCACGCGCCGCAGTGCAAATGTGCCAGGCCGGTACGGGCCGTGGTCCCGGACCACCGGCGTGATCGCAATCTCCACTGCGGTCGAGCAGGCGCTCCGCGCCGGGGGGGTGCCGGCAAGTCGCATCAGCGTCATCCCCTCCACGGTGCCGGTCGCGCAGCTCGCGGCAGAGGCCGGCGCTCGCGCCGGCGCTGGGCCGATCGTCGCCATCGGAGCACTCACCAGTGAAAAGGGCCACGATGTGCTGCTGGCGGCGCTGCCCATCATTCTCAAGGGAGTGCCGTCGGCCCGCCTGGTGATTGCCGGCGCCGGACCCGCCCGTTCCGCCCTGCTGCGGCAGGCCGCTGCCCTCGGGATCACCGATCGGGTCGAGCTCGCCGGCGACGTCGACGACATCCTCGCGCTGCTGCGTCGCGCCGCGGTACTGGCGCATCCCTCCCGGCGCGAGGCCCTCGGCACCGCCGTCATGGAGGCGATGGCCGCGAACGTCCCGGTTGTGGCGAGCCGCAGCGGAGGGCTGATCGAACTGCTGGACGGTGGTGCCGGGCTGCTGGTCGAGCCGGATAACCCCGAGGCGCTGGCGGCGGCGCTGCTCACCGTCCTGCTGGATCCCGAGACCGCCGCGCTGCGTGCTGCGACCGCCCGCGCGCGTGTCAGCGCCTATGACGGTGCCGGGATGACAGGGCGGGTAATCCAAGTGTATCGTTCGGCGCTCGTCGCACCCTAGGAGACAATGCTCTACCTCTGCATTCCGAGCCACGATGAGGCCGCGACGGTCGGCCTGCTGCTGTGGAAGATCCGGAAGACGTTTCAGGCCTTTCCCCGCGAGTACCAGATCCTCGTGGCGGACGACGCCTCCTCCGACACCACGGCGGAGGTGCTGGAGCCGTATGCCAACGTCCTGCCGCTCACGATTGTCAGGCACGGCGAACGGCACGGCTACGCCCGCTCGCTCGAGGCGCTGCTCCGGCTCGCGGTGGAGCGGACCGACCGGCCCAAGCGGGACGCGGTCATCGTGATGCACGCCGACTTTTCGCATGAACCGGAGTACCTCCCCGAGCTGGTGAAACGGCTCGAGGGGGGTGCGGACATCGTGACCACCGAGGCGACGCTCGCGGGTGAACCATCGCGCGGCATTCGCTGGGTCCGGCGCGGCGCGCGCTTCCTGCTGCGTGGTGTCTCGGTGCCGGGCGTCCGGGATATCTGCTCGGGGTTCACCGCCTATCGGCTGATGAGCGTCAAGAATGCGCTCCGGGCGCAGACCGGACCGCTCCTCACCACCGATGGCTGGACCGCGAACGCAGAACTCCTCGCCCGCGTCGCCTGTCACGCCCGGCGGATCGACGTCGTCCCCGTGGTGGAGCGGCATGACCTCCGGCCCCGGGTTTCACGACTGGATCCCTGGCCGCTCGCCCGGCAGCTCTGGCAGGACGGGAGCCGGCTGCGGATCCGGGCCCCGCGCAACACCGAAGCTCGCCGCGCATCAGCGCCACGAGCCGCGGAAGACCAGGAAGTGGAGGAAGTGACCTCATGAAGATGCTTCTCGCGGCGCTCGGTGCCGCGTTGATCTCGACCAGCCCGCGGGCGCAGTCCGCACCGCCGGCAGCGCCCGTCCCCATGTCGCTCTCCGTGGCCGCGGACAGCTATCCCTTCGCGGTCGGCGAACGGCTCGAGTATGCCGCCAAGCTCGGCTTCCTCCGGCTCGGCACCGCCTGGCTTTCCGTCACCGCCATCGACACCGTGCGGGAGTCGGAGTCGTTCGTCTTCGAGTTCGGACTCGATGCTTCGGCGCCATTCTACAAGAGCCGCAACGTGATGCGCTCCTGGACCGGGACGGCGGACCTCATCTCGCGCCGTTTCCATCAGGACCTGGTCGAGAATGGCAAGGCCCGGAAGAAGTACTACGACATCTTCCCCGACTCCCTGTTCTACACCCAGGAAAACCGGCCGGGCACCAAGCCCTCGGTGGCCGATCCGCTGGACGACGCCGCCTTCTTCTATTTCCTCCGGACCATTCCGCTGGAAATGGGCAAGACATACACCTATCAGCGCTATTTCCGGAAGGAATGGAATCCCGTCACCATCCGGGTGGTGAAGCGCGAGAAACTCGACATCCCCGGTGCCAAGGACACGCCGTGCATCATCATCAACCCGGAAGTCGGTGAGGAAGGGGTCTTCGCGCCGCGGGCCAAGGCGATGCTCTGGCTCACCGACGACGCCCGCCACTTGCCGGTCCAGATCCGCTCCAAGCTGCCGTTCGGCACCGTGACCCTGATCCTCGAGAAGATCGGAACGGAGCCGGCCCGGCCGTGAGCGAATACCGCGAAGCTGATCTCGCACGGCTCACGACCGTCGGGATCGGCACGCGGGCCAACCGAGTCGACCCTACCCTGCTCGCCGGGCTGCCGCCCGCCGCCGCTGCCGATCGCGGATTCCACCAGTTCCTCGCCAGCCTCCCCCATACCCTCGCCGCCGACCAGCTCCGCACCATCGCCGCCGCCATCGCTCGCGCCCATCGCACCGGCAAAGGCGTGGTGCTCCTGGTCGGCGGCCATGTCATCAAGGTGGGCCTCGGGCCGCTGCTGGCCGACTGGGTCCGCCGCGGCATCGCGACCCATATCGCCATGAATGGCGCCGCGGCGATTCACGACTTCGAGCTGGCGGCGTTCGGTGGCACCAGCGAGGAGGTCGAGCGCGGGCTGGCCGATGGCACCTTCGGGATGGCGGAGGAGACCGGCGCGGCGATGAATGCCGCCGCCATGGCGGCCCATGCGACCGATGCGGGGCTGGGCGAGGGAATCGCGCGGGCGCTCGCCGCCCGGCCGCGGCTGCACGACCGGGAGGCGTCGGTGCTGTTCGCCTGTCAGGCAGCCCAAGTCCCGATCACGGTTCACGCCGCGATCGGCGCCGAAATCACCCATCAGCATCCCGCGGCCAGCGGCGCGGCCATCGGGGCGACCACACACCGTGACTTCCGCCGACTGGCGGGATCCCTGCCGGACCTGCATGATGGGGGGGTCGTGCTGAACCTCGGCAGCGCGGTGGTGCTGCCCGAGGTGTTTCTCAAGGCGCTCACCGTGGCCCGCAATCTCGGTGAGGGCCGGCCGACCGGATTTTTCGCGGCGGACTTCGACATGATCCGACACTATCGGCCCCGACTCAATGTCGTGGAGCGACCGACCCGCGGGACCGGCACCGGCTGCATGATGACCGGTCACCACGAGCTGATGATCCCCCTGCTGGCCTGGGCCGTCGCCGATGCGCTGGATCAGCCTTAGCTGCGCTGTGCTGCTACTGGGCTGTGGCGCGGCAGCGGTACCGCGGCCCTCGGCGCTGCCCCCCTCGGACGACACCGATGCACTGGAGGCGCTCGCGTCATACGCGCTCGAAGCCGATGCGCGGATGGAGGAGGCCGATTCCCTCTTCGTCCCCGATGCCGAAATCATCGCGGCCGGCCGGCGCCGCACGGGCGCGCCACGATTCGCCGGCATCGAAGCCGGCGGGCAGGTGGCGCTCGGCAGCATCCGGGTCGATCAGGCGGGCAACTTCGCCTGGGTCAGCTTCGATTATCGCTGGCTCGCCCCCGACAAGGAACGGTTCCACGAGGGGCGGGCGACCGTCGTCTTCAGCCGGGTGGCGACGGCCACGGGCAGGGGGTGGCGAATCGCCCACATCCACAGCTCGCTCCAGCAGTAGCCAGCCTGGCATCAGCAGGGAGAACGCACCAGCGCCGGCCCGCGATCCTCTCGCGAGCCGGCGCTGACAGCGTACGGGGGTGGCTACAGGCTGGTGGACGTCTTGCCCGAGATGGTCTCCTTGACCCGATCCGCGGTGCGCGGGGCGAACACGCGGAGCACCAGGTAGACGAGGAAGCCCAGGAACGCCAGCCAGAGCAGCGAACCGAGCAGGCCAAGAGCGATGTGAAGTACCCCGAACAGGAGTCGGAGGCCGAACCAGGCCACAACCGCGAGCAGGGCGAACCCGAAGAGGTTCCGGAACATGCTATTTTCCTCCAGAGATGTCGGACATGGCGACCTGTACGGCCCACGTTTCACAAAGTTTCGTAACGGCGGACATGACTGAACCCTTTGAAGTTATCGTGGTGGGCGGTGGCCTGGTCGGGCTCGCCTGCGCCCGGGAACTGGCCGAAGCCGGGCGACGGGTCCTGCTCCTGGAACGGGGAAGCGATGAGGGGGACGCCTGGCGGGCGGCAGCGGGGATGCTCTCCGCCCAGGTCGGCGCGGTGCAGGATGACCCGCTTTTCGACCTCGGCATCGCCGGCCGCGAACGCTACGCCGAGCTGGCCCCGGTACTGCTCGACCGGACCGGGATTGACATCGGGTTCTGGCAGGAGGGCATCACCCGGCTGGCCGCCGACGACGCTGATGCCGGCCACTTACGCTCGCAGGTCGCGTGGCAGCGCCAGCAGGGCCATGTCTGCGACTGGTTCGACGCTGCGGAGGTCAAGCGACGCCTCCCCTGGGTGGGTCCAACCAGCGGGGCCCTCTTTGCCAGCCGCGATGCGGCGCTGCACCCGGTCCGCCTGCGTGAGGCACTGCTCAAGGATTCGCTCCAGCTCGGTGTGACCGTCGTGACCGACCGTGCCGTGAGCATCACCCGCCGCGGCAACCGTGTCAGTGGGGTGCAGGGCCGGGACGCCTATTCCGCCGCCAGCGTTGTCATCGCCGCCGGTGCCTGGTCCGGAGGCCTCACCGGCCTGCCCCGCCCCCTCTCGGTTGAGCCGGTGCGCGGCCAGATGGCGGCGCTGGCATGGCCGGCCGCGTTGCCAAGAGCCGTCGTCATGGGGCGCAACACCTATGTCGTCGCCCGCGACGGAGAAGCCATCACCGGCAGCACCATGGAGCCGGCCGGCTTCTCCACTGAGGTCACCGCCGCGGGGCTGGCGGAGATCTTTACCGGCGTCAGTGCGCTGGTGCCTTCGCTTGCCCGGGGCGAAGTGCTGCGCACCTGGGCCGGACTGCGCCCGGTCACGCCGGATGGCCTCCCCATCGTGGGCCCGGAACCGCGGCTCGAGGGGCTGTGGTATGCGACCGGCCACGGACGGAACGGCGTGCTGCTCGCAGGAATCACCGGGCTCATCATCGCCCAGCTGATGAACGGCGAGAATGAAGTCGAACGTTTCGTGCCGCTCAGACCGGAGCGCTTCTGGGAGTGGTAGGGGTGAGGAACAAGATGAGAACATCGGAAGGGCCGGTCACTGACCGGCTCTTTCTTGTTCCAAGCTGGATGCTGCCAGCTGCCAGCTGACGGCTGACGGCTGACGGCTGACGGCTGACGGCTGACGGCTGACGGCTTTCCCACGAGATAAATCCACTCCCCCCCGACCGGCGTAACGAGGGTGCTGGCGACAGATGCGTCGCTCGAACAGAGGGGCCTGCTCGATTGCCCCGCCACCCTTTGCACCAGGAGTACTCCCATGACCCGTTGGCGCGCACTTTCGCGCACGCAGCGGCTCGCTGCCTTTGCTCTCATCACCGGCGCGTTTGCCGGTGGGGTTGGCATCGCAGTGGCCTCGGACCACCAGGACACCCCGCTCGTCGAGCTCAACCCCGCCATGGACATGAGCGATGTCTATGCCTTTCCCGGCTCCGCTCCCGGCCGGATCGTCCTGGTGATGAACAGCAGCCCGTTCCTGTCGCCCGCCAACACCGCGGCGGCGGCGTTCGACCCGAACATCCTGTACCAGTTCAAGGTCGACAACGATGGTGATGCGGTCGAAGACCGGGTCATTCAAGTCAGTTTCGAAGGCAAGGGCCCCAGCCAGAAGGTCGTCGTGCGCGGTCCGTTCTCGGCGACTGACGCCGGCGTCACCGTCGGCCCGATGATGAACACGGTCAACACCAAGGCCAGCGTCCTGCGCGGCAACTTCGACACCAACTTCGGCTCGGCCTCGAGCATCCAGGCCTTTGCCGGCCCGCGGGACGACCCGTTCTTCATCGACCTGGAAGCGGCGTTCTGCATCCTGCCCGACCGCAAGCCGGTCACCGGCGCGCTTGCCGCTCCCTGCGCGCTGCCGAGTGTCGGCTTCCGCAGTGTTGGCCAGGCCGTCAACTACACCGCCGGATTCAACGTTCTGTCCCTCGTTGTCGAGCTTCCGAGCAGCCTGCTGGAGAACGGCGCGCCGGGCAAGCTGGGCATCTGGGGCACCATCAGCCGCTAACCGACGCAACGGAGACTTACACTCATGCAGACCCGTTCCCTGCGGCGCGGCCTCGGCGGCGCCCTCATTCTCGGAATCGTACTCGCGGTTGGCGCGTGCAGCGACAACAACACGAGCACCGGTCCCGGCAAAACCACGACCTACAACCAGGTCCAGCGCCTGGGCAACCCGCTGATCAGCGAAGTCCTGCTCGACAAGCGCAGCCACGCCACGCACGGTTCCATCGGCCCTGACCAGGATGGTGCGCTCATCGGCGCCGAGATTTACGGCCACCTGGTCCTCGGATCACCGACGACTTTCGCCGGTCGCGACAGCGGCTACGTCGGCGTCCTGGCCGGTGCACTGCTGCCCGACATGCTGATTGTTCAGACCGACAAGGATCCTACCGCCGCCTCCGGCGCCGGCTGGCTGACCTGGCTCCCCCTCGCCCCCTTCTCTAACGGGTACGGCGGTCGCCTCCTGTCCGATGACGTGACCGACCTCGCGCTGCTGGCGGTCTTCGGCGATCCCTTTGGCGCCGACCCGACTCACACGACGCCGAGCCTGACGACCGACAACGTGCCCTGCGGCAACTGCGCCGGCGGTCCGGAAGCAACCAAGTTCAGCACCACGTTCCCGTACCTCGCTACACCGAACTGATTGACGCGCGGCCTGGTGCCCGGATAGCTCGGATCATCGAGCCGTCCGGTCTCCAGGCCGGCGCTTTCCCTGGCGGACTACCCATGCGCGCGACGCACATCCTTCTGATCACGGCAGCGATCGGCGCGGCGGGTTGCCGTCCCGCAGCCGAGCAGCGCTCCGCCGCGGCCATCGTCGAGACAGCGGCCCACCGCGCGACGGAGTCACGCCGCATCCGCGACGAGGACATCTCCTTCTACGAAGCTCGCGTTGCCCGCGACCCCTATGGCGCCCGCGACCGCGCCGTCCTCGGCGCGCTGTACCTCCAGCGGGCCCGCTCCAGCGGCAGTGAGAGCGACATCCTCCGTGCCGAATCGCTGGCTCGCGCCAGTGTCACCACCCGCCACCAGCGCAACGCCTCCGCGCTGAGTGTGCTGATCAGCAGCCTGATGGCGCAGCACCGTTTCGTGGAGGCGCACGAGGCGGCTGGCCAGCTCCTCGCGCGGGATTCCGCCGACCTGGGCGCGCGCGCCACCCTTGGTGAAGTCGCCCTGGAACTGGGCCGCTACGATGAGGCCGCGCAGATCTTCTCGTCCGTCGCCCTGACCCGCTCAGCGCCGGTGATTGCGCCCCGCTACGCCCGCTGGCTCGAACTCACCGGCAGGAGCGGGGAGGCGCGCCAGATGCTCGAGGCGCTGCGTGATTCTCTCTCCGGCGGATTCCGGGTTCCGCCGGAGCAGCTTGCCTGGCTGGAGCTCCGCATCGGCGAGCTGGCCGCGAAGAATGGCCGGGCCGATCTTGCCCGGACAAACTACGCCCGCGGCCTGGACTTGCTGCCGGAGGACCCGCAGCTGCTGGCCGCTTCCGCCCGCCTGAGCGCGGCCGAAGGGGATTGGCCCGAAGCGGTGACGCTGGCGGAGCAGGCACTCTCCGGCCGGTTCGACCCGATGACGCTTGCCCTGCTCGCCGAGGGCTATACCGTCCGGGGCGACACGGCGCGGGCGGCAGAGTACGCCCGGGCGATGGAAGTCGCCGTCTCGAAGCAGCCCAGCGGATTTCACCGCGGCTGGGCCCTCTTCCTGCTCGATCACGGCCGCCGGGTTGACGAGATGCTGGACCGCGCGAGGAGCGACTACGCGACCCGCACCGATGTGTACGGCGCCGATCTCCTCGGCTGGGCGCTCCACCGCTCGGGACAAGACCTCGCCGCGGCACCGTACGCCGCCGCGGCGCTGGCACAGCACACCCGTGACGGGCTCCTCTATTACCATGCGGGAATGATTGCCTTCACCCTGGGCGACGCCGCCCTGGCCCGGGCCCGGCTCACCGAGGCCCTCGCGATCAATCCGCGGTTCGCGCCCTTCGCGGCCGACACCGCGCGCGCTACACTCGCCACGCTCGGCGTGGAACGCAGGTGAACCGACTCCGCCTGCTGCTCGCGACGGCGGGATTGCTCGCCACGCCGGCGGTGCACCCGCTGCACACCACCCACACCGACCTCCGGCAGCGGAGCGGTGAGGTCGAGATCACCGTACGCGCATTCACCGATGACCTGCATCGTGCCGTCGCCGCCCGTGAGCGGCTGACCGATGACTCCGCCCTCGTGCGCTACGTTCGCGCCACGCTGACCCTTGCCGACCCGGCGGGCCGTCCCGCCGTGCTGGCGCTGGTCGGTACCCGGGTCGATGGCGACGTCACCCTCGTCATGCTGCGGGCCGCGCTGCCACCCGGGCTCGCCGGCACCCGTGTCAGGCAGGGGATGCACATGGAGCTGTTCGATGACCAGGTGAATGTGGTGCGCGCCGAGTATGGCGGACGGCAGGCGAGCCTGCTCTTCACCCCAGGCGATCCGGCCCGTGCGCTTCCATGATCCGATCCCGTCCGGCACGCGTAGGAGAGCGGAGGCCGCCCGCTGGGGGCTGGCCGCAATACGGAGCCGGAATTACTCGACATGACCGCGCCACTCGCCTTGCCCCGGTACTACTCGGGCCGGTCTTGTCGGGACTTCCTCGGGGGGCTTAGAATCATGCCGTCCCTGTCTGCCATGACGGCCCACGCCGTTCCGTGGAACCCGACGCTCCCCCGGCTGATGACCGATACGCTGGCCTCCAACGCGCCCTCCCGCGACGCCGATCTGGTACTGCAGATCGCGCGTGGTGACGAGCGTGCGCTGGGCCTGCTCTACGACCGCTACGGCGCGGTGCTCTACGCCGTCGCGTTCCGGATCACCGGGGAGAAGGCCGACGCCGAGGAAGTGGTGATGGAAGCCGTCGCGCAGGCCTGGCGTGAGGCCTCGCGCTTCGACACGAGCCGTGGTTCCGCCGCCGCGTGGCTCACAATGATGACGCGGAGCCGGGCCCTGGATCTGGTGCGCTCGCGCGCCCGCCGCACCCGCATCACCGAATCCGCCGCGCAGGATGATGCCAGCACCGCCCCCGCCATGAGCCAGGGGTTCCGCTCACCGGGCACCAGGCTGGAAGAGGACGAACGACGCACCGCGGTGGCCGCGGCAATGAGCGCGCTCTCCGCCCCGCAGCGGCAGGCGCTGGAACTGGCCTACTACGAGGGCTTATCGCAGTCGGAGATCGCGGAGAAGCTGCGGGAGCCGCTCGGCACGATCAAGACCCGGATGCGACTCGGCATGCAGAAGCTGCGTGAGGCGCTGCGGTCATACTATTTCGAGGGGGCGGTGTGAGCGCCGAACGCGAGCAGGAGATGATGGAGCTGACGGCGGCGTATGCCCTCGGTGCGCTCAGTCCGGAGGAGACCCGGGCGTTTGAAACGTGGCTCGCCACCTCCCCGGCAGGTCAGCGGGAGGTCGCCGAGTACCGCGAGGTCGGTGCCCTGATGGCCCTCGGCGCTACCGCCACGGCCGGTGCCATCCCGGCGCCGGATCTCAAGCAGCGCGTGATCGCGCGCGCCACGGCGGCCAAGGTGCGGCAGCTCCCCGCCCCGAAGGTGCGGATCCAGGCGGTCGCATGGATCGGTCTGGCCGCCAGCCTCGTCGCTGTCGCGGGACTCGCACTGCAGCAGCGGGCACTGCGGCAGCAGCTGGCGGTGCAGACCACCTCGATTGCCCAGCTCGAGGCGACCCTGGCCGTCCGCGAAGCGAAGCTGGCGAGCCGCGAGGCGGAGCTCTACTCTATTTTCGACCCCAACGTCCAGCTGACGCGCATGGGCGCGCCCGGCACCCGCGAGCCGGTGGTGCAGCTGTTCTGGAATCGCAAGTCCAATCTGCTGATGGTCCACGCCTTCCAGCTCACGCCCGCCGCCGCGAGCCGGGCCTACCAGCTCTGGTTCATCCCGAAGAACGGCAAGCCGATTCCCTCGGTCACCTTCAACACCGAGCCGAGCGGCCATGGCCTGGTGCAGCAGATCAGGGTCCCGGAGGGGATGGAGCTGACGGCCGCCGCCCTCACCGAGGAGCCGGAGGGGGGATCGCCCCAGCCAACCACGACTCCCTTCCTCGTCGGCACCCTGTCGGCATCGTGAGACAGGGAGCGGCATGAACCACGGGACCGTCGCGCGCTGGGGACCGCGGTGCGCGGTCGTGCTGCTGCTCGCGTCGTGCCCGTTGCTCCCGCTTCAGGCCCAGCAGACCGAAGACCTGCTGCGCGAGCGGCGGGAATATGCCGCGTGGCTTGCGACCGCTCCACTCTCTCCCTACGCACTCCTGCGCATCCAGCCGGTCGGCAACGGGATCAGTATCGGTCGGGAACCGTCCGATCTTCCGCTGCCGGGCATCGGGCGCGGCATGGCGCGGGAGGAGGGCGCGCTGGTGGTGTTTCAGCGCGACAGCAGCCGGCTGGTCCTGCCACGCGGGCGACCGGTCCAGGTCGGATCGTTCACCCTGATCGCGACCGGCCTCCCCGGCCGCAGCGTGATCGCGGCATTCGGCTCGGTACGGCGCTATACCTCGCCCACCTGGTTCCCTCCCGCAGCAGCGCTGGATCTGACGCTCGCACTGCAGCCGGCCGAGCGGCGCGACCCCTTCCGCATCCTGGGCCCCGATGGCACTGACATCGAGGCCCGCGAGGCGGGATTCGTGCAGCCGATGCTGGCCGGCGGCAAGACGCGGTTGCGGGTTTATCGTGTGCCCGGGGAAGAAGCGGATGAGACCGAACTACTGATCTATTTTCGCGATGGCACCAGCGGACACGGCAGCTACCCTGCCGGACGATTCGTCACGCTCACGCCCGCGGGCAACGGACGCTATCGGCTCGATTTCAACCGGGCCCGCAATCCCTTCTGCGCCTACTCCTCCGCCTTTCCCTGCCCCGCCCCGTGGCCGGGCAACACTCTACCGCTGCCCATCGAAGCCGGTGAGCAGTACCACGGAGGCGACCCACGCCCCGCGCCTTGAACTCGCTGCTGCTCTGGCTCGGAAGCCTGCTGGGTCTCCTCGGCACGCGCCTCGATCGCGTCGACCATCCGCCGACCGACCCTGCGGGCGCCTGGCGCGCCGTGCTGGATCTCGCGGGTGGCACACTCCCCTTTGTGCTCCAGGTCGAAGGCAGCCGCGGCCGGTGGATCGGACGGCTGTGCAATGGCGCCGAGTGCCAGACGGTCAGCACCATCCGGCAGGAGGGCGACAGCCTCATCGTCGATCTGGCCGACTACGCCGCCACCATCGTTGCCGTCCAGCGGGGCGACTCCCTCCTGGGCCGCTACTCCAACGTTGGACGCCGGGGGCCGCGCACGATTCCGTTCCGGGCAGCGCGGGGCGCCCCATCGAAAGCCAGCGCACCGAGCGCGCTGGTCGGCCGATGGGATGCCTGGTTCCAGAGCGGTTTTGATGCCACGCCGCGAGTGCTCCTGGTGGAGAATACTCCGACCGAAGTGGAGGGCACCGTCATCAGCAACTCGGGCGACTATGGCCGGTTTGCCGGGGAGATGCTGGGCGACACCCTCCGGCTGGGGCACTTCGACGGATCGTTCGTCTACCTGCTCACCGCGCACCTGGAGGGCGACACGCTGCGGGGCATCTTCCACGCCGGCCTGCGGAGCCAGACGCCGTTCATGGCGGTGCGTAGCACCGGACGGCGCCACCTGACCCCGCCGACCGAGGTGACCCGCGCCGATTCGACGGTGCCCTTTTCGTTCGCCGTGCCCGATCTCGAGGGCCGCCTGGTCCGATCGAGCGATGCGCGGTTCCGCGGGAAGGTGGTCCTGATCGACATCTTCGGCACCTGGTGTCCCACCTGCCACGACGCCGCACCGCTGCTGGCCGAACTCTACCGCGACTATCACGCGCGGGGGCTGGAGGTGGTGGGGCTGGCCTTCGAGGTCGCCGGCGACAGCACCATCGATGCGCCCCAGGTGCGGCGCTATCGCGACAAGTTCGGGCTGCCGTTTCCGCTGTTGTTGGGCGGTACGAGCGACGTCGAGACGGTTGCCGCGCTGCTGCCGGGGCTGGAGGGCTTCACCGCTTTTCCCACCACGATCTTCCTGGGACGAGATGGGCGGGTCCGCCGGATCCATGCCGGATTCTACGGGACGGTCACCGGATCGGCGCACGACGCGCTCATTGCGGAATTCCGGCGGGAGGTGGAGCGGCTGTTGAGTGAGAAGTGAGGTGGCAGGAGGCAGGCGATAGGCGATTGGGCGATTGGGCGATTGGGCGGTTCGGAAACATGACCGCTGACTGCTGACCGCTGTCCGCTGACTGCCTCTTGCCAACAGCCAACGGCTAACGGCTGACGGCTGACGGCCAGCGGAAGTGCCTTTCCTCCTCGCTCCTCACTGCTTCTCCACCACCGCTGGCGCCGTCGCCTCACGATCCACCTTGAGCCCGATCCACTCCCCCCGCAGCGCATGGCCCGGCACCCCGCACAGCATCCAGTACCAGCCGGCCTGCTCCGCCACGAAGGTGGTGAGGTCAGTCTGGCCCGGCTTGAGCCCGGTGACCACGGCACGGGACATCGCGTTGTCGAAGACGGGACGCCCCCCTTCGAGCGGCAGCTTCTCCCGCTCCGCCATGACCACCAGGCTGTGCGCCGCCGTGCTGTCGTGGTTGATCCAGGTCCAGCGAATGGTCCAGTTGAGCGGCACGACGACCTGCACTCCGCCGTGGTGGTATCCGTCCAGGGTCGCGATTCCCCCGGGCCCGCCGGGCAATTCCTCGAGGGTCAGCGTGACCGTCTTCTGGGCTGAGTCAGCGACGACCCAGGACGGCAAACCGGGCGACTGTGCCGCGGTCCGACCGACGAGCAGGCTGCTCATCGCTCCAACCCACCAGAGCCTCTGAACCAGATGCTTCATCGATGCTCCCTCCGCCCCGTACCGGGGAATGGCGTTTTCTCCCCCCGGGCGATAATGTACCCGTGCTCCTTCATCTGAAGCGACCCCGCGTTCCATCCAGTGCAATCCGACCGCCGTGCACCCCGCGGCAGGAGAACCGTTGATGGCCGGCCTGCTGGACAAGGAACGCATCATCGCCCCACCCGGGTTCAACCGCTGGCTGGTGCCGCCGGCCGCCCTGGCCATCCATCTCTCGATCGGCATGGCCTACGGCTTCAGCGTCTTCTGGCTGCCGCTCAGCCGCGTCCTCGGGAAGGCGCAGGGACTGGACGGATCGCTCGCCTGCCCGGCGGACCTCAGTTTCGTAGGCGAAGTCCTCTCCACCACCTGCGACTGGAAGATCAGCACGCTGGGGTGGATGTACACGCTCTTCTTCGTCTTCCTGGGCAGTTCGGCGGCCATCTTCGGCAGCTGGCTCGAGCGGGTTGGTCCGCGCCGGGCGGGCGTGGTGGCCGCATTCTGCTGGGCCGGAGGCTTTTTCCTTTCGGCGCTGGGGATCCACCTGCACCAGATCCTGCTGTTGTGGATCGGTTCGGGCATCATCGGCGGCTGCGGTCTCGGCCTGGGCTACATCTCGCCGGTCTCAACCCTGATCAAGTGGTTCCCCGACCGGCGCGGCATGGCGACGGGCATGGCCATCATGGGCTTCGGCGGCGGGGCGCTGATCGGTTCGCCGCTGGCCAACCTGCTGATGCAGCGCTTCGCCACGCCCACATCGGTGGGCGCCGTCGAGACTTTCCTGGCGATGGGAACGATCTACTTCGTCGCCATGCTGTGTGGCGCATTTGGCTACCGGATTCCCCGCGCCGACTGGAGCCCGCCGGGCTGGACGCCCAAGGCCAGCCGGAGCGCGATGGTCACCACCCGCCACGTCCACGTGAACGAGGCGACCCGGACGCCGCAGTTCTGGCTGCTCTGGGGCGTGCTCTGCCTCAACGTGAGTGCCGGGATCGGGGTGATCGGGATGGCCTCGCCAATGATTCAGGAGGTCTTCGGCGGGAAGCTCATCGGCGCCGCCGGCGCGCTGGCCGAGTTGTCCACCGAGCAGAAGGCCCAGATCGCGACCATCGGCGCGGCTTTCGCTGCCCTGCTCAGCTTCTTCAACATCATCGGCCGCTTCGGCTGGGCGTCGCTGTCGGATCTGATCGGGCGGAAGCGCACCTACTTCATCTTCTTTTCGCTGGGCATCCTGCTCTACTCGGCGGCCCCGGCGGCGGGCCGGAGCGGGAGTATCGCGCTCTTCGCGGCAATCTTCTGCATCATTCTCACGATGTATGGCGGCGGCTTCGCCACCATCCCGGCGTATCTCGCCGACATGTTCGGCACCCAGTTCGTCGGCGCCATTCATGGCCGGTTGCTGACCGCCTGGTCCACCGCGGGCGTGCTGGGGCCGGTGCTGGTCAACTACATCCGGGAATACCAGATCCAGCAGGGCGTCCCCAACGCCCAGGCCTACAACACCACCATGTACATCCTCGCCGGACTGCTGGTGGCGGGATTCCTCTGCAACCTGCTGGTGCGCCCCGTGGCGGAGCGGCACTTCATGACCGACAGCGAACTGGCCGCCGCACGGACCGGAGCCAAACTCAAATGAGCGAGACCGTGAACCGTCCCACCGATGATCCGCCGCCCAGTAGCGCCAGCTGGGCGATGGTTGCCGTGGCCTGGGTGCTGGTGGGGATCCCACTGCTCTGGGGGATCGCCATCACGTTCAAGAAGGCGGCGGTCCTGTTCCGCTGAGGCCGTGGGCCCTCTTGACGGGAACTTCGAACCCGGGATATTGGTAGCACTCTGGGACATCCCTGTCGCCATGGCACCGGTTGCGACAGGTCGCCTCACCACCGCCTCAGTCGGGCGGCCGTCTGCAGTTCCTGCCGTTTCTTCTCTCATCAGGAGTGGTACCCTATGCGTATTCGCGCGCACTGGGCCGTCGCAGCCCTGCTCATCGGAGCCAGCGCTACGAACCTTCCGGCCCAGGCCAATTGGACCACGTATGGTGGCAACATGTGGAATCAGCGGTATTCGACGCTGACCCAGATCAATGCGACCAACGTCCGCAGCCTGGTACCCCGCATGGTGTTCCAGACCGGCATCAGCCGCCTGGGCAGCTTCGAGACCACTCCGGTCGTGGTCGACAACATGATGTACGTCACCACCCCGTTCAACACCGCCATCGGCTACGATCTCAGCACCGGCAAGCAGGTCTGGCGCTACGAGCACAAGCTCGGCAGCACCATCACCTGTTGCGGCCCGAACAACCGCGGCGTCGCGGTGCACGGCCCCCACGTCTACATGGGCACCATGGACGCCCGGCTGGTCGCACTCGACCGGATGACCGGCGAAGTGGCGTGGGATATCGAGGTCGCTGACCCGGCCTACGGCTACAGCATCACCGCCGCGCCGCTCGTCGTGGACGACATGGTGCTCATCGGCGTCTCGGGCGGCGAGTACGGCATTCGCGGCCACGTGACCGCCTACAACGCGGTGACCGGCGAGCAGATGTGGCGCTGGTATTCGATTCCGGCCCCCAAGGGCGACCCCACCTTCGACACGGTCGCGCCGAACGGCTGGTGGGGCACCTGGCCGAGCGCCACGGCGGACGGCGCGGACCTGCACCGGAACATCGCCGCCGAGAAGGCCGACAGCGCCAAGCACGCCGATGCCTGGACCCGCGGCGGCGGCGGCGTCTGGATGACCCCGGCCTATGACAAGGATCTCGGCATGATCTACGTCGCGGTCGGCAATCCCTCGCCCGACCTCGACGGCGGCATCCGCCCGGGCGACAACCTCTACACCGACTGCGTCGTCGGCATCGACGTGAAGACCGGCAAGACCAAGTGGTACTACCAGACCGTGCCCCACGATGTGTGGGACCTCGATGCCGTCTCCCCACCGGTGGTCACCATGATTGGCGGCCGCAAGGTCGTCGTGCACGCTGGCAAGACCGCTTGGGTCTACGTCCTCGATGCGGCCACCGGCAAGCTGGTCCGCCGTACCGAGAACTTCACTCCGCAGGAGAGCATGTTCGCCCTGCCGTCCGCCGAGGGCACTCGCATGCTCCCCGGTGCCAACGGCGGTGCCGAATGGTCGCCGATCGCGATCGACCCGAAGCTGAACTACGCCTTCGTCGCCGGTCTGCACCAGCCGATGAACTACATCACCCACACTGCGCCATACGAGAAGGGCCGTCTCTGGCTCGGCTCCGCCTTCGTGGCGATCGCGGGTGAGGAGCAGTACGGCACCTACACCGCCCTCAACCTGGCCACGGGCAAGGTGGTGTGGCAGAACAAGGTGCCGCAGCCGATGATGGGTGGCGGCCTGGCCACCGCAGGCGGGCTGACATTCACCGGCGAGGGCAATGGCAACTTCAACGCCTACAGCTCGAGCACCGGCAAGCTCCTGTGGCAGTTCAACGCCGGCGCCGGCTGCAACAGCGCCCCGATGAGCTTCTCCTACAAGGGCGAGCAGTTCATCGGTGTGGCCTGCGGCGGGAACTTCCAGCTCAACTACCCGCTGGGCGCCGGCGTCTTCATCTTCGGCCTGCCCAAACCCTATACAGCTGCGATGCGCTAACGGCACAGTCGCAGTAGTTTTACCGGCGGGAGTGCTCCCTCTTCGGGGGGTGCTCCCGCCACTTTTTTTCTGGAGAAGCTGCATGCGCCGGTGGATGATTGCCCTGCCTCTTGGCCTGAGCGCCCTGATTTCGAGTGCTTTGCCGGCGCAAGCCGCCACGGCGATTGCAGGTCCCGACCCGAGCTGGCTCGAGTGGAACGCCACGACGAAGACCGCGAAGTTCAAGCTCATCGCGGGCATACCCGGGCGGGCCAAGAGCCCGTTCAACTTCAACGGCTATACCGACGGCGAGCTGACCCTGGTGGTCCCGCTGAGCAGCACCGTCGTCATGAACTTCGTGAACGACGACGGCACCCCGCACAGCGCCATGATTATCAACAGTGGCGGCACCATGCCCAACATGGCGGGCGACGCGGCCATCCCGCGGGCCTACAGCAAGCAGGCGGGCGAAGGCATCGGGCAGTTCGGTACCGACATTCTCCGGTTCACCGCCGCGCCGGTGGGGGACTACCTCATCTTCTGCGGCGTCCCTGGCCACGGTCTTTCCGGCATGTGGATCCGGTTCGCGGTCAGTGCGACGGCGCAGGCCCCGGCGCTTATTGAAACACCGAAATCGTAGAGAGCAGGCGTCGGGCGGGAACAGCGGGCGCCGGGCGGGAGGCACACGGCTCCAGGAAGTCCAGGCGCCCAGGAGATCCGGTCGGGGTCGCGGGTTCGTCTCCCGCCTATCGCCGTCATCTGCCTGCCGCGTTTCGCCTGCTCTTGCCGCCCTCAACCGAGGAATTCCGACTATGCCGACGGCAATTAAAACTTCTTGGGTTGCGGTGGCGGCAGTAGTCGGTATCTTAGGGGCGCGTCTGGAGATAGCTCTGCCGGAGTGGCTGCGGGTAGATGGACGTGCCTGGGTCGCAATGAATCCGGAGAACAAGCAAGCCTACCTGGCGGGGTTCCTCGCCGGGACCGCAGTGGGACAGGCTCTCGCTGCTGGCGCACCGGATTCCGCCGCCCTGGTGGAGCGAGTGCACAGTCTGGTCCGCGAGGGACTGGCGTTCCCGTTTGCTCCGAATGTTTATGCAGCTCGACTGGGAGATTACTACTTCTACGAGGACCGTCGCGTCCTCCCCATCTGGTATGCCGCCTGGGAGGTGAACCATCAGCTTCAGCACCCGCCCGGTCGGGGGCCCTGAGCGATCAGCCTAATCTTTCCGTACGAATCTCCAGAGTTGACAGCAGGTGTGGTTCTGAAGCAGCCCGGCGGGTTCAGTTCTCTCTAGTCAGGAGAAGCACCTATGAAGCGTAGCGCTCTTTTGTTCTCGGCCCTCATGCTGGGCGTGGCCGGTGCGGCCAATGCCCAGGGCCTCACGATGCAGATGTCGAACGGGTGGAACTTCTCGTTCGCCGGCAATGTCAACATCTTTGCCCAGTATCAGTCGGTCAGCAGCAGCAATAACGCCACCGGCTCCCCGGGGCAGCTTGTCGGTGGCGGCCCGGCCAAGGGCTTCTACTACGGCACCGGCCTCCTCCCGGCCTTCGCGACCTTCACCGCAAGCGGCAAGGAAGGCAACACCGACCTCGGCGCCCACTTCGGCTTCGCGCCGGAAGTACAGTGTGGCGGCGGGCAGCACGACTGCTTCGGCGCCCAGATCGACATGCGTCAGGTCTACCTGACCGTCGGCGGGAGCTGGGGCATGATTACCGCCGGTAAGGAACTCGGCGTGTACCAGCGCGGCAACATCCTCAGCGACCAGACCCTGTTCGGCGTCGGCGGCGGTGGCATCGCCCCGAGCGGCACGACCCTGGGCCGTATCGGGTACGGCTACATCTATCCGAACTTCGTCGCGCAGATGACCTACACCACGCCGGCTGGCCGTCCGGGCTCCCTCTCCATCGGCCTGATGGATCCGAGCGATTTCGACGTCTACACCGTGCACACCACGCCGCGCGTTGAGGCCGAGGGCAGCTACACCAGCGGCAACTTCAAGGTGTTCGCCAGCGGCACGATCCAGAACAGCAAGGACGCCCCGAGCGGCGGCAGCAGCAAGACCGCAGCAGGCGGCGCCGCGGGCGTGACCTACAAGGCGAGCCAGTTCTCGCTGCATGCCTCGGGCTACGCCGGCAAGGGCCTCGGCACCACCCTGATGTTCGGTGGCCTCGCTGGCGACGGCGCGGGCAACCTGAGCAGCTCCTACGGTTACTTCGGTCAGATTACCTACACCGCCAACAAGGCGACGATCGCGGGCAGCTATGGCTCGAGCTTCCTGAAGGATGATGCCAAGACCTTCAAGACCGAGAACAGCCTGATTTCCGGCGGCATCTACTATCAGGCCACCAAGTCCCTCAAGGTCGTCGGCGAAGGCAACTACGCCTGGGCCAAGGACAAGGATGGCTCCGGCAAGAACAAGGCGTTCACTGGCGCCTTCGGCCTGATGCTGTTCTACTAAATCCCGCCACGACGCGGGCAGCGCCTGTCGCTGCTCGCCTCTGGTTGGTGCAAACGGCCTCCCTCCGGGGGGGCCGTTCTGTTTCCGCCACCTCAGGCTGCCCCGCTGGCGCCAACCCGGGTACATTGTGCCAACCTCTCACCCAAACCTTCCGCCCATGCGCCGCACTCTGACCGCTGTTTTCGCCGTTGCCCTCGCTGGCTGCGCTGGTGGCAGCCTCTACACCACCCTAGCCGGTGCGTCCAACGTGGCCCCCTCGGATGCCTACACCTGCGCCGAAAAGCAGCTCCAGGTGCTGGAATACCGGCGGACGCAGTACGACAACAAGGCCCTATTCATCATCGGTGAGAAGCGGAACGATGACGAGGCGGGACAGGGAACGACCTTTCGGAAGACCATCGACATCCTTGAGATCTACGTGAAGCCGGGAACGAGCGGGACCAGCGACCTGACCGTAAAGGCCCGGACGTTCGATGAACTGGGGAACACCCAGGGCATCGTCCGCGAAGAGCGGAAGAGCTCCAACCGTGTCCTGGCGGATGCCAGGAAGCTCGGGCAGGCCTGCGCGTCGTAGGGATTGGCTGGCCGGGTGGTGGACGCGAATTCCGCGGTGACGAGTAGATGATCGGACGACCCGAGGTTGTTTCGAATCTCGACGCTTGTGGGGATCAGGCCAACGCCGTTCCGGAGACCGATGCCGTTTGATCACTGGGTAGGGGTCGACCGCCGGTCGACCCCTACCCGTTTCGCGTGGGCCGGCGTGGAAGTCGGCCCCCGTCCGGGATCGAACCGGAGGGGATGCGATCGCCGGAATCAGGCCGACCCCGCCGGACAACCAAATACCTGGGAACCGATGGGTAGGGCGGTCGGCCCCCGTCAGGAACGAACCGGAAGGGATGCGATCGCCGGAATCAGGCCGACCCCGCCGGACAACCAAATAGCCGGGAACCGATGGGTAGGGGGCCGACCGGCGGTCGGCCCCAACCCAGTTTAACGGCCAGCATCCCGCCCAGCGTTCCATTTCCGCGGATTGGCAATCACGTAGCGACGCATCGCAATCAACGCGCGTTCATCCGGGATGATTCGATCGTGGTACCCGCGTTGCCACACCGGCACACCAGAGGTACCCCACACTGCGTTGATGCGCTTGGTGGTAATCGACTTGAACTGCTGCATCAGGGTAGGAATTGACGCTGGCGGCGCGATTGCCGGGCTCCCATCCCATCGGGATAACCCAACGATGCCATGAATATGGTCGGGCATGACGACGAAGACGTCGAGCGCGACGTTGGGCCGGATTGCAGCAGCTCGCCACCATTCCTCGAGCACAATCTGGCCCGCCGGCGAGAGGTGCATCGCCCCGTCGAGGACTCGCCCGAAGATTCGAGACCTCTCTGCCGTGCATGCGGTCACCATGTACCCACCCGGCCACCCGTAGTCGTAGCCAGGGAGGCGCATGCGGTGGACACTTCGGCGTGGGTGGAGAGGCATGCGGAGCAACATGAAATGGATGGGATTCCACCTGCGCACCGCCGGAACGCAGGAGGCGGCGGAATGAACGCCACGGGGCCCTGCAACAGGGCTCCTCCTCAGACCACAGCCGCTTCCGGTCCAGCATGACCCCGAGCCCACTGCCCCTCCAGCTCCCCTCCCCTTCGCCCGAAGCTGCATAGGGTACGGTCGTCATCAGGGCGAGTCAACCAGACGGTTGAAAATACCGGGACCCGCTATAGGCTTCCCCCCATACCCGCACTAGCTTGATCTGCCTTCACGATCTGTCCTTCGGAGGATTGCGTGTCCGTGCCGCTGGTCCAGTTGTCCCGAACCACTTCCAATGAGCCACCCGCCGGCCCCGCCGCGCTCGTGCGCAAGCCGTCATGGCTCAAGGTGCAGGCGCCCGGTGGCGACAACTACCTGCGGATTCGCGGGATGATGCGGGAACTGGGGCTGCACACTGTCTGTGAAGAAGCCCGCTGCCCCAACATCGGGGAGTGCTGGGAGCATCAGGCGGCCACGTTCATGATCCTGGGCGACGTCTGTACCCGGAACTGCGCCTACTGCGCCGTCGCCCACGGGACGCCCGCCCCGTTCGATCCGATCGAGCCGGTGCGCCTCGCCGAGGCTGTCGCGCGGATGGCGCTGAAGCACGTCGTCATCACCTCGGTTGACCGGGACGACCTGCCCAACGGCGGCGCCGAGGCGTTTGCCGGCTGCATTACCGAGATCCGTGCCCGGTTGCCCGAGACCACCGTCGAGGTCCTGATTCCCGACTTCAAGGGGTCGGAGACGGCATTGCAGATCGTGGTGGACGCCCGGCCAACAATTCTCAATCACAACCTCGAGACCTGCGAGCGGCTGTACCGCCTGGCCCGGCCCGGTGGCCGGTATGATCGGGCCCTGGCTCTGCTGGCCGCTGCCCGGCGACTCGCCCCCAACGCCCTCACCAAGTCGGGGATCATTCTGGGCATGGGCGAGGAGTGGGACGAAGTGCTCACCAGCATGCGCGACCTCCGGCGCCAGAGCGATGTGAATATCCTGACGCTGGGACAGTACCTGCGCCCCTCGCCCAGTCACCTGCCGGTCGCGCGGTACTACACGCCGTCGGAGTTCGACGAACTGCGCGATGCGGGAATGGCAATGGGTTTCACCCATGTGCAGGCCAGTCCGCTGACACGCTCGAGTTACCATGCATGGGAACAAGCGACGGCGGCCGTTGGCGGTTAGCCGTTAGCCGTCAGCCGTCAGCCGTCAGCCGTCAGCCGTCAGCGATACCCGGCGGTTCGCACAATGGCAATCGACCAACGGCCACTTTCGAGGAACGCCATGGCCACGACCAAGACGGCAAAACGCACCGATACCAAGCTGGCGGAGAAGTACCGCGGCTACCTGCGGCAGATGCTGCTGATCCGGCGCTTCGAGGAAAAAGCCGGGGAGGCGTACAGCCTGGGCAAGATCGGCGGCTTCTGCCACCTCTACATCGGGCAGGAGGCAGTGGGCGTCGGCTGCATCTCGCAGCTCGGAGCGGACGACTACATCACCACCACCTACCGCGATCATGGCCAGGCCCTGGCGCGGGGGATGTCGGCCCGGACGGTGATGGCCGAGCTGTTCGGCAAGGCGACGGGATCCTCCCATGGCAAGGGCGGCTCGATGCACCTGTTCGATGCGTCGCGCGGATTCCTCGGCGGCCACGGCATCGTCGGGGGCCACATTCCCCTGACGGCAGGGCTCGGCTTCGCGATCAAGTACCGCCAGACCAGCCAGGTCGCCATCTGCTTCTTCGGGGAAGCGGCGGTGAACAACGGCGCGTTCCACGAAGCCCTCAACATGGCCGGGATCTGGAAGCTGCCCTGCATCTTCATCTGCGAGAACAATCGCTACGGCATGGGTACGGCACTGGATCGGGCCACCGCGACATGGAACATCGCCGAGCGTGGCGCTTCATATGACATGACGCGCGAGGTGGTGGACGGGCAGGACCTCGGGGAGGTCATCGCCGCCATGGAGCGGGCGGTGGTCCGTGCCCGGCGGCCGTCGCAGCCCACGCTGCTCGAGATCCGGACCTATCGCTTCGTCGGCCACTCGATGTCCGACCCGATTCATGGGCATTATCGCACCAAGGAAGAGGTCGAAGCCCACCGGCTGCGCGACCCGATCCTGCTGTGGAGCGAACGGCTCAAGGCGGAGGGCATCATCGACGAGGTGGGCATCGAGAAGATGAACGCGGATGTCCTGGCCGAAGTCCTGGATGCCTACGAATTCGCGGACCAGAGTGCGGACCCCGAGCCCGACGAGTTGTATACCGATGTGTATGCGCCGGTGGGGGAGTAGGGAGCAGGTGGCAGGTGGCGGGGAATGACTTTCTTAGTTGTTGCTAACGGCGAATGGCCAATGGCTAACGGCTGAACACTGATCGATCCAACCGGTAGAGCTGATGCCGATCCTGACGTACCGCGATGCACTGAATCAGGCGCTCCGCGAGGAGATGGCCCGCGACCCTGACGTCTTCCTCATGGGTGAGGAGGTCGGCGTCTACCAGGGCGCGTACAAGGTCAGCCGCGGGCTGCTGGAGGAGTTCGGTCCCAATCGGGTGGTGGATACGCCAATCACCGAGCTCGGCTTCGCCGGCGTCGGCGTGGGCGCGGCGATGGTCGGGCTGCGGCCCGTCATCGAGTTCATGACCTGGAACTTCGCGCTGCTGGCGATCGACCAGATCGTGAACGCCGCCGCGAAGATGCGGTATATGTCAGGCGGCCAGGTGGGCATGCCGATCGTCTTCCGCGGCCCGGCGGGCGCCGCGCTCCAGCTGGGCGCGCAGCACTCGCAGTGCTTTGAGGCGATGTATGCCCACATCCCCGGGCTCAAGGTCCTCATGCCCGCGACGCCGGCCGACGCGAAGGGGCTGCTCAAGGCCGCCATCCGTGATCCCGACCCGGTCGTGTTCATGGAAGGGGAGATGCTCTATAACACCAAGGGTGAGGTGCCGGACGGCGACCTCGTCGTGCCGATCGGCCTGGCGGACATCAAGCGCGCCGGCACCGATGTCACGTTGCTGTGCTACTCCAAGACCGTCGGCATCTGCCTCAAGGCGGCCGACCTGCTGGAATCCGAGGGGATCAGCGCCGAGGTGCTGGACCTCCGCACCATCCGGCCGCTCGACCTGGAGGCGATCTTCACCTCCGTGAGTCGGACACACCGCGCGGTGATGGTCGAGGAGGGCTGGTACTTCTGTGGCGCCGGGGCGCAGGTCGTCGACGAAATCCAGAAGGGCATCTTCGACGAACTCGACGCACCGGTCCTGCGCGTGACCGGGGCGGATGTCCCGATGCCCTATAACAAGCATCTGGAGAAGGCCGCAAAGGTCAGCCCGGAAAAGGTAGTCGCCGCGGTGAAGCGGGTGATGTACAGGGAGTAGGCGATTGGGCGATTAGGCGATTGGGCGATTAGGCGATTGGGCGATTAGGCGATTGGGCGATTGGGCGATTGGGCGATTAGGCGATTGGGCGATTGGGCGATTAGGCGATTGGGCGATTGGGCGATGGGGCGATGGCGAGTGGGGCGTAGCAAACGAAGCTCTTGCTGACGGCTGATGGCTGACGGCTGACGGCTTAAGGCTCTTCTAGGTGAGGCACATGGCGACAAACGTCCTGATGGAAGCACTCTCTCCGACGATGGAAGAAGGTCGCCTCGTCGAATGGAAGAAGCGGGAGGGCGATACGGTCGCCACCGGAGATGTCCTGGCCGAGGTCGAGACCGACAAGGCGGTCATGGATCTCGTGGCCCGCGCGCCGGGGGTGATGCTGAAGCACCTGGTGCCGGCGGGCACGACGCTGGCCGTGGGCAAGGTCGTCGGTGTGATTGGAAAGGCGGGGGAGGAGATCAGCGCTGCCGCGGTACCCGCCCCGGCCAGCACTCCCGCCGCTGCGGGCGCTGCTGCACCGAAGGCTGCTCCAGTCACTCCCGTCGCTGTCGCCCAGCCAGCCGCAGCAGTGCCTGCACCGGCCGCGGCCGTGACGACCGGGCGGGTCAAGGCCTCCCCACTCGCCAAGAAAATCGCGGCTGACCGCGGCGTCGATCTGGCCCGGGTCCAGGGCAGCGGTCCGGAGGGACGGGTGGTTGCGCGCGATCTCGAGCAGGTGGCGGCCGCACCCGCCCTGGCGACTGCCTCCCGGCCGGTCGCCGGCGAGGCTGCCAGCTTCACGGATGTCCCGCTCAGCCAGCTGCGCAAGACGATCGCCAAGCGGCTGGCCCAGTCGATCGGCCCGGTACCGACGTTCTATCTCACCAGCGAAATCGACATGGAGCGGGTGTGGGAGGCGCGGGAGGCGCTCAACGCCGGCAGCGCGGCCGACCGCAGCGAGGCGGGCAAGGCGAGCAAGATTTCCATCAACGACATCATCATCAAAGCTGTCGCCGCCGCGCTCCGGCAGCATCCCGCCTGCAACGCCTGGTGGCAGGACGACCGGATCCGGTACTGGAACGACGTGCACGTGAGCATGGCGGTCGCCATCGAGGACGGCCTGATCACGCCGGTCATCCGCCACGCCGACCAGAAATCGCTGCGGCAGATCAGCGCCGAATCGCGCGAGCTCGCCGGCCGGGCGCGAGAGCGCCGGCTGGCCCCGGAGGAATACACCGGCGGAACCTTCTCCGTCTCCAACCTGGGCATGTTCGAGATCGACCAGTTCACGGCGGTGATCAATCCGCCGGAGGCGGGCATTCTGGCGGTCGGCGGCACGGTGCAGAAGCCGGTGGTGCAGGATGGCCAGGTGGTTGTGCGGCGGCGGATGCGGGTCACGCTCTCCTGCGATCATCGCGTCATCGATGGGGCGACCGGCGCAGCATTCCTCAAGACGCTCAAGCTGATGCTGGAGAATCCGCTCGCGCTGGTGTGGTGACGGCGGTTGGGCGGGCGGACGGGCGGACGGGCGGACGGGCGGACGGGCGGACGGGCGGACCGTCTCACGATGTCGAGCAGGTGGCTGGCAACGCAACCCGAATTCCACTATCTGATTTCCCATAGTCGAGGCTCCTGTGGCAACCTTTGACGTGATTGTTCTGGGCGGCGGTCCCGCCGGCTATGTCTGTGCCATCCGTGCCGCCCAGCTCGGGCTCTCCACCGCCGTCATCGAGAAGGACAAGCTGGGCGGTGTGTGCGTCAATATCGGCTGCATCCCGACCAAGGCGCTGCTGCACAGCGCCCGCATGGCCGGCGTCATTGCTCACGAGGCCAAGGACCTCGGCATCGAGGTCGGCAGCGTGACGACCCACTACGGCGTCGCGATGAAGCGCTCCCGCAAGGTGTCGGAGCAGAACTCGCGAGGCGTCGAGTTCCTGATGAAGAAGCACAAGGTCACCGTCATCAAGGGCACCGGCAGCCTCCTGCCCGGCAAGAAGGTGAAGGTCGGGGCCGACACGCACGAGGCGAAGAAGGCGATCGTCATCGCCACCGGCTCCAGAGTGAAGGGGATTCCGCAGATCGGGCTGGGCATCAACAAGACGACGGTCATCAGCTCCGACGAAGCGCTCTTCCTGGAGCAGGCGCCGGCGACGCTGGCGGTCATCGGGGCCGGTGCGGTCGGCTGCGAATTCGCCGACATCTTCGCCGCGTTCGGCAGCAAGGTGACGCTGATCGAGGCGCTGCCGCGTATCCTGCCGATCGAGGATGCGGAGTGCTCCGACGCGGTGGCCAAGACCTACAAGAAGCGAGGCATCGACATCTTCGCCGGGGCCAAGGTCACCAAGGCGGAGGTCGGGCAGAACAGTGTCACGCTGACGCTCGAGGTCGGCGGCAAGCCCCAGACAGTCGTTGCGGAAAAAGTGCTGATGGCGGCGGGCCGGGCGGTGAATACCGAAGAGATGGGCTTCAAGGAAGCGGGCGTGCAGCTGACGGACCGCGGCTGGGTCAAGGTGAACCTCGCGACGCTGGAGACCACGGCGCCGGGCATCTATTGCATCGGTGATGTGGCCGGCCCGCCAATGCTGGCGCACAAGGGAAGCCGCGAGGGGATGTTCGTCGCGGAGCTGATCGCCGGACACACGCCGCATCCGATCCGGTACGACAACATCCCGAGCGTCACCTACTGCCATCCGGAGGTTGCCAGCATCGGGCTGACGGAGGAGCAGTGCAAGGAGAAGCAGCTGGACTTCCAGGTCGGTCGCTTCCCTTTCAGCGCCAACGGCCGGGCGCGCGCCTCCAACGAGACCGACGGCTTCGTCAAGATCATCCGGGACAAGAAGTACAGCGAGATCCTCGGAGCGCATATCGTCGGCGGCCACGCCTCCGAGATGATCCACGAGCTGGCTGTCGCGCGGGAGAACGAGTACACGGTGGAGGAGATCGACCTCACCGTCCACGCCCACCCCACCCTCTCCGAGGCGATCGCCGAAGCGGCGCTGGACTCGATGGGCCGGGCGATTCACATCTGAGGCCGGGCGCGATGCACGATCTTTTCTCGGATAGAGGATATTCTCAGCGGGCCGGAGCATAGCTCCGCCCCTACCCGAGCCTCAGCGACGCATGACCGAACCGATCATGACCGGCCCGACGGGAGAGCCCGCGGCGCCCCAGCAGGTGGGACCCGCGCTCCGCGCCGTCGTCGCGGCAACCCTGCTCGGCGCGGGGATCATCGCGGTCGCGCTCTGGGCCGCGCGCACCCTGCAACTCGGCGTTCCGCCCGCCGCCGGCACGCCGCCCCCCACCTCCGTCTTCATCACCGTCGTCGGTGGAACGCTTGCCGGGTTTGCGGCGGCAACCGGCGTGGCCTGGACGCTGCTCGCGCCGCTGGTCTCGACCTATCGGCGCGGCGGCCTCGCGATGGTCGCCGGATTCGCTACCGCCCTCGCCATGCTGCCGGCGGTGTTCGCCGAACAGCTGGCCGGCCGCCTCGGGTTGCTGGGTTACGCGCTGAGTGCGCTGCTGATCGCATTTCTGCTGGTGCGGGGGCGGTCGGTTCCGAGCAGCACCGGGTGACCGCCCCACTGGCGGTCCTGCGGCTGGGCCGCGTCCCCTACCTCGAGGCGCTCGACCTGCAGCGGCGGCTCGCGGACCGGCGCCAGCAGGGCGATATCGACCGGGATCTGCTGCTCCTGCTGGAGCATGAGCCGACAATCACGCTCGGTCGGGGGACACGACCGGAGAGCCTGCCGCTCGCCGTCGAGGAGTTGCAGCGTCGCGGACTGACCGTCGCCGAGGTAGACCGGGGCGGCGACGTCACCTGGCATGGACCTGGGCAGCTGGTGGGCTATCCCATCCTGGACCTCAGGCGCCACCGGCAGGACCTGCACTGGTATCTGCGCCAGGTCGAGGGGTCGCTCATCGACGCCCTCGACCGCCTGCAGCTGCCGGCCGATCGGAATCCGGGATACACGGGGGTGTGGACTAGAGGCCGGAAGATTGCCAGTATCGGCATTCATGTGCGCCAGTGGGTGACGACGCATGGCTTTGCGCTCAATGTGAACAACGCGCTGGACGACTTCGGGCTTATTGTGCCCTGCGGCATTGATGGCGTGATGATGACCACGGTCGAGCGGGAGCTCGGAGTCGGTGGCTCGGCCGACCTCTGGGCCACGACGCTCGATGCCGTCGTGGCTGGCCTGGCCCACGCATTCTCGCTCGCGCCCGAGCCGGCGACGCTGGCGGAGCTGCTGCCCATGGGAACCGGGCCGGGCCCCGGCGCGTTATAGGCCACGGACGCAGTCTGCGGCTTCCCCACCAGACCAGAACCCAGCCTCATGACCGAACGCATTGATGTACGCACGGAGGAGCAGCGGCGGCTCCCTCCGGGACAGATCGTGACGAAGAAGTGGCCGGTGCTGCATTACGGCACCGTCCCGCAGGTGGACGTCCGCACCTGGCGCTTCGAGGTCTCCGGCGCCGTCGAAGCCCCGTTCACGCTGACTTGGGACCAGATCCTCCTGTATCCACGGCAGGAGACGCTGTGCGACATCCACTGCGTGACGCGGTGGAGCCGCTATGACAACGTCTTCGAGGGGATCCCGCTGGCCCCGCTGCTGGCCGACGCGCGGCCCTCAGCGTCGGCGAAGTATGTCCTGGTGCATGCGGAGCATGGCTTCACCACCAACGTGTCGCTGGATGACCTGATGCGCCCGGCCAACCTGCTGGCGCTGACGCACAACGGCCAGCCGCTCGACGCCGAACATGGCGGACCGATCCGGCTGGTGATCCCCCATCTCTATTTCTGGAAGAGCGCCAAGTGGATCCGGGGGTTCGACTTCCTAGAAGACGACTACCCCGGATTCTGGGAGCAGAACGGCTACCACATGCGGGGCGAGCCGTGGGCGGAGGAGCGCTACGGTCGCCCCGACCCGGCGCGGATGCGGCGGGGCCCAAGGAGATAGGGCTCGCAAGGGGGACTGCCGACATACGAGCCCGGATACCCCTTGTCAACGGGTCGTCGGGCCCATTCCCCTGCCGGACTGCCACCATTGCGTTTCCGCAGCGGGCGGAGCATTGTGACAGTCCTATGACTTCTCCGACAGACCGCCCCTCCCCCGAGGCGCAGGCCGACAAGATCGTTCAGGATATCCTGAAGGCCGCCCGTGGCTGGTCCCGGGAGGCGCCACCGGCGCTGCAGCCGGCGGTCCGCGCGGTCTGCATCCGGCTGGGCGAAATGGTGGCCGACCAGCGGAATTTCTTTGCGCCGCTGCCCGGCCCACAGGAGGCGGAGCGGGGGCAGGTCATGACGATCGTGGCGCAGCAGCTGGCATCGGCGGCAATTGACGAAGGCCTCGAACCGCAGCTTGCCGCGCTGAATGAACTGGAGCTCAAGTCCACCTCTTCGTGGGCGCTGGTGCCGGGCGCGCAGGCGGAGTGGACCAGTACCGCCGTGCAGTACCTGGAGAGTTGCAGTCAGTCGGTCCCGGCCAGCGAGCAGCCTGATCCCTACTGGTCCGAGGATGTGGTCGCCGGCGTCACCGCTTCGGTGCGCGCCGTGCTCGGGGTCGACGACCTGCATGCGCGGACCGAGTCGCAGTATCCCGGCGGGCGCCGGGCGAGTGGTGAGTTCCAGGAGGAACCGGAGGAGTAGCCGGCCGTCGCCAGCCCATCGTCCTGAACAACGAAACGGCCCCGTGGATCCTCCACGGGGCCGCTGTCGTTCCGGCGCTGTCGGCCTGGGCCTGAGCCGTCAGGGCACCGGGGCGAGGGGCACGGCGGCCAGCCGTTCCATGAAGCGGCCGAAGACGGCGATCCCATCCCACAGCTGCTGCAGGTCCAGCTTTTCATTGGGGGAGTGCAGCCCGTCGTCCGGCAGACCGATGCCGGTGAGCAGCACTGGAGCCCCACCTGAACCGATCCGGGGGACGATCGGGATCGAGCCGCCGGCGCGGACCCGGACCGTCGGCTTCCCCACGACCTCCTTGAACGCTTCATCGAGCACGGCAAAGGCGGGATGCGAGGTATCGACCTCCACGGCATCACCGCCGTGCAGGATCTTGAGGTCGACTTCCGCCCACTTCGGCGCCGCGGCCCTGGCGGCCTTCTCGAGCCATTTCGCCACCTGAACGAACGGCAGCCCCGGCACCAGGCGAAGGCTCACCTTGGCCGTCGCGGTCGCGGGGATGACCGTCTTGGCGCCGTCGCCGACGAAGCCGCCCCGGATCCCGTGGATTTCAAAGGTCGGGAGCGCCCAGATGCGCTCAAACACCGAGTACTTCTTCAGGCCGGTCAGCGCCTTGCCGGTGACCTCGTCGCGCAGGAAATCCCGCTTGCTGAAGGGCAGACGGTCCCAGGCGCGCAACTCGGCGCGCGTCGGCGGGACGACGGACTTGTAGAGCTTGGGAATATGGATCCGTCCCTCGTCGTCCTTGAGGTCGCAGAGCAGGCGGCACAACGTCTCGATGGCGTTCGGCGCCACCCCGCCGTAGCTGCCGGAGTGCAGATCCCGCTGCAGCGTCCGGACCGTGAGCTCGGCGTAGCACATCCCCCGGAGCGCGGTGTATACGCCCGGAATCCCGGGTGCGTAATACGACATGTCGCAGATCAGCGCGGCATCCGCCTTGGTGCGCTCCGGCTCGCGCGACAGCAGATCGTCCAGCACATGCCCGCCGCACTCCTCCTCCCCCTCGAAGAGGAAGTGCACGTTGAGCGGCGGCTTGCCGGCGGCGTCACGCACCGCTTCGTAGGCGCGCAGAAGGCAGAAGACCTGGCCCTTGTCGTCGGCTGTTCCACGGGCGTACAGCTTCCCGTCGCGCACCGTCGCGTCGAACGGGGGAGATTTCCATTCCTCCAGCGGGTCGACCGGCTGCACGTCGTAGTGCCCGTAGATGAGCAGTGTCGGCGCGTCGGGAATCTTGGGCCCTTCAGCCCAGACCACGGGGTGACCGCTGCCCTCGATAACCTTCACGACCGGACAACCGAGCCGGCGCAGGTCGGTGACGAGCCATTCGGCGGCACGGCGGCAATCCGCGGCATGGGCCGGCAGGGCGCTGATACTGGGGATCGCGAGGAACTCGCGGAGTTCTCGCAGCAGGCGGGGCTGTTCCCGCGACACGAAATTGGGGTCCATGGGGGAGAAGGTAGCTCGCGGAAGGGGGATGGCGGAAGGGGAGGTCCTGCCGGGAGTATGAAGGACGCAGGAAGGAGCGGGAGCGTGCGCTGGTGGCCTGCCTGCCCTAGCGCGATCCCGGCCCCCCGGTACATTCGCGCCCATGCACTTCACCGACCAGTTCCGCGTCTTCGCCACTCTGCCGTCAGAGAAGGCGCTGTCGCGGCCCCGGCGGCTGGTGCAGGACGGGCGGGTGACGGAGGCGGAGGCGGTGTATCGCGCGGTGCTGGCCACACAGCCCGAACTGCGACAGGCATGGATCGAGACGTTCGGACTGCTGCGTACCGGCGGTCGCTATGCCGAAGCGCTCGCGCTGGCGGAACTGGCCGATGCCCAGTTCGGTGCCGAGGCGCTGCCGGCGGTATTGCGCGGGGCCGCACTGGTGGAGCTGGGGCGGTACCGCGAAGGCCTGGCGGCGCTCGACGATGCGGCGCAGCGCGACCCGAACCTCGGAATCGTCTGGCATGAGGCGGGCTATGCGGCATTCCGGGTGGGCGAGTTGTCCCGGGCGCTGATGGCGCTCGACCGCGCCTTTGCACTGGAACCTCATGGCGGCACGCTGCACCTGAGGGCACAGGTGCTGCGACAGGCGGGGCGCTACATGGCAGCGGAGGTGGCGTTCGAGGGCGCGGCCGAAGCTGCGGAGTTCCCGGCGCAACGCGATGCGGCCCGCGCCGAGATCAGCATCACCCGTCGCTATGCCCTGTTTCAGGGGACCAAACCGGAAGCACTCGACGCCGCGCGACGCTGGTTTGCCGATACCGGTGGCGTGCCGCTGACGAGCGGCAGCGGAGCCACCCCAACCGATGCGGAGCTCTGCGCCGCCTTTGCTTCGCTCGCGGAGGAGGCCGGCTGGCGCTTCTCCGTGCTGGTCGCGCTGGATGGCTGGGAAGGGTGGTACGATCTGGCCCGGCGACTCGCGGTGCCGGTCGCCGCGGAACTGCTGGAGGGAGCTGGTGTCGTCCCGCTGGTCGTCGCCCGCCATCCGGCGGGACTGCCGCGCTGGATCGAGCTGGCCGACCGACCATCGAGCCTGCGACGTGGGCTCTCCTTTGCCCTGCATCAGCCACCGACATTGCTGCCCGCCGACGTCGCCGGCCTGACCGGAGAGGGGGGCGGCACAATTGACCTCGCTCTCGCACTCACCACGGCGCGGCATCCGGAAGGCCGCCTCGCGGGACGCCGCCTCAGGTAGGCCGCCGCTACATCCGATGAATGCGGTCCACCCACTGGACCGCGTTCCGGTACAACCCCGGCAGTCGCCCCACCGACACATCCGCAGCCACTCCAAGTTCCCTCAGCCGATCCCACTGTGCCCGCTCGTAGGCCAGCACCAGCTGCCAGACGGGCGACATGCTGGTGGTCCGGCCGAGCAGGGTGTCCCGCACCTCCTGCGGAAGCGGCATCCGGTCGAGCGCCACGTCCATCGGCTGACCGAGCAGGGTGTCGAGGGTGGAGAGCATGCCGACCAGGAAGAGGTCCGCCCCCCGCGCTCCCATGCGCGCCTCCAGTCCGACCTGCTCGGCGAACTGGGCCCGGACCAGTGAAGTGACCACGAGCTCGGCCGGCTTGTCCTCGCCGAGGACGGTGAGGGCCATGAGCGAGCACCACTTGCGGGTGGCCCGCTCGCCGAGCACCCGAAGGGCATGACTGATGGAACGGATCTCGTGGCGCCAGCCAAACCCGGCGGAGTTCAGGTAGCGCAGCAGCTTGACCGCGAGGGCGACCTCCAGCTTGATCACGCCCTCCAGAGCCTCGAAGTTGAGCTCCGGACGATGCAGCTCGGCCATGAAGCGCACGCAGTTCCGCTTGAACGCCGGGACATCACTGGCCGTGAGCAGTTCGGGCTCGCAGAAGAAGTAGCCTTGGAAATGGGTAAACCCCTCCGCGGTCGCTGCGGCGAACTGATCCCGCGTCCCGATTCCCTCAGCGACCAGCTGCACCTTCCGCGGGGCGAACTCGCGCACGATCGCCCGGCGCTCCGACTCGCTGGTCGCCTGAAAGTCCACCTTGATGGTGTCGGCCAGGTCGGCGAGCGGCGCCATCTCCGGCCGGCGGACGAAATCGTCCAGCGCCAGCCGATAGCCGGCGCGCTTGAGATCCTGGCAGGCGGCGATGACCTCCGGGATCGGCTCGACGGTCTCGATCAGCTCGATGATGGTGCGGTCCCGCGGGAGGACATGATAGAACTCCTGCAGCAGGACGTCGCGTGACGCGTTGATGAAGCCGAGCCGGTCGCCCAGCAGCACATCCAGCCCGAATCCGAGCAGGCTGGTGTGGAGCATCTGGAAGGAGGCCTGATCGAGATTCTCGGGATCACAGGCGGCTTCGGTCCCGGAGCGGAAGAGCAGCTCGTAGCCGTAGACCTCCTGGCGGCGGTCGAGGATCGGCTGGCGGGCGACGTAGATCTCGGTGCTCATCAGGGCTCGGCGATCGGGCAGCACGGTGAATGGGTGCGTCTCCTCAGTATCGGCCGCCGGGGCCGATCCTTGATGACGGCCACGCGACGTGTCGGTGACCGCTCCGTGACCGGACAGGGCGATACTTCTGCTCCCGTGACAGACGCCTCCACCTCCGTGAGCAGCCCGAAACCGCTCCTCCGGCATGCCCTCCTGGGTCTGTTCGGGTGCCTCGCCTTCCTGCCGGTCGCTAGCTGGCTCCCCGGCGGCGGCACTGCGCCGGGCTACTCTGCCCTGCTGCTCCGCTGGCTCAGCGGGACGGCGGTGGTCCTGCTCCTCGCCGGGCTGGCCACGGCGCTGGAGCGGGGCGCGGGCACTCGTGTGGACACACTGATGGCGCATCTGCGGCGGATAGCTGCGCATTCCGCCGCGCCGTACCTCATGGCTGCGCTCGCCTGCGGCATGAGCACGATCGTGGCGCACAGTGTGTTCAGCGGCCGGCCACTGCACGTGGATGCGATCACACAGGCGTATCAGGCGACGGTATTCGCGTCGGGGCGCCTCTCGGTTCCCACCCCCGAGCACCTCGAATTCTCCAGCTCATTCCTCATTGCAGATATCGGTGGCCGGAGCTTCTCCCAGTTTCCGCCCGGCTGGCCAGCGCTCCTCGCACTGGGGGTACAGCTCGGTGTAGCCTGGCTGGTTGGACCGCTGCTCGTCGGAGCAGCGGTGCTGTCGCTGTACGCGCTGGCGCGCGGCCTCGAGTTGTCGCCCGGGCAGGCGCTGGCCGCGGCGGCGGCCTTCGGCTGTGCCCCATGGGTCCTCGTCACCAGCGCCTCGTGGATGAATCACCTGCCCGCCCTCGCCTTCCTGCTGGCCGGCGCGGCCGCGCTGGTGCATGCACGGCGGCGCTTGGCACACGAGGTCCGCCTGTCGGTCGCGGCAGGACTTGCGCTCGGGATCAGTCTGACGATTCGGCCAATCGATGCGATCGTCTTCCTCGTGCCCGCCCTCTGCTGGGTCGGGTGGTCCGGGTGGCAGGCACGGCGGCTGGCACCCCTTGTCGGACTCGGTGGCGGATTGCTTCCGCCACTCCTGGCACTCCTCTGGTACAATGGGCAGACGACGGGTCATGCCCTGCAACTCGGCTATGAAGCGCTCTGGGGACCGGCGCATCGACTGGGATTTCACACCGACCCCTGGGGCACCGCTCACACGCTGGTCCGCGGTCTCGCCAATGTGAACGGCTATCTGCTCGACATGCAGGGCGAACTTCTGGCGAGCGCCATGCCCGGCCTGCTGTTCTGCCTGGTCGCGCTGGCGCTCGTTCGACGCATCGGGACACCCGACCGGTGGCTGATCGCGGGAGCCGTCCTGCTCCTCACCGTGTACGTCGCCTATTGGCATCGGGGCGATTTCCTCGGTCCGCGCTTCCTCTTTGCCCTCGCGCCACTAGCCATGTTGTGGACGGTGCGGCTGCCCACGCTCGTCGCGGCCCGATGGCATCGGCCCGCCGTGACCGCGATTGCCCGCTGGAGCGTGGTCCTGGCGGTAGGCTCGGGGCTGTTGTTCGGCTGGCCACCCCGCTGGCGGGCCTATCACGACTATGCGCCGGCCCGCCGGTGGGACGGAGACAGCACCGCGGCGGCGGCGGGGCTCACCGATGCGCTGATCCTGATCCGGGAGCCGTGGGGAGCACAGGTGATCGCCCGGCTCTGGGGCCGGGGCGTACCGCACAGCGAGGCGCAGCAGCTGTACCAGCAGGTCGATACCTGCCTCCTCTACCTCACAATCCAGGATCTCGAACGCTCCGAGGTCACGGGCACCGCCGCCGTCGCCGAGCTGCGGCCCCTCCGCCGAGATTCGGCGGCAGTTGCCACGATGGCGGGGGCGGCGGACAGCACGCTTCGCATGCGGCCCGGACTGGGGCAACCCGGCATCTGTCGCCGCCGGCTGCGGGAGGACCGGATGGGCACCCAGCCCTTCGCCCCGTTCCTGCTGAGCGGAGCCGGGGGCAACCAGTTCGCCCGGGACCTGCAGGAGCGCAACACCCTGCTGCTCCGGACTTTTCCAGGGCGGCGGGTCTACCAGATGCGCCTGACACGGGACGCCGGGGGAGCAACGCGACGGACGTTCGTTCCGGTGCGGCCTGATTCGGCGCTCGCCAGCTGGCGGCAGGACGCCGAGGGTGGAGGGCTCGCCGCTCTGCGGGAGTCGTCTACGGGAGGGTCGCCTCCGTTACGCTGATGTTGGGAAGGAGGTCATCGCCATTGAGGCTCGCCGCCACCGAGAGGACCGTCGACGTCGTGACCGCCCCGCCACCGAGGTCGTTGAAGCTGCAGCTGTAGATCCCCTGCTGGCCCAGCTGGGGCGCAGCACTGGTACTGAAGTTGAGATACTGTACCTGCCCCGGCACCGACCCGTTGAACGTCCCGTTGGTCAGCCCCGAACCCGCCACGGCAGCGCAGCCCACGAACTGCAGCCGGAGCGGATCGTAGGAAACACTCCCCTGGATGCTCTGGATGTCATCGGGGCTGGTCCCGTTGACCAGCGGGTCGTTGAAGGCAGCCATGTCGAGCGTGGCCGTCAAGGTCACGGTGCTCCCCAGGTCCACGAAGGTGCTGAGGTACCCGTAGCTTGAGCCCGCCGCGCTGCACGTCAGCGCGACGTTCACCGTCACGCTCCCGCCGCTGGTCAACCCGCTGTAGGCGAGGGGACCGGGATCGGCACATCCGATGGGAAGGCCGGCCAGTGCGATCACGCCGGTCCCATCGCTCACATTCACGTTCGCCACACTGTACCCGCCGCCGGTTCCGGTGGTTACCGGCGGGGCCGCGGTGACCCCGGTCGGGGTGACCGTCACGGAGATGCCGGCGGTACTGGCGCCGGTGGAGGCGGTCACCGTGCCCTGGATCGTGCCCACCAGGATCGGTGGGGTACAGGCCACGTTCAATGTCACCGACGTCACGGCACCGGAGATCACGATGACCGGCTGAGGCGCCGGCGTGGTGCAAATGCCGGGCAGACCGGTCAGCCGCAGCGTGTCGGTCCCGGCGGCAAGGCCGGGCAGGGTGAAGGCGCCCAGCGCGTCGGAGGTCGTGGCCGATCCGCTCGCGGCGGTGATCGTGACGCCGGCCAGAGTGCCGAGCACGGGCGAGAACACGCTCCCGCTGATCGACCCGGGCGGCGCCGACTGATTCACGATGTCCGCGGCCACAAGCAGGCGCGCGGTGAATTGCCCAACGGTCGGATCAATGTCAAATCCGACTCGGCGGCTCAGACTCGTCGTACCGGCGGCAAGCGGCGCGGGAAACTCCTCCCAGCGATAGCAGTCGTTGCCACCAGCGCAGGCGGAATCGTTGAAGAAGTTGAACGGGGTGCCGTCCCAATCGGGGCTTGGCGCCACGAGACCGAAGCTCGGCAGGACGACGATCACGTCACCACCGCTGCTCGAGCTCCCGCCTGCGGTCGTGGCGACCGCAATGTCGTAGGGAAAGAGCAGCAGCCCGCTCGTGCCGGGTGGCGGAATCGGAAAGAGTGTCGGGCCGGCGATATCCACCGCATTCAGCCGGTTGGTCACGCTGATATCGAAGGAGACCCGCACCTTACCCGGCGTATAGGCGCCGACGGGCGAGGCGGAAAAATTGGAGCTGGTCAGGATGACGACGTCACCACCAACCAGTGAGAACGCCGGTCCCCCGGCGGTGGCGCCGGGCATCCGAGCCACCGCCGTCGCACTCGGGCCGGTGATGGTCACCTTGCCCTGTCGCAAGTCGACCCTGGTCAGAAAAGCCGCCACGACGGGTGAACCCGGATCGACCGGCGGGAATTCCGGTCCGAGGGTTCTGAGCTGTGCCTCACAGCCGAGAAGCGCCAGCACCAGGAGAAAAGCGACCGGTGCGCGCCGGTGCATGAAGTATCCCATCGGTCAGGGCGTTGGCCCGCTCCATCCCCGGGTCCAGCCGGCATACCACGGGACATTCGATCCGGTGACATTGGCCGGGGGTGCAGCACCGACCCACGTCGCCGTGAGATCGAAGAACAGATTCGACGGGGGAATCATGAATCCCGTCGTCGCGGCGGCGCCCGGTGTCGGCCGGGTATCCGGAGTGAGCGTGTTGCCTGGCGCGATCAGCCCCGGATCGATGATCCGGTTGACCAGGGCGGGCGAGCCGGCGTACCCCGGCTCATCGGCGCAGTCATTGTCACTGCTGTAGTCCGGCGCACTGCCGAAGAAGATGCTGTGATCCAGGCTGGTCAGCCCACCGCTCAGCTGGGTACAGGCATCGGGACCCTGGACGTCGAATCCCGCCCCGGAGAACTGGGTGACGATCGCATCGCTGACGATGCCGGCGCTGCCATTCTCCAGGACCAGACCGCGCCCCGTTCCGCCACCGGCCCCGGCGCCGACCGCGGTCACGTGGTACAGCTCCGGCTCCGACCGGGGACCGGCATTCGGGCTGGCACCGAAGTTGGAGCCGCGGATCGCGTCACCGCCACCCAGCGGCACCTGGATCTGGAGGAACTGCAGGCTGCCGCCGAGCCCGTTGCCGCCCCAGCCATCGTTCCAGTGAAGGGAGGATTGCAGGTTTCCCGTGAGCACGATGTGCCGCAGGTTCACATTTCCGCCAGAGATGAGAATTCCGTCACCCAGTGAGCCGTGCACCTGTACCTGATCGACAAGTGTCCCGTACCCCACGCCGAGGAGCGAAAGGCCCGCCACCGGACCGCCAGCACCCGCCGGCATGCCGGCATATTCGATCTGCACATACTGCATCACGCCGGTCGTATCCCCGACGAGACAGCCCCCATACACCTCGCTGCTGCCGGGAGCGAATTTCTCCGGGCAGAACCCGGTCGTGCCGGGGTCCCGGTTGTTGAGCAGCGCCAGGCCGTTCAGGAGCACACCACCCCAGCAGCCTGGTGCCTTGACCACGGAGGCGCAGGTGAAGACGATCGGCTCGATCCTGGTCCCGCGCCAGTCGATGTTGCCGGCCCGGACGACGATCAGCGCACCACGCGTCGCCGGATCCCCCTCGATCTGGGTGCCGGCCTGGATGGTCAGCGTCACGGCCTGCCCGACCAGCACATTGCCCTGGAGTTCGTACACGGTGTCCCGGCTGAGCGTGCGACTTGTCGCGATCAGGCTGGGCAGGACGACACGGAATGGGCGCGGCTGACGGCCGGGAACCGGTTGTCCGGGGACCGCCTGATCGTTGCCGACGGCCTCATTCGCAATGGCGACCGCGTCGAGGACGGTGATCGTGTAGCTGCCATCGGGGTTGAGCCCGGGAGGGATCAGGTCTCCGGCGTCGCCCAGACCGGGGAGGTTGGCCGGCGCGACATCGCCGGCGATGACGTAATCCTTGTTCGCTTCGGTCAGCAGCTGACGGTTGCCGACGGCGAGATTGGCGACGGTGGAGGCATCGATCACGTCGATGAGGCCGTTGAGTGACACGTCACCGAAAATGGTCCCTGCCCCGGGAACGTTGGGACGCACCCGCTCCTGCCAGCCGAAATATCGCCACCAGTCCTGCAGCGAGTGACGCCCGACCACGCCAGCCAGCGAGACAGTCCTGCTCTCGGTGAGCGGCAGGTTTCTCGATGTGTGGATGGCCCTGACATCTGGGGTGGCCGCTTCCTCCAGCTCGTAGTGCAGGCCCGCTTCCCATGAGGGGGAGAGCACCACGAACCGCAGGTCGGCGGTCTCCCGGGGAAGGCCGTCGAGCCGAAGACTCACGACCCGCAGCTCACCCTGCTCCGCCGCGTCGGGATTGACCAGCACCAGCTCCGCGCCAGCCAGCGGCTGACCGATATAGCGTAACCGCCGGGGATCGAAGCGCAGCCGTCCCTGCAGCCCCGCGAGCACCTCGCCCTCGGCGGGCTCGGCGATCACCCGCAGACTCAGTGTATCTCCGAGCGTGGCCGCGAGCGAAGTGGCGGCAATGCCGGTGCCGAGCTGGCTCGCGGGCAGCGGCCGGGGGCCGGAGGGGAGCTCGTTGCTGGAGCAGCCGGCCAGCACGCCGGTTGCCAGCAGGATGGTGGCGGCGAGCCAGCGGCCTGCGGAGCGCTCAATGGAAGAGATCATTGTCCTCCAGCCGGGTGAAATTACCCGCGGTATCGAACACGTAGGCGATCACCGAGTAGTAGTCGTAGTATGGCGGCCGCCCGCCACCGAGCGGTACGGTGGGCAGCAGGAGGTCGCTGTAGCCGACTGCGTTATACACGCCGACATCGGGCTGACCGTCGGGTGGGAAGAGCACCCCATCCCGCAGGGTCGCCGCGAGGAAGACACCGGCGAACTTCGGGTCGGTCACCTGCATCGTGGTGCCGAGCTGGGCGGTGTTGATGAACTGGGCGTTGAACTGGGTGGGCACCGGCCCGGCGGCCTCGTTGCCGATCAGTTCCTCGATCACCGGTGTGGTATTGCCGTATTCATCCACCACCCGGATGCTGGTGCACTTCCCCTGCAGGCTGGCGTCGGGCAGACCCAGCTCGATGGCTCCAAACACCGTCACGGTATCGAGACCGCTGGTCGGCCCCTGGGTCAGGCCCCGCCGCAGCCGGCCACCGCCCGGCAGGACGCTCTTGCCGGCGCAGTCGGTGATGTCCCAGTAGTACCGCTCGATATCACGATTGGGGTCGGTCGCCTTGAGCATGAAGCCGCTGGCGCCCTGGTGATAGCTGCTCTGGAAGAACAGCACCCGGGGCCGGGCGGTCTCATCGGAGCAGCTGATGCGGAAGTCTGCCGTGGTGCCGCCGCTGTCAGCGATCGCGAACTGCAATCGTGACCCACCGTCGTTGGTCACCACGCAGTTGGCCGAGACATGGTCCAGGTCGACGGTGTACGTGCCGGGCGGAATCTCATCAATCCGCAGCGTGTCGTTGGCGCTGAGGATTCCCGACCGATCGGTCGACGGTCCCGTCAGGTGGTACACGTATGCCGCGTCGGGTAGCGAGCCGTCGGTCGCGGTCGACATCGTGATGAGCGATTGGCAGCTGATCTGGTTCCGCACCAGGGCGGTGTTGCTGTTCTCCGGCACCAGCAGGTAGTACTCCGTCCCTCCCTGGTAGCGGCACTGTCTGGGCGCGCCCGAGAGCGTGATCTTGTACGTCGCCGGCTTCACCGGCACGATGATCGTGTCGTAGGGACCCGCCGTGATCGTCTTGTCGATGTGCAGCTGCCCGGAGATTTCGGTCACCCGATAGGTGTACACGCTGCCGATATCGGTGCCGGGGGCGGCGGAAAACTGATTGATGATCGCGATGTACGGCGGCTGTGAGGGACCGGTTGCATCCCCGCAACCGCTGATCCCGAAAAGCACCGACGCCACCAGAACCCAGGGAACGAGTTTGGCGGCGAAACGGCCCAGTCGGCGACCGGGATGCTCCGGGGCAGCAGGGGGACAACGGCCCTCCGGCGCGGCGTTGGTCGTCATGCGTCTCACTTCTCCTGACCTGAGCGACCGGCCCCCGTTACCTGGAACCGGCCGCCCTGTGTGATCAAGCCATTACGTCCTGCTTACGGCGTGGTGGCCGTCGTCCATTGACGGCTCCAGCCGGAGTACCACGGAATGCCACCGGACGAGAGCGGGCCCACGGCGCCACGATAGTTCGCGGTGACGTCGAAGAAGCCGTTGGTGGGCGGGGTGCTGCTGGTGCCCGAGAAGACCGCCGAGCCGCTGACCGGACGGAAGTCCGGAGTCACGACGTTGTACGGCGCGATGAGGATGGCAGTCGCGCGGGCAGTGGTGTCGTTGCTGTTGGCCGCGTCGAGGTACCAGTCGTCCTCGATGCTGGTCGCCGTCGTATACGGAGTGCAGGTACCCGCGGTGATGTTCGGATCGTCCAGCGTGATGAAATTCTGCGCCAGATTGGTCCGCAGCGAGTCGACCGTGTTCATGTTCGTGCCGACAGCGGGGCAGGTCGAATTCGTGGTGCCACCGGTGGTGGCGGCGTCGTTGTCCAGTCGCACCGCGAAGGGCATGCCCATGATGACGGTGTTGAAGATCCGCGGGTGCGCGCCACGACGAAGGTGAATGCCGGCCTCGACGTTGTTGGCCGCGACCGGTCCGCCGGTGCCGGCCGGATCCGCCTTGCCGATCATGGTGGTGTTGTACACCGACCCGGTCGTTCCGGGGGAGCTGGCGCTGTTGTCGTTATAGGTCGCCGCGCTCTCGGTGTTGTCGATCTCGAAACCCTTGTCGCCGTCCAGCGAGTCCTGCTGGATCAGGAGGAACTGGGCATTGCCGCGCCAGCCGCTGGCGAAGTCGAAGCCATCGTCCGAGTTGGCGGTGATCAGGATGTTCCGGGTGTTGATGGTGCCGCCCCAGATCTCATAACCATCATCGAGGCCGCCGTGCACCTGGATGAACTCGATCACGGTCTTGCTGCCTACACCGGCGGCCGTGATGTTGTTGAGCTCGCGGTTGGCTGCAAAGCTGAAGCCACCGTATTCGATGATGGCATAGCGCACGACACCGCTGCTGTCGGCATCGTTACAGCCGCCGAAGGTGTACTGCGCGGGGGTGCCGAGGGTGCCTTCTGAGATCACTTCGTTGCAGCCGGAGGTCGTGCTCCGCGTGCCGTTGATCGGGCTGGTCGCGGTGGCGCTCTGGCTGGCGTTCACGATCGCGTTGCCGGCGATCACGAGTCCGCCCCAGCAGCCCTTGAACTTGGGCGTCTGATCGCAGGAGAAGACGATCGGCTGGAGCTGGGTGCCCTGGGCATCGATCAGCCCGGTGCGCTCGATGATGAGGCCGGTGACGTTCGCTGCGGCGGCGCCAGCGTAGATGCCCTCGATACGGGTGCCAGGCTGGATAGTCAGCTTGGCGCCGCTGTTGACCTTCACAACGCCGCTGATCTTGTACAGCGTGTCGCGGGTGAAGGTGCGATCGGCGGTGATGCTGCCGCTGATGGTGACGATGTTGGTCGCCGCCGGCTCGCGGCCGGGCACCAGGTCGCAGACGACCGGGCGGAGGTTACCGACCACTTCATTGGAAATCGCCTGCGCGTCCAGCACGTCGATGCTGCGTGCCCCAGTCCCGCTCACGCCCGGAATCGGGCTGGAGGCGGGGGAGACGTTCGCCGCGATCACCGGGTCACGGGTGGGGAAGTCCACGCCCTGCACCGAGTTGTTGCCGACGGCGATGTTGGCGACGTAGCTGGCGTCAAGCACGTTCACCGAGGTGCAGGCGGCGGCGTTCTCGGCGCTCAGGTTGGCGTTGCCGTAATGCAGGTCCTGCAGGTAGCTGCCGGGCGCGTTGGTGACCGGACGGTTCTCCGCGGCCCACAGCGCCGGATAGAGCGCCTCGTTCCAGTCGGCCATGGCCATCGACTTGGCGCCGGCCGGCACTACCAGGTCGGCCGCTTCGGCAGTCCCGGCGGCCTTGTACTTCGTGATCTCCTTCGCCCCGTTGATATCGGTCGCCACGTCCAGCGCGAACCGGAGGCTCGGCGCGTAATTCGTCGCCTTTACCGCGAACACCAGCGTGCCGGTACGGTTGCCGATCCCGGTGCCGCCCTGATAGCTCACCAGGCGGATTTCGCCCGCCGTGCTGCTGTTGACCAGCGTGACCTTGCCGCCTTCCGGCGTCTGACCCACGAACGCCAGCTTGGCGGCGTCATAGCGGAGGGTGCCCTGCAGGCCGCCCAGCGCCTCACGTCCTTCGGCCCGTACTGCGACCGCGATCTGCTGACCCGCCTGGGCGGAGGCCTGGGAGACCTCCACACCGACCGCGAGGTCGGCACCAGCGGGGTTGCCCGTCAGGGGATTCTGCTCATCCCCGGAACAGGCGGAGAAGGTGGCCGCCATCGCGACCAGCCCGATGGCTGGGCGGAGGTGCCGGAGCATCTGCGAATTCATGTGTCGAATCTCCATGTGCGAAGAAGAAGACCGGGGGAGCACCGGACGGTGCCCCCCCAGCCGTCCCGCCTTACGGCAGGACGCCTTCGGTGATGAGCACCTTCGGCTGCAGATCGTTGCCGGCGCCGCTGGCCACCACGGAGAGCGTGGTCGCGGTCTGGGCACCAGGAACGGGCGACCCGATGATGGTGAAGGTGCAGGACGCGATGCCCTGGACGCCGGTGGCGGCGATGGGGTTCGCGTTGGTGCTGAAGTTCAGGAACGTGACGGTACCGGCGGAACCGCCGAACGTGCCGTTGGTCAGGAGCGAGCCGGCGACGTTGCTGCAGACCGGGTTGCTCAGGCGGGCGGCGTTATAGGTGAAGCTGCCCTGGATCGCGGAGATGTCATCCGCGCCCGTGCCGTTCACCAGCGGATCGTTGAACGTGCCCATGTTGATGCTGATGAGCAGGGTGGTCGTGCCGGTGGTGCCGGTGAAGGTCGAGCTGTAGGCGTAGCCAGCGGGCGGAGGCGTGCAGGCGACGGTGAAGTTGACCGTGGCCGTGCCACCGTTGACCAGACCGGAGTAGCTGCCTGCGGCGGGCGCGGTGCAGCCGGCCGGCAGGGTCGAGAGCGCCACCGAGCCGGAACCAACACCGACAGGGACGGCGGTCCGGGTGTAAACGCCACCCGCGTTCGGGTTCACGGCGGCCAGCGCGCCCAGGCCGGTCGGCGTCACGATGACGCTGATGCCGGTCGGAGAAGGCGTTGCGCCGGTGAACGTGATCGTCCCGGTCACGGAGCCGGTCGGAACCGGGCAGGTGACGGTGAAGTTCACGGTCGACGTGGCGGCGTTGTTGACGGTGGTCGACTGCGAGCCAGGGTTGGTGCAGCCAGCGGGCAGGCCGCTGGTGATGATCGCGCTGGCCGGGCCGGTGGGCACGGAGGCGATCGAATACGCGCCCGCGCCGGCGGTCGTGCCGGTCAGGCTGGTGATGCCGGAGGTCGCCGTGACGACGACGCCGTTCAGCGTGCCCAGCTGGGGCGAGGTGACGGTGCCGGCGATCGTGCCGGTCGGCGCCGGGCCGCTGTTCTGGAGGTCGGCGGCGACGATCAGGCGCGCGGTGAACTGGCCGACGGTCGGGTCGAGGTCAAAGCCGACCGAACGTGCCGTGGTGGTCGAGCCCGGGAAGATCGGGCCGGTGAACTCCTCATAACGGAAGCAGTCGCTCGTGGTCGAAGCAGCGCAGCCGACGTCATTGAAGAAGTTGTGGGGAGCGCCGTTCCAGTCGGTGCTCGGCGCGACCAGGCCATAGCTCGGCAGGGTCACGATGATGTCGTTGCCCTGGCCGCCGGTGGCGGTTCCACCGGAGGTGACGGCGACGGCGATGTCATACGGGAAGAGCAGCGGGCCGGTGGTGCCGGCCGGAGGTGCCGGGAAGACGGTTGGGCCGATGAGCTGCACGCCCGTCAGCTTGTTGGTGATGTTGATGTCGAAGGTGACGCGAACCTTGCCGGGCTGGAACGCACCAACCGCCGACGCGACGAAGTTGGAGCTGGTCAGGGTGACGACGTCGCCACCGACCAGGGAGAAGTCCACCGAGGAGCTGGCGGGCGACGTGGAACCGCGAACGATGCTGGAGAGACCTCCCTGCGTGCCCTTGAGCGTGGGCTCCTTGATCTGCACAACGCCCCCACGGACATCCACCTCGGCGGAGAAGGCAGCCTGGGTGATCTGGGGATTCGGAGCCGGATTGCCGGGGATGATCGGGCCCTGACCGCGATCCGCGGAACAGGCCGACCCGACAATGGCGGCTACGGTGAGCAGCGCGGTAGTGACCGAGCGCTGCCCGCCAAAGCGGCGGACGAACTGCATGGTGAAGCCTCCTGAAACAGGGGTGTGGAAGGGCAGTCATCACGGACGGCGCGCCGAGCAGACTGGGCTCTGAAGCCGCAGGTAATGTCTGCCGACAATGCGACTGAGACTTCTTTGACTGGTATCGACTTGAGCCGCGGCAGGTAACGACGGAGGGCAGGAATCCCCGTGGAGAAGTTGCACGTTCGTCATGTGGATCTGTGACAGATGCGGCAAAGGCGTGACAGTTCATGGCGCATCCGCGCCTCACCGCCGGGAGCACCTCCAGCCTACGGCAGCGTGAGGATACCGTTCGTGATCGTGATCAGGCTGCGATAGTTGAACGAGCCAAGCGCGGGAGTGCTCAGCACCGGACCGAGGTAGACCCGTGCCGTGGTGCTGGCGCCCGGCGTGCCGACGGCGCGGAACCGCACGATGGCGACCGGGATGACGCCGGTGTTGGGTGTGAGCCCGCCGCCGCTGAAGATCAGCTTGCACTTGCAGCCGCCCGTGGCATCGGTCGGGTTGAACGACCCGCCGCTGTTGCTCAGGTACGTCAGACTGTGGTACTGGACCACCGAGGAATCCCAGACCAGCGAATCCACCGCGTACGTCCCCAATGCTTCGGGGCTGCCCGCCGTCTGGCTGATGTCCTGGGGCAAGGTCAGCGTCAGGGTGAGCGGATAGGTGTTGAACCCGGCCTCGAGTCCCCCGAATGCCCCGGTCCACGTCGCTGAACTGCTCGGAGCGGTCACCGTGACACTCGCCTGACCAGTTCCCGTGGCCCCGAGGTTGTCGGTCACGGTCAGTGTGGCGGTAAAGCTCCCCGCAGCCGTGTAGCTCTTGGAGGGATTGGTCTGCGTGCTGGTCGTGCCGTCGCCGAAGTCCCAGAGGTAGCTGGCGATGGTGCCGTCCGGATCGGTGGAACCGGCGGAGCTGAAGCTGATCGCGCTTCCCGAGGTTCCGCTGTAGGGCCCGCCCGCCTGTGCGGTGGGCGCCAGATTCCCGCCGCCCCCCCCGGAAATCGTCACGCTCGCCTGATCGGTCCCGGTCGCGCCCTGATTGTCGGTCACGGTCAGTGAGGGGATGTAGGTCCCGGCACTGGCGTAGGCGTGAGTCGGATTGGCGAGCGTGCTGGTCCCGCCGTCACCGAAGCTCCAAGCGTAGCTTGCGATCGTCCCGTCGGGATCGGTGGAGCCCGAGGAGCTGAAGCTCACCGCGATGCCGGCAGACCCGGAGTACGGGCCACCCGCCTGCGCGGTGGGCGACTGGTTGCCGCCACCGCCACCGGTCCCCACCGTGAAGGTGTCTTCCACGGCGCGGAACTGGGTTTCCAGCGTCTGGGAGCCGTCGAAATTCCCGACCAGCAGGATCTGCGTGGCGGTCCGGGAGGTCGATGCGTTCGCGCCCGTCACCTGGAATGTGAAACGCGCCACGGGAACCACGCCGGTTGGTGGCGTGCTGGAGGTGGTGAAGTTGAGCCAATCCAGTCTGCCGGGCACCGAGGCATTCGTGGTCAGATTCCCCATCTGGGCCGGCGCCGGCGACGTGCCGCTCACGAAGGTGAGCACCGCGGCGTTGTACGTCAGCTCCGCCTGGACCGAGCCCACGGTCTGGCTGGGCTGGGCCGAAAGGTCGAGGCTGATATCGAGAGTCACCATCTGGCCGGCGGTGGCGGCCTGCGGTGTCCACAGATTGCGGAGGATAAACGGCGCACCGGGATTGCCACCACCCTTGGTGGGACAGACCACCAGGAAGCGCACGGTGTCGGTGACCTGCGCCGTAACCTGAACGCTTGCCCCGGAAGCGCCGGACAGGGTGCACGGCAGGTCGACATCGGTCAGCGTGAGCTGATAGTCGCCCGGCGCCAGGCCGCTGAATGTCGTGCTCGCGCCGGCACCGTTGAAGGTGAACCCTCCGACAGCCGGCACCGTGTCGCCCGGGATGATGCCGGCATAGCTGAGCCGGTAGCCGTCGGTGTCGATGGAATCGCCCTGGACATCCACCGCGGCGACGATCGTTCCCCGCGTCGGGTCGATGCAATTGACGGCGAACTGGACCAGCGCTCGAGTCGTGAGCCCCGTATCGGCGACCACGACCGACCGCACCGAGTCGCCGGCCGGCTGTACCGCACAGGTGGCACTCACGTCCTGGAGGGTGACGGCGTACACGCCCGCCGGCAGCGGCGAGATGATCCGGTCATCGACGACGGCAAGCGCTGTGGTCGTGTCCTTCGGGCCATTCACCACGACCCGATACCCGTTGGGATCGGCCAGCGAGGCACTGCCGCCCAGCGAGGTCCGAAGTTCGATGCCGGGGAGCGGCGCGGTCCGGGCGCCCACCACCACCGAGGGCCGGGAGGCCTCGTCCACCCGATCAAGGGAGACAACCCGGTAGCCGTAGAAGGTCTCCGGTTCGAGCCCGGTGTCGAAATAGGTCGTGACGGTGCCCCCGACCTCCGTGAGCCGCTGAAAGGCCCCGGAGAGGTTGGACCGTCGTTCGAGACGGTACCGCGTGGCGGTGGAGGAGGCCGACCAGTCGATCCGCACCGTCGAGCGATTGAGCGCCGCGGCGGCGACGCTGTCCGGCGGTTGCACCCCACCGGTGAGGATGCCTTCGGCGGCCTGGCAGGCGAGGGCCGCGACGGATACGAGCAGGGCGATCGCGATCGCCCGCACGGCAGGCTTAGAAAACATCGTAGTTCATCCCCAGCGAAACCGAGGTTCCCGCCCGGGAACGCCGGGAGATTCCGCGGTCATTGGTGCCTTCGACCACCCACAGCGTGCGCTGATTGGTGATGTTGTTCACCGAAAGCGACATCCGGACCGGCCCGACATTCTGCTGTAGCTTGGCATCGAGACTGTAGCGCCCCTTCTCGAGCACATTCGGCACCCGGGTCTGCACCGACGGTTCCACGCCGCCGTACCGGGCGATGCGGGTGTCGAAGTAGTTGTAGAGCGCCGAGACCGAGGTGCCCCAGTCGGGGTTGGTGTAGGTCACTGACGCATTGAGCAGCAGCGGCGACTGCCCCTGCAGATCGAGCCCCTTGGAGACCCCGAACCGGGTGGGATCGAGTGCGACTTCGGAATTGAGGATGGTGGCGTTGAGCCCGATCGAGACATCCCGGAAGAAGCCGGGGAGGAAATCGAGCGACCGGCGGGCCTCGAGCTCCAGGCCGTAGACCCGGGCCGAGTTACCGTTGGCGGTGACCACCGTGCAGGCCGCTGCGGCCTGCTGGATGGTTTCGACCAGCGGGCGGGTGAAGCGCTTGTAGAAGCCGCTCACCGCAAAGATCTCACCCGAACGGGGGTAGTACTCCCACCGCGCGTCGCCATTGAGAATCTTGGCGTCCTGCAGCGTCGGATCGCCGGTCAGTTCGCACTCGCTGCCCACCGGGAAGTACCGGTCCTGCACCAGCTCGCGCGGGTCCGGCCGGGTCACGGACCTGAAGCCGGCGAAGCGCAGATTCATCCGCTCCGACAGGGCCAGGGTCAGGTTGGCCGACCAGAGGAAGTCGTACGGACGGCGATAGACCGGGAGCGAGTCGAGCGTGCGATCGCCCTTGAAGATCGTGAGACGCCAGTGCTCCATCCGCACCCCGGTGACGAGCCGGACCGAGGGCAGCAGCGGCAGGTCAACCATGCCATAGGCCGAGGTGAGATCGTCGTCCGACTCGTAGTCGTTCCCGCCGCCCTTCACGATCGTCAGCCCGCTGCCGCCGATATTCTCGGGGGCGAAGGCCTGTTCCGGCGACAGGGAGGTGATCTCGGTGCCGACCCCACCAGCGCCCCCGGTATTGAACGGGGCAATGTCATAGAGGTCGGCGGTGAACTTGCGTGGCTTGTCGCGCAGCAACCCGCCGAACTTCAGGGTGGCATCGCCATCGCGGCGAAGACTCCAGGGAATCGAGAGGTCCGCCTGCCCCGTGCGCACCCGGTCCTGCAGGTCGCGGATGGCGGCGAACGAGCCGCCGGTGGTGGAGAGCAGGGTGGGAATGGCCACGCCTCCCGCCGTGTTGTACCGCGCCTGCCGCTGGTCCGGCTCCTTGCGCGTCGCCCAGGCAAAGGTGCCCTTCCACTCGAAACGCGATCCCCAGAGAAAACCGAGGAGATGTTCGCCGGAGAGCTGCGTCTGCCGCAGTTCACGCTCGATGTAGCCCACGCCGAAGATGTTGTAGAAGCCGCCGGAGCCGGATTCGGTGTTGTAGCCGGAGCCGCGAGAGATGGTCTCTTCGGCGCTGTGAGTATAGAGATTCTTCCAGCCGATCTTGCTCCCGCCACTCGGCTTGATGGAGAAATTGGCGATCCCGCCCCACTCCACTTCGTTCACGCTCTCGTCCAGCACCTTCCCGGTGCCGCCATTGCCGGTCTGAACGTAGGCCAGCAACCGGTCCGGCGTGAAGTTCCGCTTGTTGCTGTACGTCACGGCGACCACAAAGCCGAACGGCGTCGTCTCACCCACCTGGCCGCCCATGTTGGCGCTCAGCCCGAAGCTCGGCGGGGCCTGCCGCTGGGTACCGGTCCAGACATTCCGGAAGGACTCCATCTGGCGTTCGCTCAAGTTGCCCGTGGGCCGGACACCATTGAACGGGCGACGATGGCTGTCGCCGAACCCCAGCAGGTCGGAACCGGTCCGCGGCCCCTCGGCGAAGCTCCGAAAGGTCGACTGGCTGTTGAAGCCCTGGCTGATGCCGAACTGGAGCTGAAAATTCTCGGGGAATTCCTTGGTGCGCACTTCGACCAGGCCGCCGGCGAAGTCGCCCGGCTTGTCGGGCGTCGCGGTCTTTGCCGTGACGATCGACTCGAGCAGGCTGGCGGGAAAGATGTCGAGCTGGGCCACCTTCTTGAGCGGCTCAGGGCTCGGCAGGTCAGAGCCGTTGAGCGTCGTGTTGCTGTACCGCTCATTGAGGCCGCGCACGATGACGAATTTCTTGTCGAACACCGTCACGCCCGTCACGCGGCGGATGACGTCGCCGCCATCCGAGTCGGGGCTCCGGCTGATGGCCTCCGCACTGATGCCGTCACTCACCCCCGCCGCGGCCTGCTGGGCGGCCAGAAGGCCCGCATCAGACTTGGGCGATGCCGGAACCGTGGATTCGACGGAGAGATCCTCGAGTTCGACAATCTGCACCGACATCACGAAATCGACGGTAACCGCCTGGCCAGCCACCACCCGGATACTGTCCCGCAGCATTGCCTGATACCCGATGAACGCGGCGCGCACCGAGTGCAGGCCAGCGGGGATTGGCGGCGTACGGTACCGTCCGTCGAGGTCGGTCTCAACCACTCCCGCCGTGCCGACGACCATGATGCGGGCGCCCTGCAGCGGACGGCCACTCTCGCGGTCGATGACCCGGCCGGTGATCCGCCCGGTCGGCACCGCCGCCACCGGTGCCGGCGAGACGGGCGCCGGCGTCTGCTGCGCCAGCGCCGGCGCCGCCAGCAACAAGGCGGCGAGTGGGAGGGCGTGTCGAATCATGAACATGGCAATGCCCTGGGGACGAGTGTGCCAGCGTCGAGCCGGAGTCAGACAGCCGGCCTGGCCCGGAGGAACGGGGTAGTATCGCTGCGACAGTGAATGCTGGGCCCGCGCTTGGGTCACAGATGCGTCACGAATGCAGCAGCGTGTCTGGCGGTGTCCGGACTTCCACCACGCCATCGGGCCAGCCACCGCTCAGAAACGCCTCCAGCGCCGATACCACCGCTTGCCGGTCATCCACCCACGGGAAGAGCGCCGATCCCTTCACGACCAGCAGGCGACCTTCCGGCAGCCGCCCGGCCCAGGCCCTGCCACCGGCGATGAGGGCGGGCACCGCATCGCCAGCGAGCACCAGCGTCGGCGCCTTCAGGCCGCCGATGGAATCAGTCCAGTTCCATCCGGGCATGGCCAGGTAGAACTGGCGCTGGATCGCTTCGCGGAGTCGGAGTCGTTCCGGCGGGTCGCTGCAGATGTCGGGGGCCAGGGCCGCTACCACCCTCGGCGCGGTCTCCTCTACCGGCGAGAAGGCGAATCCCCAGAAGGCACGGCAATACCCGGCCGGGTCGAGGCTGTCGACCTTCGCCAGCCGTGCGGCTCCATGCCGCGCGAGTGCCACCGAATCGTTGGGCAGCATGGACAGCTCGAAGATGAAGTCCTGCCGGTGCGCCATCGGACTGAGCAGGACGGCACGGCGAACCGCCGCCGGGTGCTCCAGCGCAAATCGGAGCACGACACCGGCCCCCCACTGGTGCCCGATCAGCGCGACGGCGCCGAGATGCAATGAGTCATGGAGCGCAGCCAGATCAGCGGCGTCCTGCGCGAGCGAGAAGGAATCGGGATGCTGGGCGAGGGGGGAACGTCCCCGGCCTCGCGGATCGTAGAAGAGCAGGAGGTGAGTCCGACCGAGGCTCCCGAGCACCGACTCGAGGTAGCGGCTTCCCAGCGCGGGACCACCCGGCACCACGACAACGGTATCCGCCCCGGCGCCGACCACCCGGTACGCAAGCTGGTCACCACCGGCAAGCGTGACAGTCCCTTCGCGGACCGGCAGCGGCGGAATTGGATCACACGCGCCGAGGCCAAGGATCAGGCTGACGATCGACCGGATGCGCCAGCGGGCTGAATTGAGCATGTCAGAAGGCTACGGTCTGACGTCACGCTCGCGTCACGTATCGGGTGCTGTCCGGTAACTCTGCTAGAAGCGGAGGCAGAAACCGGCGGAGGTGCGTAACCCACTCGACCACCAGCTCACGCCGGCCCGCAGATCGAGTGGTCCGGTCAACGAAACCCGGACGCTTCGACCGGTGAATCGAACGGCAGGCACGGGGAAGTGGGACACCGCGTCGGGCGTGACGAGGCTCGCCCGTGGCGGGAGCGCTCGCGCGGCCCCGGGCGACTGGAGCATGGCCTGCAGTCTGAGCGCGGAGACGAGATGGGTACGACGGGGGGAATCGACCGGTCGCCCTGGCTGCTGGGCGGCGAGTCCCACGGGGCCGCTGAGCAGGAGACCAGCCAGGAAGAGGAGCGGAATGATAGGACGCCGATACATGCGCCAATTCTCGGGGGCCTCGGTCACGAGGAGCGCCATCCCATGTGACGGCGCGGTCACAGCCCGCAAGGCATCAGCCGCGGAGAATACCCTCCACCCACGCCACAGCACGGGCATAGGCGCCCGGCAGCAGGGACTCGGTAACTCCCATGGCTCGTGCGAGCAGCTCCACCCGTTCCCAGTCCGCTCGGTCATAGGCGATCGCGAGCGCGAGTGTCTGCCCGAGCTGGGTGTCGCCAACCAGCCCCGACCCCTCACGGACCAACGCGTCGTGGATCTCCTGGGAGATCGCCATCTGCTCGAGAATCGCGGCGAGCGGCCGATCGAGCAGGGCGTCCAGCGTGGACAGCAGGCCGGCGAGGAAGAAATCCGCCTGCCGGTCGGGCAGCGCACCCGCCTTGCCGATTTCTTCGCAGAACTGGGCCCGGACCAGACTGGTCGTCACCAGCTCGACCGGCTTGTCTTCACCGATCAGGGTGAGGGCGACGAGCGAGGCCCATTTCCGGGTCGGGCCCTCGCCCAGTACCCGGAGCGCCTGACTGATGGTGCTGACGTCGTGTCGCCAGCCAAAGCCCGCCGAGTGTAGAAACCGGAGCAGTTTGACCGAGAGCGCCACCTCCCGCTTGATCAACTGCTCCAGTCGGTCGAAATCCACCTCCGGACGATTCACCTCCTGGATCAGCCGGAGCAGACTGGTCTTGAGGGGCGACACATCCTTTCCCGTGACCATCTCGGGCTTGCAGAAGAAATAGCCCTGGAACAATTCGTAGCCCGCCTCGAGCCCGTGCTGGAACTCGGCGTAACTCTCGACCTTTTCGGCGAGCATGTGAATGCCCCGGCGCGTGAAGCTGCGGGCGAGCTGCCCCCGTTCGTCACCGGTAGTGATGAGGAAATCGATCTTCACATAGTCGGCGTACTGCAGCAGCGGCTCATAGGCGGGACGGAAGACGAAGTCATCCAGCGCCAGTCGGTACCCGCTCCGCTTGAGCGCGGCGCAGGCGGCGACGACCTCGGCATCGGGCTCGACGGTCTCGAGCAGCTCGATCACGCTCTTCGCCGGCGGCAGTACCGCCCAGTGCTCCTTGACGAACACCTCGCGCGAGGCGTTGAAGAACGCGAGGTTGTCGCCTACCAGGCTGTCGAGCCCGAAGCCGAGCAGGGTGGTGTCCATCATCTGGAGGGAGGCGCGGTTCGGGTCGTTCTTCCCGAAGACGTTGGTGAGGGAGTTGCGGAACAGGAGTTCGTAGCCCACGACCTGCCGGTGCCGATCGAAGATCGGCTGGCGTGCGACAAAGATGTCCATCCGGCTTCAGGCCGTGGTAGGTACGGGGAGCGCCGCGAGCATGGCCGCGGCGGTGGGCCAGCGTTCGGCGGGATCCTTGGCGAGCGCGCGCGTGATTGCGGCCGCCAGTGGCGCGGGCGTGTCGGGGCGTGTGTCGAGGACATCCGGCACCGGTGCCGTTTGATGCTTCCGCAGGACCAGGTCCTCGAACGGATCGTCGTACGGCGGCCGGCCGGTGAGGCATTCGTACAGCACGCAGGCGAGGGAATAGAAGTCGGACCGGGCATCAATCCCGTCGATCCCGCCCACCTGCTCCGGGCTCATATAGGCCGAGGTCCCCACCGCGAAGCCGGACCGCGTCAGCCGGTCCGAGCCAGCGTCCGCTACCGCCTTGGCGATCCCGAAATCCACCAGCACGGCGCCGCCGGGCGACAGCACGATGTTCTCCGGCTTCACATCCCGGTGCACGATTCCCTGGGCATGGGCGCAGGCCAGCGCCGAGAGAATATCCTGCGCGATCCGCAGCGTGTCTCCGGTGGAGAGCTTCCGGACTCGGGTCAGGTGCTGCCGCAGCGTGGGGCCCGGCACATGGTCCATGACATACCAGATCAGCCACTCATCCTCACCGGAATCCACCAGCCTGGCGATGTGGGGATGATCCAGCCGGGTGATGTACCGGACCTCCCGGAGGAACCGGTCCGCGGCGACCGTGGCGGCAAGTTGCGGCAGCAGGACTTTGAGGGCCACCTCGCGACCGGAGGGATCGGTGGCGAGATAGACCCGTGCCGCACCGCCACGCCCGATCTCCCGCTCGACCGTGTAGCGGCCCTCCAGGGCGTGGCGTACCAGCAGGAGGAGGTCTCGGGCCATGGGGCTGCGGTGATCGCCGGTTGGGGAAGAGCAACATCTAAGGTTGGCCGGCGTACCGGCCCCCGCAAGGGGCCCTCCAACCATCGGCGGGCCGGCCCTGTCTCATGAGGGTCCAAACCTCCAGGGAGCCCCCGTGATTCGCCAGCTCAGTCTCGCCACACTGCTCGTGGCAGCACCACTCGCCGCCCAGCAGGCCGACCGGTTTACCCTCTCAGGTGATGAAGTCGCCATCTACAACCTCGTCGGCACACTCACCGTCAACCGCGGCTCCGGCAGCGAGGTCGTCGTCACCGTGAGCCGCAGCGGCCGCGATGCCAGCCAGCTCACGGTCGAGCGCTCCACCCTGCGCGGTATCCCCTCCTTGCGCGTGGTCTACCCGGGCGACCGGATCATCTATCCCGCCATGGGCCGCCAGTCGAACACCCGGTTCTCCATCCGGGAGGACGGGACGTGGGATGGCACGGGATGGGGCCGGCACCGGGAGGGTACCCACGACATCGAGATTGTCGGGTCCGGCACCGGCCTCGAAGCCGCCGCCCGGCTGCAGGTCAGCATGCCGGAGGGTCGGAAGGTGCGGGTGTTTCTCGGCGTGGGAGCGGTGGACGTGGCGAATATCAACGGCTCGCTCTCCGTGGATGTCGCCAGCGCCAGCATCACGAGTCATGACACGCGGGGAGCACTCTCCCTGGACACCGGATCGGGCGACATCGAAGTCACCGGCCATGATGGTGCGCTGAACGTCGATACCGGGTCGGGCGACGTCGCGGTCACCACCCAGAAGAACGGCGAGCTGCACATCGATACCGGCAGCGGCTCGGTGCGGGCCAGCGGCATCACCGCCTCGGTGCTCAAGATCGACACCGGCTCAGGGGACATCCGGCTGGCCGACGCAACTGCGAGCCGAGCCTCACTGGAAACCGGCAGTGGTGCGATCGAGGCGCGCTTCCTCACCGCGATCGACGACCTGGCGGTTGAGACGGGATCGGGCGACGTGACGCTGCGCTTGCCGGAAGGGCTGAATGTGACCGTCGACCTGGAGACCTCGAGCGGGGACCTCACCGTCGATTTTCCGGTCCAGCTGATCCGCAAGGAAGAGAACAGCCTTCGCGGCCGCATCGGCGAGGGCAAGGGACGCATCGCGGTAGAGAGCGGGTCGGGGGACGTCTCACTGCTGAAATGATGCAGGATGCGGCGGTGGCGTAAGGGCCGCATGTATGCGGCCCCTACTCCACCGCCTTCGCGAGCCGCGCATACGCGCTGTCCCCCGGCACGCCCTGCATCAGGTCGGACAATGCGCGCACCGACGTCGCGATATCCCCACCGTGTCCCTGATACCACCGCTCCAGCAGGTCGAGGTGGGTCCGGTAGATGGTCGAGGCGATCAGCCGAGCGTTGTTGATGGGCCGGTCGGCCATCGGCCCGATGGTGTAGGTCCCGAGCGCAGCGCCGACTGGCCCCTGCAGCTGCTCCCGCGCCCAGCGCCCCATCTCCAGGCGCCCCGCATCGACCGCCACCGAATCGGTCGCCGCCGCATAGAGGCTGTCCAACCGCCGCGACAGCTGGGCGTAGTAGCCGCTCAGCACCACCTCATCCAGCCACCGTCGCGCGGCGCGATCGGCCGCTTCCACCGACCCCCGCTGCCGGAAGAACTGCTCGGCGGCGCGGTAGCCCGCCAGCTGGGCGAAACTCTCGTTGAATGGAGTCGCACTCTTCACATACAGCGTGTTGTGCGAGATCTCATGCATGACCGTCGCCACCAGCTCGACCGAGTCTTCGCTCATTGCCGTCGAGTAGAGCGGATCGTTGAACCACCCCAGGGTGGAGAACGCGCCCGCCGGTCGGAGGTAGACGTCGTATCCGCGAGCCTCTAGGCGGGCGGATTCCTTCCGTGCCATCTTGGGGTCGAAGAAACCCTTGTAGGGAATCCGGCCGACGATTGGGTACTTCCAGGTGTGGGGGCAGAGACAGTTCCGCGGACTGGCGGAGAGAACCAGCAGCAGGGTATCCCGTCCAACGTCGGCATAGGTCGTGTAGGTCTTCGCCGCCTTGAAGCCGAGGGTGGCGGCGAAGTCCCGGGCATCCAGCACCAGTTGGAGCGACTGCCGCGTGGCCGGCGACGTCGCGGGATCCAGCAGGATTTTGGCAATCGGCTTGCGGGCCTCGAGGATTATGGTCTGCTCAATACCAGCCCGGGTGAGGTAGCGCACATCCTCGCTCGCCACATAGGCCGTTCCGTATCCTGCGATCAGCGCGCCCGCGATTATCAGGAGAATCATTCCGCCCCGTCGACGCATCAGATGGTGAACCGGAGGCCCATCCGGTGAATTTGGCTACCCAGCCGTGTGCGGTGCTGCCAGGCGTAGTCGATGTTGAACCGGCTGAGGACGATACCGCCACCGACCGACCACTCCTTCTGCCCGGCGCCCTCGGGCGGAGCGCCATAGCCGGCCCGCGCCACCAGGCCGACCTTCCCCAAGACCGCACCACCCTCGAGTCCGATGATCGTCCGCCGCGAGGCCCGGTCGGTCCAGATCACTTCCATCGTGGTCAACAGGCGAGCGGTGGACTGCGGATCGACAAAGTTGAACTCGAAACCCGCATGCTTGCTGATCGGCAATCGCAGCGGGCCGCCGTTGACCCGCCAGCTCCCGATATTCTGTACCGAGAAGGCCAGGTTCATGATATCGAAGACGTGGATGCCGAGGCCGGCATCCATCGTGGCAGTACGGCGGGTCGCGCTGCTCGAATCCTCCAGCGACACATACTTGAGCGTGCTGCCGAGCGCGAACAACCCGAACCGATAGACCGCCGAGGCGGTCCACTGCAGGTTGTCCTTGACCGCCGAGGTGTCGCTGAAGCGGAGATAGTGTATCCCGCCACCGAGATTGAACTGGAAGAGGCGCAGCCCGCCAGCCGCCATCGCCTCCACCGAGCCGTCGGGGTAGCGCTGCGCGGCAGCTTCGATGGCGATATTGCGGATGGTGGCGAGGCCGGCCGGGTTGATGAAGGTGGCGCTGGCGTCGCCGGCGAGCGCTACCCCTGCCCCGCCGAGACCGGCGGAGCGCACCGAGATGGGCAGAGTAAGGATGAGTGGGGCGAGTGACACCTGGGGCTGCTGTGCCACCAGGGGAGAGGCGCACAGCAGGAGCAGGCTGGCAAGCCGGGATGTTGCCCCGAGGTGGTGTGACCTGCGCGGTCCGGTGTGCCTCACTCCGACTCCTCGTTGCTGACCCTCACCGCAGCCGCACCACCGCGTACCGGGGCAAGACTGCGCCACTGTTCTTCACGCCGAGCCCCAGGGCGACCGGCGCGCCCCCCGCGACCTGCACGACCCGCAGGTAGGCCCCGGAGCCCCCCTGCAAGATACCGCCGCTGGCATAGCCGCTCCCGTCCGTGGAATCGGGCCGGAGCGGATAGGTCGGTGCCGGAAAGAGCGCATCAAAAGCCGCCGCCAGATCCCAGCTCCGATAGCGCAACCGGCCGCTCGGCTCGGTGAATCCGCTTCGGCTCTCGGCGAAATTGGCGAGATGCCACTGACTCACCAGGGTGGCGAAGCTGACGCCGGGCTGGAACAGCACCCCCGCTGCCGCCGCGTTCTGGCCGCCGGTGGTCGTGAGCCCTCCGGGACCGTCGGCGCCATTCAGCCGGCGGGTGATGTCGGTGCCGAGCACCGAATCCGTCGGCGACTGATCGGCGAGCCAGCGGACGAAGAGCCAGTTGGCGCCGCGCTCGGGCAGGCTCCCACTGGATGTCCCAGCCTCGACCAGCGCGTAGGATTCCGGGCTGTTCAGATAGCTGCTGGCATTCCCAAGATCGTCCTTCGCATACTGTGTGAGACAATTGCTTGGTGCAACACAGAACGCATCCGGGACGAGCCGTCCACCCAGTTCCTCCGCAAAATGGGACAGCCCCTCATTCAGCCAGGTCTCCTCGGCCTCGCCCCCGCTCAGGAGTACATGGCGATTGTAGCTGATCATGTGCTGGAATTCATGGATGAATGTCCCACCCAGTCTTCGTTGCACCTTGTCCTTGGCGAAACAGAGCGGCACGGCGGGATCCGGCACGACGCTGTAGAAGATCTCGCCCGCGTTGGAGTTCGGGTCGCTGAGCAGATCCAGCCCGAAGAAATAGCCGGCGATGAACTGCGTCGTCTGCACCCCGCAATTCGGGGACAGGGCATTGACCCGGTCGGTCAGCAGCGCGATCACGACCCCGTTGCCGTCGATATCGGACTCGCGGCCGAACGCGGTGGTGTCGATCGGGTAGAGATACTGCTCGAAGAGCGCGCCGATCGAATCGATATCCGTCTGGGTATATCCACCGGTCGGCACGGTGTCGTCGAGAAAGATGGCACCGTGGGCCCCGACGAATTTCGCCGTCGCCCCGACCGAGACGAAGCTGGTGCAGCTCGCCGTCTTGCACACCTTGAAGATGCGCTGGTCGCCCACCACCGGGGGGACCCGGACCGAAGGCCTCACGGACGGCGCCCGCCGCATCCCCGCTTCCCGCGCGTAGCCCCGCTCCCGTTCCCGCAGCATGAGGTCGAATGCGCTCTGGGCCGACGCCGGTGCCCGCTGGACCAGGGCCGGCCGGCGCAGTGCCGGCGGCGAAAAGGTGTCGGTCGTTGCCTGCAGCGTGAAGTTGCCCTGCACGCCGCTCGGCGTTTCCTGTCCCGCCGCCGACAGCGCGACGATGAGGTGCTCCGCGCCTTGGGCCCCGGCGGCCGGAAACCGGAGGCAGCCCTGGGTCAGTGACGGATCGAGGATCGCCTGGGCACCGACAGCGAGTGTCGTCGCGGCGATGCCGTCGCAGTCAATCGTGCTGGCGGGACTGGTGTCCCCCTTGCCGCACGCACTGAGCACCGCGAGCGCCGCGAGGACCGGGGACAGGGCGCCGGAAAAGCGACGGAGGATA
>JANMYS010000147.1:0-9891 GCA_031382385.1 Gemmatimonadota bacterium
GGGGCGGATTGCCGTTGCCCGCTATGGCCGGAGTTTTCGCGGGATCAAGGCGCGGGAAGCGGAACAGCATGGGGCCGCCGCCCTGCTGCTCTACTCCGATCCGCAAGAAGATGGGTATGTCGTGGGAGATGTGTACCCCGAGGGGCCGATGCGTCCCTCCGACGGCGTGCAGCGCGGCAGTATCCTGAACGGCATTGGCGATCCAGCGACACCCGGCTGGGCCGCGACCCCCGATGCGCGTCGCCTCGCCCCCGCCCAGATGGACATCCCCCGGATTCCGGTGGTGCCCGTCAGCTATGGCAACGCCGCGCTGCTGCTGCAGCCGCTGCGAGGCCGGGCGGCGCCGCAGGGCTGGCAGGGCGGCTTGCCGTTCCACTATCACCTCGGCGACGACACCACGACGGCACGTGTCGCACTGTGGCGCGAGCCGGACAGCCTGTCGTGGAAGCGGATCACCAATACCGCCGGTGTCCTGAAGGGCAGCCAATGGCCAGATGAGCTGGTCATCATCGGCGGGCACCGCGACGCCTGGGGTCCGGGTGCGGTGGACAATGTGAGCGGCGTGACGAGTATTCTGGAAGCCGCTCGCATCCTTGCGGCAGCCGCGGGGAAGGGCTATCGGCCGAAGCGGACCATTGTCTTCGCGACTTGGGATGCCGAAGAGTGGGGCATCATGGGGTCCACCGAATGGGTCGAAGCACAGGAGGAACGCCTGGCGGCGCATGCGGTCGCCTATCTCAATCTCGATGTGTCGGTGTCCGGGCAGGACTTCGGCGCCAGCGGCACCAGCTCGCTCCATCCGCTGCTGCGCGAGCTGACCCGGCTGGTGGACCAGCCGTACGACTCCACCACGGTCTACTCCAATTGGCGCCGCAAGGGCAAGGTGGCCGACACCGCCGACGTGAGCCTCGGCGATCTCGGCGGCGGCAGCGACTTCGCCGGCTTCTACAATCACCTCGGCATTCCCGCCGCCGGCTTCGGCTTTGGCGGACCGGGCGGCGTCTATCACTCGGCGTACGACAGCTACGACTGGATGCGGCGTTTCGGTGATTCGGGCTTTCAGGCCCATGTCACCGCCGGTACCATCGCGGCGCTGTTCCTGTCGCGGCTGGGCAATGCCGACGTGGTCCCGTTCGACTACGGAGTCTACGCCCGCTACCTCGACGGGATCGTCGCCCAGGTGGCAAAGCTGGCGACGCAGCGAAACGTCGCCGCCGACTTCACGCCGCTCCGGACCAGCATCACCGAGCTCGGCACCGCTGCCGCCGCCTGGGAGCGGGAGCGCAGTACTCTGCTGCGACGGCCGACGGCTCGCAGCCTCCTGGCCCAGATCAACGGGGAACTCCGGCTGGTTGAACAGAGCCTCACCAGGCCCACCGGCCTTGTCGGCCGTCCCTGGTACCGCAACCTCATCTTCGCCTCGGATCGCGACAATGGGTATGCCACCGTCGCACTCCCCGGTGTTGTCGAGGCCATTCTGGCTGGCGACGCCGCCCTGACGGCGGTGGAAATCGCCGATCTCGCAGCGGGAGTCGGTCGAGCCACCGGTGCGATCCGCCGGGCAGCGGCACTGGCCGCAGCGCAGTGACGACATTCGGGTTCCCGGGTCACCTCGTGTCACAACCGCGCCATGTCACCTGTTCCTACGATGGGATAGCCCTTCACCCATCCAGAGGAGCAGACTCGGTATGCGCCAGAATACCTGCCGCTGGGCCATCGCGCTCACGGCCATCGCCTCGCTCGCTGCCTGCACCGACTCCCGTCAACCGACCGACCTGATCGCGGCGTTCCCTCCGGGGTCCGGGCCGAACGGCATCACCTGCAAACCGGCCACGCCGGACAGCCTGATTCCTCTCCCCGTCGCGCCACCCGCCAGACGGGTCGACCTCGGCACGCCGGTATTCTCCAACCCGACCAGCGTCACGAACCCGCTCTTTCCCATCAGTGGTCTTGATCAGGTGGTGCTGGTCGGCTTCGTCGGCGGCGTGCCCTTCCGGGCCGAGACGTCGTTGCTGCCGGAGACCAAACGGATCGACCTTGGAAGCTCTGAAGTGGAGACGCTCACCTCGCAGTACGTGGCCTATCTCGACCGCCGGATTGATGAGACCGCGATCGATCAGTACGGCCAGGACGATGCTGGCGCGGTGTGGTACTTCGGCGAGGAGGTGTCCAACTACGAGGACGGCGAGATTGTCGACACCGATGGCACCTGGCTGGCCTGCCAGGACGGGCCGGTGGCGATGATCATGCCGGCGCATCCCACTGTCGGTGATGTCTATCGGGTGGAGAACATCTTCCCGGTGGTGTTCGAGGAGATCGAGATCCTGAAGACGGATCAGACTCTCCCTGGGCCGCTCGGCCCGGTGGCGGGCGCTTTCGAAGTCACCCAGCTTCATCTGGACGGCCACTACGAGCCAAAGGCGTTTGCCCCTGCTTACGGCGAATTCTCGACCGGCAGCAATACTGACATCGAGGAGCTGGCCATCGCGATTCCGACGGACGCCGCCGGGGTTCCGACGCCGGCCAGCCTGCGCCAGCTGCTCTCGGGGGCGCGCCGGGTCTTCCAGGCCGCGGGACGGGGCAACTGGAGGCAGGCTTCCCGGACAGCCGAGGAGATGACGATGGCCTGGCAGTCCTATCAGGCCACTACGATCCCCCGGCTGCTGAAGCCGTTGATGGCGGGCGCACTGAGCGATCTCACAGGGGCGGTTTCCAGCCGGGAAGCGGCCGCCACCCGGCAGTTCGCCCTGGACGTGACGAAATGGGGCCTCGACCTGCTGCTGCAGTACCAGTCACGAGCCGAGGTCGACTTCGCCCGGCTGGATCTCTGGTCGCGGCAACTGGTCGTGGACGCCGGAGCCGAAGATACCGGTGGCATCGCCAGTGACCTGGCCATCATGGGCCGGATTCTGGATCGGCTCAAGAACACGGGCGATCGGCGCCAGCGGGCCGACGTTCGGGCGGTCGAGGAGCAACTCGCCCGGCTCCGTACCGCCACCCGGCTGCGGTCCTCGCCCGAACTCATGGCCGGGGCTGAACGACTGCAGCAGGTATTGAACCCGCGAGTGCTGCATCAGGAGAGCTGAAGGAGCGGCCGGACGCGCTCCTTGTCACAGAATGGGTGCCTCGCTGGCTCCTCATGGCGACCCTTGAGGAGCCAGCGAATCCATGACGCCATTTCGGGCCCTGCGGCCGACCCTTATCTGGAGCATCCTCGCCTTCACGCCGACCGGCGTCGGCGCGCAGACCGCAGCCACCTCGCCCGGATCCGCCGGACCGCTGTGGACCATCAGCGGGCAGTTGATCGACTCAGTCAGCCGGAAACCGGTCAGTCTCGCGGAGGTGACCGTTCGCGGCGCCGGACGGTCGGCGAACACAGACTTCCACGGCCAGTTTGTCATCAGGCTGGTGCCTCCGGGGCTCCACTCCCTCGACATTCGCCGGGTCGGATACGAACCGCTGACCGTCGATAGCCTCCCGGTCGAGGGCGACGTCAGGCTTCAGCTCCCCCTGATTCTGACTCCTTCCGCCTTCCAGCTGCGGGAGATCTCCGTCGCCCCGGGCGCGTTCTCCATCATGGAATCCAGCCCCGCCGCCCGGCAGACCCTCTCGCGCGATGAAATCGAAACCGCCCCGTTCGGTGAAGATCTGTTCCGCGCGGTCAGCCGGCTGCCAGGGCTTACCACCGGCGATTACTCGGCGCATTTCTCGGTGCGGGGCGGCCGCCACGACGAAACTCTGATCCTGCTCGACGGCCTCGAGCTCTACGAGCCGTATCACATGAAGGACTTCAATGAAGGTGCACTCAGCATCGTCGACGTAGGTGCCATCGAGGGCGTCGATTTGCTGACTGGTGGATTCCCGGCCAGGTACGGCGACAAGCGGAGCGGCGTGTTCAATATCACGTCGCGGACGCCGGCCGCTGAGGGCACGCGAGCCGCACTCGGGCTCAGCTTCACCCACGCTCGGGCGGCGGCCGAAGGCACGCTGGGTGGCGGGAAGGGATCCTGGCTGGTGTCGGCCCGTCGAGGTTACATCGACCTCGTGCTCGGGCTCATCAAGAAGAATGAGCTGCCATCGCCGCGCTACGAGGACGTCTTTGCTTCCTTCCGGTATTCGCTCCATCCCCGGCACCAGTTGTCCCTCAACCTGCTTCACGCGGGGGATCGCTACTCCTTCAACGCCAACGCAACCACCGGGTTCGCCGATTCCATCCGGACCCGTGAACTGGCGGACAACCGCTATGGGAACTCGTATCTCTGGCTGACGCTCCGGTCACTCGTGGCGAACCGACTGGCGGTCACCAGCCTCGCGTCAGTCGGGCGGGTCACGGCGGGGCGCGATGGGACGGAGCGCTTCCGCGATCGTCCCGGGGCCCACTACACCGTGAACGGTCACCGCGATTTCTCGGTGGTGGGATTCAAGCAGGACTGGACCTACGAGCACTCGAACGCGATGCTCCTCGATTTCGGGTACGACCTGCGGGCGCTGCACGCCGACTATGCGTTGACGGCTTCCGTGGGACAGGACCCGGATGACACGACGCCCGACACGACCGGGTACTACCCGCAGGTGACCAGCACGAGGTTTCAGCGTCCTGGTACCACGATTGCCGGCTATCTCACCAATCGGCTCCAGCTCGCGGCACCCCTCACCCTCGAGCTCGGCCTGCGGTACGATCACGCTTCTTACACCCGGGATCGCTACCTGAGCCCGCGCACCAATGCGCTGATCCGCCTCTCCGAGCGAGCCAGCATGCGGGTGGGGTGGGGGTACTACCGGCAGCGGCAGGGCATCGCCGACCTGGCCGCCCTCGACGCGCTGAATCGTTACTTCCCCTCCGAACTGTCCAAGCAGGCGACCGTGGGTATGGAGTACGTCTTCCCGAAGGGGGGGACCCTGCGGCTGGAAGGCTACTACAAAACCGGCTCCCATCTGCGCCCGGTCTACCGCAACTGGAAGGGCGGAATAGACGTCTTTCCGGAATCCAACGAGGACAGGATCCTGGTGTTTCCGGAACGGACCACGTCAACCGGCATCGAGATCCTGCACGACCGGACTCTGGGAACCAAGTGGTCGCTGCAGGCCGGTTACTCGCTCTCCTACGTCAATGAACGGGTCCGTCGCATCGACAACGTCAACGACCCGACACCAATCGTGTTCGACCGGACCCATCCCGGTCCCCAGGACCAGCGGCACGCGCTGAATCTCGACCTCACCTTTCGGCCTGACAACATGTGGTCAATCAACGCCGCTGTCGCCTTTCACACCGGATGGCCTTCGACGACCGAGAGCGTGCGAACCGTCATTGATTCCACCGGGCAGCCCCAGTCGACGGTGAAGCCGGACAAGCTCTACGGGCACCGACTCCCGTCCTATCAGCGCGTGGATCTCCGGATCACGCGACGGAAGGTCACCCGGCAGGGCGAGTTCCGCCTGTTCGCCGAGGTGATCAACCTGACCAACCACCGTAACGTCCTGGGGTACGACTACTTCCGGAACAACACCCCGAACGGCGGGATTCAGCTCCAGCGGGGGCTGGAGAGCTGGTTCAGCATTCTGCCCTCGATCGGAGTGAGCTGGAGCCGGCAGTTCTAGGCCGGCGCCACCTCGTCCCCGTCCCCGCGGCCCCCATCGGCTGGCCTGCCTCCGGATCAGTCGGCCACCCCTCCCCCGATTCGGCCATTTTCTTCCGACCTCGGTCCCCAAATGACAGGCAGATGACGCCTCCACCCCAGATTGGCCTCGCCTGGGGATGGGGCAGGAACGGGATTCTCCCGTCGCCCCCTCAGGGTTCCAATCGGGGGGGAGGCAGGGTGAGCCGCTGGGGAGAGATAATCCGGGCCCGTCGAGAGCGGAGCGGAGGGCGAGAGGATCAGACCACGGCATGGGGCCCGTGGCACGAGGTCGCCAGCGCTGTCGGCATCCAGGTACGGGTCAAGCGGACCACCGTCCACGGCGAGGGTGACCGCGAGCTGTACCTCTGGAGCTACGAGTTCAAGTCCCTCCTGCCGCGCTCGGTTGGCTTCCGCTACAAGGTGCACCTCAATCGTGACGGACCATACGATCGACTGGTTCGCGACCTCGTTCCCGGAGCAATCGCAAGCGGTTCCGTCATCCTGCCGACTGCCGGACCCATCTGGATCGATGCGCAGCTGATGCCGTGAAGCATTGACCCGAGGGCTTTCCCGGGGGAGATTCGCGGCTACCCGCGCCTCTCCCGGAGCCCATGTGCGCCGATTCGCCCTGCTGCTGTCCCTCTGCTCCACTCCAGTTTCTGCGACTACGCTCCTTGCCCAGGCGCACCCTCCGGCCGCCTGGCCTGCCGCCGTGCAGGCCTTCGATGCACTGCTCCGGACCGACAGTGTCGTCGGGGGCAGCCTGGTACTGGTGCAGGAGGGGCGCATCGTCCTGCGACATGACGCCGGGTTCCTTGATCGGGCCACCCGGGGCCCGCTCCCGCCCGATGCCATCATGCATTGGGGCTCGATCACCAAGACGCTCACCGCGGTCGCCATCCTGCAGCTGCGGGACCGCGGGCTGCTCTCGCTGGATGATCCCATCACCCGCTGGGTGCCGGAGCTCCGCCAGGTGCACAACCCGTTCGGATCGATGGACGGCATCACGCTCCGGATGCTGCTCTCCCATTCGTCGGGCTTTCAGAATCCCACCTGGCCCTATCGGCAGTATGTGGCCTGGGAACCGTTCGAGCCGACCCGGTGGGAGCAGCTCGTCTCGATGATGCCGTACCAGGAGATTCTCTTCCCGCCGGGATCACGCTACGGCTACAGCAATCCCGGCTACATCTATCTCGCCCGGGTGATCGAGTCGATCACCGGCGATCCCTGGCAGTCCTACATCTACAAGCACCTCTGGCTCCCCGTCGGCTTTTCAGCCAGCTATTTCGGCACGACGCCGCCGCATCTCGCAGCGCGCCGGCCGAACAACTACACGCTGGTGAAGGACAGCAGCGGAGTGGAGCGGGTGGTGGACAACGGCCGCGACTTCGATCCCGGCATCACCATTCCCAATGGTGGCTGGAACGCCCCGCTGCAGGACCTGGCAAGCTGGATCGGGTTCCTGACCGGAGCCACCGGCGGCGATCGCGGGCGCGCCGCCCGCTTTGATACCGTGCTCCGCCACGCGACCCTCCAAGAGATGTGGCGTCCGGTCGTGCCAGTCGGGGCGGGGGGCGATGAAAGCGTGGGGCTGGGCTTCTTCCTGCTGCAACAGGGCGACGTCACGCTAGTGGGGCATACCGGGGAGCAGGCCGGCTACCGCTCCTTCTTCTATTTCAATCCGGCGACGCGGGCCGGTGTGATCGGTGCCGTCACCACGACCAACGAGGCGCGGCCGGAGGAATCCGTTCGCGCGTTCCAGGCCGCAGTGCAGTCCGCGGCACATCTCCTCCTCCCGTAGCGGTGCGGTGCCCGCGCGAGTAGCTTCATGAAATTCGATGCCGTCACGAATGGAGGAACGGATGCGCGGATCTGCTCTGGGACCTTCCGTCATCGTCGCAGCGCTGCTGATTGCGGGCTGTGACAATTCCACTGAACCCATTAGTGACGCCGTACTTCAGGGTATGCAGGCAGACCTGACGAGTTTGCTCGCCGCGCAGGACAGTTTCTTCCTGGCCGCCGGCTTCTATGCGTTCGCGATTACCGACACCGGCGTGTCGGACACGGCTACCCGTTACGTGAGGTCTCCGACCACGGGGGAGAACGTCCTCACACTGGTCACCGGACCCCACAGTGACCCTACTTTCTGGGTGTCAACGATTTCCAACCCCGACGCCACCTCGCCGGCGCACTGTGGCATCTACGACGGCGTAGGCGGCTACGCGCCGAATCCGGCGGTGACCGCCGCCAGGACGGTGGCCTGCTGGTAGAGGACACGATCCGATCAGGTGCTCGCGGTCCTAGTCGGACGGCAGCAGTTCGCACCGAAAGCGGCGATCTCCTCCCTCCCAGCTATCCGCCGTGCCAGCTGGCCATCAGGCGGGTCATTCCCGGGCCCTCGCCTAACTCGATGCAGCTCAACTGGCTAGACGCCCCACCCCGGGCATTCCCGGCATCCGAACGGCCAGATGGCGGGCTCCTTGCCACGGAATGCCATGGCAGCAGGTCATCTCACGCCGGTCACCCTGTTCCCCTCATGCAAGGCAGGCACGCCGTGCGACCTCACGCCGTTGGATCCTGGGTACTCCTTACCGCGACCCTCCTCTCGGGATGCTCCGATTCCACTGGGGTGGGCTACGAAAATGCCATCATTGCCAGCATGAAGAGCGACCTGGTCGAACTGGTCGCGGCGCAGGATGCCTTTTACCTCACCAACAGCGACTACGCCGGATCGTCTGGAACCTCGGAGACCCCCGGCACTGGGGGCGCTGGCGTGGCGATCTTCACACCCTCCCGTGGGAATGTGCTTGTCCTTACCTATCGGGACGCCAGCAGCTGGACGGCGACAGTGACTTACTACTATCTGGCGCCAGGGACGACCACCGTCTGCGGTATCTACCAGGGTCCGCCGTCCGCAAGCCCGAACGCCGCGGTGACGAGTCCCCGTACAGCGGCGTGCTGGTAGCTCGACAGGATCACCGCCACCGGCCTCTCCCCGCTTCCGCCGCACAACAAACGCCCGGCACTCCATGTTGGAATGCCGGGCGCTTCTGCATTGCGGTCGGTCCCGAAGCCGCTACGGCGTCGCCGCCGCCTTCCACCCATTGTTGCCCGGCGTCACGTCCGGGAACACATTGTCCGGATTCACCGTCGCCGATTTCACCGCCTGGTCCACCGTCATCTCGGCGGTGTACCTGTCGCCCTTGTACCAGATCTCGACTGGATAGCTGAAGGTCTTGCTGCTGCCGTCCACAAAGGTGAGCTGCAGCTCGACCGGCATCACCTGCTGCCCGGCATTCCGGATCACGACTTCGACATCGGTCTTGCCGTCCGCCTTCTGCTTCTGGGTGACCGACTCGATCTTCTGATCCAGTGCCGCGGTCGTGAAGAACCAGCCGCGCCAGAACCAGGAGAGGTCGCGCCCCGAGACATCCTCCATGGTGCGGAAGAAGTCGGCCGGCTGCGGATGCTTGAAGGCCCAGCGGCGGGCATACTCGCTGAAGGCCGCATCAAACACCTCGGGCCCGAGCACCTTGGCCCGCAGGGTGTAGAGCCCGAGCGCTGGCTTGATGTACGCCAGCACGCCGAGGTTGGCGCCGGTCTTGTACCGGTTGGCGTAGGTCATGATCGGCTGCGCGGTGGGCGTCTGATCGTTGCTCAGCGCGAAGCCCGCCTCGCCGCGGCGCCGGCGGCTGTCGTCCCGCTTGAAGTACCCCTCCTCGGAGAAGACGTTGATGAAGGTGTTGAACCCCTCATCCATCCAGGCGTAGCGGCGCTCGTCGGAGCCGACCACCATCGGGAACCACATATGCCCGATTTCGTGGGTCACCACGCTGTACAGCCCCTCCTTTGAACCGTCGTTGGCCTCCATGGCCACCATCGGGTATTCCATCCCCGACACCGGCCCCTCGACCGCACTGATCTGCGGGTAGGGGTAGCGCAGCCACTTCGAGCTGTACTCCTGGATTGAGAACCGGGTCATGTCGGCTGCGTCCTTCCATGTGGCCGCGGCCGAGGGTCGGTAGTAGGCGTACGCCATGACGCCCTGCCACGCGGAGGCATCCCAGATGTATTCCGGGCTCGCCGCCCAGGCCACGTCGCGGACGTTTTGCGCCTTGAAGCGCCAGGTGAGCATCCCGTCCTTCTTGGGGCGCGCGGCGCCGGAGGTCAGTTCCTCGGCGGTGACGATATGGGTGATCGTGTCGGACTTGGCCGCGGCGGCCAGCCGCGCGCGTTGCGCGGCGGTGAACACCTCGAGCGGGTTCTGCACCGT
>JANMYS010000157.1:0-2171 GCA_031382385.1 Gemmatimonadota bacterium
ATCGACAGTGCCCGCGCCGCTCTCGCGCCCGGCGCCCGGGATCAATTGCGTGGACTGCTGGGCCGGGCGACGGAGGATCTGTTGCTGGCGCGGCGGGCGGTCAACGACGGGCAGAACGTCAGCGTCATGCGCCGACTCCGCCTTGATCCGGTGCTTGAGGGAGATCCGTTCGAGGGAGAAATCAGCCGGCTGGCGCAGGTGCGGCTCACCGCCCTCGGCCTGGTGGCCGACGGGGTGAGCGAAGATGCCCGGGTGATTCCCGGCCAGCGGGTGCGGGTCGTGACGTCGCTGTGGAATACGGGCGACAGCACGACCGCAGCCGCGCTCTGCGTCGGTGCCGCGCGACTGGCCTGGGCCATCCTGGTCGATTCCACCAACTCCCGCGATCTCGAGCGCGGGTCCTCGCGCGGGGCGTGTCTCAGCCCCGATCGCACCACCGGCGGGCTCGCCCCTCGGACCACTCCCCTCGAGACGCTCGCCGCCGGTCAGCTGGCGAGTGCGCGGCTGACGGCGACGGTGCCGGAAGAGATGGACTATTCGACGCCGTATTTCCTGCGACTGCCGCGCGTCGGTGATCTCTATCAGTGGGACCCCGACGACCGCGCTTCGTGGGGCCGTCCGTTCGAGCAGCCGGGGTGGGCGGTTCAGGCCCAGGTGGGGGAAGGCGAATCCTCGGCCCGGACGACGCGGGAGATCGCATTCCGCGGGAACGATCAGGGCTCGGGGGAGTTCCGGCGTCCGGTCGTCGTGGTGCCGCGACTCGACGTCCGGCTGGAGCCGGGCGGTGAGCTCTGGAGCCTGAGTGGAGCTGCGACCCGGTCGGTCACCGTCACCGTGACGCATGGAGCGCGCGATACCACCCGGGCCACGGTCGAACTGGTACTCCCGGCTGGCTGGTCGGTACCACCGGCGCAACGCCACGACTTCACCCGGGAGGACGAGCGACGGACCTTTCGGTTTACCGTCCGGGTGCCGCCGGGCATCCGGGCGGGAAGCTTCGAGCTCAGTGCAGTCGTCACCGACCGGCGCGGCCAGCCGTTCGACGTCGGACTGCGCGAGATGGAACATGCTCATGTGCGGTCGCGCACCTGGGCGGTGCGGGCCGCCGCGACAATCCACCTGGCCGACCTTGTCCTGCCGGTGCTGCGGCGGGTAGCCTACCTCCGCGGAGCGGCCGATCATGTCCCCGAGGCGCTGCTCGGCATCGGGCTGCCGGTCGAGGTGATCACCGGGGCGGACCTGGGCCGGGTGAAGCTGGCGGGGTTCGACGCCATCGTGATCGGCCCGCGCGCGTGGGAGACCGATCCCGATCTGCCGGCGGCCAACGAGCGGTTGCTGGCCTTTGCGCGGCAGGGGGGGCTCGTGCTGGTGCAGTATCAGCAGTACGGCTATTTCCTCGGCGGCTTCGCCCCGTTCCCGCTCACCGTCGGCAGTCGCGCGCCGGGCACGACCGGGACGGCGACGGCCACGGCGCCACGATCCGGCAGCGCCGCGCCGGCGTTGTTAGGCGGCCATGACCGGGTCACCGATGAGAACGCTGCAGTCACCGCCATCAACCCCCTCCACCCGGTCCTGCGGCGCCCCAACCGCCTGGGGCCCGCCGACTGGGACGGGTGGGTGCAGGAACGGGGGCTGTACTTCGCCCACTCGTGGGACCGTCCGTGGCAGCCGATCCTCGAGATGCACGACCCCGGTGAGCTTCCGCTGCAGGGTGGGCTGCTGATCGCTCCGCTCGGCCGGGGCACCTACGTCTACACTGGCCTCAGCTTCTTCCGGCAACTCCCCGCCGGCGTGCCGGGGGCGTACCGCCTCTTTGCCAACCTGCTCGGACTCGCCGAACGGCAGGGCGGCGCCCGGCGGGGGCCGGCAGCCGCGAGCGACACGCTCAAGGTGGAGCGGGAGTGAGGTGCGCCCCCGCGGTGCTGCTGCTGACACTCTGCGGCTGTCACGGCGGTCGCATCCCCCTCACCATCTACTCCCCGCACGGGCGCGATCATCTCACGCTGCTGGAGCATGCCTTTGAGGCGGCGCATCCCGAGGTGGATCTGCGCTGGCTCGATCTCGGCAGCCAGGAAGTGCTCGACCGGTTGCGCCTCGAGCGGGTCAATCCCCAGGCCGACGTCTGGTTCGGGGGTCCGACCACGCTGTTCGAGCGCGGCGTCGCTGAGTCG
>JANMYS010000173.1:0-1954 GCA_031382385.1 Gemmatimonadota bacterium
CTGGGGCAGTCGTTCCGGGAACGCCGGGTAGGGTGTGTCGAGCTCGCGCCGGGCATAGCCGGTTTCCGCGCCGGCATCCGGCTGCTGGGGGTTCTGCATCGCGGTCATGGCGCCCCTTCATCTCGGACGGGGAATCAGGGAACAACGTCTCGCGGCCAGCTTTGGTTCCGCGGGAAAATCTTCACTCCGCCGCTGGTCGGCGCTAGGGTCGTGGGGCAGCGGGCCCGCCGGGGTTCAGGTCCGGGAGGTGATGCAGGCGTTACAATCCCCGTCGCTGGCCCCGTCGCCGGCTCCCCGCCCGCCGGTTTCGGATTACTTTCTGGCGTATGACCTCGCCGCACGATGAGTTCGTCAAGCACGTCTCGCAGACCCGGGCGAGCTACGCCTTGCCAGTCCAGGCCCACCGTCTGGCCGAGGATTTCACCCACGCGGCCCTCGCGCTCCTGTTCCCGCACTTCGCGGCCTCGGAGAGCGGCGCGGTCGGCGAGGTCCGGGCGGAGCTGGAGCGCCTGCGTGGCCAGCTCGACGCCTTTCTGCTGGCCCAGGGCACCCCTCCTGAGCATGCGACGCTGATCAGCGCCGCGTTCGCCGCGGAGCTGCCGGAACTGCACCGCGAGCTGCTGCTCGATGCCCGCGCGACCTGCGAGGCCGATCCGGCAGCGAAGAGTGTCGACGAGGTCCTCCTCGCCTATCCGGGGTTCCTCGCCCTCGCCTGCTATCGTATCGCTCACGGCCTCACCCAGCTCGGCGTCAGTCTCCTCCCCCGGCTGATCACCGAGTTCGCCCACCGACAGACCGGGATCGACATTCATCCGGGGGCCCAGATCGGCCGGTCGCTGGCAATCGACCATGGGACCGGCATCGTGATCGGCGAGACCTCCGTCATCGGTGACCGGGTGCGGCTCTACCAGGGCGTCACCCTCGGCGCACTCAGCGTGCGGAAGGAGCTCGCCCAGCAGAAACGCCATCCGACGATCGCGGATGATGTCGTGATCTACGCCAACGCCACCATACTCGGCGGCGAGACCGTCATTGGGGCGGGCAGCGTGATCGGCGGTAACGTCTGGCTGACCCACAGCGTGCCACCAGGGTCGGTGGTGACGCATGGCGGAACAATTGAGCGGCCAAGGGCGGCGGACGAGGTGTTGCTGGAGTACAATATTTGACGGCGGTAGGCGCGGGGCGCGGGGCGCGGGGCGCGGGGCGCGGGGCGCGAGGAAGTAGGGAGTAGGAGGCAGGGAGTAGGAAAATTGCGATATTCCAACGGCTGACGGCTGACGGCTGACGGCTGAACGCTTATCGGAGCCCCCGACCATGAAAGTGCAATCGATTCTCGAGACGATCGGCCAGACTCCGCATCTGCGGATCAATCGGCTGTTCGACCCAAAGGTGGAAGTCTGGATCAAACTCGAGCGCGCGAATCCCGGCGGCAGTATCAAGGATCGCATCGGATTGGCGATGATCGACGATGCCGAACGGCGGGGCCTGTTGACGCCGGGCAGCGTGATCATCGAGCCAACCTCGGGCAATACCGGGATCGGGCTGGCGATTGCCGCGGCGGTGAAGCGCTACCGGCTGATTCTGGTGATGCCCGACTCGATGTCGGTCGAGCGGCGCCGGATCATGACGGCATACGGGGCCGAGCTGGACCTGACACCGCGGGAGAAGGGGATGAAGGGCGCCATCGAGCGGGCCAAGGAACTCGTTGCCGCCACACCGCACAGCTGGATGCCGCAGCAGTTCGAGAATCCGGCCAACATCGAGATTCACCGGAAGACCACCGCGCAGGAAATCCTCACGGACTTCCCCGAGGGGCTCGACTACCTGATCACTGGTGTGGGGACGGGGGGGCACCTCACCGGCGTCAGCGAGGTGCTGAAGGAGCGCTTCCCCAAGCTCAAGACCTACGCGGTCGAGCCGGCCAAGTCGCCGGTGATCAGCGGCGGTGCGCCGA
>JANMYS010000009.1:0-11424 GCA_031382385.1 Gemmatimonadota bacterium
CCGGGGGTCACAGGATCAACAACGACGGGATCATCCTCGGAATCTCGGGCCAGCGCACCGCCATCTGGCGCCAGAGCGGGGGCGGCTGGGTTCCGACGCTGGTGACAGGAGGGATCGAGGCCTTCAGCCTCGACCAGAGCATGGGCGTGGTCGGCCGGACGGGGAACAAGGCATCGTTCGGCACGCCCAACCACGCCGGTTTCTACAACACCATCGGGCCCTCCACCGCGTGGGCCGTCAGCCGTCGCGGACTCGCTACCGGTGACGACGCCGGTGCCTCCCCGGGGTGGCCAACGTCGACGGTCGCCTTCGTCGCCGATCAGGCCGGTGGCACGACCTATCTCCCACTTCCCGCTACCCCGTTGTGGCAGGCCAGCTTCGGCTATGGCGTGAACGCGTGCGGCCTGGTGGTAGGCACGGCGTGGCCCTTCCCGGCGACGTTCACCGCGCAACCGGTGGTGTGGGATCCGGGCTGCTGAATCGAGGAAGCGAACTCATCGAAGAGTGCGGTGCCTCCCCCTCTCCCGCGTGCGGGAGAGGGGGCCGGGGGGTGAGGGAGTGAGGCCGAGGAACCAGGCCTCCTCCCGGTACCCCAGCCAAAGATCGCTTCGGTCGCGACGATCCCACGGAATCAACTGCGACTCGCCCCACTAGGCGGCGTCGCCTCGCACCACTGCTGGCACCTACTCTTACCGGTTCCCGCCGTGCAGGGCGGAGCTTAGCTCCGCCCCTACCCAGTCCCCGCCGAGCGAGACACCTTATGGGCATGGCCGCGCCCCTCTATTACACCGCCGAAATGGTTCGGGCCCTCCCGGACGACGGCAACAGTTACGAAGTGGTTCACGGGGAGCTGCTGGTGAGCCCCGCCCCACGGCTCTGGCACGAGGAGGTAGCCGGGCGGCTCTATTTCCAGATCCGAGCGTACCTGAATCAGCATCCGGCCGGCCTGGCCTTTGGCTCGCGGTCGGACCTGTCGTGGGGCCTGAACGACGTGCTTGTGTCGCCCGACCTCTTCGTCGTCCCGCTGGAAGAGGCGCGGCGCCTCGACTGGCTCACCCTCCGCACTGTGCTGCTCGCCGCTGAAGTCCTCTCGCCGTCCTCGCTGCGCGCGGACCGGTTCACCAAACGGCGGCTGTACCAGGAGCGCGGCGTGCCGCTCTACTGGGTGGTGGATTCCGACGCGCAGTTCGTGGAAGTCTGGCGGCCCGAGGATGACTTCCCGGTCATCGAACGCGACACGCTGGCGTGGCACCCGGCCGGTGCCTCGGCGCCGTTCACCCTCGCACTCGCGGAGTTATTCCGGGCGATCTGAAGGGCCCGCCGCTTGAGCGGCGTCCGCCTCTCCGCCCCATCGCCCAATCGACCGACCACCCGACCATCCGACCGTCCGCCCGCCCAATCGCCCAACCGCCCAACCGCCCAACCGCCCAACTGCGTCGGAATGGTTATTCACTTCCAGCCGACCGCTGTAGAATTGTCGGAGTATGCCCCACACCATCTCCTCCTCCGACCTGCGGAAGATGTCCGCCGAGGACCGCGAGCGTTTTGTCGAGGCTGCCTTTGCAGACTCGGGCGAGGCGCTGGCCGGCTACCTCGACCTGCTCGATACCCGGCTCCGGGGCTTCGAGCAGCGCTACGAGATGCCCTCGACAGAGCTCCCTGCCGCCGTCGAAGGGGGCAAGCTCCCCGAGACAGCGGAGATCAGCGAATGGCTGTTCTGGGCGGACCTGCGGAGGCAGATTGCCCTCGAAATACGGACCTAACCACGCGCCGTACCCCTGGAGTAACCCATGCACCCCCGCATCACCCGCGTTGCCGTCCCCGCCCCGGGAAAACGCGGCATCTTCGCCGCCCTCCAGGATCCCGACTTCTTCGCCCAGGTCCGCGTCGACGCGGAGGCCGGAACGATCGTCTGGCCCAACGGGGCCGATCTCGATCCCGATGTGCTGTACGAGGCAGCACATGGCGCGCAGAAGCCCCTATGACCCCGACCTTCCGGGAACTGGACACCGTCGTACTCGCCCATGGCCTCCCCGAATCCGGTCTCCGCACCGGTGACCTCGGAGCCATCGTCCACCTCCACGCCCCCGACGCCTTCGAAGTGGAATTCGTCACCGCCTCCGGCAAGACCGAGTCGCTCCTCACCCTGTCGGCTGCGGACATTCGACCGGTGCGCGACAATGACCTGCCGGAGTAAGCCACGCCCCCATCGCGGTCCATGCTAGCCGCAGCGGCCTGTGTTCTTTGGGCGGCTCCCTGCTATCCTCCCAAGTACCTGCCCCACACTGAGCTAGCATATGCGTAGTTACACCGCTGTAGTCGAGCGCGATCCCCAGACTGGCCTGTATGTCGGGCATATCCCCGGTTGGCCAGGAGCCCACACCCAGGCCGCGAGCCTCGATGAATTACAGCGCAACCTCCGCGAGGTGATTGAACTGCTGCTCGAGGACGGAGAGCCGCAGCTGGAGGCCGAATTCGTGGGGACGCACACCGTCCTCGTGGCGTAGCCATTGGGTGCGCTCCCCGAACCTGTTCCCGGGAGATCCAATGAAGTACAAGGTCGCAGTCCACCACTCGGAAGAGGGCTACAGCGTGTCGGTGCCCGGGCTTCCCGGCTGCTGGTCGCAAGGCCAGACTGAGCAGGAAGCCGTGGAGAACATCCGGGATGCCATCCGCGAGTACCTCTCGGTCGCGGAAGAGTTGGCCGATACCGATGTGACGCTTGCGCGCTGAGTCCCCCTCCCGCGAGGAAGTGGGGGGGGGACAGGGAGTGACATAAGACCTCACAACCCCACACGGAAACCGCTCGCGCTCGCTAAGCGACCGCCCGTTTGCCGCGGCGGCGGGCCTTCGGTTCGGCAATCGAGAGCAGTGCTTCCGGGTGCTTGGCTGCCACACGCAGAAGGACTCGTGCGGGGCCCTCGGGAGCCCGCCTCCCCTGCTCCCAATTCTGCAGCGTATCGACACTGATGCCGAGCAGGGCCGCGAATTTCGCCTGGGACAGGTCGAAATGCCCCCGCAACGCGCGGACGTCCGTCGCCAGCAGATCCTCCGAACGGGTAACGCGAGCGGGCTTCAGTTCGCCGCGCTCAACGGCCTTCATCTCCTTGACGCTGGCAACCAGTTGGTCGAACAGTTCCTTACGCATCTCGATACTCCTCAGTCGTCCGCCACAAGTCGCATGAGTGTCCGCTTCTGTTCGGCAGTCAGGTCATCCCGCTCGTTCTTGGCGTACAACAACAGCAGGTAAATCCGCGACGCCTCGACGTACCAGTAGTAGATGACACGGGCACCGCCACGTTTACCGCGCCCGGCGACAGCCCAGCGGAGCTTTCTCAGCCCGCCGCTCCCCGGAATGACCGCGCCGGCGTCCGGGCGACCCACGAGGTGCAGCTGAAGCGCCCGGTAGTCCTCCCGGGAAAGCGTGGCGTCCACCTGGCGGGCGAACAGGTGGGATTCCCGGATCTCCATGCGGCAGTATACGCCATTGACAGTCATACGTCAACGGCGTACACGCCCGGGAAATGGACGGCCCCCGGGCCGCGCCGCGGGTATTGGCGCTCGCCTTCATTGAGTTGCAGCGCAGCCTCCGCGAGGTGATCGAACTGCTGCTGGAGGACGGAGAATCGCATTCTGCGCCCCCTCTCCGCGAATGTGGAGAGGGGGCCGGTGGGTGAGCGGAGCGGCGGGAGGCCCCGCCCGCGCGCAGGCAGGCAGTCACGTCGCTTCAGCGACATCTGCCGAGCCGCGGTAGGGCCCGCGTCGGGCCCCCCCCAGGCAAAGATTGCTTCGGTGACCGCGGTGATCACCGCCGGCGAGATCTCGACCTGGTAGCACTCTTCCAGGTGGGCCTGCAGCTCGCGCACCGTCAGGCCCCGCGCGTACAGCGACAGCACCTTGGCGTCGAACCCCGGCAGCCGCCGCACCCCCCTTCGGTACGAAGGCTGGCGCGAAGGTCCCCGCGCGGTCCCGGGGAATCGCGAGCGGCAGCGCGCCCTCGTCGGTCAACACCGTCGTGGCCGAGGTCCCGTTGCGGGCATTGCCGTCCGCCCGCTCGCCCCCGGGCGGATAGCCCAGGTGCTCGGTGAGCTCGGCCTGGAGCACCTGCTCGACCATCCGCTGCTTGAGCCGCTGGAAGACCCCCTCCAGCTGCGCGGGCGTCTTCACCTGGGCCAGCAGCACCTCCAATGCGGCGGTCTCCTGCGGATCGACCGCCGGCCGTTTCTTCCGTGCCATATCCCCTCCTCGGTCCTTAGGATATGGCCCATACACAAACTTTCAAACAGTCCCCAAATATCTGCACACTACTCACTTCCGCTCGGCTTCCGCCGATTTCCGGTTGGCTTCCGCCGATTTCCGGTTGGCTTCCGCCGATTTCCCGCTGGCTTCCGCCGATTTCCCGCTGGCTTCCGCCAACTTCCGACGCGGTTCCGCCAACTTCCCGCCCGCTTCCGGCGACTTCCGACCCGCGGAACATTTTTCCCCCGTGCTTCCTCCGATTGCCGCGAGCCTTCCCAACCTTGATGGTGGACCTCCGCCGACTTCCGACGTGCTTCCGCCAACTTCCGCTTTGCTTCCGCCGATTTCCGGCGCGCTTCCGCCAGCTTCCCGCCCGCTTCCGGCGAGTTCCCGGCCGCTGTACAACTTGCCGCCGGGTTTCCTTCGATTGCCGCCCACCTTCCGAAGAGTGACGGTGGGTTTCCTGACACTGACGGCGGGCTTCCTGACACTGACGGTGGGCTTCCGGACACTGACGGTGGGCTTCCACCGACTGCCGCCGGGCTTTTTCGGCGTTCCGGGGGCGAGCACCGGTCCGTCCGCCTGATGCACCACATCGGCATGACACAGCAGCCCCGCGGACACCATGTCGCGGGGCTGCTCTGTTCTTCTGTAGCGATGGGAGACTGCGGTCCTCCAGGCGTGGTGCGGGCAGGCGGGGACGCCTGCCCTACCCGTCCTTTCGCCTGTCCGCCCAACCGCCCAATCGCCTAATCGCCTAATCGCCCAATCGCCCAATCGCCTAATCGCCTAATCGCCCAACCGCCCAGAGCAGCTCAGAACCACTCGCACACCCACTGCGTCTTCGGCTCGAAGCTGCAGTGTACCGGCAGCGGGTTCTTGTAGTTGAATGTCAGCTTGAACGTCGGCCCCAGCCGCTGGTACTCGATCGTCACGCCGTTGGGGAGACGGGGCTCGCCGCTGAGATACTCCGGGATCATGTCTTCCAGCCCCTGCGGATACACCTGGCGCGCCGACTTGTAGTAGTCGATCGCCTGCAGCACGGAGCCCGCCGCCCGCTTCCCCGCGGCCGCTTCCGGCCCCTGGCCCGGCTGGGGCAGCTGGGTCTTCACCACGTACCACGCCCCACCGACCAGCAGCGCCACCACCAGCATGAATTTCACGAGCCCCTCCTGATTGCGGAAACCAGCCCTCAAAGAGCAAGTCGGGTGCCCCGATCCGCCGCCGCCGTGGCGCCCCCGGTATTGTTCTGCAACTTGCGCCAGCACATGGCTTTCCCACGGAGCGAACAATGCCCCGCCACACCGGTGACCGCCCAATGCTACCCCCCGGCCCGCACACGGCAAGGCCGGAGGCGAGATGAGGAACCTCGCTGCCACCTCCCGGTACAACCTCTTGGTCGCCCGCCACCGGGTAGCGACCTGCCTCTTCCTGCTCGCTGGAGGTTGTACCGTGCCAGGCCCGCTCCATTCCCCCTCCGAATCCGAATTCCGCGCGCTGCTCACCGAGCATCAGGGCAGCAACGTCGCACTGACCGAAGAAGGCCACGCCGATTCCGCGCTCCGGCCGCATCTCTATCCCGCCGCGCCCGCCGATGTGCGAGGCCGCATCATCAGTGCGGCGCTCTCGCTCCCGCGCTGGCAGGTGCGGGACACCAGCAGCGCGGTGCTCTGGGTGACACGCACCACTCGGCTCTTTCGTTTCGTCGATGATCTGTACATCCTGGTCGAACCCCGCGACAGTGGCAGCGCCGTGCTGGTGCGCAGCGCCTCACGCATCGGCCAGAGCGACCTCGGCCAGAATCGCCGCAACCTCATCGAACTCTGGGCCGCGCTGTCACGCGCCCCGTGGGCCGGGAGCACGACCCACCGATCGGCCACTGGGAGGGGCGAGATCGCGGGAGTCCGGTAGGGCGCGTGCGTGGGTAGGGGAGGGCGTCCCCGCCGGCCCGCGGTGAGCGCGGGAGGGGCGAGGTCGCGGGAGTCCTGGAGGGCGCGTGCGTAGCTAGCCCTCACGCCACCACTCTAACGAAGGTGGGTAGGGGCGGGCGTCCCCGCCCGCCCGAACCGAGCGCCCGGAAGGACCCCGCGGACGAGCCCCGACCTGACTCCCGAACTTGTGCAGAGCTGCCCGGGGGACCCTGCGGACGAGACCCGCTAGCACCGCGACAGAGGCCACAGAGGTCGCAGGGCCTGCGGACGAGGCCTTGCGCCGACACGACACCTGAACAGAGCTTCCCACATGCGTCCAGCATCCCTCCTCATCCTCCTGCCACTCGCCGCCTGTCAGCATCAGTCCGCTGCTACCGCGGGCCCGTCACCGGTCGGTCCCGTCGCCACCCAGGCCGCGCCACTCGGCGCCTTTGCCATCCTCGATTCCGCCGGCCGGCGCATCGGACAGGTGAGCGCAACGGAGACCCCGTCCGGCGTGCAGCTCGATGTCGCCACGTCGGGACTCACACCCGGCAACCACGGCATGCACCTCCATGCCGCCGCGCTCTGTGAGCCGCCGGCATTCACCACCGCGACCGGCCACCTCAACCCCACCTCGAAGCAGCACGGCTCGAGAAATCCGCTCGGCGCGCACCTCGGCGATCTGCCTAACCTGGTGGTGGACCAGCATGGGCTCGGCCGAGCCAGCGTTCTCGTTGCTGGAGTGACGCTGCAGCCCGGCACCGCTTCGATCGGCGCTCCAGGCACCGCGCTCGTGATTCATGCCGCGCCGGACGATGAAGTGACCGACCCGACCGGCAATTCCGGCGGGCGGATCGGCTGTGCGGCAATCATCCTCCCCGCCCGCCCGCAGTAAGCGCGGGAGGGGCGAGGTCGCGGGAGTCCTGGAGGGCGCGTGCGTAGCTAGCCCTTACGCCACCACTGTAACCAACGCAAAGCCGAGCGCCCGGAAGGACCCCGCGGACGAGCCCCGGTAGCACCGGGACAGAGGCCGCAGAGGTCGAAGACCCTGCGGGCGAGCCCCGCCGCCACCACGACACTCGAGCAGAGCTTCCCCCATGCGTCCAGCATCGGTCCCGTTCCCCCTGCCACGCGCCGTCTGGATCATTGCGCTCGCGAGCCTCTGCCTGCACCTCCTGACCCGCCCCGGTTACGAGTTCCATCGCGACGAACTGCTCTACCTCGCCATGGGCGACCACCTCGAGTTCCTCCGCATGCAGTTCCCGCCGCTCATCGCGGCCCTCGCCCAGTTCGCCCGGCTGCTCCCCTTCGACCTGCTCACCGCCATCCACCTCCTGCCGGCGCTGGCGCTGGTCGGCATCATCCTGCTCACCGCGAGCATCGCCGGCATGCTGGGAGGCGGCGCCCACGCCCAGATCCTCGCCGCGATGAGCATCTTCGTCGCCCCGCTCTTCATGCGCACCGGCGTGCTGTTCCAGCCGGTCGTCTTCGAGCAGCTCTGGTGGTGCCTCGCCACCCTCGCCCTTGTGGCCCTCCTCTCTGGCCGCGGCGAATCATGGTGGCTCGTCCTCGGCCTCGCCGCCGGCCTCTCGGCGCTGACCAAGCTGAGCGGAGTAGTGTTCGACGTCGCACTCGTCGCGGCCATCTTCGCCTCGCCGCTCCGGCGTGACCTGACAACCCGCTGGCCCTGGCTCGCCCTCCTCATCGCGGCAACGCTCGCCGCCCCCTCGCTGCTCGGCCAGCAGTTCTGGGGCTGGCCCATCTTTGCGCAGGTGCAGGTACTGCGCGATACCCAGCTCGAGCATGTCACACCGCTGAGCTTCACCACCGGCCAGCTCTTCCTCGCCAGCGCCGCCGCGCCGCTCCTGCTCATCGGCGCCGTGGCGCTCTGGCTCAGCGCCGCCCTGCAGCCCTATCGAAGCCTCCTCCTCTTTGCACTCGTCGCCTTTGTCCTGCTGCTCCTGATGCACGGCAAGGACTACTACTTCGGCCCGGCGCACCCCGCGCTGTTTGCCGCTGGCGCCGTCGCCGCGGGGCAGTGGCTCTCCTCCCGTCGCCGGGCGTGGATCGGGGCCATGATCTTCCTCGCCACCGGCGGCCTCGTGCTGTTACCCGTCGGCATCCCGCTCCTCCCGCCGCCGCAGATGATCACCTACGCCGCCCGGCTCGGCCTGGGCCGAGTCGTCTCGACCAATTACGGCACCACCCTCGCGCTGCCGCAGGACTATGCCGACATGACTGGCTGGCGCGAGCAGGTCGATGTCGTGGCGCAGGTCTTTCATGCACTGCCGCCGGAGGAACAGGCCGGCGCGGTGATCGTGGGCGACAACTACGGCCGGGCCGGCGCGGTGGCACTCTACGGGCCGGCGCTCGGCCTGCCCTATCCCATCAGCACCCACGGCGACTTCCACAACTGGGGTCCGGGCGAGCGGTCCGGCGACGTCGTCATTGTCATCGGCGACGACGCCGAGGATCTCGGCCGGCTGTTCGATGAGGTGACGCTCGCGGCCCGCAGCCGCAATCCGCTCGGCGTGGACGAGGAGCAGGACGTCCCGATCTTCGTCTGCCGCAAGCCGAAGCAGCCGCTGCGGGTCTTCTGGCAGTCGCTCGGTGTCGACTGGGGCTGAGCGCCGAGTTGGGGAGGGGCGGGCGTCCCCGCCCGCCCGCACCGAGCTTCTAACAGAACCCTGGGGCGGGGCGAGGCCGCAGGGATCCCGGAGGGCGCGTGCGTGGGTAGGGGCGGGCGTCCCCGCCCGCCCGAACCGAGCGCCCGAAGGGACCCTGCGGCGAGCCCCGCAAATGAGTGACCCGGCGGACAAGCCCCGCTAATGAGAGACCCGGCGGCGAGCCCCGGAAATGAGAGACCCTGCGGCGAGCCCCGCCGTCATCAGGACAATTGTGCAGAGCCTCTCTAGATTGCCTGCGTGACCGATCTCTTCGCTGCCCGCTCCCAGATGGCCATGTCGCTGGGATTCCACATCCTCTTTGCCATCGTCGGCATCGGGATGCCGCTGCTCATGGTCATCGCCGAGGCGCGCTGGCGCCGCTCCGGCGATCCGCTCGACCTCGAACTCGCCAAGCGGTGGAGCCGCGGCACCGCCATCCTCTTTGCGGTCGGCGCGGTGTCCGGCACCGTGCTCAGCTTCGAGCTCGGCCTCCTCTGGCCCGGCTTCATGGAAGCCGCCGGCCCCATCATCGGCATGCCCTTCTCGCTCGAGGGCTTCGCCTTCTTCACCGAGGCCATCTTCCTCGGGGTCTACCTCTACGGCTGGGACCGGATCTCGCCCCGTGCGCACCTGCTCGCCGGCGTCATCGTCGCGGTGAGTGGTGCCGCCTCTGGCGTCTTTGTCGTCATTGCCAACGCCTGGATGAACGCGCCGGCCGGCTTCACGCTCGTGGATGGCACGTTCAGCGACATCGACCCGCTCGCCGCGATGGCCAACAGCGCCGCGTTCCAGCAGGTGCTCCACATGACGCTGGCCTCGTATGCGGCCACCGGGCTCGCCGTCGCCGGCATTCACGCCTTTCTCCTGCGGCGCGATCCGCTCAACGCCTTTCACCGTCGCGCACTCACCATCGGTCTCATGGTCGGTGCGCCGGCCGCACTGCTTCAGCCGCTCTCAGGCGACATCAGCGCGCGCAATGTCGCCGAGCACCAGCCGGCCAAGCTCGCGGCGATGGAAGCGCTGTTCCAGACCCGGGCCGGGGCGCCGCTGCTCATCGGTGGCCTGCCTGACATGGACACGAAGACCACCCGCTGGGGCATCGAGATCCCCGCCGGCCTTTCCCTGCTCATCAACCGCGACCCGAAGTCAGTCGTGACCGGTCTCGACTCCTTTCCGCGGGCTGACTGGCCCCACGTCCCCACTGTCCACTTCGCCTTTCAGATCATGGTGGGGCTCGGATCGCTCATGGCGCTCGTTTCGCTCTGGGCGCTGTTCAAGCTTTTCCGCGGCCACGACCTCGCGGCCGACCGCCGCTTCCTGGCGCTCACCGCGCTCACTGCGCCGATGGGCTTCATCGCCATCGAGGCGGGCTGGACTGTCACCGAGGTGGGCCGCCAGCCGTGGGTCATCTACAACGTCATGCGCACCAGCGACGCCGTGACCCCGATGCCGAGGCTCGTCTATACCCTCGCCGGCTTCACCGCGCTCTACTGCTTCCTGGGAATCGTGGTCGCCTGGCTGCTCTATGCCCAGATCATCCGCAGCCCGCGTGAGCGGGAGTGGCACCGCATCTATGCGCCCAAGCCGGCAGTGACGCCATGAGCCCGACGGTGGCCGACCTGCTGGCTGGCGCGGTCCTGCTCGCGCTGACCGCCTACGTGCTGCTGGCGGGGGCGGACTTCGGCGGCGGGGTGTGGGATCTCTTCGCGCGGGGACCGCGGCGCGAGCGGCAGCGGGCGGTGATCGCCCATGCCATCGGGCCGGTGTGGGAGGCCAATCACGTCTGGCTCATTCTCGTCGTCGTGCTGCTGTTCACCGGCTTTCCCCGCGCCTTCAGCCAGATCGTCATCGCGCTGCACATTCCGCTCACGCTGATTCTCGTCGGCATCGTGCTGCGCGGTTCGGCCTTCATCTTCCGGAGTTATGGCGGGGACGACAGCGGCGGTCAGCGGCGGTGGGGCCGGGTCTTTGCCGTCTCCAGTCTCGTCACTCCGCTGCTGCTGGGAACTGCCGTCGGCACTATTGCGGCGGGACGGGTGCAGCGCCCCACCGGCGCCGGCTTCATGGCGGATTTCGTGACGCCCTGGCTCACCCCCTTCGCGGCGAGCGTCGGTGGGCTCACCCTCGCGCTGTTCGCCTTTCTCGCGGCGGTCTATCTCACCAATGAGACAGCCGAGGAGGAGCTGCGGGAGGATTTCCGCCGGCAGGCGCTGGCGAGTGGTGTCGTCGTCTTCCTGCTGGCGATGGTGACGCTGGTGCTGGCCTGGCAGGGAGCACCGCTGGTCTGGAACGGACTCATCGTCTCACCGGGTGCACTGCCGCTCCACCTCATCGTCGGCGCCGCGGCGACGCTCTCGCTCTGGGCGCTGTGGCACCGCTGGTGGCGCCTCGCCCGGGTGGCGGCCGTCGCCCAGGTCACCTGCATTCTGTGGGGCTGGGCGCTGAGCCAGTATCCCTGGATCCTGCCGCCGTCGCTCACCATCGCCCAGTCCGCCGCACCACTCATCACGCTCAAGCTCACGCTCGGCGCGCTCGCCCTCGGCAGCCTCGTGCTGTTCCCCTCGCTGTTCTATCTGTTTCGGGTGTTCAAGGCGACGGAGCAGACG
>JANMYS010000064.1:0-10940 GCA_031382385.1 Gemmatimonadota bacterium
TGGGCGCCTTTCATTGCTTGGGATCTGTCCGCCACACGCGCACGCCGAGCGCGCGGCGGGACCATCGGCCAAGACGTGAGACAAACGCGCGCGGCAGCACTGAAGGACTCCCTCGCACCCTTGTCGGGCGCGGAGGCCCGACCTACCCCCATCGCGTTTTCTCGTGCTGGCGCCCCGCCCGCCGCACCCCAGATTGGGGCCACGCCACCGCGGACCCGATTGACCGGCGCACCGTCAGGTAATTACCGTTATTACATGAAACCCATCGAACTCAAGGTCGCCCGCATCGGCAACTCCCGCGGAGTCCGGCTGCCCGCCGGGACCCTGGAACGCTACCGGATCGGGACCAGCGTCCTCATGGAAGAACGCAGCGACGGCATACTGCTCCGACCCCGCGGCGCCGCCACCCCCAAGCTCTCCTGGGAGGAGACCGCCCGCGAGATGGCCGGGGCCGGGGAACGGTGGGTGGAGTGGGAGACGACGCTGCAGGATGGCCTCGGTGAGATTCCCTGGTCGCCGGCCCGGACGCCGCGAGTCGCCGAGCCAAAGCCGAAGTATCCGGTACGCCCGCGCCAGGACCGCCGGTGAAACGGTACGAGGTCCGCTGGGCGGCACTGGATCCCCCGGCGGGCGCCGAAACGGCCAAGACCCGTCCGGTCGTCATCGTCAGTCTCGACGTGCTCAACGAACGCCTGCACACGGTGACGGTTTGTCCCCTCACCACCCAGCTCCATCCCACCTGGCGCACTCGGCTCGGCGTCCGCGTGGGTCGTACGGCATCGGAGATCGCTGTCGATCAGATCCGCACCGTGAGCAAATCCCGCCTCGGCCGGAAGCTGGGTACCCTCTCCGACCAGGAGGCGAGTGCCTTGAGGCGCCTCATCACCGAGATGTATGGCGAGTGATGGAATAGAGGAATCGTGGCCTCACCATGCGAGGCCGCGCAGGGTAGTGCTGTCATTCACCGCCGGGTCGCGGCACTCCCTTCGGTCGCCGCTCCCAAGGGCGGTTCGGTCGCGGGGACTCCTCGCGACCGGGCATCGGCTGCGATGGGGTCTTCGCCCGGCTGGCGCGAGTGGAGGTTAAGGGGAGGTGAGTGGCGCGCGGTCGCGCGAGTGCCGGAGTGAGGCAGGACGCGTAAGTGCACGACTCGCCTGCCAGACTGCTCCCGCACCGGCCCAGGGTAACCTACTGCTCCTCCATCACCAGGCTGCCGGTCAGGCTTCGAAGCAGCAGGCGGGCCGAAGCCGCCTGCCACTCGAGCTCGAGTTCCGCATCCCGCGCGTTGAGGTATGCCGCCCGTGCCGCCAGCCACGCCAGCACATACGCCCCTCGTTGCGGTGCCGCCTCCTCGGCCAGTCTATGGGCCCGGACGGCACGGGCCAGACCCCCGCCGCGCAACAGGCCCAGCTCAGTCTCGGTGCGGGTGAGGGTCACCAGCGCCTCGGTGACCAGCGCCGAGAGTTCGCGATGCCGCAGATCCGAGCGCGCGAGGGCGGTGTCGCGCTCGGCGTGGGCCGCGCGAATCGCGTCACGCTGCCGGTTCCACACCGGGAGACTGACACCGACCGCAACCCCGACGCGAGTCTTGTCGCCTACGGTGAGGGCCGGGCCGATTTCAAACGATGGCCAGCGGCGAGCCCGGGCCAGCCGGGCCTCCTGTTCGGCGCGTTCGGCTTCGTATCCCAGCCGGGTGGACTTGGGATCGGTGGCCAGGGCGCTCACCAGCGCGCCGCCGGGTGAGGTCAGCGGCGCAATGTCAGCCAGCTCGCCCTCGAAGCTGATGGCGGTTCCGGGTTCCCGGCCGAGCACCACGGCGAGACGCGCCTGGATGGCGGTGTGCTGCAGTTGTGCCCGCACGCCGGCCCGGCGCGCCTCATCGAGACTCACCAATGTCTGCAGACCGGCGAGATCAGTGCTCTGGTCCGGCTCGTTTCCTGGGGCCACCTTGTCCACAGTGTGCTGCGCCAGGCTCTCGGCTTCCATGGCCAGGGTGAGGGCTCGGGTACTGCGCAGTCCGTCGGCAAAAAGCTGTGCGGCATCGAGCATGACGGCGCGACGGTCCGCTTCCGCATCCGCGGTGGCCACGGCCACGTCCCGGGCACCGACGCCCCTCAGCGCCGACCCCTCCCACGGCCACCGGATCGGCTGCAGCAGCTCGAGTCGCACTTCGGTCAGCGCCGCGGGCGCGATGCTGAGTCTCGGGTTGGGCATGCTGCTTCGCTCGGACGCCCGGGCCCGTGCCGCGAGCACCTTCGCCGATCCTGCTCTCCATATCGGGTGCTCCTCGCGCATCCGGGTCAGGACGTCGGCCAGGGAAAGATGCAGCGTGTCCCCCGGGGTTTCCTGTGCCGGCATGGGCGCCACCGGACCGACCAGCAAGGCAAGCACAATGGCCGGTGCGGCGAGAATCGGGGAAGCGTACATGTGAGTCAGGAGCGCAGGGTACGTGGCGCAATGTCAGGCGAGGCACACTGGAGAGTGCCTTCGCCCCGTCATGGCACGAACGGATAAGCCGGGAGACCACTGGGCGCTATCACTCGGAGGGTGGATATCCGGGCTAGTGGTGCCTCAGCCGAACGGTGCGGTTCCACGCACGCCCGCTCGAAACCCATCCGACGAGCGATTGCGGTGTCTTGGCGTCCCGGCTCGTCGCTAAAGCGACGGCTCGGCTGAGGTCGCTAAAGCGACCGGTGGCCAGCTTCCGGGGTCACTTCAGTGACCTCAGCCGAGTCGCGGCTTCAGCCGCGGACTCGCGAGTGGGCACGGACGCGAAGGCGGATTCCGCCGCGCACTGGAGCGTCGGCGGTACGGCCCGTGCAAACCAGGTCGGATCGCGTCCGTCCTTCAGCGGCAGGAGATGCGGGTGCTGCAGATAGGCGGTGGTCTTGATGTCCGACCGAAACCGCTCATCGCCGGGGAAGCAGGCGCTCTGAAGGACTCGGGCATGGGACACTTCCGGAGTCGTACTACTTCCGCTTCACCTTCTTCGCCTTCTTCGCCTTCGCTGCCGTTTCCGCCTTGCTCGTTCGCTTGAGATCTGCGGCGTGGGCCCGGGCATAGCTCTGGATATCCTTGAACCGCCCCTTCGCGTCCCGGACGGCGTAGAGCTTCTTGCCCGACGAACTGCGGTGGGTGGTACGATGTCCTTTGGCCATCTGGTCCTCCCGGGTAGGGGATATCCGACGGGGTAGACTCTCGTGCTCAACCTATGCCCACTGGGTGAACCTGCAAGAGGGGCGCAGGGCGCTCTGGGCGGCATCATCCGATACCTGCGGCCCGCCTTCCGCCACTGCATTGACGCCCCGTTGACCCCCAACTGACCCCCGTCGGGTAGGTAGGTCCTGAGCGGTCGTGGCAGACCGCACCGGTCCCACCGATTCCAGGGGGTTTCCATGCTGAGAACTCGCGCTGTACGGATTGGGCTATTGGCTGGGCTTCTCGGCGGGGCTTGGGCCCGACTGGAGGCCCAGCAACTGATCACGGAGGGATCGACATACCCGCTCTGGTACCGCGGCACCACCGATCCCGCCGTCCTCATAGTGCCCTCGCAGCAGGAGCGGCGCCTCTTTTCCGCCAGTCTTGCCAGCGAACTGGGACGATCGACAGAGCCCGGAGCGGGCATGGCCCTGGCGAGGGTGCAGGCCGGTGCCCCGATGCTCTCCGCGCTCAATGACGACGCTTTGCGGCTCCTCACACTCAGCGCTCTGCAGACCGAGCACACGGGGCGACAGGCTGGGGCCGGCAGAGCCACGGCGGCAGCCCCCGCGATCGCAGCCGCCCTGACGCCGGTCGTGGCCATTGGCGCGCTGGTTGGTTTGCAGGGAGTGGTAGACCAGCTCCTGGACCATGCCACCGCGATGATCTCGAGCCAGCTCTTTGCACTGCGTTCCCACCTGGCGGCAACGATCAGCGACGCCAACGTCGTCTTCCGCGATCGCATGAACGAAACCTTCGACCGGCTGAACGAACAGCAACAGAAGGCGTTGCTGGGAGTTCAGGCGCTCGCCAGCCAGACGGAGACGGCCCTCCAGAAGCTGGAGCGCGACGGCTTCCAGTCCGCCTCTGACCTGCTCTGCCAGGCGACCGTGGACCAGGCGAACTACCCGCTCAAACTGATCGACCTGCATCTGTTCGGAACTCGACAGCCCGCGCCGGATATCGTCTGCCTGGCACATCCGGAGATCCACGACGCGGGCGGGCAACATGAGCAGCTCATCGAGTTCCGCGGCGTGCGCCTGCTGCCCAAGGGCGAATACCCCAATGCACTGCTCACGATTCCGGGCAAGCCGGATGTCAGTCTGCCACTCCCGACAGCCGGGGGAAACACCGTCATCCAGCTGCCACTGCCAGGTGGGCTGAACGGCACATTCGACGATGCCAGCCCGCGCGGGACCCTCATTGCTCTTGCCTCCTTCTCCTGGCCAGGGCAGTCGCGCGGACGACGGTGGTTCCTCGAAATACAGCCCTTTTTGGTCCGCACGATCGACGTGGTCCTCACCCCTCAGGTCGATGTGGTCACCTATTCCACCAAGACCTTTGACTGCTACGTCCGTTCCGGCGGAGGCGGGCTCTTCAGCGGTGGCGAGCAGCGCAACACCTGCACGCTGACCGTCGATCCTACCGGCACCGCCATCGCATGCGAGATCGATCACGAAACGACCCACAACGGCGATGCCGGCATCGCCAATGGACCACTGCTGGGCCCGGGGTCTTGCGAGGTCGGTGTCCGGGCCAAGTCGGGTGGGTTGTTCTCGGGAAGCGCGTGGCACGGCGTCCTGCTGCGCATGACGCAGAAGATCGTGATCCGAACTGCTGGTCCGCAGTATCACACCACCTGGCTGATGAACCAAGGGACCGGGAGCGCGACCGTCACCTACCCTCTTGCGCTGCCACCCGGTGCGTCCCTAGTGCCGGGGTCATTCCAGTTCGCGGTCACGATCACCACCAATGCAGGCGATCAGTTTGTCCTGACGGACACCCAGGGAAGCGATCCACGGATTGGCAGTGCGACGATTGTGGGCAACACACTCACCGTCCAGATCAACGACCCCGGGGCACGATTCCGCTAGGGCGGGATCGGGCGGGCCCAACTACCGCGCACCGGATACCCGAACACTTCAGCAGGAGGTATACATGTCAGTCCAGAAGATGCGGCGAGCCCTGCGGATGGCGGGCATGACCATCGGCATCACGGTGGCTTGGATGCTTTCTCTCGGCTTGGAGCAGGCCATCGCTCAGGCACCTGTGCCATCCCCCGCGGACCTCGATCAAAAGCACCCGGAGCGCTTCGTGACCATTACGGAAGAGACCTCCGCCCATCATGCCTACTGTCTATATCTGCCCGACGGAAACACCCGCGACTTGTGCAAGCTGGATCACAGTGCCAACAACCCTGCGGCCGAAGTTGATCGCCGGAGCCGCATTCACATCTACTTTGACCGTCAGCGGCTGCTGAACGACAGGTTTGCCAATAGCGACATCACTGTGCGGGCAGTGCTGAGCAAACCCGACGGCTCTCAGCCACCTGTGGAGGTCCCCGGGTACTCAGTGGTGGGCGAACAGGCCAGGGTCGCCCCCGTCCGCCTGCGCCTCGGGCGTGAAGTGCTGACCGGGATTGCCGAACTCAGCATTCATGTCGTGACTCCCATGAAGGCACGCCTTGATTCCATTGCACGGTTGACCGCTGTCTACCAGGCGAACATTCCGCCTGCTGAAGCTCCCGCGCTACGGATGTTGCAAGCACGTGTTGGCGTACTCACCGATTCCTCACGACGGCTCGCTGCGATGATCGAGGACTCGCTCCGTTCATACAGTCAGCTCGGGGATGCGCTCATGGCGCTTGGGGCCTCGACCGACACTTCGCAGGGTCTCAAGGCCATCCGGGGGGTGACGCAGGCCATGGCAGATCAGCTCCATGAAGTGAGCAGGCTGCGGGAGATCGCGGTTCGCGCCGCTGATTCGCTGGCGAAGGCAGTCGAGATGGCCCAGACCGAAAAGGCCCGCGCCGAGACGCGGCGGGTGATCGCCTTGGCCTGGCGGAGAACGGTGTTGGATGCCCGCCCCCTGCTCGAGCATGAGTTGACCGACATCACAAGTGACACGGTGGTGTTTAATGCCGTGGTACGGAGGCAGTTCAGGGACCCAGGGGCGCTGCAGGTCCGGGTCCGTGCGATCCTCGAGGACTACTTGGTGGAATTGGATGCGACCGCCGGTGAGGACGACAACGCGGTGGCGACCATCGAGCTTGATGTTCAGCGCATCGTTGCCAATCTCGAGGATCTGCGCTCCATTGCTACGGTGTTGATCGGGCCGGGACGCACGGAGTTCGAGAACGACGTTGTGCAGACCCTCCTCAGTCAGCTGAAGGACACCGACATTCTGGTTCCGGAAATCGGCGCGGAACCGGGAGACATCCTGAAGATCATCGTGTCCAGTGGTGCCGGGCCGCAAGAATTGCCCCGTGAGCTCCAGGTGCGCCTGATCGTGCGTGAATTCGGCCTGGTGCATCACATCTCCGATTCGTTTCTCTTCCTCAACCGCGGGCGGAGTGTTCCCGGCTATGTCGCGGGAACGACCGACACTGTGGCGGCGGCCTACAATTACATCCCGACCGCTGGCGTGACTTTCGGTTGGACCCTGGAACACCGCAGGAATTGGGGTGGCAACTTCTTCAGCACTCTGGTGCGGTGGTTTCACCCAGGGCTCGGATTCAACGTTTCCTTTCCGAGATTTTCTAATCAGGTCCGGCAGCCCGCCACGGGCGGGGCGGGCGCCGTCCTGACTACCGACGACGGGAGCTCCGACCGGTTCGACCTGGCGGTCGGAGGAGTGGCGACGCTGTTCAACGGAGCGCTGCAGTTCACCTACGGCCGCGATCTGACCGCGGACCGTGACCGCTCCTACTGGGGGATCGGATTCAGCTTTATCAGGACGCTCAGTGAAGTGAAGACCAGGATTGGGGGGATTCAGTGACCGTGGGTCATGGATGGTTTCAAGCGCCAGCGGGGGTAACGGCGCCACAGGGCGTCTTGGGATGAGACGCAATGCAGCCGATTGGGTTGTCGATGCTGACGGGTGGATCCGGAATGGCGGCTGGGATGGAGCGGATCTCACCTCCACTTGGAAAGCAACACCGGGGTGCGGCGAGTGCACCCCGATGTTGCTCGTTCGTATTCAGCTAGTACCTCCGAACCACTACTTCGCTTTGCAGCACGTGTATTGGGAACAAGTAAACCACGCCCCAGAATCACCGGCTATATAGGCTGTCAAGATCTCCCAGAGGCTGCCGTCATCGAAATTCGCGTGAATGAGCTGTCGCGACATTTGCGAGGCACTGCTGTTATTGGATGCGCTCAACCTTGTGTCGACCGGATTGTCCCATTTGGCTCCGTCCGAGCCATGAGGGTGTTCTTCGTCGAACCGGGCGGCGACTCGGCGTTTCTTGCCCTTGGCCTTCTGTTCTGCCTTGCTCCACCAGACCACTCGAGCGAACAACCCGTTCTGGTCGCCACCCATGAAAATACAGGTCTGGCCGGGAGGCATCGTTTTCCACTTCGACCCGATATCATCGCCGGAGGGGTTCGTGTTCTTGTTGTCGATCATTCCGACTAGGACCGGATCGGCTTTGAAGTAGTCCGCGAAAGCCGTCGTGTATGCTCCGGTGTACGCAAATAGATCGAGGCGCGGGTGTTTCCAATTGCCGGCATCCCCCGCGGTAAAAGCACTCGCCTTGATGGCAGCGTCGCAGCGGAGCCACAGGCCGTCCGCCTCGCCCTGGGGAAGATCTGTCACATACGGTGTGGCAGGGAAGATCAGCAGCGCGGCGCCACCAACAACAACGCCCAGGCCAACTGCGGCCAATACACCAAGCGCCAGTCTCTTCATCATAGCTCATCCTTTCGCATGCGCGTGGAAGGGATCCTGCACGAGTGAAGTGGTCCTAGTTGGGATTCCTGCGGAGTCTGTCGAGCGATGAGTCGGCTCCGGCCCAGAGCGCGTCGAGATCATTCCGGGCACGAACCGAACTAATGTCCCGAACCAGCCGGGAGCGGACTGACCAGCTAAGGCCAAGGCCGGCCGCATTCGGAATATCCGCCAGGAGTTCGAGGCGGGAGGCCGGAAGCCCCTCACTCACCTCTCGCGCCACCATTCCCGCCCCAATCGAGTCTCCAAGGTTGAGCAAGAGCCTTGCTTCAAGCGCCGCGCCGTCTATACCACGATCAACTGCACGCTGACGATGCCGGATGGCCTCGAGGGCGCCACGCGCGATGCGGATGCCATCCGGATCGCGGGCTTGGATGGCGCGTTCGAGATCTGGCAACGGCCCAGCTCCGCCCGGTGCGTCGATTGCGGGAAAGCCAAACAATCGTGCCCGCGCTGTCAGTGCATCAAGAACGTGCGCCTGCTCCCGAGCTGGCGTGCGCAGTCGCACCAGCTCCCCCAACTGGCGGTAGATGAGCCTGATGCTGTCTATGGGGGTTCCAAACGATGCGTAGGCGAGCAACCGGAGCCCTTCCTCGCGCAGTGCCAAGGGGATCTCGGTTATGGGGACTCCCTCGGAGGTAACGAACACCGCCGCAGGTGCGTAGCCACGAATCAGCTCGGCGGAACGATTCACGCGCCCCAGGAGGGCGGCCAGACATGCCAGCCAGAGACTTTCATCCGGTGTGGCGGGGAGGGTTTGACCGAGCAATGAATCCGCCAGTGCGTGCGCGTCGCCGAAGCGGGCCAGCTTTGCCAGAACCCGGACTTCGCTGACCGCCAGGTCCAGTGCCTCATGCGGTCCACCCCGGAGGCCCCGCGCCATGCGCAAAGCCGGCAACGCAGATGCGGACGGCTCCACTCCCGTTGAGAGCAACCCCGCGAGTTCGAGGGCGATGGCGTGGGCTCGCCACGCTGACTGATTGCGCGGCAGGCTCTTCACCCAACCTGTTGTGGTCTCCAGCAGCGCCCGCTGACCCCGTGCCAGGGCAATCGTGGAGTGTTCTTCCCGCCAGCGTCCAGCGAGAAAGTCAGCGATCGGCCGCGGGACAAACGCCTGCGTGTCGTCAATCTCTTGTGGGAACGCGCCAAACCATGAACTATCATGACCAACGGCTACACCGAGGCGAAAGTGGTTCGGCTCAATGAAGAAACGATCGAGCAAGGTGGACATCGCCGGGCCGGTGAAGGCCTGACTGATCAGCGGAACCAACTCGAAGGCCCGAGTATACGCGTTCAGGGCCTCGGCGTAGCTGCTGCGAAAGGCCCAGCCGGATGGGCTTTGCTTGGCGGGCACCACATTCCGGTCCCGGGAGAGACAATCACCGAGGCCCAGCCAGGCGGTGAAATCGTTACTATCTCGGCCGATGAAGGCCCGGTATATCGCGCAGGCTTCCGGGTTTCTCCCTGCCACCAGGGCAACCAGCGCAGTCGCGAGTGACCGCTGACGCTGGGTGAGGCGGTCGCGGCCACGCTCGGCCAACTGCGCCTCGAGCCGCCACTCCTCCTCCGGATCTCCCAGCCACGCGCCCAGCTGCGCCAAACTCAAGTTGGCTTGTGGATAGCCTTGATCGAGCACGGTTGCTTCACGGTACTTGGTACGTGCCCGGCGTACGTCCCAAGCCGCGAGCGCCGAGTCCCCCGAGAGCTTGGCCCTCAGTGCATCCCAGCTATTCGTTTCCAGCGATTCGTCCACTGTGGCGGCGCTTACTCCACTCGACGCCATGAGATGGCGCGCCAGCCGGATGAACCCGCCGACCACCTGTTGACTGAGCCCGGGCTCGGCATGCCCCGCCTCGATCGATCGGGGAAGTCCGATGGCGTACTCGGCGATGGTTCGGGAGCCAAAGAGCCCCACCTGATAAAGAAAGGCGCGGACCCTCAGCGAGTCTCCCGCCAGGTAGAGCTGACCCCAGATGATGCGTCCCGCACCGAGGGAGCGGGCCACTCGTTCACCATCCTCCAGCGTCTCGGGAATACCGGATGCGGCGAGGGCGCTCTGAACCCGGAGTCCGTCGACCTGCGGGAGATCGGGCCAGCGCCCGAGTGCGTCGTACACCAGCGTCATGCAATCGACGCCGCGAATCAACGCCGGTGCCACATCTCCGACATGCTGGAAAGGCAGAACGATGACACGCTCCGGATCAATCGTTGGCCCGAGCAGGCGTGGAAGAATGATCGCTCCAGTTCCGGACAGGATGACAGCACTGGCAACGACCGCCGCTCCCTTCCAGCCCCGCCACCACGCCGGTCGGCGTACCTGCGCGAGCGTTCCTGACCTAGAAGGCTGTTCGAGCTCTCGTTCCAGCTCCCCCGCCGTCCCATACCGATCCGCCGGCACCTTTGCCAGCGCCTTCGTCACCACCGCTTCCACCCCGCTCGGCAGTCCCGGCCGCACCACGCCGATCGGCGGCGGCGTCTCGAACTGGTGCCGCGCGCTGATTGCCTGCGGCGTCGCTCCGCTGAACGGCGGGTGTCCCGCCAGCATTTCGTAGAGGACGACGCCCAAGCTGTAGATGTCGCTCCGGGCGTCCAGCTTGTCGCTCCCGAGCGACTGCTCCGGACTCATGTACGCCGGTGTCCCCACCACCAGCCCCGTCGAACTCAGCGCCGTTCCGCTCGCCACCGTCACCGCCCGCGCGATGCCGAAGTCGGCCAGCACCGCCTGGTCCCCCCGCAACAGGATGTTTTCCGGCTTGATGTCGCGATGGATGTAGCCGTGGGCGTGGGCGTGGGTGAGGGCGGAGCAGAGTTCGCGGGTGTACCGCAGCGCCACCGGCACCGGCAGCGGCCCCTCGCGCGTCAGCTTGACCCGCAGCGTCTCCTCCGCCACGAACGGCATGACATACCACGGCACCAGCAGCCCCGGCATGATCTCGACCGTGCCGGAGTCGAGCAGTGGCAGGATATGGGGATGGGACAGCTTGGCGAGGATGCGGATTTCACGGAGAAACCGG
>JANMYS010000110.1:0-41566 GCA_031382385.1 Gemmatimonadota bacterium
AGGGCGCAGGGTGCTGGCCGCAGGGTGCAGGTGGCAGGTGGCAGGTGGCAGGGAGCAGGTGGCAGGGCGCAGGTGGCAGGTGGCAGGTGGCAGGGAGCAGGGAGCAGGGAGCAGGTGGCAGGTGGCAGGGAGCAGGTGGCAGCCAACAGCCGACGGTGGGCGGCTTGTCATCGGGGGCAAACCCCGGTGCTGGGTTCTTCCGATGGCCTGGCGGCCGGAAAGATCTCGAACGCGCCTGCTTCTTCTGCCACCTGCCACCTGCCACCTTTTTACTGCCGGTGCCAGTACATCCGCATTTCGCTGATCTTGTCGTGGACCGTTTCGCAGAAGATCGCCCCGCGAGCATCGACCCATTCGCCGGTGCGGCGGCGACGGAAGATGCAGCGGAACTCGGTGGAGAACCACGGACCCGCGGCGTAGATCTCCCCCGCCGTGAAGGTGACCTCCGACTGATTGAGCGGCACCTCGGCCCAGTAGCCCTTCACCGCGTCGATCCCCCGCAGCGGCTCGCTGAACGGCGTCTCGATGAACACGGCGTCGAGCGCGAAGACCCCGACCAGCACATCCACCTTCCCCTTGCTCCAGCCGCGGCCGAACTCGTCCATCAGCGTGCGACCCAGGGCGCGGGTGGCTTCCACCGTCGTCTCACTCATGGCAACCGGACACTCTCTGGCTTGCTCCGGCACGGGGCCGGGTTGATGATTCCTGCACTCGAATGCCGTCGAATCTACATCTGCTGACCCGCGCCTGCGCGGCCGCCGCCCTGCTCGCCCTGCTGCCGCCGCATGCCGGGGTGTCGCCCTGTCCTCCCGAGTCCGAAGCCGCGGTGAGCGCCGGCTGGAAAGCGTACCGCGCCGACTCGATGAGCGTGGCGGGCCGGCACTTCCTCCGGGCCGAGCGGCTCTGCCCCGACAACCTCGACGCCCGGGTAGGCCTGGGGTACGTCGCGCTGCGGCAGGATCGGGTCGCGACGGCCGATTCGCTGTTCCGTTCGGTGGTTCAGCGCGACAGCCTGAACGGTGATGCCTGGGACGGGCTGACCCAGAGCAGCTGGCGACGGGGCGACCGGACCGCGGCACTCAACGCGGGCCGGCGCGCCCTCCGACTGCATCCCGACAACGCCGCAACGCGGTCGGTGCTCGGCCAGCTCGATCCCGACTGGGACCGGCCGGCCAGCGACCGCTCACCACGGCCCGAAACGCTGCGGGTCGACGCGCGCACCCAGGGCGATGCGTTCCAGATACCCGATGGCGGTGGCTGGCGTGGGTTCTACGCCAACGGCGTCAACATGGGCGTCGCCCTGCCGGGCAAGTTCCCCTCCGAATTTCCGCCGGACTCGGCCACCTACGCCGGCTGGTTCGAGATGCTGTCGGCGATGCACGCCAACACCCTCCGGCTCTACACCATCCTGCCGCCGTCGTTCTACCGCGCGCTGCGCGGCTGGAACCGGACACATTCCGACGCGCCACTCTGGCTGGTGCACGGCGTCTGGACTGAACTGCCGCCGGACCACCACTTCAACGACAGCACCTGGAAGGCCGGCTTCCGCGCCGAGATGCGCCGGGTAGTGGACCTGCTGCACGGCAACGCGAAGATCCCGAAACTTGCCGGTCACGCTGGCGGCCGCTACGACGCCGATGTCTCCCGCTGGGTGCTGGCCTTTATCATCGGGCGGGAGTGGGAGCCGTATGCGGTGAAGGACTTCGACCAGCGCAACCCGTCGCCCGCGCCCTACCACGGCCGGTTCCTCGAGACGGTGGGCGTGGTCCCGGCGGCGGATGGGTGGATGGCGGAACAGTGCGACTACCTGCTGGGCTATGAGGCGAACATCTACAACACCATCCGGCCGATCGCCTACACCAACTGGCCGACGCTCGATCCGCTGACCCACCCCACGGAAGCCAGCGGGGATGAGGAAGCGGCCTGGCGCCGCAAGGCAGGGCGGACGCCGGTGCGTGATCCGATCGAGTACGAGAACGACGTGATCGGCCTCGATGCGATGCTGGTGCGCGCCACACCGCAGAATCCGGCGGGCTGGTTCGCCAGCTATCACGCCTATCCCTACTATCCCGACTTCCTGCTGTACGATCCGGGCTACGACACCGCACGGTCCAGCGAGGGCCGGTCGAACTTCTTCGGCTACCTGAGCGAACTCAAGCGGCATCACGCCGGCATCCCGCTGCTGCTCTCCGAGTACGGCGTGCCGTCGAGCCGCGGCGTGGCGCATCTGCAGCCGCAGGGCTGGCACCACGGCGGCCACGACGAGATCGCGATGGCCCGCATCGATGCCCGCCTCACCCGCGAGATCCGGGAGAGTGGCGCTGCGGGCGGGATCATCTTCGCGTGGATCGACGAGTGGTTCAAGAAGAACTGGATCGTGATCGACTACGAGCGCCCGCTGGAGAACACCCGCCAGTGGCACAACGTGCTGGATGCCGAGCAGCACTACGGCATCCTCGGCATGTACGCCGGGCACGCGAACAGCACACCGCGGCTGGGCGGGATGGCGGCGCGGTGGCGGGGGCTGCCGCTGCTCATGGAGAATGCGACAGCGGCGGCGGGGCAGCCGAACCGCATCCGGGTCGGGTCGGACGAATCGTATGTCTATGTGGCGGTCGAGTTCGCCGGACTCGCGGGCCAGCCGTTCCCGTGGCAGGAACGGAGCCTGCTCGTCGCGCTCGACAGCTATCGGGCGGGGCTGGGCCAGTTGCGGCCCGGAGGAGCAATCGAGAGTGAGGTCGGCTTCGAATTCGCCGCCAGCTTCCGCGACACGAGCGACGCCGAGCTGCGGATCGTGCCGGGCTACTCGCCGTATGTCGGCGGCGAGGCGATCGTCGAGGGCGACGACTACGGCCGGTTTGCCCGTCGGCCGATCACGACGGTGCCGCTCAGGGACGACCGGTTCGACTCGATGTTCGTCATCACCAACCGGGCCCGCTTTGCCCGGGATGGCCGCTTCATCCCCGCCAGCGGCTACAACCGCGGGAGGCTGCGCTACGGCACCGCCGTGGAGTCGTCGCTGTCCGACTGGTGGTGGGATGCCGACACGGGGATCCTGCAGCTCCGGTTGCCGTGGGGACTCATCAACGTGAGCGATCCGTCAACCCGAACCCTGTTGTACGAGCGCCGGGTGGGCGACTCGATCGGCACGGCGACAAGCGATGGCATGCGTTTCGGGGTGCTGCTGCTCGACCGCCCGGCGTCACCGGCGACGGCAGAGACGCTGATCGGTGCATTGCCGACGGCGGCCGGCGGCCGGTGGCGGCGAGCCCAGTTCCCCGACTGGACCTGGCCGGCGTGGACTGAGCCGCAGTATCACGCCCGGCTCAAGCCGGTGTACGACTCGTTGCGGGAGTTGTGGGGGAGGTGGGAGTAGGGAACAGGCGGGGTAGGTCGGGCCTCCGTGCCCGACCGGTGGCGATAGGCGGGAGGCGGTAGGCGAAACGAATGTTGTTGCAGTCATCCTGAGCGCAGCGAAGGATCTCTGTGCCTCGGAGCCATCCTCAGGTCTCTCCTCCGGCCTCAACAGATCCTTCGTCCCCTTGGTCCTCAGGATGACACCGCTCGCTGACGGCTGATGGCTGATGGCTGATGGCCAACGGCCCCACCTGCTCTCCCCCTTGGCCACTGCCGCGCACCCGGCGATAGTTGTGCATGCACCTGAGCCCCACCCGCTCCGGATGGCTCGCCCTGCTGCTGGCGATCCTCCCTGCCCTGCCGCTCGCCGCCCAGATCCCTGTCGCCGATTCCGCTTGGACCGTGGGCGACTATGCCGCGGCGCGGGTCGGCTACGAACGGGCGCTGCACGACAACCCTGGTGAGGTCCGCGCGCTCTACCGGCTGGCGGTGCTCGCCAGCTGGGCTGGCCGGCTCGACTCCGCTCTCGCCCTGCTGCGCGATGCCCGCGAAATCGAGCCAGCCGATCCCGACGTCCGGCTGGAAGAGGCCAAGGTGCTGGCCTGGGACGGGCAGTACGCCGCGTCGATCCTGCGCTATGACTCCCTGCTCGCCGCCACACCCGACTACCATGACGCCGCGATCGGCCGGGCGCAGGCACTGGCGTGGGCGGGCCACCTGTCAGAGGCGGAGCAGGCGTATGCCACGCTGATCGAACGCAATCCCGACGACATGGAGGCACGCGCAGGACGGGGGCAGGTGGCGAGCTGGCGGGGCGACCTGGCCGGAGCGGTGCACCATTACCTCGATGCCCTGGCCCGCCAGCCCGATCATGTGCCGTCGCTCGTCGGGATGGCGCAGGTGCGGCAGTGGCAGGGGCGGCCCGACGACGCCCAGCGGTATGCCAGTCAGGCGATCGCGCTCGCCCCCGAGGACCGCGGCGCGCGCGAGGTGCAGGCGGCGATTCGCGCCCTGGTCCGGCCCCAGCTCAATCTCCAGCTCGGCTGGAGCCACGACTCGGACAGGAACACGCTCTGGTGGCAGACGGTGGGTGCATCCATCCACCTCGGCAACGGACTGCGCGGCTTCGGCAGCACGGGCCTCGCGGAGGCGAACGACCCGTTCCGCAGCGGCACCCGCCTCTCCGCCGAGGCCGGGGCCAGCTACGATTTCGGCCAACTCAGCGTGACCGGCGCCCTGGGCGCGCGGCACCTCGCGCCGAGCGGCGGAGGGGGGCGCAGCACGGCGACCTGGCGGGCGGGGTTCAGTTATCGCCTGGCCCCGACCGCCGGGGTGGGAATGGGCTACGGGCATTACAGCTTCGACGAGACGGCGTTCCTGCTCACCCGGGATGTCGACGTCGACGAGGTAAGCCTCGACGGCGACCTCGAGCTGCGGCAGGATCTGAGCCTGGGCTATGGCGGCAGCGTGGCGTGGCTGTCGGATGACAACCAGCGCAAGGCGCTGGTGGTGTCACTCACCCAGCGCCTCGCCCGGAGGTGGACCGCCGGAGTCTATGGCCGGATCTTCGGCTACGACAGTCCCGGCCTAGGGTACTTCGGGCCCGATCGGTTCCTGTTAGGCGAGGCCCGCGGCTCCTACACCTACGGCTGGCGCCGGTGGGAGGCGAGGATCGCCGGCGGGCTCGGCGCGCAACAGGTGAGCTCGCAGGGCAAGACCCAGGCGGAATGGCACGGCGAGGCGCGGCTCAGCCGCCGCTGGAGCACCATCAATGAGGTCTCGCTCTCCGGCGGGATCAGCAACAGCGCCGCGAGCAGCACCACCGGCGCCTTCCACTACTACACCGCAGCGCTCACGGCGCGGCTGGGACTCTGAAGGAGAGCGACACGATGTCCACCCACCGCAGGGAGATGGTGCTGGGCGAGTTGCGCGCCACGACGGACGGTTTCCTCGCCGCGATCGAAGGGGTAACGCCGACGCAGTGGACGTGGACGCCAGAGCCGGAGCGGTGGTCGGTGGGACAGACAGCGGAACATGTCACCGTGGTCCTGCGGGGCGTCACCAAGCTGGTCAGTACCAAGCTCCTCTCCATGCCGATTCCACCGGGCCAGGAACGCCCGACTATCACCGACGACCAGATCGTGACTCGGCTGTTCGACCGCAGCCGCCGCGTGCCCGCGCCGGAGACGGTGCAACCGACCGGCCGGTGGGGCACAAAGGAAGAGTGCGCCACGGTGTTCCACGAGGCGCGCGATGGGATGCTTCAGTGGTTTGAAGGGACGAGCGAGGATCTGCGTCAGTTCGGCGCGCCGCATCCGCTGCTGGGGACGCTGGACGGCGTGCAGTGGCTGCTGTTCGTCGCGGCCCACACCGAGCGGCATACACGGCAGATCCGGGAGATGGGGGGGATGGCGGGGTTTCCGCAGTAGGCGATTGGGCGGTTGGGCGATTAGGCGATTGGGCGATTAGGCGATTAGGCGATTGGGCGATTGGGCGGTTGGGCGATAGACAGTGAGCGGAGACCGCGGCGGCGCGGGTTGAGGACCCCTCCGCGGGCTCGGCTCCCGCGCTCAGGCCGGTGACGGCGGACGGGATGGGCGGACGCAACGCCCGCTCCGGGGTCCTCACCCGCTGGCCGCTGAATGCTGAACGCCAACGGCAAACGGCTAACGGCCAACGGCTCCTGTCACATACGTCTCGAAGAACCCCGTCCCCTCATCGCTGAGCGGCTCACCCGCGATGGTCCCGGTAATCCGGAAGTTTCCCCGCATCTGGAGAAAGCGTCTGGCGCCGCCCGCGGCGGTGCGGTCGGTGGCCTGGAAGTCGCTGATCTCGGCGTCGATGCGCAGCGTGTCGGCATCGCGGGCGGCAACGAAGTGGAACCGTGCCGGTACCGCCGGTTCACCAGGCCGGCGCTGTGACAACTCCCCTTCATACTCCACCGCAGTGGCCCGCAGGATCTGGCGCACGCCGAGGGAGTCGACCAGCGCCACCAGCACGCGCGGCGCACCGGTCGCGGCCTCGCCGACCGTGTCCTCCGGCGCATAGACCGCCCCGTAGAGCAAGTTGTAGTGCCGGCCGCGCGCCGCGCCCCAGTCCCAGCTCACATTGCGCCACACCCCCCAGTTGTGATCATGGTACGCCGGCACTTCCGTGAGGGTGGTGCAGCGATTGCCGAGGCAGATCTCGCCGGTCGCCGTGCCGCTCAGCGCCGGAACGACGTAGCCCGAGGGATACGCCCCCTCGCGCAGGCTGACCGGCGGGAAGAAGCGATTTCGCTCAGGCTGCACGGTCAGCGCCAGCCGGAGCGGCCCGGCGGTGCCGCGCGCCACGGCGGTCAGCGTGTATCTGCCGTCGCGCTGAATGACCCGGCTCCCTCCCAGCGTCAGGTCGGCACGTGTTGTATCCAGCACGATCGAGTCGGAGGGGACGATGGCGCTGTACCGCTGGTAGCGACCATCCGGGGTCCGGTGGCTGATGAGCAGTTGGCCACCCCACCTCCCGTGCAGCACCTCGCCGCCGACCAGATAGGTGATGTACCACCATTCCTCGGGGCCGGCGGAGAGATTGAAGTAGTGCCACTCGCCCCAGCTCGAATCGGTGGTGGCGGGGAGATGGAACCGGTCGAGCTCGTCGTAAAGCTGCTGGTCGGTCGGGGTGATCCAGGCGGAATCCGCTGGGGTATCGACCCACGCACCGCTCACGATGCGGCGCGCTGCGCCCACCGCCGCGAGGCGGCTGGGGATCTCGCCACCAGCCCGCACCGCAACACTCCGTCCCCGCAGGCTCAGGTACACCAGCTTGTTCTCGATGGTGGGCGACACCGCCCGGACGCTGGCGGCATGACGCGGGCCTCCCAGCAGCTGCCGGGTGAGGAACCGGGCCCGCTCGATCCCGAAAAACATTCCACTCACCCCACCAGTGCGCATTGCCTCGATGTCGATGCCCTGCGGCAGCACGGTAACCTCGCCCCCACCGACCAGCGCCACGTCGGCCGACTGGGTCAGCATCGCTTCGCCGATGGACAGCAGCACGATCATCACCCCGACGCCGAGGCCGTAGCCCAGCAGCAGGAAGAGGGAGCGACCCTTGTGGACCAGCAGGTGGCGAAAGGCGAGGGTGAGGAGCATACGACCATGGGGAACGGGGAACGGGGAACGGGGAACGGGGAACGGGGAACGGGGAACGGGGAACGGGAAAAGTATAGGTATACCACAGCGCCTCGGCGTCTATCATCTGGCGCCCGGCACTGAATGCCTATCCCGTTCCCCGTTCCCCGCTGTGACCGTTCCCCGCTTCAGAGGTGTCCCCAACGATCCTGCCATCGAGCATATGTACCACCCGCCCTGCTTCGGCGGCGAGCCGTTCATCATGGGTCACGACCACGAGGGTGACACCATCGAGCGAGAGGCGGCGGAAGAGATCGAGAATGCCCCGGCCGGTCTTCGCATCGAGTTCGCCGGTGGGCTCATCGGCCAGAATCACGGCGGGTTTGTTGGCCAGCGCCCGCGCGATCGCCACCCGCTGCATCTCGCCGCCGGAGAGCTGCGTTGCCCGGTGGCCCGCCCGGTTGGCGAGTCCGACGTAGCTCAGCAGCTCGCTGGCGCGGGCGCGGCGCTCTTCCCGGCTGACGCCCGCCTCGGACAGGGGGAGCTCGACATTTTCCTGCGCCGTGAGCACCGGCAGCAGGTGAAAGCGCTGGAAGATGAATCCCAGTTTGGTGAGCCGCACGCGGGTGAGCTCGCGATCAGTCAACGACTCGAGCCGCGTGCCGCCGAGCTCCACGCTCCCGCCGGAGGCGGTGTCGATCCCGCCGAGCAGCTGGAGCAGGGTCGACTTGCCGGAGTCCGACGGGCCGACGATGGCGACATACTCGCCGGCATTGATCGTGAGCGAGGCGCCCTGCAGGGCGTGCACCGTCTCGCCGTTCATCGGGTAATCCTTGCGGAGCTCAGTGGCAACCAGCACGGCAGCAGTCATGTGGCCTCGGTGCGGAGCGTGGTGGCGATCGGCGCGCGCGCCGCCAGCCAGGCGGGATAGACCCCGGCGAGCACGCCCGCGGAGACGAGGACCAGTCCGGCCACCAGGAGGCTGCCCGTGTGAGGCACGAAGAAGGAGATCGCCGCCGGCAGGCCGGGAAAGGAGGTGAGGATCTGGTCGAGATAGTGTGCCGTCGCCGTCCCGAGCAGCCCACCGAGCGCGCCACCGATGAGTGTCAGCGCGGCGCCTTCCAGCATGATGCCCCGAATCACCCTGCCCCGGCTCATGCCGATCGCCCGGAGCGTGGCAATCTCGCCCCGGCGCTCATTCACGGTGATGGTCATCAGGGTGGCAACGAGCAGCACCGTGACGACGAGGCTGATGCTGCCGAGGATGAAGGAGAGCTGCCGGAAATAGACCAGCCGCTCGCGGAAGTGGACCAGCAGGTCGGCGACGCTGTTCACCTCGAGCCGGGGGAACGCCGCACGCAGCCGCAGGGTGGTCGGTTCGACCTCATCGTCATTCCTGACCCGGACGACGATCGCCGAGCCGCGATCCTCGGCGCGGAAGCCGGCGAGGTCCTGCAACACCGGCAGCGCGGTGCCGATCGACGGCTGCCCCTTGTAGTCGTACAGCCAGCGCACGACGCCGCGGGCGACCAGCCGCCGGGTCGAGCCCGCCACCACCACCTGCGGGTCGAGCCGGCTCACCAGCGTCACCGTGTCGCCGATGGCGGCGCCGAGTAGCCGTGCGGCGGGGTCGCTCAGCAGCAGCCCGGTGGTATCACCGGGCAGCAGATCAGCGCCGCGCTCGAGCTGGTACAGCGCCTGGTGCGCCGGGTCGATGCCGTAGCCGAACAGGGTGACGAGTGTGTCGGCCCGCCGCCCGTAGAGGCTGGAGCCGGCCAGCGGCGCCACCGAGCCGACCGCCGGATCCTGGGCGATCGCGGCGCGGATCCGCCCGATGCCGGGAATGGTCGCCTCGGTATCGAATGGCAGCGTGCCCTTCGGCGAGAGCCGGATCTGGTAGCCGCGCCCGAGCAGGAGCTGCGCGAACGACCGCTCCATCCCGCCGGCCAGCAGCACCATGTTGAGCAGCATGGCGGTGGTAACCGCGATCCCGGCGAGCGCGAGTCCGTTGCGCACCGGATGGCGGGTGAGATTGCGCAAGAAACGGGGAACCGGGAGCGGGGAATGGGGAACAGGGAACGGGGATCGGGAAGGGCCCGCAGGCGGGATCGCGCGTCCCCCCGCGACGAGCCCGCTCTCCGCTTCCCGTTCCCCCTTCCCCGTTCCCTGTTCCCGATTGTTCATCCTCGCCCCCACAGGATCATCGGATTGGTGCGGACCAGACGCCACGCCGCCAGCGCGCCGGCGCCGAGGCCGAGCCCGAGGGAGAGCAGCACGCTGAACCGGATGATGCCGAAGGTGATCTGCGAGAAGATCAGCCGGGTGGCGAAGAAGTGCTGGTAGTAGCTGTTGGTGACCGCCCCCGCCGCGACCGCCAGGACGACGCCAATGACCGAGCCGAGGCTGGCGACGAGGACCGCCTCGAGCAGCAGCGCGCCGAAGATCGTCCGGCGCCGGACGCCGGTGAAGCGCATGACCGCGGCGTCCCGCCGGCGTTCCTCGACCTTGAGCAGCATGATGCACAGCAGGAAGATGGCGCTCGCGATCACGCTGATCACCGCGATGGCGGCATGGAACCGGCTGACGACGCGAAAGGTCTGGGACGATTCGCTCGCGATCTGCGCCGAGGGCGCGGCCCGGAAGCCGAAGGCGACCTGATTCAGTTCCGCGGCGGTGGCGAGCGGATCGGCCCCGGGCTGGAGGGCGACACCGAAGCGGTCGACCCGGTCGGGGGTACCGAGCAGGGCGCCCAGGTCGGGAAGATGAAGGCGGACGGCGAGATCGCGCCGGGTGACGGTGGAGGGATCGGTGGCCGGTTCGTAGATGGCGCGGACAATCACCCGGCGGACGACCGCCCCGGGTTCGAGCGCCAGGTCGAGGGTGTCGCCCACCCGCGCGTCCAGCGTCGCGGCGGTGCGGCGTTCCAGCGCTATGCCCGGGAGGGAATCGGCGGTGACGAGGGCGAGCGTGGCCAACAGGGTGACAGCGATCAACTGGGTGTCGAGCCTCTCGGTACGGGCTGAGGTGGTGCTGACCGGCGAGAAGTTAATCTAGCCCGCTTGGCCGAATGCCTGTCGAACGTTATCCTAGACACACACCATGACACGATTCGAAACGCCACGAGTGGCCGTGGTCGGCGCGGGGGAGATCGGCCGGGGCTGGGCCGCGCTTGCCGTCGCCGCCGGCTGGCCGGTGACCATCTACGACGCCGACAGCGACAAGCTCGCCCCGGCGGCGGACGCGGTGGCCGATCGGGTCGTCAACCTGGTCAAGCTGCGCCGGGCCCAGGCCGCCGTGGCGGAAGAGGCGCTCAACATGCTGCAGGTCGGGCGCAGCCTGCTCAACGCCGTCGCGGAGGCCGATTGGATCATCGAGGCGGTCCCGGACGATCTCGCGGTCAAGCAGAAGGCACTGCAGCACTGCGAGCAGGTGGCCCGCCGCGCCGCCATCCTGACCAGCAGCTCGAACTCCCTGCCCCCCTCCCTGCTCGGCGCCCGGCTGGACCGGCCCGAGCGCTTCATCGTCACCCATCCGCTCGCCCCCGTCGACCTGATCCCGCTGGTGGAAGTCGTGCCCGGGCCCAAGACAGATGCCGAGGTGATCGAGGACATCCGCTTCTGGCTCAGCATGATGGGCCGGGCGGCGATCGTCTTCAAGAAGGAGATCGCCGGCAACCTCGCCCAGCGGCTGCGGGCCGCGGTCTGGCGCGAGTGCATCCAGCTGGTGCTGGATGGGGTGCTGGATGTCGAGGATGTGGACCGGGCCGTGTCGGTCGGTCCCGCCCTCACCTGGGCTGCGACCGGCCCCCACCTCGACCATCAACTCGGCGGCGGGGAACTCGGCGTGGATGTCGTGCTTCCACGGATGCTGGGTGAATACGAGGAGATCTGGAAGTCGCTGGCCGACTGGAAGCACCTGCCCACCGAAGAGCAGAACCGGCTGGTCAAATTGCTGGACAAGGCCTACGCCCCGCATCTGTCCGAACTGCGCGAAGCGCGGGATCTCCGGCTGGCGCGGTTGCTGGAGGCGTTGAGGGAGTAGGGAGTGGGCGATTGGGCGGTCGGGCGGTCGGGCGATTGGGCGATTAGGCGATTAGGTGATTAGGTGATTAGGCGATTGGGCGATTAGGCGATTGGGCGATTGGGCGATTGGGCGGTTGGGCGGTTGGGCGATTGGGCGATTGGGCGATAAGACGATTAGGCGATTGGGCGGACCGATTGTAGTTGCTGTCATCCCTCGCGCTAGCGAGGGATCCCTCTGCCTCGGGGCCGGACTCCGGCGGCATCGCGGGTTGAGGACCCCTCCACGGGCTCGGCTCCCGCGCTCAGGGAGAACTGAGAAGCATGAATGGGCGGACGCAACGCCCGTTCCGGGGTCCTCACCCGCTCGCCGCCTGACGCTGGACGCTGGACGCTGGACGCTGGACGCTGGACGCTGGACGCTGGACGCCAACGGCTAATGGCTAAATGCTAATGGCCAAAGGCATGTTCAAAGCTCAGATACAGAAACACCGCATCCTCCCCCCGGCTCGGCCCCACCCCAATCGTATACCCAACGCCCGGCACGATCTGCAGTCCACCGGGTGAATCCCAGCCAAACCGGATTCCGGGGTTCAGGAACATCGCCCGCTGCCGCTGCGTGCTGCCCGCGGTCGTCACCCGCTCGTTGTCCTGCCAGATCCATTCAACCAGCAGATTGAGCCGGGGCCGGGCCAGCCAGATGGCGCTCGCGCCCACGGCATAGCTCACCGTGGCGGCCTGATTGCCGGCGGGATTCTCCGCATGCGGCAGCCAGGTGAGCCCCGCATTGGCGTGAAGCGCGAGCGCGGGAATGACGTGCCAGCTCACCGGAAGCGCGACCTGCGCCCCGAAACTCCCCGCGCCACGACCGCGATCGACGGAACCGGCGGGAATCACCGCCGAGAGGCGCGGAGCGACGGCGAGAATCGCAGAGGCAGTTCCGGTCAGCTGGTAGCGATAGTTGAGCAGGAGATCCCCGAAGCCACTCCCGTCGCCATGAATGAACTGGACGGTGTAGCTGAGCTGCTGCGCCCGGCCGCGATATGGCCACTCCTGGGTGAAGCTGTAGGCCCAGTCGCCACCGTTCCCCAGCGCAAAGGTGCTGATGTGCTGCACGACACCGGGATCCTGATTGTATGCCTCTTCGATCAGGAAGCTGTTGTCGGAGAGCGGCTCCGGCTGTTGGGCCCGAGCGGGCACCGGAGAGACGGCAAGCAGGGCAGCCGCCGCATATGCGAGTCGCCGCAACGCCTGGCGCACCTTACCCGGGCCTCGGGGCGTAAAGGACGACGAGCGCTCCGGCCAGGCTCAGCCCGGCGCCCAGCAGGTCCCACCGGTCGATGCGTCCCCCATCCAGCAGGACGAACCACCCCATCGCGCCGATCAGGTACACACCGGCATATGCCGCGAAGGTCCGCCCGGCGAACTGCGCCGGTGAGCGGGTCAGCGCCCAGGCGAAGGTCAGCAACAGCAGCAGGGCCACCACCAGCCACCCGGGCGACTGCCGGGCCCGCACGACCTGCCAGACGGCGTAGCAGCCCAGCAACTCACAGACGGCAGCGAAAATCAGGTACGGCATTGCGGAACACCGCTACGCATCGGGCCGGGAGCAGAGCAGCACCCGCGCGAGCTCGATCCCCAGCACATGGCGACTGCCGCCGTGGGTGATCGTCACTGGCCCGTCGAATGGCTGCCGCTCCAGCACCGTCACACTGGTGCCCGGGGTGAGGCCATAGCCGGCGAGATACCGGAGCCGGTCGGCCTGTCCGGTGTTGACCTGGCGGATAACGGCGGTCTCGCCGGGAGGGATGTCGGTGAGCGGAACCGAGACCAGCTCGGCGATGTCGCCATCGGCGGAGGGAATCGGGTCGCCGTGGGGATCGACCCGTGGATCGCCCAGGGCCCGCGCCATCCGCTCGATGAGCGTGTCGGAGACGGCGTGCTCCAGCCGCTCCGCCTCCTCATGCACCGTGTCCCAGGTGTAGCCCAGAAATCCGACGAGGTATGCCTCGATCATCCGGTGGCGCCGTACCATGCGGAGCGCGACTCGGCGCCCCTCGGCTGACAGAGTCACGCCGCGGTACGGCTCATGGTCGACAAAGCCCTGCTCGGCGAGACGCTTCACCATGCCGCTCACCGAGGCGGGGGCGAGATCGAGGGCCAGGGCCAGTTCCGTCGTCCCCGCAAGTGAACCGCCGAGCGTGAGCCGGTAGATCGTCTTGAGGTAATCCTCGGCGGAACGGGTGAGACTCTCGCGCGGGAGATCGGTCGTCATTCGGAACCTCCGGCAGCAGGGCGGATCGAGAGCGCGCGCATCCCATTGGCGATGACCAGCAGGCTCGCTCCCATGTCGGCGGCGACCGCGAGCCAGAGGGTGGCCTTGCCGGCCAGCGCGAGGACGAGGAACACCGCCTTGAGGCCAATCGCCACGGTGATGTTCTGCCGGATCAGGCGGAGGACAAAGCGACTGTGACGGATCGCCGGCGCGATCAGGGTGAGATCATCGCCCATGAGCGCCACGTCCGCAGTCTCGAGTGCCGCGTGGGTGCCCGCCGCCCCCATGGCAATGCCGACCGTGGCGGCGGCGAGCGCCGGGGCATCGTTGACACCGTCCCCGACAACGGCGACCGTGGCCCCCTCTGCCTCAAGCGCCCGGACGGCGGCGTGCTTCTCCTCGGGGAGTAACCGGGAACGCACTTCGGAGATGCCCACGGCATCGGCCACCGAGCGGGCGACCTGCTCACTGTCCCCGGTGAGCATCACGATCCGGTGGATTCCGGTGGCGCGGAGCGAGCGGACCGCGGCCGCACCCGCCGGCCGGAGCCGATCCGCCAGTCCCAGCACACCCAGCGGTCGCTGCCCCTCGGCCACGAGGATGGCAGTGCGCCCCTCTCCCTCCAACCGGGCCAAGAGGGCGTGGACATCATCGCGGCAGGCGCCAACCTCATCGCACAACCGACGATTGCCCAGGATGAGATCGTGTCCCTCCACCCGAGCGCGGGCACCCCAGCCGGGCAGCGCCTGGAAACCCTCGCCATCGGACAGGACGAGACCCCGTTCCTCCGCGGCCCGGCAGATGGCGCGTGCCACGGGATGCTCGGAGTAGCGTTCCACCGAAGCGGCGAGTCGGAGCAGCTCCCCCTCCGCCAGCCCATCGAGCGGAATCAGATCAGTCAGCGCGAGGTGCCCCTCGGTCAGCGTGCCGGTCTTGTCAAAGGCGACGGTGTCGATCCGGGCCAGCGCCTCAAGCCGGGCGCCGCCCTTGATCAGGACCCCGAACCGAGCCGCCGCGGTGAGCGCGCTGATCAGCGTGACCGGCGTCGAGATCACCAGCGCACAGGGGCAGGCGATCACCACCAGCGCGAGAGCGCGGTAGAGCCACATCTCCCATGGCCCGGCCCCGGCGAGCGGAGGCAGCACGGCGATCAGCGCCGCGAGCCCGAGCACCGCCGGGGTGTAGATCCGGGCGAAGCGCTCGACGAACGACTGCACCGGTGCCCGTGCCGCCTGGGCATCCTCCACCGTGTGAAGAATCCGGGCCAGCGTCGTATCGCTCGCGACCCGAGTGGTACGCAGCACCAGCGCGCCGTGTCCGTTCACCGAGCCGGCGAAGACCAGATCGCCCGGGCCCTTGTCGGCCGGGGCGGCCTCGCCGGTGATCGGGGCTTCGTTCAGCGCGGATTGCCCGCTGACGATCGTGCCGTCGAGCGCCACCCGTTCACCGGGGCGGACCCGGATCCGTTCACCCACGCGCACCGCGCTGACCGCTACCATCTGTTCGCCACCCAGGCGAATGACGAGGGCCTCGGCCGGCGCGAGGTCCAGCAGCGCCGCGATGGACCGGCGCGCACGACCAACCGCCCATTCCTCGAGCCGGAGCGCCACCGCAAAGAGGAACAGCGCGGACGCTCCCTCGCCCCATTCACCGATGAGCGCGGCGCCGAGGCCGGCGATGGACATGAGCGCGTACATGTCGGGCGAGCGGCGGGCGAGGGCGCGAAGGCCGCGGGGCACGACATACCAGCCACCGGCCACCATGGCGCCCGCAAGCAAACCGATCGACACTGCCGGAGAACCGGCGAGCCACTCCGTCAGCAGGCCAGCGGTGAGCAGGAACCCCGCAATGGCGGCCGCCGCCGATGGCCCGCGTGGCCGCGCGACAGAGCGAGCGTCGGAACGCACCGGGTACCCGGCGGCCGACAGCAATCGGGTCACCTCCTCGCGCGAGGCGCCACCCGCCCTGAGCCGCACCCGCACCTCGCCCTTGAACACATCCACCTGCACATCCTCGACCCGACCCTCATGCGTGAGCGAGCGGGTGATGGTCGTGGCGCAACTGGGGCAGTCGATCCCTGACACGCGGAACAGCAGTGTCCCGGCGGAGGATTCCGTGGCCGAAATCATGTCCGGTCACCAGGCAGGCGACGGTGCGCATCGGGCGGAGTCGGAACCGACCGCACCGCGGTGCTCACGCGAAGAGCCGCCAGAGCTGGGCAGTGAGGAAGCAGACGATGAACCCGAGGCCGAGCGGCAGGGCCGTCGCGAGCACGGTCCAGCGGACGCTGCCGGTTTCCTTGTAGATGGTGTAGATCGTGGTCGAGCAGGGGTTATGCAGCAGACTGAAGAGCATCAGGTTGAGCCCGGTCAGCGCGGTCCAGCCGGCGCCGCGCAGCAGCAGGGCGACTTGCTCGGTGGACTTGAGGTCGAACATCACGCCATCGCCGGCGCCGACGCCGGCCACCCTGGCGGTGAGGACGGTCAGCATCAGCACGGTGGGGATGACGATCTCGTTGGCCGGAATGGCGACGACGTAGGCCAGCAGGATGACGCCGTTGAGGCCGAGCAGCAGTCCCATCGGATTGAGCCAGCCGACCAGGTGCTCCGCCACGCTCACGCCGCCGAAGGTCACGTTGCCGATCAGCCAGATGGCGGCGCCCGCCGGCGCGGCGAACACCACGGCGCGCCACAGCACGATGAGGGTGCGGTCCACCAGCGAGGTGTACAACGTCTGCAGGATGCGGGGCGGACGGTAGGGTGGCAACTCCAGACTGAAGGTGGTGGCCTCTCCGCGGAGCACGGTGCGGGTGAGCAGCCAGGAGGAGAGGAACATCACGACGATGCCGAGGACCGCGATCCCCACCACCGCCCCGGCGGACGCCAGCCCCGCCAGCGCCGGCGGCGCCAGCGCCCCGAGAAAGATCGACGCAATCAGGATCTGGGTGGGCCAGCGGCCGTTGCACAGCGAGAAGTTGTTGGTGATGATCGCCACCAGCCGCTCCCGCGGGCTGTCGATGACCCGGGTCGCCACCACGCCGGCGGCGTTGCAGCCGAAGCCCATGCACATCGTGAGCGCCTGCTTGCCATGCGCCCCGGCCTGGCGGAAAAGCCGGTCGAGGTTGAAGGCGACGCGCGGCAGGTAGCCGAAGTCCTCCAGCAGGGTGAAGAGCGGGAAGAAGATGGCCATTGGCGGCAGCATGACGCTGATCACCCAGGCGGTGGCGAGGTATACGCCATCGAACAGGAATCCGGAGAGCCACCAGGGGGCGCCCAGAGAGGTGGCCACACCCTTGAGCCAGGGATTCACCTGGTCGATCAGGACATGGCCGAGCATGGCCGACGGCACATTGGCCCCGCTCACGGTGAGCCAGAAGACCACCGTGAGGATCAGCAGCATCAGCGGAAAGCCAAACCAGCGGCTGGTCAGCAACTGGTCCAGCTTGCGGTCGAAATCGAACCGCGCCCGGCCGAGTCCGCGCAGCACCGACTCCGCCGCGATGGTCTCCGCCGCCGCGAAGTTGTCCGCGGTGATCGCATCGTGAAAACCCGGCGGCAGCTGCCAGCGCAGCTGGTTGGTGGCCTCGAGCAGCTGGACCGCGCGGGCGTCGGTGGGCACCGCCGCCGAAGCACCAGCCGCCCCGACCAGCGCATGATTCGCATCAGAGAACGCCCCCAGCTCTCCGCTCCGGATGGCGGCCTCGATGCGCTGGTCGCCGTTCAGCAGCCGGAGCGCGACCCAGCGGCTGTTGGGGAGATTGGGATAGGCCGCCTCGATGAGCGGCACCAGCGCGCCTAACGTACGCTCCACCTCCGGCGCGTGCCGCTCGATCCGGTACGGCCGGTTGACGATCTCCCCCGTGGCCACCCCGCGGATGGCCACCAGCAGCTCCGGAATGCCGACGCCGGTCCGTGCCACCGCGGGGATGACCGGCACGCCCAGCCGGCGGGAGAGCTTCGCGGCGTCGACGCCGATGCCGTGGCGCCGCGCCTCATCGATCAGGTTGAGCACCACCACGACGCGGTCGGTGATCTCGAGAATCTGGAGCGCGAGATTCAGGTTTCGCTCGACCCGGGTGGCGTCGAGCACGACGACGGTGACATCGGGCTGCCCAAACAGCACGAAATCGCGGGCAACCTCCTCGTCCGCACTGCCCGCCTGCAGGCTGTAGGTGCCCGGCAGATCCACCAGCTTGACCCGCTGCTCTCCCAGCGCGAAAACGCCCTCGGCCCGCGCGACCGTCTTGCCCGGCCAGTTGCCGGTGTGCTGCCGCAGGCCGGTGAGCGCGTTGAAGACGGTGCTCTTGCCGGTGTTGGGATTCCCGGCCAGCGCGACGAGCCAGTCCCATTTGTCCTGCCGGACGCCGAGCTGGACCAGGTTCTCACGACGGGAGGGTACGGCGCAGCCGGCACAGCCGGGACCGGCCGCGGGGGCGGGAGGCAGCGTGGTCGTCATCGTCAGCTCGCTGCCTCGAGAGGCACTGGCTCCACCTGGATCAGCCGCGACTGGGTCCGGCGCAGCGCGATGAGCGCGCCCCGGATCTGGTATGCGGTGGGATCGCCGGCGACGCTGGCAAACTCGGCGCTGATGACCGTACCGGGGACCACGCCGAGGTCGAGCAGCCGGCGGCGTTCCGGTCCCTGACAGGCGGCGGCGATCCGCACGACCCGACCGGCCTCGCCTAGGGTGATATCCGCCAGCGTCGGGTGGGTGACCTCGTCCAGCTCGACGCCCGCAGCCAGGGGTTCCACCGTGATGCTGGCAGCGGCGACAGGTGCGAGCGTATGCTCACGTCCCTCGAAGTTGAACCGCACCACCTGGGGCGAGCTCTCGATCAGGCGGACCCGGGCACCGGGCCGCAGCCCCTCCGCCAGCAGCCGGTCGAAGAGTTCGGCGGGTTCGTCCTCGAGATGCAGCACTTCGGCGGCTGCCCCGGCGGTGAGAGTGCTGAGGGGCCGGCCGCCGCGGGCGGGAAGTTCGCCAGTGGCAGTCGGGATCGGGTCGCCGTGGGGGTCGTACCGCGGATGACCCATCCGTGCGGCCAGCGCTTCCGCAGCTTCGTCGGTGAGTGCGTGCTCTTCCCGCTCCGCCAGGGTATGCCAGAGCTCCGGCGCGATCCCGGTGCGGTCGGCGAGGTACCGCTCCCAGAGCCGGTGGGTCCGGACGATCCGCAGTGCGTAGCTGCGTCCCGCATCCGTGAGCACCAGTCGATCGGCCTCGGCTCGAGCCAGCTCCCGCGCCGTCAGCCGCTCCACGAGCCGCACCGCCAGACCGCGGCGGACCTCGAGTGCTCCAGCCAGACTATCGATGGTCGCCGGCAGTCCGGAGGCGGCGGCGTGATAGAGGTGCTTGAGGGCGTCCTCCATGCGCACCCGCTCGTTCATCCCCTTGAGCAGCAGCCCGCGCGCGACGAGTCCGCGTCCGGGCCAGAAGACCAGGAGAGAGATGACCGCGACAAGGCCGAAGATCAGGAGTGCGCGAGCGGGGTCGACCATATTGGTAAGGCGAATCCGGGGTGATTGTTGAGGGAAAGTTTAGTTTAGTGTGTACGAAATTACAAGAGCTAGCGGGGAGCGATCAGCCGTCAGCCGTCAGCCGTGCCGGGCTAGCAATAAGTCGCTGAAGGCCGAAGCTGACGGCCGAAGGCTCATAGGCTTTGCTCCCGGAGCGTCTCCACCACTGGTGTGAGCACACGCTCAGTCAAACCCCACACGATGTAGCCACTCAGGTGATAGCCGGGGAAGGCGCGATCCTGCCCGTAAAGTGACACGATGGTGTCGCGATAACGCGTGGGATCCTGCAGGTCGGCGAGCGGCACCCAGAAGGCGTCGGCGACTTCGGCGCTGAGCCGGAGGGTGGGACGGTTCGGGAGGGCAAAGACCGCAGGGCGGACGACCACGACCCGAGGCAGCGGGGTGCGGGGCCAGACATCGTCGAGCGTGCCGAGCAGCTGTGAGGTATCGAGCAGGCAGCCGACTTCTTCTTCGGTTTCTCGGATGGCGGTGGCGAGGAGATCGGTGTCGGCGGGATCGCGGCGTCCGCCCGGCAGGCCGATGTGCCCCGACCAGGGATCGCCGACCCGCTCGGCGCGCCGGATGAGCAGCACGGCATCGGGGTTGGGGGCGATCAGGAGGGCGACACCGGCCCATGCATCGGCGGCGGTGGCGGTGGGATGCTCGACGGGCTGGCGGCGGGCGAGGGCGCTCGCGAGCCGCCGCTGGGTCGGACTCAGTGGCAGCCGCACCCGCCGCTGCCGCAGCCTCCACCCTGCCCACCCGTGGGGGGACCAAAGTTGGAAGGCCCAGGACCACCGTTACCGCTGGTGGACCGGGCCGGGCGGGACATCAGCCGCTCGACCTTCCGGCTTTCGCAGGCGGGACAGGCGATCACCGTCTCGCCGCGGACGAACAGCTCGAAATCGCGGGCGCACTTGGCGCAGTGGTATTCGTAGATGGGCATGAGTGGATGTTGTCGGGATGGAGGGGTGATAGTCAATGGGACCGCATCGACAGGGACCGACCGGTCTGCTGTCAGAGGTGCCGCCCCAGCCATTTCATCGTTTCATCGAACGCCAGGGCGAGGTCGGGCGAGATTCCGGCGAAAGGATGGACCGCGCCGAAGGTATGCCCCGCGTCCTCGAGGGTGATGAAACGCGGCGGATGCGCTGCAGCGGCCGCAGCGAGTGCACGCGCCTCGATCAGGGGGACCGCCGGGTCGGCAGAGCCGTGCAGCAGCAGCCAGGGGGTGGTGAGTTCCGCCGCCGCCGCCCGGATATCGAGCTCCTCGCGATGCTGCTCGATGTCGTCGAGCACATCGACGTAGAGCGGGAGCACCTGACCGGTGCGGGTATTGACGATGTCGAGCTTGCCGGCGGCGCGCCACTCGGTCGCCTGGTCGAGCCAGCGGTCCACGGTGGAGATCGCGGCCCAGGTCACCAGGGCATGTATCCGGGGATCCCGGCGTGCGGCGAGAATCGCCAGCCCGCCGCCGCGTGAATGACCCACCAGGCCGATCACCATGGTCGGCGCGATGCCGAGCGAGCCCTGCTCCAGTGCATCGAGCACGGTGCGGATGTCGCGCAGTTCGATGGTGAAGGCGTTGTGGCCGAATCGCTCCGGGTAGATGAACTCACCCCGCTCGTTCACGCCGCAGCCGCTGACGTTGACCGAGACGGCGGTGAAGCCGGCGCGTGCGACCCGCTCGGCCAGCACGGGAAACATCCCCCAGTCCTTGAAGCCCTTGAAGCCGGGGAGGATCACGACCGCCGGCCGGGGTGCGTGGCGGTCGCTGGTGCGAACGTCCAAGACGATGGGGCCGAGGACGCCGGGGAGGGTGTGACGGGTGAGAGTGGGGGTGGCCATGGGATTCTCTACTCGACCGCCGACTCCAGCAGTTCCACCGTCCCCGCATCCGCGTCCAGCCGCGCCCGCACACCCAGCGGCATGGTCCACTGGTCGTCGACATGCCCGATGGGGAAACCGAACGCGACGGGAACGCCGAGGGGACGGAGATAGGTGGCGAGCACTTCATCGAAGCCGAGCGCGCCACCGTCGCCGGTGCCCCGCTTGAGTTCGGTGAACTGCCCCACGATCACGCCCGCGAGGCGGCCCAGTGCGCCGGTCATCCGCCACTGTGCCAGCATTCGGTCCACTCGGTAGAGGTCCTCGCCCACATCCTCCAGGAAGAGGATGGCCCCGTCCAGGTCGGGGAAGTGCCGGGTCCCGAGGAGGCAGGTGAGCAGGGTGAAGTTGCCGCCGATGAGCGGGCCGTCCGCAACGCCGCCGCTGATGGCGACGATGCGCGGTGCGCGCGGCACCAGCACTCCGGCGGGCAACGGGAGCCCCGCCAGTCGTCCCGGCGCGGAAGGGGCGGTCAGCACCCGGGTGAAGTGACTTGCGCTGAATGACGTGAGTGGCGCACGGGCCATGGGGCCATGGATGGTGACGACGCCGGTGGCCTGGTGCAGCCCCACCAGCAGCGCCGTGACATCGGAAAAGCCGATGACCGGTTTGGGCCGCCGGGCAAAGCCGGCGACATCGACCTGATCGAGGATCCGGGTGAGCCCATAGCCACCCCGCAGGCACCAGACGGCGTCGATCGTCGAATCGGTCAGGGCCTGATTGAGATCCGCCAGGCGCTCGACGTCGGTGCCGGCCAGGTAGCCGTGTCGCGCGAGCACATGCGCCCCCGCCACCGGCTCCCAGCCCAGCGCGCGACAGAGCTCCACGCCACGGGTGAGATCGTCGTGATCGCTCAGTGGTCCTGCCGGTGCAACGAGTGCCACACGGCTCCCCGGAGCGATCGCTCGCGGCCGGATCAAAGTCTTTGACCCCATTACCTCTCCCGATGTAGATTGCCCGCGCGATTCAACCCCCTGGAGCGCCAGCATTGCGCACATCGCATCCCACCCTGCTCACGATCGGCCGTGCCATGGCCGTGCATCGTGACACAATTCTACTCGAATGGGCCGACTGGCTCGCGGATCGCGTCGCGTCGGCCGGCATGATTCCCCGCAGCACCATCGACCGCGAACTGCGCCTGCTGCTCGAGATCCTGATCGAATCGGTCGGTCCGATGCGGCGCTCGGTGAGCGAGGTCTGGTACCACGCCTGCGAGCACTACGGCCGGGTCGGTGCAGCACGCGGACTCGCCGCTGGAGAGATTGTCGAGGAGCTGCAGTACCTGCGCTCCCTCCTCATCCGCCGGATCGGTCCGGTCCTCACCCCGCTGCGGCAGCGCCAGGCGATGGCCATCATTCTCCGCCTGAACAGCGTTCTCGACAAGGGGATCGCCGTTGCCGTGGTGGGCTACACCGATGCGCTGGTCGCCACGCTCTTCGTCCAGAACGGCGTTCCCGCCCCCGACACCGCACTCGACGCGCACGATATTGCCCGGCAACTGGAGCAGCTGGAAACCGAGCTGGCGGGGGTGGTGCGGCACCGGTAGGCGGTGGGTGGCAGGTGGCAGGTGGCAGCGAACAGCGAAGCCCGAAGATAGCGGCTGCCATCCTGAGCGAAGCGAAGGATCTCTTTGCCCCGGAGCCATCCTCGGGTCTCTCCTCCGACCTCAAGAGATTCTTCGTCGCTGCGCTCCCCAGAATGACAACCTGTGAGACCAAGAGCCGACGGCTGATGGCTGATGGCTGACGGCCGAACACTGAACGCTGAACGCTGAACGCTCCAAGCTAACGGCCAACGGCCAACGGCTAACGGCCATTGGCCAACTGCTCCCGCAATGACCCTGCTGCCGCTCCTCGCCCTGCCCTGGCTGCTCTCCCCGCTCGCGCTGATTCGTCTGGCCAGGAAGACCCCATCCCTCGAAGAGCATCCCGCTGTTGACGACGGTCCGCTGGTCAGCGTGATCGTCCCGGCGCGGAACGAGGCGGCCACGATCACGACGGTCATCACCTCCGTCCTTGCCACCAGCTACCGCAACATCGACCTCATCGTGGTCGACGACCGCTCCACCGACGCGACCGCCGACCTCGTCCGCGAACTTGCCCGCGGCGACCCACGCCTCCGGCTTGTCTCCGGCAGCGAACTGCCGCCCGACTGGTATGGAAAGCCCTGGGCCTGCCATCAGGGCGCCCTCGCCGCAACCGGCGAGATTCTCCTGTTCACCGACGCCGACACCCGCCACGCCCCGGCCCTGCTCGGCCACGCGGTAAGTACACTCCGGGCGACTGGCGCCGACCTGCTCACCGTTGCGCCGGAGCAGCAGTGCCTCTCCTTCTGGGAGCGCATCGTGATGCCGCAGGTCTGGCTGCTGCTCGGCCTGCGCTATCACCCCGACACGGTGAACCATGCGCGACGCGCCAGCCAGGTGATCGCGAACGGCCAGTTCATCATGATCCCGCGCGCCACCTACGAAGCGATGGGCAGCCACGCCGCGGTCCGCGGCGAGGTCGCCGAGGACCTCGCGCTGGCCCAGCACTACTGGTCCGCCGGCAAGCGGCTGCACTTTGCCTTTGCCGAACGGCTCATGACGACCCGGATGTACAGCAATCTGCCGGAGATCATCGAGGGGTGGTCGAAGAACATCTATCTCGGCAGCCGGCGCTCCTACCCCGATGAACCGTTGCTCCGCGCCCTGGTCCCGGCGACGCTGAGCATCGCGATGGGCTTCTGGCTGCTGCCACCGGCGCTCCTGGTGCTCTCCCTCGTCGGCGTGACACCGGCCGCCCTCCATATCCCCGCGCTGCTGGCGACCCTGGGCAGCGCCACCTTCTGGTCTCTCATCTCGTTCGGGATGCAGATTCCCCCGAAGTACGGACTGGCCTATCCCCTCGGTGCGGCGATGACCCTGTTCATCGTGGCGCGCTCGACGCTGCGCGGCGCGGGACGGATCGAGTGGAAGGGGCGGACGTACGGGACGGCGGTGAATAGGGAGTAGGGAGTGGCGGGCGACACGACATTGGGTAGGGGCGGAGCTCCAGCTCCGCCCTGCGGATGAACCCAATGCCGCTCCTGTCATCCTGAGCGCAGCGAAGGATCTCTTTACCCCGGAGGCGAGGCCTGCCTGCGGCATCGCGGGTTGAGGACCCATCCACGGACTCGGCTCCCGCGCTCAGGGAGAGCTGGAAGGCACGGATGGGCGGACGCAACGTCCGTTCCGGGGTCCTCACCCGCTCGCCGCTGACGGCTGACGGCTGACGGCTGACCGCCAACGGCTAACGGCTAACGGCCAACGGCCTTCAGTCCCCGCACCGCCGTCCCCACCTGCCACAGCGCCAGCACCCCGACCGAAGTCAGCATCAGCGGGTGTCCCGGCGTCGCGAGGAAGTTGCCGACCAGCCCGGCGACAGAGGCCACCGCCGCGACACCAGGCAACCAGCGTGGCTCCCCCGCAGTGGACCAGGTCGAGAAGGCGATCAGCCCCGCAGCAATCGCCACCAGGAACCCCGCCAGCCGACCCGCCATGATCGCGCCGGCGTGGGTTGCGCCGTAGACCGCAAGCACATCGGTGCCCGACGCCTGCAACGACGCGAATTGGGTTCCCGCGCCAGTCATGTAGGCGATGTTCACCCCGTTCAGCGCGAGGCCGATCCCCAGTACCGCAAAGGCGACGGCGAGTCCGGGACGCTCTTCCGGTGTGGCGGTGAGCCAGCGGGACCAGACCCCGGCGATGATCAGCCCGGTGGCATGCAGCAGACCCAGATGGATCAGTCGCCAGCGCGGCATGGCCGTGATCAGGGCGAGATCGCCGGCGGCATCGAGGGGCAGGACGGGATGCAGCGCGGCGCAGAGGAGCAGCAGGAGGCTTCCCGCCAGGAACAGCAGCGCGAGCAGCCGGCTCACACGCTTTCCTTCCGGGCGGCGTCGAGCACGTCGCGCACCCGATGGGTCAGGTCGGCGAGGGTCCACGGCTTCTGCAGCAGCTGCAGCTCGCCTTCAGCGAGATCGCCCCGCAGGATTTCATGGGCGGCATACCCGCTGGTGAAGAGAAACCGGACCGGCATCCCCTCCTGCCGCAGCGTCCGGTAGAGTGCGATGCCCCCCAGCTTGGGCATCACCACGTCGGTGATGATGAGATCCACCTCATCCCGATGGAGGTGATACGCCTCCAGCGCCTCGAGGCCATCCGCCGCGGTGATCACCCGGTAACCCACCTTCTCCAGCGCCCGCTGCGCGACGCGCCGCAAACCCTCTTCATCCTCGACCAGCAGGATGCACTCCTGCCCGCCGCGCAGTCCGGTCGGTGGCGCCGTGAGTTCGGTGAGTGGCTGATCCTCGCGGGCGAGCGGCAGATGGATCCGCACCGCTGTCCCCCGATCAAGTTCGGTATCAAGGTCCACGAATCCGCCGTGCTGCTGCGTCAGGCCGTAGATCATCGCCATGCCGAGACCGCTGCCCTCGCCCGGCGGCTTGGTGGTAAAGAACGGTTCAAAGACTCGTGCCTTCACCCGTTCGTCCATGCCCATCCCCGTGTCGCGAACGGTCAGGCAGGCGTAGACCCCGGGGCGCGCCCCGCCGGGCGGGCGGGCGACGTCCAGCCGCCGGATCTCGAGCGTGAGTGTGCCGCCGCGAGCCATCGCATCGCGCGCATTGGTGGCGAGGTTGAGGACGATCTGCTCGACGGCGCCGGCGTCCGCCAGCACCTTGACCGGCCGCGGATCGCGCTGGAACACGACGTCGATGTGCGCCGGCAGCAGCCGGCCCAGCGTCGCCCGCAGGTCCTCGACCACCCGGCCGAGGTCCAGCACCTGGTAGGTCAGCGGAGCGTGGCGGCTGAAGGAGAGCAGCTTGCGGATCATCTGCGCGCCACGACGGGCGGCAGCCTGCAATTCGTCGAGATCGCCCTGCAGGTCGAGGCGCCCGGCGGGGAGTGCGTCGGCCATCATCTCGCTGTTGGCGAGGACGACCGTGAGGAGATTGTTGAGATCGTGGGCGATCCCACCGGTCAGCTGGCCGACCGCCTCCATCTTCTGGGCCTGGCGCAGCTGTTCCTCGAGCCGGCGCCGCTCGGAGATGTCCCGCACGATTGCCTGGAACCGCCCGTCGCCCAGGTCGCGGGCGCTGATTTCGACGTCGGCGGTCCCGCCCGCCTTGCGCTGCAGCCGGTGCTCCGAGAGTACCGAGCGACCTTCCAGCAGGTCGCGCAGCCGGAACGGCTTCCGCTCCCGGTCTTCCGGCATGAGGAAGTCGTCCATCCGCTTCCCGACGATCTCCTCCCGCGGAAAACCCAACAGCTCCTCGGCGCGGGCGTTCGCGTCCAGAATGGCGCCCTGGCGATCGCTCACGACGATGGCATCCGAGGCCTGCTCCAGCGCGCGGCGGTAGTTCGCCTCCGACTCCACCAGCTGACGCTCGGCGCGCACCCGGTCGGTGATATCGTGGACGATGGAGAAGAGCGCGGTCCGGCCGTTGAGGACGATCGGACTGTAGTGCACTTCGACATCGCGCAACTGGCCGGAGCGCAATCGGTGCTGGAAGACGAAGAAGTTGCGCCGCTCCTCCTGGGCCGAACGCACGAGATCACGCAGCTCGAGGGTGCCGAGGGTGTTGATCTCGCTGAGCGGCTTGCCGATCAGCTCCTCGCGCGACCAGCCATAGAACAGCACCGCGGCGGGATTCACATCGATCAGCCTGAGCGTCTCCACGTCAACCAGCAGCGTCACGGAGGTGGTCTTCTCGAAGATCTGCCGGTAGCGCACCTCGCTCTCGACGCGCCCCTTCTCCGCCTCCGCCACCACCGCGAGCGCCCGCCGAACCAGCCACCAGATGAGCAGGCTCGTGAGGGTGACGTAGGCCAGCCCCTTGTAGGTCTGGATCTCGGCCAGCCGCTCCATCGACATACTGGTCAGCCGCGCCCAGACCCGGTCCGAAAAGAAGATCCACGTCGCACCCAGTCCGGCGTAGACCAGCGCACTGACGATGGGCATCTGCCGACGCGTGAGGCGAGCACCCATCACCCGGCCGAACACGTTCAGCTGCCTCCGCGGCGGACGATGCGCAGCCCCTGCGCCGGAACCGCGCCGCCGAGGATGCCACCGTCCTGGTCCACCAGCAGGCGGAATTCGACCGCGCCGAGCGCAACGATGGCCGAGTCGGTACCGAGCCGACGCACGCTGCCGATCACCGTCTGACCGCCGCCGAGATTGAAGAAGGGCATCGGGATGCTGTCGACCCCAGCGGCCGCCGCCGCGCGGCGGGTCGCCTGCTCGAGAAAGGCGATCGAGAGATTCAGGTAGGGAATGGGTGCCCGCTGAGTCGGCATGACCATAGTGCGCAGTCCGGAGCCGGTCATGTCATCCACCGCCACGCTGTCGTCCCGGAAGATGAGGCGCGAGGTCTGTCGGGCCGAGGCGCGCTCGGGATCCTCGCGCCGCCAGACCGAGAGCTCGATCAATGGCGCGCTCTCGTCCTCGACCAGGACGGCGTGATAGCGCACGCGATCGCCTGCGGCGGAACCGCTGCCGCGCACCAGCGTCCCGGTCAGCTCGACTGGCCCGCGGCTGTAGTCCTCCACCGCGACGGTGTCGCTGCCGCGGAGGATGGAGAAGCCGCCGGCATCCTGAGCTGCACCCGTGGCGGGGAGCAGCCCGACAAGCAGCACACCGGTCCAGCGCACCAGCCGCATGAGTGTTCCTTGCCGGGAGTTTGGGAAGGGGGCGCGCGGGTTTTCCCGCACCGCCCCGCCGCGAGCCGGATACAAAGCTACACACCCGCCCCGCCTAGCATGGACCCCCGACCACCGGGGACTCCATGACCTTCCAGACGCTGCTGCCTACCCTCAGGACCCTGCCCGACCTGCGCCGGCTGGTCGAGGCGCTGGGCCATCCCCCCGACTGGCAACCATTCGATCCGGCGCGGCCGGGGTGGCTGGCGCGCGCCGCCGCACAGGTCGGTGGAGTCGCGGGGTTTCCCTGGCTCGCGCTGGAGGGCGACGACCCGGTCCGGATCGCGCGGGAAGTGAGCCGCTCGCTCCTCTCCCAGGGCCGTCCCGCCGGCCTGCTCGTCCTCGACCCCGCCGCACGTCTGCTCGTCATTGCCGTGGGAGACGGGCCCACCACGCTGCTGCCACTCCTGCTGGACCAGCCGGAACCGCGCGACCTCGAACGGCTCCGCCGCCTCGCTCTCGCCGCCGGTGCGACCGGCCTCGGCTATGCCCTCCGCGCCGTCGAGGCGCTCAGCGGGGAGGATGCCGGCCAGCGCTTCTTCCGCGCCTTTCGCCAGAGCATGACCCTGATGGCCAGCGGCCTCGGCGGCTCCCTGCGTCCCGCGGAGCGGGAGAGCCTCGCGCTGGTGCAGCTGACCCGAATCCTCTTCCTATACTTCGTCCAGTCGAAGGGCTGGCTTGATGGTCAGCCCGATTTCCTCCGCCGGGCGGTGGACCGGACGCTGGGTGGCCGGCGCCGGCTGCACCGCGATCTCTTCCGGCCGCTCTTCTTCGGCACGCTCAACCGTCCGGCGGCGAACCGCGGCCGGGCCCGCGCATTCGGCCGGATCCCCTTTCTCAATGGTGGCCTGTTCGAGCCACATCCGCTGGAGCGGGCGTGGCGGGGCGAGATCCCCGACGACTGCTGGCGCGCCGCCTTCGACGATCTCTTCGAGCGCTTCCACTTCACGGTGCATGAGGCGGGTGCGCCGGGCGCGATCGCCCCTGACATGCTGGGCCGGGTGTTCGAGGGGTTGATGGCCCCCGACGCCCGCCGAGCGAGCGGCGCCTTCTACACCCCCGCCCGGCTGGTGACGCGCGTGGTCGATGCCGCGCTGGCCGCCTGGCTGAGCGAGCGGTTGCAGCTCGATGCCGCGGAAGCCGACCGGCGGCTGCGGGCCGGGACACCCGACGCGCGCCTCGCCCTGCGGGACATCACCATCCTCGATCCGGCAGTCGGCTCAGGTGCGTTTCTGTTAGGCGCGCTCGAGCGGCTCGCCGCGCTGCGCCACGGGGAGCTCCCGCCGGCCGAGCTCCGCCGGACCATCCTGGAGCGGAACCTCTTCGGAGTCGACCTCAACCCGATGGCGGTCCGGCTGGCGGAGCTGCGGCTCTGGCTCGCGGTGATTGCGGAGGAAACGGTGACGGACCCGGTGGCGGTGCCGCCGTTGCCCAATCTGGACGCCATGCTGCGGCAGGGCGACAGCCTGCTAGACCCCGCGGCATGCCTCGCCACGCTGGGCATCAGGCCTGATGCCGCCACCGCCGAGCTGGGCGAACTTCGCCGCGGGTTCGTGCGGGAGGCGGGTCCGGGCAAGCGGGCCGCGCTCCGGCGCTTGCGACAGGCGGAGACGCGCGCCATCGAGCGCGGGCTGGCGCAGGCGCACGACCGGCAGATGCAGCTGGCGACGCGCTGTCTGGTGGACGCAAAGTCTCCCACGCTCTTTGGCGAGCGGCGCGGGCTCGACCGGGAGCTGCGCGCCCAGCTCGGCGTCGCACGGCGCGGCGTGGCCGAGGTGCGCCGGCTGCAGCGGCGGCTCCGGCGGGAGGGGATGGTGCCGTGGTTCTCGTACGAGGGCCAGTTCGCCGACATCCTTGCAGTCGGCGGCTTCGATCTCGTCGTCGGCAATCCCCCGTGGGTCCGGGCGGAGGCCCTGCCGCCACGGATGCGCGCGGCCCTAGTGCGGCGCTACACCATCTGGCGCACCTCCGGCCCGGGCTTCCGGCACCAGCCGGATCTCTCGCTCGCCTTTCTCGAGCGCAGCGTCGAACTGCTGACCGGCGGCGGGGTGCTCGCGCTGCTGCTGCCGGCCAAGCTGGCCACGGCGGGGTATGCGGCACGCGGGCGGCAGTTCCTCTCCCGGCGCACCACGCTGCAGGCCGTGGTGGACCTGCGCGACGATCCGGCCGCGATCTTCGAGGCGACGACCTACCCCGCCGCCATCATCGCTGTGCGGCGCGTCCCGCCGGCCGGCCACCGGCTCCGGCTCACACTGGACCCATCCACCGAGGCGACCCGGCCGCAGGCACTACTCGGCTGCGGCCCGTGGTTGTTAGGCACACCGGCGACCATCGCGGCGGCCGAACTGGCGCGCGCCGATCATCCTGCCGTGGGCGCCACCGGCACGCCGCAGCTCGGCGTGAAGACCGGCGCCAATGCGGTGTTCCTGTCACCACCACCGGAGATCGAGGTCACGCTGGTCCGTCCGGCGTTGCGCGGGCGGGACATCCGTCCCTTTCGGGCCCGCGCCGGCAGCCGGCTCCTCTTTCCCCATGACGCCCGGGGGCAGGTGCTGCCCCGGCTGCCCGCGGCGGCAGCGCGGTATCTCGCCGCGCATGCGCCGCTGCTGCGCGCCCGGTCGGACTATCAGTCGGGGCCGCTGTGGACCCTGTTCCGCACCGGACCCGCGGTGGCGCCGTTCCGCGTGATCTGGGCCGATCTCGCGCTCCGACTCGAGGCTGTGGCCCTGACCGGCCCGGCCGAAGCCGCAGTGATTCCCCTCAACAGCTGCTACCTGCTGGCGCTGCCCGATCCCCGGCAGGCGCTGGCGCTCACCGCCTGGCTCAACTGCAGCTGGCTGCGCGCCCTCGCGCGGCTGGACGCCGATCCCGCCGCTGGTGGCTACGCCCGGTTCAATGCCCGGGTGGTCGCCGCCCTTCCCCTGCCCCATGGCACACTGCACGACTCCCGGCTCGTGGAGCTGGCGGAGCACGGTGCCCGGGGCGATCCCATCCAGGAGGCGCTCGATGATCACACTGCCGACCTGCTCGGTCTCTCCACCGCAGCGCGCACCGCGCTGGCCGGCGTGGCTGGCGTCGGCGCCGCGCCTCGTGGCCGAAGCCCTCGTCGCGGTTGAGGACCCGCTCAGCACGGTGGTGCGGCTCGACCCCGTGGACGATCCCGCGGCGGTGGTCCGCTCGATGGCGCGCGCCGTTGCACCGGCGGAAGCGGCTGCGGACCCACCGGCGTGGCTGTGGCCGGAACAGACAGGAAGCTTCCGCCGCTGCCTCGCCGCCCTGACCCGCCATGGCGGTGCACTGCTGGCCGACCCGGTGGGCAGTGGCAAGACCTGGATCGCGCTCGCCGTCGCTCGACAGCTGCAGGGCCGGGGTCCACCGGCCGCGATCGTCCCGGCGGTGCTGCTGCCACAATGGGCCCGCACCGCGGAACGCGCCGGTGTCGCGCTCGCGCTGGTGTCGCACGAAGCGGTGAGCCGCGGGCGGCTGCCACCCATCGACACCACCCTGGTACTGATCGACGAAGCGCATCACTTCCGGCATCCGGATACGCAGCGCTATCGCCACCTGGCGCCATGGCTGGTGGGCCGGCGGACTCTCCTGCTCACCGGCACGCCGGTGGTGAACCGGCTGGAGGATCTGGCGCACCAGCTCCTGCTGGTCCTGCGGGACGATGCGCTCGCCCTGCGCGGCGTCCCGAGCCTCATGGCTGCGCTGTCGGGCGAACCGAAGGAGCCGGCGCCACCGGCGTTAGGCGACCTCGTCTTCCGCCGCCCGCTGCCGAAAGCGCAGCCGGCGCGATCGGCCCGTGACCTCTCGCCGCCGCTTTCCACCGCCGAGTCGGCGCTGCTCCGAAGGGTCGATCGGCTCGGGCTGTCGCGAGACCCGGGCATCGCCGCGCTGATCCGGGTCCAGTTCTGGCGCGCGCTGGCGTCGAGTCCCGCCGCGCTCCACCTGGCCCTGCAGCAGTACCTCGGCCTCCTCCAACAGGCCCGATCGGCGCGTGCCGCCGGCCGGCGACTGACCCGGCAATCGCTGCTGGCCCAGCTGGGCAGCGCCCCCGAGCAACTGCTGCTGTGGGAGCTGCTCCCCGATACCGGCGGCACGCTGGACCTGCGGCTGGGCGACACCAACGCCGCCCGGCGCCTGCTGGGGGCGACGACAAGTCTCGCCGAGACGCCCCGCCTCGCCGCGCTTCGGGCGCTGCTTCGCGACGCCCCGCCTACACTCGTCTTCACCACCAGCCGCGCGACACTGACCTGGCTCAGAGTCGCGTCAGCCGATCTGCGGCCCGCGTGGGTGTCGGGGGAAAGCGCCGGGATCGGTCGGACCCGGCTGCCGCGGCGGGCAGTGCTCGACTGGTTCTGTCCCGCGCCGCCAGCACCGCCGGGAACACTCCGACCACCCTCCATTCTGCTGGCCACCGACGTCGCGGCCGAAGGGCTCGACCTGCAGCGGATCGAGCGGGTCGTTCACTGGGATCTGCCGTGGACCAGCGTGCGGCTCGACCAGCGGGAGGGCCGCGCCCGCCGCCTCGGATCGCGGGCCTCCGTCATTGAGACGATCCGCTTCCTGCCCCCAGCCGAACTCGAATCGCGGTTATGTCAGGCGGGACGCATCGGCCGCAAGCGGCAGCTGGGGGTCACCGCCGGACTGGATGATTCGGACGGCTGGCTGTTCCGCTGGCGGGCGGAGCTCGGCGAGCAGATGCGCACCGGGCGGGCGACAGCGGGTGTCGTCGCCGTCCAGGGAGCACCGTCCGGCTGGCTGATTGCCCTCGCGCTGGATCGACTGACCGAAATCGGCGTGGCGCCCGCCGAGCTGTGCTGGCTGGGCGACGATGGAAGCGTGGCCGACCGGCCGGAGGTGGTCGTGCCCCTGCTCCTCGCCGCCGCGGATGCACCACTCCTGCTGCAAGGCCGCCCCTGCCTGCGGGCCCAGCAACAGGCGCTGCTGCCGTTCATTCGCACCCGAATGCTGCGGGCGTCCGGCGAAGCGTGGTGCAGTCCACTGCATCCGCTGGCCCAACGGCAGGGGCTGGCGGCCCTGCGCCGGCTCGGCCGGCGAGCAGCGACAGAGCGGGACCCGGTGCGGCTAGGTCGCATCGAACGAGGCACCGCGTGGCTCGGCGGTGGCCTGCGGTCGGGCGAGCGCTTCATGCTTGAGGAGGCGCTGGTCCACGGCGATACCGCCCTGGTCAACCTGGTCGAGCGGTACGCTCCCGTCCTGGGTCAGTCGGGGCGGAGCACCACCCCGTTGCTCCCCCGGCTCGCGGGGATTGTGCGGGTAGGTAGCTTCCGGCCATGCCACCCATCCGCACCGTGCTGTTCGACCTCGACGGCACGATCATCGACAGCATCGCCCTGATCCTCTCCAGTTATCGCCACACGCTCACGGCGCACGGCTTCGCGCAGGTCGCCGATGCCGACTGGATGCGCGGCGTGGGCACCCCGCTTCGGGTGCAGCTCAAGCCGTGGGCCCGCTCGCCCGAACACCTCGCGGAACTCGCCCTCACCTACCGCGAACACAACCTGGCCCACCACGACCAGATGATCACCGCCTATCCCGGCGTCGTGGAGCTGGTGCGCCAGATCCAGGGCCGCGGCCTCGCCACCGGGGTGGTCACCAGCAAGAATCGCGAGGGAACCCGGCGCGGCCTGGCGCTGGTGGGACTGGACGAGACCTTCGATGTACTGGTCTGCGCCGATGACGTGGTCCAGCCCAAACCCCATCCCGAACCAGTCCTCAAGGCGGTGGCCCAGCTCGGCGCCGATCCCGCCACGACCCTCTTCGTCGGCGACAGCATCCACGACCTGCACTCCGGCCGCGCCGCCGGGGTGCTGACCGGCGCGGTGCTCTGGGGGCCATTCACCCGCGCGGAGCTGGAATCGGCGGAGCCGGATTACTGGTTCAGCGATGTGGCGGAGATGGGGAGGCTGGTTGCCGGCGGGGAGTAGGCGGTTGGGCGATAAGGCGATTGGGCGATTGGGCGATTGGGCGATCAGGCGATTGGGCGATTGGGCGATTAGGCGATTGGGCGGTTGGGCGATTAGGCGGTCGGGCGGTTGGCGCTGAATGCTGAACGCTACAAGCCAACGGCTAATGGCTAATGGCTAATGGCTCATGGCTGACGGCCGACGGCTGTTGGCTGACGGCCCTCTAAGCCTTCCTTCACAACGCCATCACCGCCGGTTTACCCGGATGCGATGATCTTCCTCGCCATTGCTCCACCAGGAGCCTGGCGATTTCTGTTCCCCGTTCCCTGTTCCCTGTTCCCCGTTCCCCGTTCCCCCATCACTGTTCCGCCGAGCCCATGACCCGTCCGCTCGACCCGATCCTCTCGCCCTCGTCCATCGCCGTCGTCGGCGCCTCGCGGTCTCCCAAGACGATGGGACACCAGATCCTGGCCAATCTGATCCGCTACGAGTTCACCGGGACGGTCTACCCGGTGAACCCATCGGCGCCCTCCGTGCACTCGATTCGCGCCTGGCCCAGCGTCTCGGCGCTGCCCGATCCGGTGGACCTGGCCGTGATCTGCGTGCCGAAGCAGCATGTACTGTCGGTGGCGGAGGAGTGCGGCACCCGGGGAGTGAAGGGACTCTGCGTGATCAGCGCCGGTTTCCGTGAAGTCGGGGGCGACGGTGTCGCGCTGGAGCGCGAGCTGGTGGCCACTTCCCGGAAGTACGGCATGCGGCTGGTTGGCCCCAACTGCATGGGCGTGCTCAACGCCGACCCGGCGGTGCGGATGAATGCGACCTTCGCCCCCAGCATGCCGCCCTTCGGGCGGGCGGGGTTCGTGAGTCAGTCGGGCGCGATGGGGTTGTCGGTGCTGGACTACGCCCAGGAATACGGCATCGGGATCGCGCAGTTCGTCTCCATGGGCAACAAGCCCGACGTCAGCGGCAACGACCTGCTGCTGCACTGGGAGGATGACGACACGATCGGCGTGATCCTGATGTACGTCGAGAACTTCGGAAACCCGCGCAAGTTCCTGGAGATCGCCAGTCGGGTGACCCGGAAGAAACCGATCATCGTGGTGAAGTCGGGACGCTCCCGCACCGGGGCCCGTGCGGCCTCCTCCCATACCGGGGCGCTGGCAGCGAGCGACGTGGCCATCGAGGCGCTGCTCAATCAGGCCGGCGTTCTCCGGGCCGGCTCGGTCGAGGAGCTCTTCGACCTGGCGATGGCGTTCTCCGGACCGCCGCTGCCGAAGGGCCGGCGCGTGGCGGTGGTCACCAACTCCGGCGGGCCGGGCATTCTCGCGGCCGATGCGCTGGAAGCCAATGGGCTGGAGGTCGCGGAGCTGCACGCCACTACCGTCGCGGCGCTCAAGCCGATCTTCCCCGCTGAAGCCTCGCTCCGGAATCCGCTGGACATGATCGCCTCCGCCACCCCGGCGGGGTACCGTGGCGCGCTCAGCGCACTGCTGGCGGACCCGGGCCTCGATGCGGTGATGGCGATCTTCGTCCCGCCGCTGGGGGTGCGACAGGAGGATGTCGCCGAAGCGATCGTCAGTGCCGCCTCGGAGCGGAGAGACAAGACCGTGCTCGGCGTGCTGATGGGGCGACAGGGGCTGCCGCAGGGCAAGGCGGAGCTGCACTCGGTCGGGATTCCGGCATTCATCTTTCCCGAGTCGGCGGCGCGCGCACTGGCGGCACTCTGCCGCTACCGCGAATGGCGGGAACGTCCGGTGCCGGCCGCGGAAACGCTCAGCGTGGACCGGGCCCGGGCGGGCGCCATCCTCAACGGCGCGCGGGCAGCGGGCCGGGCCCGACTGGATGAGATCGAGTCGCTCGAATTGCTAGCGAGTTACGGGATTCCCACCGCGCCGGCGGTGCTCACCCGCTCGCCGGAACAGGCGGTGGCCGAAGCGGAACGGATTGGCTTCCCCGTCGTGCTCAAGATCGTGGCCCCGTCGATCGTCCATAAGACCGAAGCCGACGGGGTGCAGGCCGGGATCGGCAACGCGCAGGAAGCGCGCGACGCCTATGCGACGATCCTTGCCGGCGCCGCACGGGTGGCGCCCGGCGCCCCGATCTCCGGCGTGCTGGTACAGAAGATGGTACGCGGCGGCCGGGAGTTGATCGTCGGTGTGTCGCGGGATCCTATCGTCGGACCACTCCTGATGTTCGGGCTCGGCGGCACGCTGGTCGAGGTCCTGGGCGACGTGGTCTTCCGCCTGGCGCCGATCAACCGGCTCGAGGCCGGGGACATGCTGCGGGGATTTCGCGGCGTCCGGATTCTCCAGGCGCTGCGCGGCGCGCCGCCGGCGGACCTGCATGCCCTGGAGGAGGTGCTGCTGCGCGTGGCCCGGCTGGCAGTGGACTTCCCCGAGATCGCCGAGCTGGACCTGAATCCGGTGCTGGCGTTTGGCGACGGCGCGATGGCGGTGGATGCGCGGGTGATGCTGGGCTGACAGGGGGCAGGGGGCAGGGGGCAGGGGGCAGGGGGCAGGGGGCAGGGGGCAGGGGGCAGGGGGCAGGGGGCAGGGGGCAGGGGGCAGGTGGCAGGTGGCAGGTGGCAGGTGGCAGGGCGCAGATGATAGGAGATTTCAAACCGAGTGCAATTGGCTAAAGGCCAACGGCTAACGGCTAACGGCCCCTCACTGACGGCTGATCGCTGACGGCTGACGGCTTCTTCCCCCGAGGCACCATGTCTCACACACCCTTCGATTACCTGCATCATCCCGGGCTCAACAAGGGCACCGCCTTTACCGCGGCGGAGCGGGGCGCGCTCGGACTTCGGGGCCTCTTGCCGCCGCGGGTGACGACGCCTGAGGCCCAGGTGGCGCGGGTCATGGAGACCCTGCGGCGCAAGCCGAATCCGCTCGAGCAGTACATCTACCTCACGAGCCTGCACGACCGCAACGAGCATCTCTTCTACCGCGCCATCATCGCCAATATCGAAGAGCTGATGCCGATCATCTACACTCCCACCGTTGGCGAGGCGTGCCGGGAGTTCGGCCACATCTTCCGCCGGCCGCGGGGGCTGTACATCTCCATCGACGATCGGGGGCATGTCCGGGATATCCTGCGCAACTGGCCTGAGGCCAAGGTCGGCATCATCGTGGTGACCGACGGCGAGCGGATCCTGGGCCTGGGCGACCTCGGAGCCAACGGAATGGGTATTCCGATCGGCAAACTCTCGCTCTACACCGCCTGCGCTGGTATCGACCCGGCGCTCTGCCTGCCGATCACGCTGGATGTCGGAACCGAGCGCCCCGAACTGCGTGACGATCCGCTCTACCTTGGCCTGACTCGCCCCCGGGTGCGGGGCGAGGCATACGATGCGCTGGTCGAGGAGTTCGTGCAGGGGGTGCAGGAGGTTTTTCCCGGCGCAATCATCCAGTTCGAGGACTTCGCGACCGAGCACGCCATCAACCTGCTGGCGCGCTATCGTGACCGGGTCTGCTGCTTCAACGACGACATCCAGGGAACGGCGGCCGTGACGCTGGCGGGGTTGTTATCCGCCACGCGAATCACCGGTCAGCCACTGGCGGAGCAGCGGGTGCTGTTCCTGGGCGCGGGGTCCGCCGCGACCGGCATAGCGGACCTGATCGCCTCGGCGCTGGAGCGGGAAGGCCATTCCACAGCGGATGCGCGGCGCCACTCCTGGCTGATCGACCGTGCGGGGCTGGTCGTGGCTGGTCGTGCAGGTCTGACCGAGTACAAGCTGCGCTATGCTCACGCGCACGCCGGTGCCGCGACCCTGCTCGAAGCGGTCGAGTCGATCCGGCCCACTGCGATCGTCGGCGTCTCGGCGCAGCCGGGGACGTTCACCGAAGCGGTGGTCAAGGCGATGGCCCGGATCAACCAGCGGCCGATCATCTTCCCGCTCTCCAACCCCACCAGCAAGTCCGAGTGCACCGCCGAACAGGCGTACCAATGGTCTGAAGGGCGGGCGATTGTGGCCAGCGGCAGTCCCTTCCCGCCGGTTACCTGGCAGGGGCGCACCCTCCGCACCGGTCAGGGCAACAACGCATACATCTTCCCCGGCCTCGGGCTCGGGGTCATCGTCTCGATGGCCCGCCGAGTGACCGATTCGATGTTCTTCGCCGCCGCACGCACCCTGGCGGAGCAGGTCCCCCAGGCCGCCCTCGATCAGGGGCTGCTCTTCCCGCCGCTCTCGGAGATCAGGGAGGTATCCGCCAGGATCGCGACGGCGGTCGCGGAGGTGGCCTACGCCGACGGATTGGCGGGTGCGGCCCGGCCGGCGGATCTGCCGAAGGAAATCCGCAGCCGGATGTATGATGCGAGCTATCCGAGCTATGTGTAGGGGTAGGTCGGGCCTCCGTGCCCGACGAGTGGCGGTAGGCGGTAGGCGGTAGGCGGTAGGCGCTGACGGCTGATGGCTGACGGCTGATGGCTGATGGCTGACGGCTGATGGCTGATGGCTGATGGCTGATGGCTGATGGCTGATGGCTGATGGCCCCCCCTCCCCTACCCCTCCCCCCCACCCGCCCGCGCGTTACATTCCCCGCGCCGTTACCTGTCCGTGACATCCCGACCATTCGCCCGGAGTTCCTGTGGGACTTCTCCCCCGCGACGAACACTTTTTCGAGCTGTTCATCGCAGTCGCCGAACGCAGCGTCGAGGCGGCCGGCATGCTCGAGGAGCTGCTCAAGGCCGATCCCGAGCGCCGCAACCCGATCGTTGATTCGATCAAGCGGCTCGAGCACGAATGCGACCTCGTCACCCACGAGGTGATCACGCGGCTCGACCGCACCTTCATCGCGCCGCTGGACCGGGAGGACATTCACGCACTCGCCTCCAACCTGGACGACGTGATCGACCTGATCGACGGGCTGGCCCGCCGGACCCAGATCTTCCACGTCGGCGAGTCGCCGCTCGGCGCCATCCTGCTGGCCGACGTCATCAAGCGGGCCTGCGAGCAGCTGGCGATCGCGGTGCGCGGCCTCAGCAAGCGGAACGACCGCAGCATCATGCCGGCCTGCATCGCGGTAAAGCGGCTGGAGGAGGAGGGCGACTCGCTCTACAGCGAGTGGCTGGGGAAGATGTTCGAGGGGAATCCCGACCCGGTGTTCCTGATCAAGTGGAAGGAGCTGTACGACACGCTCGAGAAGACGCTGGACTACATCGAGGATGCCGCCAACGTGCTCGAGTCCATCGCGATCAAGCACGGCTGATCCATGGACCCGACGGTCACCTACATCCTGCTGATCATCGCGGTCGCGCTGGCCTTCGACTTCATCAACGGCTTCCACGACAGCGCCAACTCGATCGCCACGGTCGTCGCCACCCGGGTCCTGTCGCCCGGCATCGCGGTGCTGTGGGCAGCTTTCTTCAACTTTGCCGCCGCCTTCGTGGTCGGTACCGCGGTGGCCAAGACGATCGGCAAGGGGTTGATCGACCCCGCCGCGGTGAATCCCGACGTCATCCTCGCCGGCCTGCTCGGCGCGGTCGCGTGGAACCTCATCACCTGGTGGTTCGGCCTGCCGAGTTCGTCCTCCCATGCGCTGCTGGGCGGGTATGGCGGCGCCGCGGTCGCCAAGGCCGGCGTCGGCGCCCTGATCCTGAGCGGCTGGGTCAAGCCGGTGCTCTTCATCTTCCTCTCACCGATCATCGGTCTCGCGCTGGGCCTTTCGCTCAGCGTGGCGTTGTCCTGGGCGTTGCGGCGGCAGGCACGCGCGCCGATGGAGCGACTGTTCCGCCGGCTGCAGCTTGTCTCCGCCGCGCTATTCTCGCTGAGTCATGGCGCCAACGACGCGCAGAAGACCATGGGGATCATCGTAGGCCTGCTGGTCTCGGTGCAGGCCAGCTTCGCGGCCCAGACCGGCTGGCTGCACAACCTCTACCTGCCGACCGCGGACGCCATTCCGTTCTGGGTCGAGATGGCCGCCTATACCGCCATCTCGCTCGGCACCGCGCTCGGTGGCTGGCGAATCGTGAAGACGATGGGCTCCCGGATCACGCGGCTGCAGCCGTTCGGCGGGTTCTGCGCCGAGACCTCCGGCGGCCTCACGATCCTCATGGCGTCGGCGTGGGGCATACCCGTGAGCACGACGCACACGATTACCGGCGCGATCGTCGGGGTCGGGGCCAGCCAGCGGATCTCGGCGGTGCGGTGGGGGGTGGCGGGCAAGATCGTCTGGGCCTGGGTGCTGACGATCCCGATGAGTGCGGCGATGGCGGGGTTGAGTTATCTGCTGCTGAGGTGAGACAAGCCGTCAGCCGTCGGCCGTCGGCCGTCGGCCGTCGGCCGCGCAAATCTAGCTGAAGGCTGCTGGCTGAAGGCCGAAGGCTTCAGCTCTCACGCCGCCCTGCTCCCTCTCCCCCTCGCCGCCCGCCGATACTCGTCGAGCAGCCGGTCATAGATTCCGTCCCACTGCCGTTCGGCGGCGGTCGCCCGTCCCCCGGCGGCGAGCCGTTGCCGCAACGCCCCGTCGCCTAACAGAAGCTCCAGCCCCTCCGCGAGTGCCGCAGTGTCCTGCGGCTTGACCAGCCAGGCGTTCCGGTCATGCTGCGCGAATTCCAGCACCCCGCCCCCGCGCACTGCCAGCGAGGGCAGACCTGAGGCCATCGCCTCCAGCAGCGAGTTGCCGAAGGTCTCGGTGGAAGACGGGAAGACGAAGCAGTCGGCGCTGGCATAGGCCTCGCCCAGCGCCAGCCCCTCCAGCAACCCGCCGAGGTGAATCCCTGCTGGCGCGTGGCGCCGGATCTCCTCTGCCAGCGGCCCCTGACCCACCAGCACGAGCTGGGCATTGCCGCGGATCGACCGCACCGCCTGCCAGGCGGCGACCAGCCGATGGATGTCCTTCTCCCGCGCCAGCCGCCCGACATAGGTGACCAGCAGATCCTCCGGCCCTACGCCGTAGCGCGCGCGGTAGGCCTCGCTCCGGAACCCGGGATGGAACTCCGCGGGGTCGACGCCGCGAGTCCACAGTCCAGTATGCCTCACCCCTCGGCGTGTCAGGGCCTGCTGATAGAGGCGTGAGGGCACCAGCACCCGCTCGGCATGGCCGTAGAACCAGCGGAGATACACCCACCCCATGCTCAGCACCCACGCGACGCCGTAGCGATGGGCGTATTTCTGATAGTCGGTGTGGGCGGAAGCGATGATCGGCAGATCCAGCTGCTGCGCCGCCTTGAGCCCGGCGCGCCCCAGTGCGAATTCGGTGGCGAGATGCACCACGTCGGGCTGGAAGGCGGCGAGGTCGGCCACGATCTCCCGTTGCCGGGGAAAGGCCCACTGCACATCGGGATAGAGGAACAGCGGCACGCCCGGGGAACGATGCACCTCGGGACGATCCGCAGTGCCCGGCGGGAGCGGGTAGCTCGCCGAATAGACCCGGACGACGTGACCCCGCGCCTCCAGGGCGCGCACCAGCCGGAGCAGGGTGACACCCACCCCGCTCACCATCGGCCAGTAGACCTCGGAAAAGATCGCGATGCGCACGGGGCAAAGGTCAAAGGATCGGGTCACGGGCTCACGACAGCCGGACACCAGCGCCGTCTGTGACTGGTCATAGCCTAGTGGCGGGAGGGAAAAGGGGAAAGGGGAACGGGGAACCGGGAACGGGGAACCGGGATCAGGTGGCAGGTGGCAGGTGGCAGGTGGCGGGTGGCAGGTGGCAGGTGGCAGGTGGCAGGTGGCAGGTGGCAGGTGGCAGGTGGCAGGAGGAAGGAGGAATCAGGCAAATGGCACTTGGCAATAGGCAGGAGGCAGAAGGC
>JANMYS010000148.1:0-31769 GCA_031382385.1 Gemmatimonadota bacterium
CTTCTGGTGTGTGCAGCTGGGACACGACCTCTCCAAGCTGTCCTCCGATGTGATTCTCTATACTGGCGAGGAATTCGGATTGCTCCGGCTCCCGGCCCGGCTGGCGACCGGGTCGAGCATCATGCCGCACAAGCGGAATCCCGATCTCTTCGAGTTGACCCGGAGCCGGGCCGCCGCGCTGGAGGGCGATCTCCTCACTGTGCTGCAGATCAAGAGCAAGCTCGCCAGCGGCTATCATCGGGACTTCCAGTTGCTCAAGGAGCCGCTGATGCGGGGCGTGGACCGTCTGGAAGGGATGCTTTCCATGCTGGCCGTGGCTGTGCCGCGACTTGGTGTGGAGGCGGTAATTGGCCGAACCATGCTGTCCGGGGGCCCGCTGGCGACCGACGAGGTCATGCGCCGGGTGGAGAAGGGGAGCGCCTTCCGCTCCGCCTACCGGGAGGTCGCCGCCGCGATTCAGCAAGGCGACTGGTCCCGCGAACCGTCGACCGAGGAAATTATCAGCCGGCGGAAGAGTTCCGGTGGCCTTGGCAATCTCGGACTCCCGGCGGTACGGGCACGGTTGCGGGCCTGTCGCACGTGGGCCAACCGAGAGCAGCGTCGGTTCGATGCTGCCATCGAAGCACTGGCCGGCCGGGGTGGAGGGCACTCCAGCGCATGAGCGGCGACCGGCGGAAGCGGCAGCTCAAGATTCTCGAACTGATCAGCACTCGCCCCATCCGGACCCAGGAGGAGCTGGCCGAGGCCCTTGGCGCCGAGGGGTGGGCGGTGACACAGAGCTCCGTCAGCCGGGATATCACTTCGCTCAAGCTCGTCAAGGTCGAAGGCGCCTATCAGCGCGTCAGCCGGGTCAGCACCACTCCCGAACATCCCGATGAACGGCGGATCGCCGATGGCGTGCTGACGGTGGACCTCGCGGGCGATGCGCTCATCGTCCTGCACACCCCGGCGGGCGAGGCAAATCGGGTCGCGGTCGCCATCGACCGGCTGGCCTGGTCCGATGTGGCCGGCACCATTGCCGGCGATGACACCATCTTTCTTGCGGTGAAGCACGGGCGGGCGCAGCAGCGGGTCGTGCGGAAGGTCAAGGCGCTGGTCGCAAGAAGGTAGGAACTGCGCGAACGGGGAACCGGGAACGGGAGGTGCATCCAGGATTCAGTTCACCTAACGCGCGACAAGTATCCGTTCCTCCAATTCCCGGTTCCCCGTTCCCCGGTCACCGTTGTCTTGCTGACGCCGGATATCTCCTTGGACTCACCCGAACACTTCCTCCGCGATCTCGCCATCGTCCTGGCGACCGCCGGGGCGACGACGCTGCTGTTCCACCGGCTGCGGTGGCCGGTGGTGGCGGGCTATCTCGTCGCGGGTGTGCTGGTGGGGCCGAGCTTCACCCCGACGTGGCTGAGCGATGAGCAGAGCATCCGCCTGCTTTCCGAGCTCGGCGTCATCCTGTTGATGTACAGCATCGGCCTTGAGTTTCGCCTCGACCGACTGGCGCGGGCCGGCCCCGCCGCCGGTCTGGCGGCGCTGGTGGAGATCGGACTGATGCTCGCACTCGGCTTCGGCGTGGGGCGGGCCTTCGGGTGGACCACGCTCGCGAGCCTGTTCTTCGCCTGTGCCGTGGCGGTATCCAGTACGATGATCCTCGCCAAGGTGCTGGAGGAGCGCCCGGTCGAGCGGGAACTCAGAGAGAGCCTGTTCAGCCTGATGCTGTTCGAGGACCTCGCGGCGATGGTCTTCATCGCCGTGCTCACTGCGACCGCCTCGGGGGAGGGGCTCACTGGCACTGCGCTGGCGACCGTAATCGGACGCCTGCTGGGGCTGCTGGCCCTGGCGCTCGTGGTCGGGCTGGCGCTGGTACCACGCGCCGCACGCTGGGTCATCCGGCTCCGGAATCCCGAGACGATGCTCGTGAGCATGGTCGGGTTCGCCTTCGGGGTGGCCTACCTCGCCGGCACCGCTGGATTCTCCGTGGCCCTCGGCGCATTCGTCGCCGGGCTCCTGGTCGCCGAGTCAGGCGGCGGGCAGGTGGTGGAAAGATCGATCCGTCCGCTCCGGGATGTCTTCGCCGCCGTCTTCTTTGTCGCCACGGGCATGCAACTGGATGTGCGGGTCCTCGCAACCGAGTGGCCGCTCGCGCTGGGTCTGGCGACCGTGGTGCTGCTTGGCAAGCCGGTGGCGGTGACCACCGGGGTCTTTCTCTCAGGCCGGGGGTTGCCCACCGCGGTCCGGGCTGGCCTGAGCCTGTCGCATATCGGCGAGTTCTCCTTCATCCTCGCCGGCGTGGGCGTCGCCCTGGGTGTGGTTCCGTCCGCGCTGGTCGCCGCCGCGGTCGCGGTGTCGGTGGTGACGGCGTTCCTCGCATCCTGGCTGGCGCGGATGGCGGATCCGGTCGCACGCTGGGTGGATCGCAGGCTGCCCCACCGGGTGCAGATGGTCGCATCGCTCTACGGCGCCTGGGTCGAGGCCCTCGGCAAGGAGGGGGACACGGCGCGGCCGGGGGCCCGGGTCCGCCGCACCGCACGATGGCTCGCGCTTGATGCCCTGGCGATCGCCGGTCTGGTCGTTGCCGGCTCCACCCTGCGTGCCCGCCTGGTCGAAGAGCTGGCGCGCTCAGGCGTCGGAGTCACCCTCGCCTCCTGGACGCTCGCATTGCTCACGCTGCTCCTCGTGAGCCCATTCATGCTTGGCATTTTCCGGGTGACGCGGGCGCTGGGCAACGAACTCGGAGAGATCGCGATTCCGGCGCCGCAGTCGGGGCGCGTGGACAACGGCCGGGCACCACGGCGCATGCTCAGCGCAGCGGTCCAGCTGGCGGGGATTCTCGTGACTGGAGGACCGATCATCATCGTCACCCAGCCCTTCCTGCCGCCGCTCAGCGGCCTCGTCGTGCTGGCCCTGGTCCTGCTGCTTATCGGCATCATCTTCTGGCGCCGGGCCACCGACCTGTTCGGGCACTTTCAGGCTGGGGCGGAACTGGTCGTCGCTACCCTGGCCAAGCAGCTTCAGGCGGACCATGTCGAGGTCGATCCAGTCCGCCACATGCTGCCGGGGCTGGGCGATTTCGCCCCCATGCGAGTTGCCGAGGAGAGCGAAGGCAACGGCCGGACACTCGGGGAGCTGAACCTGCGAGGTCGTACCGGGGCGACCGTAATTGCGCTGGCCCGCGGCGACCGGCGTATCGCCTTTCCGGAGGCCCATGAACGGATTGCGGCGGGGGATCTGCTGGCGCTGACCGGCAGTTCCGAGGCGATCCATTCAGCAGCAGGGATCCTGATGGCGCAGGCCTCGGCGTTCGGCCCGGCTGCTCCCGGCCGCGACATGGAAGCGTGAGGCGAGTGTGGCGTAGGGAGGCCTCGATCATCGTCATGCCGCCGAGTCGCTTTATCCACCCAGGTAGCCAGCCAATCCTCCATTCCTCGTTCAGAAAGGAATCCGGCTGCTCAAGCCCGAGGCTTATCAGCGGTGAGTGGGCAGAGCGGGAATAGCGGCGCGGTCTGGTACCGTCCACTAGCTTATTGGAGTCGTCCCGGCCGCTTCCCGTCAGGCCCGCCAGGTCCAAGGAGTTTATCATGTCCCCGCGCCGCGTCTTCCCCCGGTCTGCTGTTCTTGCCTTCCTGCTCGCTGGATGCCAGTCCCAATCCGATCCCAATCAACCCCCTCTCGACTTCGCGGCGGTCCAGCTGGCCGCGTCCGGCGGGACCGTCATCTCGGGCGGAGAGAACCACTCCTGCGCCATCCGTGCGGATGCGACCGTCGCCTGCTGGGGCAGAAACAACGACGGCCAACTGGGTGACGGCACAATCTCCAACCGCGCTTCTCCCGTGCAGGTCGTCGGCCTCACCAACGTCGTTGCCGTCTCCGCGGGCCGGTTTCACAGTTGCGCGGCTCTGACCGATGGCACCGCCCGCTGCTGGGGGAGCAACAGTTCCGGCCAGCTCGGTAATGGTGGCGGCGCAGGCAGCAGAACGCCGGTGACGGTGTCCGGGCTGAGCGGCGCGGTGGCGATATCAGTAGGCGCGTACCACTCGTGCGCCCTCCTGAGCAGTGGCGCCGCCCGCTGCTGGGGATTCAATCCGTACGGCATGCTGGGGAACGGAACGACGGTGAACTCCAGCGTGCCCGTGGCGGTGAACGGCCTCAGCGGGGCTGCTCGACTGAACGTGGGGTGGTTCCACTCCTGCGCGGTGCTGACGGACGGCACCGTCCAATGCTGGGGGCGTGGCACCTCCGGCGAGCTCGGCAACGGTGGCACCGCCAATCACACCACTCCAGTTGCGGTAACCGGTCTCGGCGGCGTTGTGGACATCGATGGCGGCGGTGACCATACCTGCGCCAGACGGACCAACGGATCCGCCCGCTGCTGGGGGAACAACCAGGTCGGCCAGCTCGGCAACGGCTCGACTTCGACCAGCCTGATTCCCGTGGCTGTCACCGGCCTGACGGGCGTCGTGGCCATCACCACCGGTGGCGGACATTCCTGTGCCGTGCTCTCCTCCGGTGCCGCACGGTGCTGGGGCAGCGGCACGCTCGGGCAACTCGGCAACGGGGCGCTCATGAGCAAGACCACCCCGGTCGCCGTCTCGGGAATCACGACCGGGTCCCGGATCGACGGAGGAGGGAACCACACCTGTACCATTCTCGCGAACGGGACCGCTCGTTGCTGGGGCTATGGCACGTCCGGGCAGCTCGGGAACGGCACCTCGACCAGCCGCTCAACGCCGGTACAGGTGGTGAACTTCCCGTAACTGGACAGGCGCTCGGTGGCCGAGGCACTTCGGCCACAAGCGTGGCACGGTCGGGCTCGATCTCACCGCAATCAGCGGGAAGGCGGCGGAAGTGCGTCGCGATGGCGACCGGGTGATCATCGACGCCGGGAGCGGACAGTCGAAGGTGTCGTGGTCGTTCCGTCCACCGGAGGATGCGGCAGGATGGGCTGCGAGCATCAGGGCGGTGATCGACCCCGCACCGGAGCCAGCCCCGTCTCCCGACCCGAAGTAGTTGTTCCTCGAGGCACGATCCAGGGATTGCCGGGGAGCCTGGTGGTGGGGTCGGCAGGGGCGACGGGCCCCGGGGCTGCGCTCCGGGGCCCGTCGGTGTTCAGATGATGCTGTCGCTCAACGCTTCGTATCCAGCATCTGCTCCACCGGTGCGGCAACATTCCGCAGGTGGAGCGGTATCGCCTGGACGAACGCAGTCACGACCGGCGGGGAATCATGGCACCCCCGCGCCGCGCACCACGCGTCCCGGGGTGGCGCCGGTATGCTCGCCGTCCTTGAGTACCTGGGTGCCGTTCACGAAGACATCGCGCACGCCGGTGGAATACTGGTGCGGCTTTTCGAAGGTCGCGTGGTCCTGAATGGTCGCGGGGTCGAAGATCACCACGTCAGCGTAGTAGCCCGGGCGGAGCGCGCCCCGGCGCTTGAGCTGGAGCGTGGTTGCAGGGAGCAGCGTCAGGCGGTGAATGGCCTGCTCCAGCGGAATGAGCTTCTCGTCCCGCACATACTTGCCGAGCAGTCGCGCAAAGGTGCCATAGGCGCGTGGATGCGGATTTGACTTGAGGAAGACCCCCTCGGGCGCCAGGCTTGCCTCATCGCTGCCGAAACTGATCCACGGCACCTGGATCTGTTTGCGCACATTGTCCTCGGACATGGAGAAGTAGACGCAGCCGATCCGGCTGTTGTCCTGGTAGACCAGGTCCATTGCCGTCTCTTCCGGCCCCGTTCCGCGTGCGGTGGCGACCTGGGCAAGCGTCTGCCCGGTATAGTGCTTGAGTGAGTCATTCTTGAACCCGACCAGCAGGACATGATCCGCGCCACCCCCCTTGGCCAAGGCGGCGGTCACCTCCGGCTTGAGCCGTCGGCGAATGGCGGGGTCCTGCAGCCGGCCGGCCCACGCGGCGAAGCCTCCCGCTCGAACCCAGCCGGGCATGACCGCATCGAGTCCCGTGGCGCTCGCAGGGTAGGTGTACATGTCGGCGGTGATCTTGAGGCCATGCGCGCGCGCGGCCTCGATCCGCTTGAGCAGCTCGTCTTCCTTGTCCCAGTTGTGCGGGCCGGAGGTCTTCAGGTGATAGATCTCGGCCCGGGCGCCGGCCCGTGCCGCGATCCCGAGGAACTCATCCAGCGCCTCGAAGAGACTGTCGCCCTCGTTCCGAATATGCGAGATGTAGATGCCGCCACGCGCCGCGGCGATCTGGGCCAGCCACTCCAGCTCGGTCGAAGTGGCGAACATTCCCGGCTCGTAGATCAAGGAGCTGCCGACACCGAGCGCGCCGTCGGCCATCGCCTCACCAACCAGTTGCTGCATCGCGGCGAGTTCCTGCTTGGTCGCCTGGCGCGGATCGTGGCCCAGAACATACTGCCGCACCGTGGCCGCGCCGACGAACGACGCGACATTGGGCGAGACACCCCGCTGCACCAGCGTGTCGAGGTAACCCGCCAGCGTGGTCCAGGTAATCGGAAAGCGAATGTCGCCCTGCGCCGCTTCCCACTCCGCCTTCATCGCCGGGGTGAGCGGACCCATGGATTCGCCCTCGCCAAAGATCTCGAGCGTCACGCCCTGGCGGATGTCGCTCTGCGACTTGCCGTCGACCAGCAGCGCCTCGTTCGCCCAGCTCAGCATGTTGATGAAGCCGGGCGCTACCGCGAGCCCCTTCGCGTCGATGACCTGCCGGCCCCGCGCCGCGCCGAGGTTGCCGACCGCAACGATGCTGTCGCCCTGGATGGCAACGTCGGCGACGATGCCGGCGCTATCGCTGCCGTTGTAGACGGTACCGCCGCGGATGACCACATCGTAAGTGGGCCCGCCGCAGCCAACTGAGGTAAGGAGCGCGAGCGCGAGGACCGGGGTGAGGCGCATGAGACCGAGGGAGAAAGGGTAGTGGCGGTTACGGCGTGAAGGTGCGGTAGTAGCGCATTCCGGACCAGTCGGCGCTCAGCGCGCGTCCCTCAACCACGGGACCGAACGTGAGCCGCTCGGCGGACTGCGGCCCGCCGATACGATACTCGCCGCCAGGCAGCAGGGAAAGCGGTTGCTCTGTGCCGTCGGGAGTGATGGCCCACAACATTCCCTTCCGCACCACGACCCGGAAGCTGGGCTCCCACGGCTGCATGATGCGGTAGTGACCGGCGTACGCTTGCCACATGCGTGGTACGACAAAGGTGCGCGGACCGGCGTACCGCTCGGCGACATACCAGTCGCCACCGTACCACGCTTCGGTCATGCCGGAGGAATCGCCGGCAAACCGAAGCGGGAAAAGCGCCAAGCCGCCGCCGGGGACGAGAAAGGCGTCATCGTCGTACGGTTCGATGGCGAAACGCTCGCCGCCGCGAAGCAGCAGCAGGCTGTCGCCCTCAGCCGCCAGCCGAAGGGAATCCCCATCCGGCATGCGGTAGACGCCGGCGTACCGTTCGGGATGATCTACATGGGTTGGTGCGCGGTCCGGAGGGATGGCGGGAAGCGAATCGCCTCGCATCGCCGCGCCAAGCGCGCTGAGTGCAAACCGCGCGCTGGCACTGGGTGAGCCGGGCCCATTCACGAACACCACGACACCGATGCCCTGCGTTGCATCCCCGATGAGATAGCTGGTATACCCGATCATCCCCCCGCTGTGCGCAAAGACCGGCCGGCCATCGAGGCTGTCAAGAAACATCCCGTAGCCGTAGCTGCCGCCCGCACCGGTTGGTGCGGCGGGAAGCATCATGCGGCGCCAGCTTGCCTCCGACAGCAGGGCGCCACGATTCAGCAGCATGACAAGGTAGCGGCCGAGATCCGGGGCGGTGGCGATGATGCTCCCGTCGCCCGAGCCATATTCGATCCACGGCGCCGGCACCAGCGGATCGGCGGCGCGTGCCGGGCGGTCATCGTGCAGCGGCACATAGCCGTGCGCCATGAAGGGCCGGGTGGAATCGGTGAACTGTGCCCGGCTGGCGGTCATCTTTAGCGGATCGAGAATGCGCCCCTGGATCACGGCGGGGTATGGTTTCCCCGTCAGCTTCTCCAGCAGCACGCCGAGGATCTGATAGCCGATGTTCGAGTAGGCCCAGTAGATGCCCGGCGCGGAACCGAGCGTGCGTTCGCGCGCAACGTATGCCTGGGCCGGTGAGGAGGGCACGTCGTCGCGGTCAGCGGGGAGGCCGGCGGTATGGGTGAGGAGATCGTGCGGCGTGACGGGGCGCCATCGTGTCGCTGGCGTGAACCAGGGGAGATACTGCTGCACCGGGTGGCGGAGGTCGAGCCGGCCCGCTTCCACCTCCTGCAGCAGGGCGATCGCCGTGAACGACTTGGAGATCGAGCCAATCTCGAAGCGGGTGTCGGCCGTCACCGGCAGGCGGCGCTCGAGATCGGCGTAGCCGTAGGAGCGCACCGTCAGCAGTCCCCGCCGATCGACCAGCGCGAGCGCCATCCCCGGCGTCCGCTGCGCGGCCATCGCCTGCTCCACGAACCGGTCGATGCGGGCAAAGGCGGGCCGGAGACCCATCGTGTCGCGGGGCGCATCGGTCTGTGCCTGTGCCACGAAGGGTGCAGCGCCGTGCAGGAGCGCGAGGACGAGAATCCGACGGATAGTCTGGCGGTGTGCGGGCAGGCTCATGCCGTGACCTTCCTGATCTGGGGGACCTCGAGCACCCGGACCCCTTCCGCCGGCTGCTCCACCGCATGCACCAGCGCGCGCACCATCTGCCGGACCGTGACCAGACCCAGCCGGCGGGCGGAGGCGCGGGTGCCGGGCAGCAGTTCCCCCAGCCAGTAACCGGGGAGCAAGGCGACTGGCCACCAGTGGCCCGGACCGATGACATACCACGGCCGGAGGATGGTGCAGGGTATTCCGCTCTCGCGGATAATCGACTCGGCGCGGGCCCGGGCGGCCACATACGCCTGCATGACCGGCGCGGGTTGCGCCACGCTCACGTACACGAAGTGGCGGATGCCGGCGGTGAGCGCGACCGGGACGGCGGCGGCGACCGAGGCGAGGTCGACGCGGAGGAAGTCCTCCGCCTTTGCCGGACTCGGGTGACTGACGCCGACGAGGTGGACGAACGTATCCGCCGGCGCGACCCGGGTAGCGTACGTCAGGCCGTGCAGCGCGTCACCGGGCACCGGGCCGAACACCTCGGGAACTCTCGCCAGCGACGCGGGCCGCACGAGCGCGTGGGTCTCGTGTCCGTTGGCCCGCAACGCGCGGAGCAACCGGGTGCCGAGATAGCCGGTGCCGCCCGTGACGAAAACCCGACGTCGCGGGTTCGGGCGGGGCGCGGCGGGGCCGCTCAATGGGGCCGCAGATATGCGGTCCCTACGCATGCGGCCCCGACGCACGCGCTCCCGACGGCGCAGCGGTCCCCGTGCCGTAGCGGACCTGGGTCATTTCCGCGATGATCGCCAGTGCGGTCTCCGTCGGCGCGCGACCGCCGAGCGGCAGGCCGATGGGACCGTGCAGGCGCGCCAGGTCGGTATCGGAGAATCCCAGGGCGCGCAGCCGCTCGCGTCGCGCGGCCTGGGTCTTCTTCGAACCGATCGCGCCGATGTAGCGTGCGGGAGAGCGGAGCGCCAGTTCCATCGCCGGGTCGTCGAATTTCGGGTCGTGGGACAGGAGGCAGACGTAGGTTGCCGGCCCGAGGCCGATACGGTCGAACGCCTCCGCTGGCCAGGCCAGGATCAACTCGTCGGCATCGGGAAAGCGCTCGCGCGTCAGGAAGGCCGCGCGGCCATCGGCGACGACGGTGCGGTACCCCAGCGCCTTGGCGAACGTCACCAGCGCGGCGGCGATCTGTACCGCGCCGAAGATCACGACCGTAGGGCGCCGGGGGAAGACCTCGAGGAACACGGTGAACGGCGCGCCGTTGGCGGCGGCTTCAGCGCTCGTGCTGGCCTCACGACCGAGGGCAGCGAGCGCCGAATCGCGGAGGCGGTCGTCCAGCCACCGGGATCCCCGCTCACTCTCCCCCCCTTCACGAATGACGGCCGAGTCGCCCACGCTCACTTCGGATGAGCTGCTCTGGATGACCGTGGCGACAATCATCCCTCCCTCGCCTGCCGCCACCGCAAGGATTTCCGGCCGTACCGCCGGCTCCACGAACACCTTGATCGTGCCGCCGCAGGAGAGCCCCACCTCCCACGCCCGCTCGTCGCTCACGCCAAAGGTGACCAGCTTCGGCGTGCCCCGCTCGATGGCTTCGGCGATCTCCGTCGCCACGGCGCCCTCGACGCAGCCGCCGGAGACGGAACCGGCGAGCCGCCCGCCGGCGGTGGCCAGCATGCATGCGCCCTCGGGTCGCGGGGCGGAACCCCACACGCTGGTCACGACCGCGCGCCCGACCGGCTGGCCGGTGGCGGCGAGGGCGGCATAGTCGTCGAGCAGATCGCGCATCGGGGGCTCCCGGCTGTGCCGGCGCCGCCGGCGGGGAAAGGACGGGAGAAAGATGGCCTCCCGCCGGGCGAATACCAGCCATTCTCGTCCGGGTTATCTTCCCCCGGGTCCCGCCAGGCGGACCCCTCGGCAACGTACTCCGGAGCTCCGCAGATGCACCCACCCCTCGATCCCGCACTCCTCAAGCAGATTAGCGACGCCGTCGACGCGGCGCGCGCCACCACCGTGGCGCTGCATCGCACCTTCGTGCAGGCGCAATCCGTGACGGGAGCGGAGGGGCCGATGGGCAGTGCTGTCGCGGCGGCGCTCACCGAGCGCGGGCTGGAGGTCGAGAGCTGGGCCGCCACGGCGGAGGAGATCCAGCCCTACCTCGAGCATGTGGGCGCGCAGGTCGGCTACGCCGGCCGGATGAATGTTGCCGGTCGCCGCCGGGGCACCGGTGGCGGTCGGTCGCTCCTGCTCAACGCGCATATCGACACGGTGCCCGCCGGCGATCCCGCCCTGTGGAGCCAGCCGCCGTTCGCCGCCAATGTGGTCGACGGCAAGGTATACGGCCGCGGCAGCTGCGACATGAAGGGCGGGCTCGTCACCCATATCGCCGCGCTCGATGCCCTGGCCACCGCCGGCATTCGCCTCAAGGGCGACGTCACCGTGACCGCCACGGTGGGCGAGGAAGACGGTGGACTCGGCGCCCTGAGTACGGTCCTGCGGGGCTACCGGGCCGATGCGGCGCTGGTGACGGAGCCGACCGAACTGGCGCTGGTGACGGCCTGTGAAGGGTCGCTCGTATTTCGCCTGACGATCACCGGCCGCTCGGCCCATGCTGCCACGCGGGATGAGGGGGTGTCGGCGCTCGAGAAGTTCATGCCGATCTTCCTCGACCTGCAGGCCTTTGAACGGGACCGCAACGCCAATCTGCGCCACCCGCTCTACCGGGTCTTCCCCAACAAGGTTCCCATCAACGTCGGCGTCGTGCGCGCCGGGAACTGGGCCTCCACCGTGCCGGAGCGGCTCGATGCGGAGATCCGGATCGGGTTCCTGCCCGGGGAAGAGCTGCAGGCGTTCAAGCTGCTGGTGGCGGAGCGGATCTACTCGGTGGCGGAACAGGATCCCTGGCTCAAGGAGCATCCGCCCGAGATCACCTACTTCGGCGGCCAGTTCATTGCTGCGGAGACGCCGACCGATGCCCCGATCTGCGAGGCCATCCGCTCGGCGCACCGGGCCGTAACCGGCAAGCAGGTGCGTACGGAGGGGGTGACCTACGGCGCCGACATGCGCCACTTCATTGCCTTTGGCGGGATGCCCTGCGTCATGTACGGCGCGGGCGACATCAAGCTGGCGCACGCGCCGGATGAATACCTGCCGATCGACGAACTGATCACCGCCATCAAGGTCGAGGCCGCGCTGCTGGCGGGGTGGTGCGGGATGGAGTAGACGCGGGGCACTGGGGAGCAGGCGATAGTCAGCCCTGGCCGACAACCAGCACTGGTCCCTCCGCACTCCCTTCCGCCTCGTGCCGGCCGCCGCTTTGCGGCACCTGCCCCCGCTGCATTGTCAGGCAATCAGCCAGACTACGCTCCGTCCGAAGCGCCGGCATACATCGCCTGAATCATCTCCTGGTAGCGCTGCTCGACCATCCGCCGCTTCACCTTGAAGGTCGGCGTCAGCATCCCGGTTTCCACCGTCATCTCCTCGTTCAGTATCGCGATCCGTTTGGGCTTCTCGAACTGGGCCAGGTCCTGCAGTCGCCCCAGCGATTCCTGCTCGAGGAGTTCGCGCACCGGCGTCTCTTTCAGAAGCTGGTTCCGGTCGGTGGTCTCGATCCCCTGCTCGCTCGCCCAGAGCCGCAGCCGCTCGAAGTCGGGAACCAGTAGCATCGTGGGGAAGGGCCGCCGGTCGCCGATCATCACGGCCTGCGCGATAAACGGGGAGAGTTGGGTCCGGACCTCGATCGGCTGCGGCGCCACCTTCTTGCCACCCGCCGTCACGATCAGGTCCTTGATTCGGTCGGTCACGTGCAGGAACCCGTCGTCGTCGAACATCCCCACATCTCCGGTATGGAACCACCCGTCGGCATCGATGGCGGCCGCCGTGGCCTCGGGCAGGTTCCAGTAGCCCTGCATCACCGAAGGCCCCCGGGCCTGGATCTCCCCTTCCGCACCAATCCGCAGCTCGACGCCGGGATAGGGCAGCCCCACGCTCCCCAGCCGCCAGTCGGTCGGCCGGTTCGCGGCGAGCACCGGCGAGGTCTCGGTCAGCCCATAGCCTTCGTAGAGCGGGATGCCAGCCCCCAGGAAAAACCGGCCGACCACGGGGGAGAGCGGGGCGCCGCCGCAGATCATGGTCTTGAGCTGGCCGCCGAGCGAGTGCCGGATCTTGCGGAACACCAGGAAGTCGGCGAGACGATGGCGCAGCCGCAGCCCGAGTGGCGGCGACGTACGCGCCGCCCAGTGATCGACCATCTGGCCACCGACCTTCCCAGCCCAGCGCACCAGCTTGCCCTTCACGCCGGCCGTCGCCATCACCTTGGCGTAGACTTTATCAAACAGGCGCGGCACCGCGATCATGATGTCGGGGCGGACTTCCAGCAGGTTCGCCGGCACGTTCGCCACGGATTCGGCGTAGGCGATGGTCACACCGCTGTCCCAGTAGTAATAATCCCCGATGCGTTCGAGCACATGCGAGAGCGGGAGGAGCGAGAGGGCGACCGCGCCGGCTCTTGTCGCGAGCGATCCATGCTGCCTCGAGGCCGCGATCATCGCGGCCAGATTGTGATGGGTCAGCACCGCACCCTTGGGGCTGCCTGTCGTGCCGGAGGTGTAGATGATGGTTGCGACACACTCCGACGCGAGGCCGAGGGCCCGCTTGCGGAGTTCACGGCTCCAGACCGCATAGGGTTCGATGTCCTTCTGGAGGACCGTGCTGAGCGACTCCGCTCCAACATCCGTCGGCAGCGGGTCGAACACCATCACATGGTCCAGTGCCGGGCATTGCGCGCGGGCCAGGCCCAGCTTGCCGAACTGAGTCGCGTTCGAGACGAACAAGGCGCGGGCGCCGGCGTCCTTCAGGATGTAGGCGACCTGATCCGCCGGAAGGGTGGGGTAGATCGGCACGACGACCATGCCCAGGGCAAGCGCCGCGTAGTCGACCATCGCCCACTCCGGGCGGTTTTCCGACAGGATCGCCACCCGGTCACCGGGTACGAGCTTCCAGCCATCGAGCAGGGAGGCCACCTGGGCGACCCGCAACTCCATATCTCGATAGCTCAAGCCCTGCCAGCGGCCGTCACGCTTGAATCGTATGGCCTCTTGGGGACCGAACCGGTCGATCGCGTCGTAGAAGATCCGGTTGAGCGTGGTGCGGTCGAACGGCTGCAGCGGAGTGACCGGAGCCGGCAGCTCGGAAAGTACGGCAGTCATGGGGCCCGCCTAGGGTGGCATGTGCGAGAACAGCGCTGGCCCCGTCCGGAGCCCGCTGGGTGCCGCCCGGAGTCGTGGGCGGGTCGGGCGGAGTCAGCCTTCGTGGGGATTATTAGCGCCGCGGACCTGAAGATCGCATGAAAGCAGGCTGTGACTTATCGCGAGCTGGCCGCCGGAACCCGGCTCATCGCATATTCCGCCAGCGCGGTGATCGTCAGGCTGGGGTTTACCCCCGGATTGGCCGGCATGATCGACCCGTCGATCACGTACAGGCCGGGATAGCCATGCGCCTGGCAGTCGGCATCGATCACCCCCTCCGTCGCGCTCGCCCCGAAGGGGCAGCCACCGAGGATGTGGGCGGTGATCGGGATGTCGAACAGCGCTTCGTTTACCGAACCCATCGCGATGCCGTTGGTCCGCTCGGCGAAGGTGCGCGTGACGGCGTGTCCGATCTCGATTTTCGTCGGGATGGTTGCCTCCTCGTCGGGCTGGGAGACGAGGTCGTTGCGGAAACCGGTGAAGATGCTGCGGCCCGGTCGGAGGCGGATACGGTTGTCCTCCCACTGCATCGCCAGGATGATGGTGGTGCGCTCCGCCCAGCCGGGCAGGACGTGGGTCCGCAGGAACTCGCCCGGTCGCCGCGCGATATCAAACGCCGACTGACCGAGGCGCGAGAGGAGACTTCCCGATTCGATCATCGGTCCGCCGAGCAGCCGCATCGCGGAGGAACCGGCGGGATACCGCACCGGCTCGATCGTCGTCAGGGCGTCGGCCCGGAAGATCGACGTGATCGCGATGCCCTTCGAGTAGTCGACATCGTCCCGCCGGGCGACGCTGCCGAGCAGCGCCTCGTTGTTGGTCCGGACCATGTCGCCCAGACGGGGCGACAGGTCACGCAGTGAGCGGGTGACATCACGGCAGCGGAACAGGAGACGAAGCGAGCCGAGCGTGCCCGCCGAGACGATCACATTGCGCGCGCGCAGCGGTGGCATGCGGCGACGGAGCAGCCCGGTGGTGCGGCGGTAGTGCACCTCGTAGCGGGCGCCGTCCTGCTGCGGTCCGGCCAGCGGCCGGATGTCCCCCGCCGTTGCCTCCGGGACGATCGTCGCTCCCCACCGCTCGGCAAAGTGGAGGTAGTTCTTGGGCAGCGTATTCTTGGCGTTGTGCCGACAGCCCACCATGCAGCCACCGCAATGGGTGCATCCACGGCGTGCTGGGCCCTCGCCGCCGAAGTAGGGATCGGCGACCTCTGTCCCCTCCTGCCCGGGCTGGCCGAAGAAGGTGCCGACCGGCACCGGCCGGAAACTGTCCCCGCGCCCGAGTTCCTCCGCGATCCGCTTCAGCTGGTGATCGGCCGGCCACAGCTTCGGATTCTCGGCAACACCCAGCATGCGCTTGGCCGTGGCGTAGTGCGGCCGCAGTTCGCGCTTCCACTCGACTGGCCTCTGCCAGGCAGGCGAATCAAATGCCTCGTCGCCTGGCTCCATCAGCACGTTGGCATACCCCAGGCTCCCACCGCCGACTCCGGCGCCGTGCAGCACGAAGACGTTCTTGAACGGGCTGATCTGCAGAATGCCGTAGCACCCTACGGATGGGGCCCACAGGTAGCGGGGCAGGTCCCACGTGCTCCTGGCGAAGTCCTCGTCGCGGAAGCGCCGGCCGCGCTCCAGCACGAGGACTCGATAGCCCTTCTCGGCCAGCCGCATCGCCGAGACGCTGCCGCCGAAACCCGAGCCGATGATGATGTAGTCGAGAGTATCAGTCACGCCGAACGCTATCCACCTTACCGGAGTCACCGCAAGCAGCGAAACAAACGTTGAACATCGGGGTTGGCCCGCCCACCTTTGGGTAGTAGTATGGCCGTGACCTTTCATGCATGAGTCTTCATGAAGCTGCTGGACCGGCTCGCCAGACAACAGCTCGTGGTCGTTACCGGGAAAGGTGGCGTCGGAAAGACGACGATCGCCGCCGCGCTCGGCCGCCTGCTCGCGGCGAGCGGTCGCCGGACGCTGTTGCTGGAGATTGATCCGCGCGAGAGCCTGCATCAGCTGCTGGGTACGGAGCCGTCCGGCGGCCACATCGTCAAGGTCAGCAGCCGGCTTTCCGTCCAGAATCTGCAGGCGCAGGCTGTTGTGGATGGCCTGGTGCGCGAGAAGCTGCCCATCGCCGCTCTCGCAAAGAAGGTCATCGCCAGCTCGGTCTTTCAGCATTTCGCTCAGGGTGCCCCTGGCATGAAAGAGATGGCCGTGCTTGGATATGCGCTCCGGACTGTCGAGGGTCACTACCGCCACAAGGCCGATGTCGTCGTGCTGGATGCTCCTGCCACCGGGCATAGCGTCTCGATGCTCGCCGCACCGCTCGTCCTCGCTGATGCGATCGGCGGCGGGCAGCTCGGCGAGATGGCCACGGAACTGGCCAGGTTCATCGCTGACCCTGCGCGATGTGGAGTGGTGCTCACCGCGCTCGCTGAGGAGATGCCGATCCAGGAAGCACTCGAGTTGATCGTGCTGCTGCGGGAGAAGATCGGGCGCCCGCCGGAGCTGGTGGTCGCCAACGCCCTCTACCCGCCGTTTCCTGGGGCCTCTACCGCGGGCAAGGGCGCCGGGGCGGGGCTGCAGCCCACTCTCGATCTCTGGCGCCAGCGCCGTGCCGTGAATGACCGCGAGCTTGCCCGGCTCCGGGCCGACTGGAAGGGCACCCTGGTCGAGATTCCGCTGCTGCCGCTCGATCGGGGCCAGACGCTGCTCGCTGCCGTCGTGACCGCACTCGAGGATGGGCTCGCGTGAGTCCCGGCCCACTCGACCAGCGGCTCGTCGTCGTCGTCGGCGCCGGAGGCGTCGGGAAGACCACGCTGGCAGCCGCCCTGGGGCTCTGCTCCGCCCGGGCGGGCCACCACACCCTCGTCATGACGTTCGACCCCTCGCTTCGCCTCAAGGACGCCCTCGGGGTTGGCGAGGAGGCACGGGACCGGGCAGTGCGAGTGAAGACGGCAACCAAAGGGCACCTCAGTGTGGTCCTGCTCGACGCACGCACCACATTCGACCGCCTGATCCGTCGCTACGCCCCGGACGAGGCATCAGCTGAACGGATCTTCACCAACCGCTTCTACCGAGACCTCGCCGGCAACCTCGCCGGCATCCTCGAATACATGGCGGTGGAGCGGCTCTTCGAGGTCGCGGCGGAGGGCGACTACGACCGCATCATCCTCGATACGCCGCCGACGCACCAGGCGCTGGACTTCCTCGAAGCCCCCGACCGGATCGTGGGTTTTCTCGACAGCGGTGCGGTCCGTCTCGCCCTCAAGCCGTGGTGGGAACAGGGTGGGGGGCTCAAGCGGATGCCCATGCGCATCGCAGCGAAGGGAGTCGAGCGCATCGTCGACCGGGTTATCGGAATCCGTCTCCTGCACGATATGGTGGAATTCTTCCGCGCCTTCGCTCCGCTGTACGACGGCTTCCGCGAACGCGCCGCCGAGGTCCGCAGCCTGCTGCGTGCGCCGGATACCCTGTTTCTCCTGGTGAGCGGGCCCGGTGAGGATCGGATTCCCGATACCCTGTTCTTCGCCCGGAAGCTCAAGGAGGCGGGCCACCACCTCGGACCGATCGTCGTCAACCAGGTGCACCCGACGGTGGCCGCGCCGGCAGACCCATCCGCCGGCGCATGGCGCGGCGGGCTGGATCTCTTCCGCTACCTGGGCGAACGGGACGAGCGCGGCCTGGAGCGGCTGCGGAAACTCCTCTCCCGGGGCGAACCGCTGCTGGCCGTTCCCCTCCAAGCCGCTCCGCCGACCGATCTGGCCGAACTGGAAGCGCTCGGCCAAGTGGTACTCGGCAAGCTCAAGGGCTGACGCACCTCCGCCGCCGTAATTCAATCCCGACTGCCGTTTGCCGCATTGCGGCAAGCGGCACTTGCCGTTTTGCCGCAATGCGGTATATTGACCGTTGTCCACAGCGGAGGCCCAACATGATCCGGCTCATCAAGCGATACGGCGGCGGCAGCAGGAAGCTCTACGATACCGAGGAAAGCCGATACGTCTCCCTCGATGAAATCGCGGAGTGGATTCGTGGCGGTCAGGACTTGCGGGTGGCGGATAGCGCGACCGGCGAGGATGTGACCGGCCAGACGCTGGCGCAGATCATCTATGAAGACCACAAGCGCGGCCACTCGTTTCTGCCCAGCGAATTTCTTCACGATGTGATTCGCCGTAGTGGTCGGGTGATCGCGGACGGCGTGGAGCAGGTCCAGACTCGGGTGGACCGCCTGGTGAAGGCATCGGTCGAAAAGATTACCCCGGTGGGCGGAATCCAGGACGAGTTGGAGTTGCTGCGCGACAGGCTGGCGGAATTGGAGCAATCGCTGGGCGAACTCGAGGTCGAGTCGCCGGCGCGAAAGCCGCGGCGCAGGAAGGCCCGGCGATAGCATCTCGGCAGGTGTGATGCGGTTCAGTATTCATAGCACTGTCCGGCCCCTGATGGCCGGCAACTCCGGAGGAAGTTATGGCGATCAAGAAGAGTTCCAAGAAGACCCAGGCGCTCCCGATGTTGAAGGAATCGGCCCACGATATCTGGCTGGCGGGCTTGGGTGCGTTCGCCCTGGCGGGTGATGAGGGCAGCCGGCTGTTCAAGCAGTTGGTGAGGAAGGGCGAGGGCGTAGAGCAGGTGAACAAGGGGCGCATCAACCGGCTGTCGAGCCGTGCCGCGGATCTGCGCGGTGAGGCGAGGTCGGCGGTGTCCCGCGTGACGACCCCCATCGAGGCCGGCATGACGAACGCCATGAATCGGCTCGGCGTCCCGACCCGCAAGGAGATTGCGACCCTGACCAAGCGAGTGGAGGAACTCACCCGCGTCGTGGCCAAGTCCAAGACTCAGGCGCGGAAGACCCGTCGCACGTCGAAGGCCGCGTCGGCCAAAGCCTGAGCGGGGGATCCATGGCCACCGCGCGCCGTGGGCAGCGGGGTCGCCGGCTGGGGCTTGCCCTGGCCGGTGGAGGCCCGGCGGGCGCCGTGTACGAAATCGGCGCGCTCCGGGCCCTCGAGGAGTCGATTGACGGCCTCGACCTGAACCAATGTGATGTCTACGTGGGTGTCAGTGCGGGCGCCTTCGTCACCGCCTCGCTGGCGAACGGCCTGACTCCCACACAGCTGGTCCGGGGGCTGGTGAGGGATGAACCCGGGGAGCATCCCTTCGACCCGACCAGTTTCTTCCGGCCGGCGTATCGCGAATGGGCCCGCCGGGGGCTGCAGCTGCCCGGACTGCTCGCGCATGCTCTGCTGCAGATCTCCAGCGCCCCGCACGATGAAACGCTGATGAAGTCGCTGGTCCGCTTCTCCCGGGCGCTTCCGCTCGGGCTCTTCGACAACGAGCCCATCCGGCGAAACCTCGAACGCACCTTCGCGATCAAGGGGCGCACCGATGACTTCCGCAAATTGGCGCGGAAGCTGTTCATCGTGTCGGCCGACCTGGAGGCGGGCACCCCGATCGTCTTCGGGTCCAGCGGCTGGGATCATGTTCCCATCTCCCGCGCGGTGCAGGCGAGCACCGCCGTCCCGGGTCTGTACCCGCCGGTCGAGATCGATGACCGGCTGTGCGTGGATGGCGTTCTGCTGAAGACCCTGCATGCGTCGGTCGCACTGGAGCACGGCGTGGATCTGCTGCTCTGTCTGAATCCGCTCGTCTCGATGGATGTGGCCGCGGGGGAGGCTCGTGGCAAGCTGCAGCCGGGGGCGCTGCTGCGGCGCGGGATGCCGGCGATTCTCTCCCAGACCTTCCGGACCATGATCCACTCGCGAATGGTGGTGGGTATGGCCGGGTATGGTGCCCGCTATCCCGACGCGGATGTGGTGCTGTTCGAGCCGGAGCGCGACGAGTACCGGCTCTTCTTCAGCAACATCTTCAGCTTCAGCTCGCGACGGGAAATCTGCCAGATTGCCTACGCCGCGACCCGGCGGGATCTCTGGCTCCGGCGCACGACGCTGGATGCGATGCTCCGGCGCCACGGTTTGCGGCTGCGTGTGGATGTGCTGCAGGACCAGGAGCGGGATATCTGGGAGGGAATCGGGCTTCCGCGCGGCAGCAGTTCGAATGCGGTGGGGGATCGCCTCGCCCGGGCGTTGGACCGGCTGGAGACGGTGCCGCAGCTAGGGCGGCGGCGGGCCCGGCAGGCGCGGGCGAGGGCGCGGGCGCGCCGTGCCGTCTAGGGGCGACCGGCTCCCTCGCCCCTAGAGCGCGCGGAGTGCCTCGAACTCCTCCTCGAACGCGCGGATCAGGTCGTGGGGGTCCCGCACCAGTTCGGTGTCGGCGAGGACTCCGATCTGGACACCGCCCGCAAAGCTCAGAATCGAAATCCCCACCCCGATATCCGCCCGCTGCGGTACGAAGAACATCAGGCTGCGGACCCGCCGCCCCGCCAGCGTGATGTCCCGCTGCGGCCCCGGCACATTGGTGACCACCGCGGTGCACTTGTTGGCGAGGAAGTCGATGAGCCCGCGGCTGACCACCTGTGGCAGCAGGGTGAGCATGGCGCGCTGGATGCCGTAGACGACGATCGGCACGACCGACTGCTTGAGCGCATCCATCTGGACTTTCACAGCCCGAACACGATTCCCGATCTGTTCGACCCCCGCCGGCAGTTCGAGTGGGACCGCGGCGAAGCGGTTCTCGAGCTTGAGTGGCTCGTGCGCGCCGCGGACGTTCACCGGCATCGAGATATGGAGCGTCTCGACCCTCTCTCCCGCATGACGGACGAGATACCGGCTGAGCGCGCCGGTGACCATCGCCATCAGGACGTCGTTTACCGTGGCATCGAGCCGGACCCGCGCTTCCTTGATGACCGTCAGGTCGAAGGGTGCAGTCCAGGCGACCTGCTTCTTTCCCGACACCTTGGCGCCGTGCAGCGCGTGGCGATCGGGGCGCCAGAGCATCCGCTTGAGCAGAATGCCAGGGGCGGCGAAGGGAACGCTCATCGCCTTGAGGAGACCTTTCCCCATCGCGCCGGCCGCGGGACGGATACCCCCACGGGCCGGGGCCGTCTCGTGCTCCGATGTCATCTCTTCCATCAGCGCGAAGATCACCGACACCAGAGCGATGCCGTCGCCAACGCTGTGGTGGATCCGTCCCAGCACCGCGCTCGCGTCGGTTCCGAAGTGCTCGATGAACTGGAACTGCCAGGGCGGGTAGTCCGGCGGCAGCGGGGCCGATGCTTCCGTGCCGATGTATTCCTGGAGCTGTTCGGTGGTTGCCAGATGGGAAATCCGCGCCGGCACGATCTGGCGCGCAATGTCGAAGGCCGGGTCAGGCTCCCAGTACGGTACACCCCGGACCCAGGTGAGCCGGTCGCGGAAGCGGGCGTAGAGCCGGCCACCGCCGGCGTCGATGACCCGGCGCTGGAAGGTGTCACGGAAGGTGGCAATGTCCATCCGGTCGGTGATGAATACGCCGTTGATCACCATCAGGTTGGTGGCGGTGTCCTGCAGCCAGACGGCATCGTTTCCCGACACTCGTTCGCGCATCGCGTCAGCTCCGGCGGATGGCGAGAAAGAAGGCGATCGCGAACAGCCCGCCCCAGACCGGCCATGGGGCGGCAAAGCCCATCGAGATGGCACCCGCCACGAGGCAGGAGCCGGCGATCAGCGTCCCGCGCAATCCCGACAATGGATTCTCCGTTGGCGTGCGGGCGACGCGCTCGAGCACCCGGAGGCCATCGGTGACGAGGAGGGGCATCTTGGCCATCGCGTCAACCATGTCCGGTGCGCCCCGCATTCCCTCGGTCAGTAGCCGCAGCGGACTGAACTGCTGAATGAACAGTGCCCGGATATGCCGCTTGGAGACCTCGGCGACATCGAAGCCGGGCAGCAGCACATGACCGACGCCTTCGAAGGTCACCAGCGCCTTGACCATCAGCACGAGTTCCACCGGGAAGTACATCCCATACTGCGCGCCGCGACTCAGCGAGTCGAGGATGAGTTGTCCCAGCGAGTAGCCCTCGAAGGTCGAGGTCCGCTTCCACCGGTTGGCGATCTCGGCGGCCTCCCGCCGGAAGGCGGCCGGGTTGGCGCCGGGTCCGGGTTTGGCGATGGCGGCAAGGTAGCGCGCGGAGTTGTCGGCATCGCCCATGACCAGGGCGAAGTAGTAGTAGAGCAATCCGCGCCGAAGGTCCTCGTCGAGCCGGCCCACCATGCCCAGGTCGATGAAACCGAGCTTGGGACCGGGGAGGATCATGAGGTTGCCCGGGTGCAGGTCGGCGTGAAAGAAGCCGTCGCGATAGAGCATCCGGATGATCGACTCGGCGCCGCGGTCGGTGAGGTGCCGGCGTTCCTCTTCGGGCAGGGCCTGGGCCGTTTCCGAATCCGGGCGGATCCCGTCGAAGAACTCCATCGTGAGTATGCTGCGTCCCGAGAGATCGCGGTAGATCTCGGGGAAGACCACATCGGGGGTATCGGCAAAATTGGCCGCGAAGGTCTCGGCATTATCGGCCTCCCGGCGCAGGTCGACTTCGCGCAGGGTGTATTCGCAGAATTCGGTGACCAGCTGCTTGGGCTGGAAACGGGGAATGATCAGTTCGGCCAGGCTGCCGAGGAGGCCGAGCAGCTTGGCGTCGCGCTGCAGCGTCTCGCGGATGCCCGGCTTGACCACCTTGATGATGACCGGATCGCCCTCGTGGGTCGTAGCTCTGTGCGTCTGCCCGATCGAGGCGGATCCGATGGGGACTTCGTCGATCTGCAGGAAGAGCTCCGAGACCGGGCGGTGCAGGTCCTTTTCTATGATCGAGACCAGCACCGGCAGCGGTACCACGGGCAACTGATTGAGCAGCGACTTCAGTTCGTTCGTGATGTTCTTCGGGAGCAGGTCCTCCCGCAGACTCAGGATCTGACCCAGCTTGATGTAGGTGGGCCCGAGCCGCTCCAGCCGGCGCCGGAACTGGACCGCGAAGGGCTGGGCGCGCAGCTCCCGGTCCACGAAGGGCGCGGAGAGCATCGCCAGCAGCCGGACCAGCAGGAACTTCATCCCGCGGCCGGTCCCCTCCGCCCGTTCGTGCCGGACGTAGGCCGCGAGCCCGCCGAACAGCAGGCCGACGAAGTGGCGATAGGTTGCCGCGAAGCGAGTCAGCAGGCCCGGAGGGCTCGTGACCCGCATGATCTCGAAACCGCGGGCCCGCAGCAGGTCCTCGTTCGAGGTGTCAGCGATTGCGCCCATACTCCTCGTGCGACGACACCCACTCGAGCGATGAGATGGCGGCGGCAAGCGAGATCTCGCCGGCCAGCACGACACCCGCCACGATCTCCGCGAACTTGATCACCTTCCCCTTGCCGTAGCAGCCCAGGACCTCGAGGCACTCCCGCTGGGTCGGGAGGGCGGTGCCGCCGCCGTGCGTGGCCACGATCAGTGACGGGATAGTGATCGACAGATAGAGGTCCTTCGCCGGGGTGAGCTCGGTGTAGACGATCCCCGCGGACCCTTCGGCCACATTGGCCACGTCCTGGCCGGTGGCGATAAACATCGCTGTGATCGCGTTGGGCGAGTGCAGCCCGTTGTTGTTGGCTCCGGAGAGAATCGAGCCGATGTTGGCGACCCCCCAGTGGTAGTGGAGGCTCTCCGGCTCGACCCGCATCACCTCGAGCAGGATGTCGCGCTTGATCACGCACTCCGCCGTCACCCGCTTGCCGCGGGTGCGCATGAGGTTCACCTGCGAGGCCTTCTTGTCGGTGGCCAGGTTGGATTCGAGGTAGAACCGCCGGATGGTCTTGTTGTGTTCCAGGATCCAGCTGGAGGCGGCATAAGTGGCGCGTCCCACCATGTTCTGGCCCGCCGCGTCTCCGGTGAAATAATTGAAGCGCAGGTAGGCGAACTTGCTCGCCAGGTAGGTGTCGATGTACTGCAGCTTGCCGACGCGGGTCGTGGATTCCGCCTCGCGCCGGATGTCGTCCATATGGGCGTCCACCCAGTCACGAAAGGCGCGCGCCTCGCGCGCGGAATCGAAGACGAAGACGGGCGCGCGCTGCATGTGATCGCCCTGCACCGTGCAGATCGCGCCGCCGCAGAGATTCAGCACTTTCATGCCGCGGTTGTAGCTCGCGACCAGCGTGCCCTCGGTGGTGGCCAGCGGGATCACGTAATCGCCCTGCGCCTGCTCCCCGTTGATCTTGAGCGGGCCGGCGAAGCCAAGCGGAATCTGGGCAACGCCGGTGAAGTTCTCGATGTTCCCCCTGGTCACGGCGGGGTCGAACGACTGCTTGTCGACGTGCTGCAGCGTCGTCCCGCTGAACTCCTCCACCCACTGCTGCCGCTTGCGGATGATTGCCGGGGAGTAGTTGTCCTCCTTCGAATACGGCACCGCCTTCGGGCGGGGGAGTGGGGCGGCGACATGGTCCTTGACCTTCACCACGAGGGCACCGACGCCCTTGACCTCGATGCCGATCTCGATGTCGACCGTGCCGTCCGGCAGCGTGCGGCCCGGCACGCGCAAATGCGCCACCCGGCGGAGCGGAAATTCCTCGGGCCGCTCGGCGGTGACTTCGGTGGCCGCGCGCCAGTGGCCATCGCCGAAATCCACCTGCAAATCCTTCGCAGGCACCTCGAGGTCGTTGAAGCGGAGCCGGGAGATGCGAATGAGGGTGACATCGCTCAGGCGGTTCTTGAGGCTCAGGCGGCACCCTGCCGGTTCGTTGATGAGCGAACCGAAGGTGTACAGCTGGCGGAGCAGAAGCTGGGGAATCTTCATCGGGCGGTTCCGGGGGATGAGGGCCGTGCCATTAATGTGTCCTGCCGTTCGAGCAACCGCCAATTCAACTGTCCCTGGGCAGGGTGCCGGTGTCCAGTGCCCGAAGGAGGGCGGCGACTTCGTGCGGCCGTTCCATCGGCACGGCGTGTCCGACGCCGGGGTAGGTCACCAGCCGGGAGCGGGGCAGCCGCCGTCGCATGGCGTCCGACCAGCGCGGCCGCAGGACCTTGTCGGCGGTGCCGGAAATGATCAGCGTCGGCGTGGGGACCTCGCCAAGCCGCTCGAGCAGGGAGGGGCGCCCCGCGACCGCCCGAAGCGCCTGGACCAGCGCAGGGCCATGCATGGCCTTCACCACACTTTCCCACCGCTTCACCTCACCGGGATTGGTCTTGCGGAACTCCGGGCTGAACGTGCTTCGCGACGCCTCATGGGCGAGGAACCGCGGCGGTCCCGCAATCTGGATGATGCGGGCGAGCGCCTTGATTTCAGCGATGCGGAAGAGCTCCTCTGCGGCGGCGCTGGTGCCGATCAGGGCGAGACCGTTGAGGCGCTCGGCGTGCCGCAGGGCGAAGGCGACGGCTGCCATGCCGCCCATGCTGAAGCCGGCGAGGGTGAGCTGGTCCACGCCGAGCTGCTCCACGATGGCCTGGAGGTCATCGGCAAGGTCGGCGATGCTCCAGGAGGCGGCAGGAACGTCGCTGCGGCCATGACCCCGGAAGTCGGGAACCAGTACCCGGTGGTCCCGGGCGAGCTCGGTGGCGAGCAGCTTGAACATCCCGGCGTCGCACCACATGCCATGCGCCAAAAGCATGACGGGCCCGGCGCCGAGATCGTCGACGCAGAACCGGAGTCCATCCCGGGTCACCCAGCGTTCAGTCAAGCGGTCAGCGTTGCCGATGGGGGCGGCGGGCTGGCCGGGCGGCGATCAGGGGCACACCGGGAACGCTAAGACGCATCAGTGATGGCCCTCAAGCTGAAGAAGATCTTCCGGGGTATCGATGTCCGGATTTGCCCCGGAAACGTAGATGCACCGGACCCCGCCGGGCACCGCCGCGAGCAACCGTCCTACCCCCGCATCGCCGGTGGCCTCCTGTGCCAGCGGCCAGTCGGCGCGCGCGAGCAGCACCGGGTGCCCCGGCTCGCCAGGCGCGGCGGCATAGCACGGACGGACGCTCCGATGCTGCTCACGCCAGTCAGCAATGAGCGCCTGAATGACCGGGCGCCGCAGCAGCGGCTGATCGGCCAGGACAATCAGTGCCGCTGCGGCTTCCGGGAGCACGCCGGGCCGGGAGAGCGCCCCCAGGCCGCATTGGAGCGAGGTGGAAAGCCCCTCACGCGGATTGGGATTCTCCACCAGCGTGAATCCTGCCGTATCGAGCGGCCAGACCAGGCTGGTTGAGGCAGGGGGGATCACCGCGACGGCACCAGCGAGTTCACCGGCCTGGATGCTCTCCGCAATCGTGGTGGCGACATGCGTGATGATCGGGGTGCCCTGCCAGCGGGCGAGCAGCTTGTCCCCGCCGAAGCGGCTGCCCTCGCCGGCGGCCAGCACCAGAGCATACACGGCCGGCTCACCCATGGCGTGCGGCTTGGTGGTCACGCGGCAGCCCGCTCATGACAGGCTCCGTTGCGCGTTGGGCGGTGAGCGTCCCGGTCCAGAAGCCGGGGAGTGGGTCTGGCTTCAGGCCGCAGGGCCGCGCTGTGGCGGACAGGCGTTGAGCCAGGCCTGCTCGACCGGGTCGAAGACCCGGGAGCGAGTGAGAAAGCGAACCCCAAGCGGCGCCTCGAGCGAGAATCCGCCGCCACGGCCCGGTACGACGTCGATGATCAGTTGGGTGTGCTCCCAGAGCGCGTACTGCAGCGCCCCGATATAAAACGGGGTCCCGCCGATCTCTCCGAGCAGGACGTCACGTGCGCCAATCCGGAATTCACCGCGCGGATAGCACATCGGGGAGCTGCCGTCGCAGCAGCCCCCCGACTGATGGAACAGCAGCGGGCCGTGCTCCGCCTCGAGGTCGCGAAGCACGGTCGCCGCCGCCTCGGTGACCAGCACCCGCGCGACAGGGTGCTGGTCATCCAGTTGAGTGGAGCTCAGAAGAAACCCAGCTTCTTGGGGCTGTAGCTGACCAGCATGTTCTTGGTCTGCTGGTAGTGATCCAGCATCATCTTGTGGTTTTCCCGGCCCATGCCAGACTGCTTGTAGCCGCCGAAGGCTGCGTGGGCAGGATAGAGATGGTAGCAGTTGGTCCACACCCGTCCGGCCTTGATCGCGCGGCCCATGCGATAGCAGGTGTTTGCGTCGCGGCTCCAGAGGCCGGCGCCCAGGCCGTAGAGCGTGTCGTTGGCAATGGCAAGGGCATCGTCCTGGGTCTTGAACTTCGTCACCGAGACGACCGGGCCGAAGATCTCCTCCTGGAAGACCCGCATCCGGGTGTGGCCCTCGAGAATCGTCGGCTGCACGTAATAGCCGTCCTTGAGGTCGCCGGGATGGACCCGCCGGGCGCCGCCGGTGAGCACCTTGGCACCTTCCTTCTTCCCGATGTCGATGTAGCTGAGGATCTTCTCCAGCTGATCGTTCGAGGCCTGGGCGCCGATCATGGTCGCGGAATCAAGCGGACTGCCCTCGACGATCGCCTTGGTGCGTGCGACCGCCCGCTCCATGAACTTGTCATAGATCGATTCCTGCACCAGCGCCCGGGAAGGACAGGTGCAGACTTCGCCCTGGTTCAGTGCGAACATCGCAAAGCCCTCGAGCGCCTTGTCAAAGAAGTCGTCGTCGGCTTCCATGACGTCGGCAAAGAAGATGTTGGGCGACTTGCCGCCCAGCTCCAGGGTGACCGGGATCAGGTTCTCTGCGGCGTACTGCATGATCAGCCGCCCGGTGGTGGTCTCGCCGGTGAAGGCGATCTTGGCGATCCGCGGGCTCGAGGCGAGCGGCTTGCCGGCCTCGACGCCGAAGCCCTGCACCACGTTGATCACGCCGCTGGGCAGGATGTCGGCGATCAGCTCCATGAACGCCATGATCGAGACTGGCGTTTGCTCGGCTGGCTTCAGGACGATGCAGTTCCCGGCCGCGAGCGCCGGCGCGAGCTTCCAGACCGCCATCAGCAACGGGAAGTTCCACGGGATGATCTGGCCCACGACGCCGAGCGGCTCATGGAAGTGATAGGCGACGGTGTCCTCGTCGATCTGCGAGATGGCGCCTTCCTGCGCCCGGAGCGCGCCGGCGAAATACCGGAAGTGATCGACGGCGAGCGGGAGGTCGGCGTTGATCGTCTCGCGGATCGGCTTGCCGTTATCGAGCGTCTCGATGAGCGCGATGGCCTCGAGGTTCTGCTCCAGCCGGTCGGCGATGCGGTTGAGGATGTTCGCCCGGTAGGTGGTGGAGGTGTGATTCCAGCTCATGGCCGCCGCATGGGCGGCGTCCAGCGCCTTGTCGACATCCTCATGCGTCGAACGGGCCACTTCGCAGAGCGGCTGCCCCGTGATCGGCGTGGGATTGACGAAGTACTTGCCTTTCACCGGTGCGACGTACTCACCGCCGATCCAGTTGTCGTACCTGGCCCGGACGGGGATGGTCATCTTGTATGCCGCCGCTCCTGCGGGGAGCTTGGCGGTGGCGGGGGGCATCATGGTTGAGGTCATGGCGAATCCTGGTGGAGGAGGGAAGCTCCAAAAGTGTTGGCGTTGCATGAAGAAGTGGTGAATTCGGGGCGAATGGTCGCGGCGGCTCCTTGACCCCGTTCCTTCGCCTTGGTAGGATATCCGTCGCCATGAATATCCGCCAGAGCAGTTTCCGCAACCGAAATTCGAACCGCGTCCTTGGGGAGACGGGTCAGGCGTAGGTGATCTACGGATCGCCGTGAAACGCCCGGACCCGGCGCATGAGCGGCGGGTTTTTTCTTGGGTGGAGGGCTGTCGAAGCGTTCAGCAAAGCCCGTTGAGGCCGGTCCGGGACCCGCCGGTACAGGAGCCCTCATGGTGGGCCGATAGTCGATGCGCCAGCGCAGGACCTTGGGGTGTAGCTCAACTGGCAGAGCGCCCGGCTGTTAACCGGGAGGTTGCAGGTTCGACCCCTGCCGCCCCAGTACGTCGTTCAGCAGCAGTACCCCCGGGGCGAGTTCCCGGGGTCCCCCCGCGCCTCAGCCCAGCTGCTCGTATGCCGGCAGGGTGAGGAAGTCCTCCGGTGCCTCCCCCAATACCAGATGGTCCATCAGCGCCGCCGAGCTCTTGAGTCGTGCGGTATCGCCGGAGGTGGCGGCCAGGCGTGTGGCCTCCTCCTCGCGGAACTGCCGGTAGAGCTCCCGCGTGCACCGCCGTCCGTCGGCCAGGGTCACGCCCTGTGTCACCCACTGTCGCAGCTGGGTGCGGGAGATCTCCGCCGTCGCCGAATCCTCCATGAGGTTGGCGATTCCCACCGCGCCCCGGCCGTCCAGCCAGTTCTCGATGTATTCCAGCGCCACCCGGATATTCGTGCGCACCCCGGACTCGCTCACCTGACCGCCCGGAATCGCGACATCGAGCAGCGCGCCCCGGGTGGTCCGGACCTCCTCCCGTAGCCGGTCCTTCTGGTTGGGCCGGGTTCCCAGCTTGGCGTCGAAGACCTCGAGGACTGCCCCGACCAGGTCGGGGTGGGCCACCCAGGAGCCGTCAAATCCGTCGTTCACCTCGCGGGTCTTGTCTTCTCCTACCCGCATCATCGCGGTGGCATTCACCTCCGCGTCTTTCCGGGAGGGGATGAAAGCCGCCATCCCGCCGATGGCGTGGGCCCCGCGCCGGTGGCAGGTGCGGACCAGGAGCTCGGTGTACGCCCGCATGAACGGCACCGCCATCGTGACCTGGCTCCGATCCGGGAGCACGAACTCGGGCCGATGACCGAAATTCTTGAGGATTGAGAAGATGTAGTCCCACCGCCCGGCGTTGAGCCCAGCCGCGTGGTCCTTCAGCTCGTAGAGGATCTCCTCCATCTCGAAGGCCGCGAGGATGGTCTCGATCAGGACGGTCGCGCGAATGGTGCCCTGCGGGATGCCGAGCGCCTCCTGGGCATGGCGGAAGACATCATTCCACAGCCGGGCCTCGAGGTGACTCTCCAGCTTGGGGAGGTAGAAGTAGGGACCGCTGCCGCGGCGGAGAAGTTCGGCGGCGTTATGGAAGAAGTAGAGCCCGAAATCGAACAGGCTGGCGGAAACCGGCACGCCAGCGAGCAGCACGTGCTTCTCGCTCATGTGCCAGCCGCGCGGCCGCACCACGAGGGTGGCAATCTGGTCGGCCAGCCGATACTCCCGTCCATCGGGTGCCGTAAAGGCGATGGTGCGACGCACGGCATCCTGGCAGTTGCCCTGTCCCGCGATCACGTTTTCCCAGGTGGGTGAGAGGGCATCCTCGAAGTCGCCCATGAAGACTTTCGCCCCGGAGTTGAAGGCGTTGATCATCATCTTCCGCTCGACGGGGCCGGTGATCTCCACCCGCCGGTCATCGAGGTCCGCGGGCGCGGGCGCAACCCGCCAGGGCCCTTCCCGAACGCTGATGGTCTCGCGCAGGAAATCGGGGAGCGCGCCCGCCTGGAAGGTGCGGCGCCGCGCCCGGCGGGTATCGAGCAGGGCCTGACGGCCGGGACCGAAGCGGCGCTGGAGATCGGCCACGAAGGCGAGCGCCGCGGGAGTCAGGACCCGCGCACTGTCGGGGAGCACGGGGCCGATGACGTGGAGCGGATCGACAGCGGGAGCGGGCACGGCGTCACCTCGGATGGTCTGGACGGCTGATGCCCTCAACCTAGCCAAGGCGGCGTCGCCGGGGCAGGCATCCTCCACCTACATTGCCGCCCATGAATCCGACTCCCGCCTTCCCGATTCACGACCCCTACGCGGCCCTTCGGATCCCCGACTTCCGCCGCTTCATCGCCTTCCTGCTGACCCAGACGCTGGCCCAGATGATGATCGGCGTCGTGGTCGGGTGGCAGATCTACCGGGTGACACGGGATCCGCTGGCGCTCGGCCTGATCGGTCTGGCCGAGGCGATTCCCTTCATCGGTTTCGCGCTGCCGGCGGGGCAGGCGGCGGACCGCTTCGACCGCCGGCGCCTCTGCCTCGCCGCGCTGCTCATGCTGCTGGCCTGCTTCGGCGCACTGCTGGGGCTGACGCTGCTGGACCTGGTCCGGGCGGACACCGCGTGGATGGTCTACACCGTCATTTTTCTGAGCGGCATCGCGCGGAGTTTTCTGCAGCCGACCCGCACCGCCTTTGCGGCCGATCTCGTGCCGCGCGAGCTCTACCTCAACTCCATCACCTGGCGGAGCAGTACCTGGCAGTTCGGGGCGGTGGCCGGCCCCGCGGTGGGCGGGCTGGTGCTGGGCTTCGGTGGCGCCGCGATGGCCTATGGGGTCGCCTTCGCGCTGCTAGTCGTCGCGCTTATCGCGCTCATCCGGGTGCGGACCCGTCCGCTGCCCGCAGCGCGCGACGGGGTGAGCGGCCTGCACGGACTGCTCGAAGGGGTGCGCTTCGTGCGCACCCAGCCGGTGCTGCTGGGCGCGCTGACGCTGGACCTCTTTTCGGTGCTCTTCGCCGGAGCGGAAGCGCTGATGCCGGTCTTCGCCCTCGACATCCTCCAGGTCGGTGCCGAAGGCCTCGGCCTGCTGCGCGCCGGCCCCGCCATCGGTTCCGTGCTCACGTCGGTCTATCTCTCCCACCGGCCGCTGCGGGCGCGCGTCGGCCGGACGCTGCTGGTCTCGGTGGCGCTCTACGGGGTCTGCATCACCGCCTTCGGGCTGTCGACGAGCTTCCTGCTCTCGCTCGCGGTGCTGGTGCTGTCGGGGGTGTTCGACAATGTGAGCGTGGTGCTCCGCTCCACCCTGCTTCAGACCCTGACGCCGCGTCACCTGCTCGGTCGGGTGGCCGCGGTCAATGCGGTCTTCATCGGGAGCTCGAATGAGATCGGCGCCTTCGAGTCAGGTGTCGCCGCCAAACTGTTCGGCGCCGTGCCCGCGGTGGTATTCGGCGGGCTGGTGCCTATGCTGGTCGTCGGGGTCATCGCGTGGCGGGTACCCAAACTGCGGCGGCTGGTGTCGATAGGGTGAAGCAGCGTTCAGCGTTCGGCCGTCAGCCGTCAGCCGTTAGCCGTTAGCCGTTGGCCGTTGGCCGTTGGCCTTTTGCCAATTGCACTTGGTTTGAAATCTCCTATCGTCCACGCCCTGCCACCTGCCACCTGCCACCTGCCACCTGCCACCTGCCACCTGCCACCTGCCACCTGCCACCTGCCACCTGCCACCTGCC
>JANMYS010000032.1:0-101574 GCA_031382385.1 Gemmatimonadota bacterium
GAGCGGCGGACAGCGGCAGCGAGTGCTCCTGGCCCTGGCGCTCGCCGGTGAGCCGGAGGTACTGATCGCCGACGAGCCCACATCCGCGCTTGATGTGACGGTGCAGGCCCAGATTCTCTCGCTGCTCGATCACCTTCGGGCTACCCGCGGCATGGCGGTCCTCCTGATCACGCACGATCTCGCCATCGTGGCCGGACGGGCGGACCGCGTCGCGGTCATGTACGCCGGCCGCATCGTGGAAACCGGACCGACGCTCGAGGTCTTTGCCAGGCCGGGCCACCCATACACCCGCGGCCTGCTGGATTCGCTCCCCCGGCTGCGCGGACCCATCCGTCTCGTCGCACCGATCGCCGGATCGGTCCCCTCACCCGACGACTGGCCGGCGGGTTGCCGCTTCCACCCGCGCTGCCCGCGCCGCATGCCGGCCTGCACCAGTCATCCCCCGGTGATTCCGCTTGGTGCGGGGCGTTCCATGCGCTGCTGGCTTCCGGGAACGCCGCCATGACGGTACCGCTGCTCGACGTGAAGGACCTGCTGGTGCATTACCGCGCGGCCGGTTCCTTCCGCTCGGGCCCGACGGTGCGCGCGGTCGACGGGGTAAGCTTTGCGATCGCGGCCGGGGAAACCCTCGCGCTGGTGGGAGAGTCGGGCTCGGGCAAGTCCTCGGTCGCCCGCGCCGTCTTGCGGCTCGGACCCGCGACTGGAGGCAGCGTGAAGTTCGAGGGCACGGAGCTCCTCACCCTCGCCGAGGCGCCACTCCGTCAGCTGCGGAGACGGATGCAGATCGTGTTTCAGGATCCCTCGAGCGCGCTCAACCCGCGCATGCGGATTGGCGATGCGATCGCCGAAGGACTGGAGATCCACCGGATCTTCCCCGCTCGCGATATCCCGCGCCGTGTTGCCGTCTTGATGGAAGAAGTCGGGCTCGATCCGGACTGGGCGAGAAAACGGCCCCATGAGCTTTCCGGGGGACAGCGACAGCGGGTCGGGATTGCCCGCGCCCTGGCGGTGGAGCCGGCGCTGCTGATCTGCGATGAGCCGGTGTCCTCACTCGACGTCTCGGTCCAGGCGCAGGTGCTGCAGCTCCTGGTGGACCTGCAGCGTCGGCGGGGTCTCGCCTACCTGTTCATTGCCCATGACCTCGGTGTAGTGCGTCAGGTCGCACAGCGGGTGGCGGTGATGTACCTGGGGAGGATCGTGGAGTCAGGCCCGACCGAGGCGGTGCTCGGTGACCCGCGGCATCCCTACACCCGCGCCCTGCTGGCCTCGGCGCCGGATCCCGACTCCACCGCCGCCACACCGGGTGTCGTGCTGGGTGGCGACCCGGCTGACCCGGCCGCCCCGCCACCCGGCTGTCACTTTCACCCCCGCTGTCCCCATCCCGGCAAGGATGCCCGCTGCCGGACCGAGGCTCCCGAGCTGGTGACGATTGATACGCGTTCGGTGGCGTGCCACCATACCAGCGCCGCCTGACGCGCCGTCACGGCACGCGCGCCACACCAACCGACCGCAGGGCATCACGCGCCTTGCTGTGGGCGAGGCGCAACCGGTTGAGCCGTTCGGCCAGGGCCGCGGGAGAATGGTCGGAGGTGCTCTCCAGCTCCGCACACGCACCAGCCAGCTGACTGGCGCCGACCGAACTGGCGCTCCCCCGCAGCGCATGGAGATGGGCGGCCAGCTGGATCCGCCTGCCGTCTGCGATGGCGCTGGCAATGGCCTGCAGGTGGTGCTCGCTCTGCTCGGCGAACAGCTGGATCACGTCGGCCACCAGCCCGGGCGACCCGTCCCGCTCCAGATCCTCGAGCTGCTTGAGGATTGCCCGATCCAGCGCCGGCACTGCGGGCGGCGGCGCACTGACAGCCATCGGTTGCCCCGTTGTCCGCTCGCGCCCGGGCAGCCACCGCTCCAGCAGCTCGGCGATCTTCTCGGTGGAAATCGGCTTGGTGACGTAATCATCCATCCCGGCATCGAGGCAGCGCTCACGGTCGCCCTGCATCGCGTGGGCAGTCATGGCGGCGATCGCCAGCCGTGGAGCTCCCTCCGCCTCGCGCCGGCGGCGCTCCCGGGTCGCGCTGAACCCGTCCATGACCGGCATCTGGCAGTCCATCAGCACCAGATCGAACGATTCGGTGTCCATGGCGGCGAGTGCTTCAAGCCCGTTATTCGCCAGCTGAACCATGCAGTGCAGCCGACGGAGCATGCTCATCGCCACCTTTTGATTCACCGGAGCGTCCTCCACCAGCAGGATCCGTGGCGCGGCGCCTGAGCTCGGCACCGGCGCACCGGCCGGGATCGCTGCCGAGTGTGGCGGCGAGGCCGGATCAGCGGGCTTCAGCGCCTCGAGCAACTCGCGACGGCGGAATGGTCGCGCCAGCACCGTCCCCACGATACCTGGTGGCAATGCGCCAATCCCACGGTGGATCGCATCAGACAGCACGATGACAGGGAGTGCAGCCGGGCCCACCACTGCCCCCAGGGCGCTGGAATCCACCCGCTCATCCAGCAACACGGCCCCGTACCGCCCAGCTTGCAGCAGGCGGACCGCGGCCGGAGCGTCATCGGCCAGATCGACGTCGGCCGCCTCACCGCGCAACTGCTCCTTCAGCAGCTCCCGCTCGACTCCGGACGGCATGACCAGGAGGAGCCGTCGTCCCGGCAGCGCGGGCGGTGAGACAGGAGATCCGGGGATGATGCGGAAGGGCAGCTCGCACCAGAAGGTGCTGCCTTTCCCCTCCTCGCTGTCGACACCGATCGCGCCACCCATCATTTCCGCCAGCTCGCGGCAGATGGCCAATCCGAGTCCGGTCCCCCCGTACTTCCTGGTGGTCGAGGCGTCGGCCTGGGTGAACTTTTCGAAGATGTGCTCCCGCTTGGATGCGGGGATCCCGATGCCGGTATCCTGTACCGAGAGCCGCACCGTGATCGCCTCCGAAGTCGCCGTCAGACACTCCAGACTGATGATCACCCGCCCCCGCTCGGTGAATTTCACCGCATTGCCCAGCAGGTTGGTCACGATCTGCCGGAAGCGGCCGCCGTCGCCCAGCACCTGGTCCGGCAGTGCGGGAGCGAGGCGCGAAGCGAGTACCAGCCCACGCTCGCGTGCCCGCACCGCCAGCAGGGAGGTCGGCGCCTCGATCGCTTCGCGCAGGCTGAACGGCACGGGATCGAGTGCCAGCTTTCCGGCCTCGATCTTTGAGAGATCCAACAGATCGTTCAGCAGCGCCAGGAGTGAGAGTGCGCTCTGGTGCACGGTCTCGGCACAGTCGCGCTGCTCCGCATCGAGCGTCGTATCCAGCAGCAGGCTGGCCATCCCGATGACGCCGTTCATGGGGGTGCGCAGCTCATGGCTCATGTTGGCGAGAAATTCGCTCTTGGCCCGATTCGCCGCCTGGGCCCGCTCGTTGGATGCGACGAGCTCACGGGTGCGTTCCTCCACCACACGCTCCAACCCCTCATTGTACGCGGACAACTCACCGTACAGCGCCGCACTCTCGAGCGCGCCGGCACAGTTGCTCAGCAGAATGGAGAGCAGCTTCTGATAGGCATCGGGGGCCTGGTCGAGCCCGACGGGCGCAATGCCGAGAAACATCCCCACCACCCGGGATCGGGTGGCAAGGGCGTGCAGGACCACCTGGGCACCCGGGTGCATGTGGGAGGGCACCTGCACGGGGGCGTTCCGCTGGATCGCCCACGCAAAGACGCCGTCCGCCACCTGCGCGTCGACCTCCTCGTTGAGCCGCGCTGCGGCGCTGGCGGGCTCAGCATCGACGAGGCGGAAGCCGAGCCCGTCGGATTCCATGAGGAGGAAGGCGGATTCCTGGAAGTCGGCGAGGCGGCGTAGGACCGGCCGTGCCGCGGCGATGACCCCGGCCGGGGAAACCTCGGAGGTGCCCTCAGCCCGGAAGGTGCCGAGCGAAGCGACCATGTCGAGCGCATCGAGGAGCCACTCGGAATCCGGAGCCGGTCCACCCATCCTCGCTCTCATGCGGCATCCAGCGCCATGACCTGGACCGCCGCTTCATAATGCTCCTCCACTTCCCCGATCACATCGTCAAGTACCGTGGCCGGGACCCCGATGGCGTCCCACGACTTCTGGTGGAGTGGTGGAATGCCCGGCTCTCCACTGGACCCGAATCGGAGCGCATTGACGATCAGGTCGGCCACATGGACCACCGCCGTCTCCACGGGAAAGCGGCTGGCCCGTTCGGGAAAGTGATGCTGTGCGACGGCCTCCCGGAGGCTCGGCGGCAGCTTCCACTGGTCGAGCAGCGCATGGCCGACGTGAGAGTGATCGAAGCCGAGAAGCGCGTGCTCCACGACGTACAGCGGTTCCCCGGTCTCCCGGCTCCGGGTCATGGCCGCGCGCGCGACTTCCGGCACCTGCATGTACATGATCGGACGCCCGATGTCGTGCAGCAGCCCCGCCACGAAGAAGCGCTCGACATTCACCTCCCGCCGCCGGCTGGCGAGCGCGCGTGCCGCGACGCCGCAGGCGACGCTGTGGCGCCAGAATGACTCCATCGTCACCAGTTCCTGCGGCATGCTGGCGAAGAGACGGATGACCGAGGTGGCCAGGGCCAGATCCTGGAGCTGGGTGGTACCGACGATGCTGATGGCGTGACTCACCGTCTCGATTCTCGAGGGAAAGCCGTACATCGCGCTGTTGACCAGCTTCAGAAGCCGCGCCGTCAGCCCGGGGTCTTCCGCGATCACCCGGCCGACATCAGCCGATGAGCTGCGCGGATCGGCGACGACCGAGGAGAGCCGGAGATAGACACCCGGCAACGATGACACGCTTGTCACGCCCTTCAGGAGGTCGGAGGCTCTAGCCATGGTCGCCTCCCGCCATCCGCCGGGCCTCCCGCTGGGTGCATGCCTCGACCAGCACAGCGATCAGGGGATGATGAACGTCGTTATGCGCAAAGCGCGGGAGGACCTGCTTCCGGGCGGCGGCCACTGCTTCGGATGAGATCTCCGGCACGCCCAGATCCTCGCCAGCGGCGCCCCGAACCCGGACCGCCATGATGCCCCAGAGCTGGAAGGCGCGCAGGTGACGTTCCGTCAGCTCGGTATCGGCGGGCATGAGCAGGCGCCCCTGACCATCGTGCACGTTCTCGCTCAGGACCATCCCCGGTGTGAGGTCATCGACTGGCGTCGGCTGGCGCGGACTCAGTGACAGGCCCGGCATCAGGCGCCCCCCCCGATGGCGGCACGCGCACCAGCGGCCGCGGCCGCCCGCTCGAGCTGCGGCTTGAGGTGCTGATCGTAGCAGGTGGGGCAGATCCCGTGGGAGAACTGGGCCTCCGTCCGGCGGGACACGTACTCCTCGATCTGCGACCACGCATCGGCCTCATCCCGGATGCGTTTGCAGTACGAGCAGATGGGGAGCAGTCCCTGCAACTGGTGCACTTCACGCTGCAGCCCGAGCACCCGCTCCGCCACACGGAGGCGAGCATGCAGTTCTTCCTGATGCACCGGCTTGGTGATGAAGTCGTCCGCGCCGGCGTTCATGCCGTCGAGATACCTGGCCCGACCTTCCAGCGCCGTCAGCAGCAGGACATAGGTGTACCTCGCCTTGGGCATCGCGCGGACCCGGCGGGTCAACTCGAGTCCATCGATCTTCGGCATCATCCAGTCCGTGATCACGATATCGAGCGGGTCGGCCTGAAACCGCTCCCACGCCTCCGCACCATCGGTGGCGGGCACGGCCTCATGCCCCAGGCCGACGAGCATAGCGGTCAGGATGCGCCGGGCCACCGGATCATCGTCCACCAGGAGGACCCTCATACCGGCACCATCATCGGGCGAGCGGCTGGGACAACGCGAGCGGGCGCCCGACCCGGGCCCGCAGCACCAGTTCACCGGCAATCTGGTCGAGCGGAAGGATCCGGTCGGCCAGCCCGGCCGACGCCACCGCCCCCGGCATCCCCCATACCACCGACGTAGCTTCATCCTGCGCCAGGATGCAGCCATGCGCCTGGCGGATGCACTCCGCCCCGCGCAGGCCGTCATACCCCATGCCGGTCAGGACCAGGCCGAGCGCGTGCACCCCATGCAGCTGGGCCACCGAGCGGAACAACGGATCCACGGCCGGACGACAGGAGTTCTCAGGCGCATCCTGAGTGAGGACCAGCTGTACTGCGTTCGCAGTCCGGCGCAGCACCATGTGGTGATTGCCCGGCGCGATCCAGGCCAGCCCAGGCCGCAGGACAGCACCAGCTTCCCCCTCCTTCACCTCGATATGGCAGGAGGTATTCAGCCGCTCGGCGAGGAGGCGGGTGAAGACGGGAGGCATGTGCTGCACGATCACGATGGGTAGCGGGAAGTCCCGTGGCAGCTGGGACAGCACGGTGGCGAGCGCATTCGGACCTCCGGTCGACACGCCGATGGCGAGGATGTCCGCCCGCGAGGGGAGAGCGACCCGTGGGGGAACCGGCTGAGCAACCGCGGGCGCAGGCCGGCGCCCCGACGGCGCGGACGGATGCGGCACCGCCAGCCGACCGCAGAGCGCCTTGATCTTCGGAATCAGTTGATCGCGAATCTGGGCCTGGGCCTGCGTCACACTCCCCACGTTGGCGGGTTTGGTGACGTAGTCGGAAGCTCCCCGGGCCAGTGCGTCCATGGTCGCGGAGGCTCCCCGCTCGGTCAGCGTGGAGAACATGATGACCGGCAGCCTGGGGTGCAGCTTCCGCAGGTGAATCAGCGTCTCCAGGCCGTCCATCTCCGGCATCTCGATATCGAGCGTGATCAGGTCCGGCGCCAGCTGGTCGAGCTTGGCCAGCGCCAGCTTTCCGTTGGCGGCCACGCCCACGACCTCGATTTCCGGGTCGGTGGAGAGGAGGTCACTCACCAGGCGCCGGATGACGACAGCATCGTCCACGACGAGCACGCGGATCTTGGGCATGCGTTCAGGCCGTCGCCAGGCCCACCAGCTGCAACTTCTCGCGCAGCACGTCCTTGGTGAACGGCTTCATGACATACTCGTTGGCACCGGCTTCGAGCGCCCGCTGCATCTGGCTCATCTCGGTTTCGGTCGTGACCATCAGGATGATCATGTCCTTCCACGCCGGATTGGCACGGGCCTGCACGAGAAAGTCGTAGCCGTTCATCTCCGGCATGTTCCAGTCCACCAGGGCGAGTTCGACCGCCCCGTGCATCTGCAGGCGTTCGAGCGCCTCAACCCCGTGGCCCGCCTCCAGCACCTCGAAGCCGAGTTCCTTCACCGACTTGCCGATGATGCTCCGGATCGCCCGGGAATCGTCCACGATCAGCGCGCGCACGGCGGTCTCCTTCATGAGGCAATTCCTCGTCGTCCCCAGTCGGCGGAGCTCATCCGGCCGATCTGAGCCCGGACAAGGGCTCGCTGTACGCCGGCCTGGTCGCCAGAGGCGAGCATCCGCGGGCTATCAGCGCCTGCCCTCGGCGTCCACGCTCCGACCGGCGGCCAGTTCCGCTGGGGCTCCCGCTGTCACATGTCAGGTATCGGCAGGCGAAAACGAAAGCTTGACCGACCGACCGGACCGTCAGGCGTCGCGCTTGAGGCCGAGGTGCTCGTGGAACTCCTGCTCGACCTGGGCCGGGTCGCGGGAATTGAAGAGGATGAGGTTCCGCAGATGCTCGAGGCTCTCCACGCCGACGATCTCGTCGAACTGTATCGCGACGCCATCCGGTGCCTGGCGCACGACGTGTCCCAGCGCCCGCACTTCGATGTCCGTCCCTTCGAGATGCAGGTGCAGGTCACACCGCGCCCCGAGGGGCGGCGCTGTCCTGCACCGGAAGAATCCGCCCTTCAGGCTCAGGGCCTCCAGCGTACCCTCCGCCACACGGGCACCCGCCACGGAGACCTCTGCGCGGAGGTGTACCTCTACCCGGCTGAATTCACGACGATGCGGCAGGGGAACATCCGACATGACGGCCTCCTGACCTTTCCCCGGTTGAGACTTCCTGAGCAGCCGTACCACGAGGGCGCCGCCGTCGCAATCGAAGACCACCGTCGTGACCAGCTCGCCGCCAGGACACCGCGTCGTGTAATCGGCGCCTTCCACGACGGTCGGGAGGGAGAGCCGGCAGGGTTCGGGCAGCAGCGCCTTTACGTTGCCGCCCGTCATGTTGGCCAGCTCACCAATGGCGTCCTGGGTGTCGGCTACTGAAGCTGCCGACGGTTCGATCCCGAACATGATGCCTGCCGCGCAGCGAGCGAAGTCGGCGGAGCATTCAATCATGCAGGCTCCTTCCCACGCCCCGGTGAACTGGACGCAGCCCGAGACCCGCCGGCCCGGCACCTCCGGCACATCGGACCGCTGGACCAGCCGGATGCCGAGCACCGCTTCCCATACGGTGCCGGTGATCTGGGAGATTTCTTCCTCCAGGAACTGCATGCCGCCCTCCTACCTTCCCTTGAGCCGATAGCAGCCGGCCTTGTCGAACTGCACCCGTTCGAAGGCGTCGCCGAGATTGATCGTGGTCTCCGCGCCGCCGAGGAACAGGTAGCCCCAGGGCTGCAGCACCCGTGTCACATTGCTCAGGATTGAGCGCTTGGTCTCCACGTCGAAGTAGATCAGTACGTTGCGCAGGAAGACGACATCCAGTCTGGGCATCGGCCCCCACGGCTCGATCAGGTTGAGCTCCCGGAACTCGCACCACTTCTGGACTTCGGGTTTCACCGACCACTCGGTCCCCTTCTTCTCGAAATACCTGATCAGCAGCGTGGCGGGCAGCCCGCGGTTCACCTCGATCTGGCCGTAGCGCCCAGCCTTGCTGCGCGCCACCATCTCGCTCGACAGATCGGTAGCCAGGATCTTCACCTTCCATCCGGCGAGTTCCGGAAAGGCATCCATGAGCGTCATGGCGATCGTGTAGGGCTCCTGCCCGCTGGAACAGGCAGCACACCAGATATTCAACTCCCGATCGGCGCCGCGGCGGGCCAGAATTTCCGGGATGGCCACCTTCTTCAGTGCTTCGAATGGGTGCAGGTCACGGAAGAAACTGGTCTCGTTGGTGGTCATGGCCTCGACAGCCTTGCGATGCAGGCCGTTGAACGGCTGCGCCCGCATCTGCCCGATCAGGGCTTCAAGGGAGCCAAACCCCTCGGCCCGGGACAATGGCGTGAGCCGGGCCTCGAGCAGGTAGCTCTTCTCCACTTCGAGCACGATCGCCGACCTCTCGCGCACCAGTTGGCTGATGAACTGGAAGTCCGGGGGGCTCAGTGACATCGCGGCCACACACTCATACGAGAACCGCTTCGTCGGCCGGAACCGCCGGCGGGGATACGGCGTCCCGGAGCGACTCTCGGAGCTCCACCAGCCGACCCGCCGTCGTGACCGACTGCGCCAGCTGCCGCGCCACCTCCTGCGCTTGCATGGCCAGGGCGCCGGCGTCGCCATCGACCGCCGCACGCACCATGGCCGCGCGGTCCAGCAGCAGCCCGACGCTGTCACTCATGGAATCCTCGACCACGCTCAGGGAGGCATCCACGATCAACCGGTTCGTCCGACGGGCGATTTCCATCAACTGCCCGAGTGCAGCGGCGACGGCGCGTTGCCGCGCAGCGCCCGAGGCGATCTCGCGCGCAGAGTCGAGAGCCGCGAGGCCCTGCTCCGCCAGCCGCGCAACGGCATCGCCGCTCTCGAGCGCGTGCTCCAGTCCACCGCCCGGAGGGCCGGCGGCGTCCCCCGTGGCCTGATCGGCGAGCGCGTCGAGCACTTCGCTCAGGCTCGACAGCGCCAGCGCGCTGGTCTCGAGCGCCCGGGCTTCGCGCCTGAGCTCACTGCTCACCTCGGTCAGGCCGCGGGGACGGGGATAGCCTGACGACGGAGTCACCTCCCCCGGCAATGTCGGCCCGTCCGCCGGGGCGGACGGCGCAGGCGCCGGCGCACTGACGGCCGGGACGATGGAATGGACGATTTCCCAGGTTACCTGCGGACAGACCATCTGCTGCTCGTCGTCGCACACGGCGGAGACGAGGAGCGACACGGTCTCGGGCCCGAAGGTCATCCGCTTCTTCAGCGGCAGGGCCTCCCGGGTCATGAAGAGTGAGCGTCGCTCGGCCGCGTCAGGGAAGAAAAGCGCACCAGGGATGCCGGTTGCCGGATTGAGGTGCGGGGGCAGCCACGGCGCCAGCCGCGCGAGGGCATGCTCGCAGGCGGCGTTGCCGAACCAGAGCTCACCTTCCGCATCGGGGTACATGACCGGGATGGGCAACTCTTCGGCCTGGGCCTTCAGCCGGGTGATGATCGTCGCGCGGCGATAGGTCTCCGATTCGTCCCGCCAGGCGATCGCAAATCCCGGCCGCTTCGGCCCGGCGGGGGACAACGCGAACACGCGCGCCCGCCACGTGACTCGGCCGAAACTCCAGGTGGCATCGCGCGGGAGTCGCTCCGTCTCGCCGACCAGCCCCGGGAGCTGGCCCGGTGCCGGATGAAACCGCAATACGGACTCGCCGAGCAGTTCGGTGGCGCCATGCCCGAAGGCACGGCGGAGATCGGCATCACGGCGGAGCAGTGTCGCGCAGGCGGCTTCGTTCTGATCAATCAGCACCAGGTCCGCATCCAGGACGAAGAGGTTCCAGTCACTGCATCCCGCCGCCGCGACAACCGACTCGGCCGCCTGCCGCATCGCCGCCGCGGCGTGGGTCCCCGGCCCGGTGATTTCTCCACCGTTCATCGTGGTGGCGTCCTGCCCGGGCAGCGCGGCCCGCAGCACCCCGCTCGCCTCATCCACCGCCGCCGGTGGCGCACCGGCGGCGATCAGGGCCTCCCTGGCCAGCCCCACGAGACGATCCCACCGCTCCTGATCGATGTGGAGTTGACGACAGACTCCCGAGATATCGGGACCGTCATAGCTCATGGGCCCACCGAGGCAATCGGTAAGCCAGAGCTGCACCAGCCACTCGGCGTCCGCGCTGTTCCCGGGAATGGAACCGTCGAGAAGAAGAGGCAGCAGGTGTGGAGCCGCTCTGAGGCGGGCGAAGAGCAACCCCACCGCCCGCTGGAGGGTATCGAAGCCTCCCAGCCGGTCGAACGGAGCATTGCGCGCGTCGTTCAGCATTGCAGTGTCTCGAGCATGGTGTGCAGTTCCCCCCGCCTAGTGGCTGAAGCGGCCGACGAGCCGCCGCAAGTCGATCGCCAGAGCCGCCATTTCGTTGGCGGCCTTCTGGCTGTTGGCGGTACTGTCGCTGGTGCTGCGGGTGGCCTCGGCCACGCTGACGATGGTGTCACTGATCTCCCCCGTGGCGCGGGCCGCGGCGGAGATGGTGCGCGTCATCTCCTGAGTGGTGGCGGTCTGCTCCTCGACCGCGCCGGCGATGACCGTCTGGATGTCGCTGATCCGGCTGATGATCGCGCCGATATCGCGGATGGCGATCACCGCGCGCCCGGTATCGCCCTGGATCACCTCGATCCGCTGACTGATCTCCTCGGTGGCCCGGGCGGTCTCCTTGGCAAGATCCTTCACCTCCTTGGCGACGACCGCGAAACCCTTTCCTGCCTCGCCGGCGCGCGCCGCTTCGATGGTCGCGTTGAGTGCGAGCAAGTTGGTCTGCCGGGCGATCGAGGTGATCAGCTTGACCACCTTGCCGATCTCTTGGCTGGAATCGCCCAGTTTCGCCATCAGTCCGTTGGTCCGCTCGGCCAGGCCCACCGCATCGTGTGCAACAGCCGCCGCCTCCGAGGCATTCTTGGCAATCTCACGGATGCTGGCGACCATCTCCTCAGTGCCGGCGGCGGTCGTTTGCACATTCAGGTTGGCGTCCCTCGCCGCCTTGGCCACCATCTCGGCCCGGTCGCGCGTCTCGGCGGCTACCGCTCCAACCGTCTTGCCGGTCGCGGTGAGCTCCTCGGCGGCGGCGGCCAGTGTGTCGGAGTGGCCAGTGATCTCCCGGAAGCTCGCGCGGAGATCAGCCATGAAGCGCTCGAGACCTTCGCCCAGCTCTCCGATCGCATCCCGGCCCGTCACCGGCACCGTCCGGGTGAGGTCCCCTTGCGCGGCAGCGCTCACCACTTCGAGCAGCTGATCGACCTGCTCGCGCAGCAACGCCGCCTCGCTCGCTTCCCGGCTATGCGCCTCCTCGACAGCACGCTGGGCCGCCAGCTGTTCCGTGACCACAACCCAGGTCAGCATCGGCCCCAGGTAGCGGTGCTCGTGATCAACGGTCGCGGATACCTGGAGATCAACTGTTTCCGTACCGAAACTGCGCCGCTCGAAGTACGGCAGATTCTTTTCATCGGTCAGCCTGCGCTTGACCTCCTCCGGCCGAGCGAAGAAGACGCTCATCGAACGTCCGATGATCTCGCTTGCCGTGACAGGCAGCACCGTGGCCAGCGCCTCGAGCGAGGCCCTGCCCGCCGGGTTGAGGTACTGCATGGTGAGATCGGGATCGGCACAGATCGTGAACGTCGGCATGCTTTCAATCATCGAGAGCGCCCGACCGAGTTCCATCTCCACCAGGTTGCGCTTGGTCTGGTCTTCCCAGACACTGACATAGCCAGCAATACCGCCGCACGCATCGGCCAGTGCAGTAGTGACGGACTTGTAGACCGCGTCCCCGTGCTTGAGCTTGACCGCGTGGGGCGCCGTGCTGGCGCCCGCAACAGCCTCCCGAAAGCCCGCGGGGGCCCCATGGAGCTCGGCGAGATCAGCGCCCTCGGCACCGGCCGGGGCGAATCCCAATTGCGCGATGACCATGTTGGCGCGAGTGCTGGCCGCCACGACCTGTTGATCGCCATCGGCAATCAGCAGAATCGCTTCCACCCGATCGATCGCCTCGAGCAGGCGGGCGGAGGACAAGGGATCGTGACGGGTTCCGGTCGCTGGCTGCGGCCGGGAGAGTGAAGGCAGCGGCATGGCACGCACTCCTCGCATCACCGGGGCAGCACCGCAGGCGGCTCTAGACCCAATGCCGCCGCCGTGTCGAGCACGAGCAGCAGTCGTTCGGGCAGCTTGTATACCCCGCGAATGAGTTCGCGCGATACGGGATCGAGCGTCTCGGGCGGATCTTCGTAGTCGGCGTCCTCGGCCTCGAGCACGTCGCCGATATCGTCCACCAGCAGGCTCACCGGACCGTCCTCGGTACACACCACGACATTCATCGGTGCACGGTCGCCCTCCGCCTGGGGCATCCCGAGTCGCTCGCGGAGATCGATCGCGGTGACGATCTGGCCCCGCAGGTTGATCAGCCCGCGCACAGCGCGGGCGGCGAGTGGCACTCGGGTCATTGCCTGGGCCCGGATAACTTCCTGCACCAGGCACACTTCGATCCCGAGGAAGAGCGGGCCCACGTGAAAAGTGCAGAACTGGCGGACGGAGCTCATGGCCAGGCTCCAGCCAGCTGGGACTCATTCGCCTGCGTGCCGGCAAAGAGGAACACATCGGCGCCGTCGAGGACAGCGCGGGCATCGAGCAGGTCGGTCACCTTGCCCTGAATCACGGCCGTGCCGAAGATGGCGCCCTCCTGCTCCCGCCGATGGATGGTCAGGCGCTCCTCGACGATGTCGAGGATATTCTCTACCACGAGTCCAAGATCCCGGCCTTCGTGATGGCAGACCACAACCGGGATCGGATCGCGCTCCTCCGCCACACCCGTCTCACCCAGCAGTTCCGCCAGTCGCAGCAGGGGCAGCAGCCGGCCGCGGTACTGTACCACCCGGTGCGCACCCACCCGTTCCACCGCGCTGCGCGGGAGTTCCTCGAGCCGCGCGACCGTGCTCAGCGGAATGGCCACCCGGCGTTCCAGCCCGAGCTGGAAGAGCAGCAGCGTGTGCCGCTCGCCAGCCTCCGTGCTCCGCGGCCCCGCGACCGGTTCCGTCGCGCGGTGCTTGCCGCGGTCCGAGGCAACGCCCGCCTTCAGGGCCAGCCCGAGCACGTCGAGAATCAGCGCCACCCGGCCGTCGCCCATGATGGTCGCGCCCGCGAACGCGCTGATGCCCTTGAGCTGCCGGCCCAGCGGCTTCACCACGATTTCCTCGGTATCGTTGATATCGTCGACCACCAGGCCGAAGGCCTGCTCATCCGCCTGCAACACCACGATGTTCACGACCTCGTGCGGGCGGCCCGGCGCCCCCCAGAAACCGGGCTCCAGCCCGAGCAGATGCTCCAGGCTCACCAGCGGCAGGAGCCGCCCGCGCAGCCGGTAGACCGGCGCGCCGTGCACCATCTCGATCTTCCTGCGCGCCTCATTCCCGTCCAGCCGCACCAACTCGAGCAGCGAGACCTGCGGGATCGCGAAGCGATCCCCTGCGCTCGATACATTGAGCGCCGGGATGATGGCGAGCGTGAGTGGAATCTTGATCCGCAGCGTGGTGCCCTCGCCGGGGACGCTGTGGACATCGACCGTGCCACCGATCTTCTCGATATTGGTCTTGACCACATCCATGCCGACGCCGCGACCAGAGATGTGGCTCACCCGCTCCACCGTCGAGAAGCCGGGCGCGAAGATCAGATTGACCACCTCGCGGTCGGTCAGTCGGGCGAGCTGTTCGACGGTGAGCAGCCCCTGCTGCAACGCCTTCGCCTGCACCCGTTCCGCGTTCACTCCGCCGCCGTCGTCCGAAATGGCGATATTGACCTGGCCACCCTCGTGATACGCGCGCAGCCGCAGGCAGCCCTCGGCGGGCTTCCCCCGGGCCACCCGGTCGGCCGGCAGCTCCATGCCATGGTCGACGGCGTTACGGATGATGTGGGTAAGGGGATCCTTGATCGCCTCGAGGATCGTTCGGTCGAGCTCCGTCTCCCGACCTTCCATCTCGACGCGAATCTGTTTGCGGCACGTGAGGGCGAGGTCGCGCACGATGCGGGGAAACTTCGCCCAGAGATTGCCGATCGGCTGCATGCGGGTCCTCATGACCCCCTCCTGCAGTTCGGCGGTGATGAGGTTGAGACGTTGCGAGGTCGCCACGAAGCCCCTGTCATCCTGGGTCGCGGTGTACTGCAGGATCTGGTTGCGTGCCAGCACCAGCTCCCCAACCAGGTTCATCAGTCGGTCGAGCAGGCTGACATCGACCCGGATGTTACTGTCGGAGGCCTGTGTACCGCGGGCCTCCGCGGCATCCGGACCGACCGGAGCCGCCCCCTCAGCGATGGCGGGCGCGGCCACCACCGCGAGCGGCGCGACGTCGCTCCTCTGCAGCCGGGCGAGCAGCTCGATCAGCTCAGAGAAATCCTGCTGCCCATCCGCCCCGGTCACCTCGATATCGGAGAGCATCGCCCGGACGGCGTCCACCAATCGCAGCAGCGCGCTGGTGATCTCCGGAGTCAGCACCTTCCGGCCGTCGCGCAGATCCGACAACAGGCTCTCCCCCACATGCGCCACCGATTCAAGCGTGCCAAAGCCGAGGAATCCGCAGGTGCCCTTGATGGTGTGGATGGCCCGGAAGATTCCTCCCATCAGTTCCTTGTCGCCCGGCTTTCGCTCCAGCGCAACGAGGTTGCGGTCAAGGGTGTCCAGCCCCTCGCTGCTCTCGACGAGAAACTCTCTGACGATGTCGTCCATGTCGCTCATGCTCGGCGCTCCGGCGCAAGATGCGCCGCCTGACCTGGGGGGAGAGATCCCGTCTGCTGCAGCGACTATCGGCTTGGGACAATCGATTGTTGAGCGGGTGGACCCCACCTTTCGGGTGAGGGGCACACGAATCGCGGGCCCATGTCCCACCCCGTGTGCAGGCGGGTGATCAGTGCCCCGCGCGAGCTGCCCGCTGGGCCACGGGACGCGAATCCACCCGTGCCGGCGGTCCGGCCTTCCCGCCAATCTGGAAGCGCGAGACCAGGCCCTGAAGCGCCTCAGCCGCCCGGGACAGTTCCACGGCAGCGCCCTGGCTCTGTGTGGCGCCCTCGCTCGTCCCCACCGCCGTCCGCGCCACCCCCTGCACGTTCTGCGCGATCTCGTGCGCGCCGCGGGCCGCCTCGGCGACGTTCCGGCTCATTTCGTTCGTGGTGGCGGTCTGCTCCTCCACTGCACCGGCAATGGTTGTCTGGATGGCGTTGATATGGCCGATGATCTCCCCGATCTCGCGAATCGCCTCGACCGCGTCGCGGGTATCGATCTGAATGGTCTCGATCTTCCGGCCGATCTCCTCGGTCGCGCGGGCCGTCTCCTTGGCAAGCTCCTTCACTTCGTTGGCCACCACCGCGAAGCCCTTGCCCGCCTCCCCCGCGCGAGCCGCCTCGATGGTCGCGTTGAGGGCCAGCAGATTGGTCTGCTGCGCGATTGAGGTGATCACCTTGATCACCTTGCCGATCTCAGCGCTCGATTCACCGAGCTTGCCCACGCTGCCGTTGGTCCGTTCCGCCACCCTCACCGCCTGACTGGCCACCCGCGCGGCGTCCGCCGCGTTACGGGCGATCTCCCGGATCGAGGCGGTCATCTCCTCGGTGCCGGTGGCCACCGTCTGCACATTTCGGGAGACTTCGTCCGCGGCACTCGCCACCACGCTCGCCTGGGCCGCGGTATCCCCCGCGGCGGCGCCCAGCCGTTCGCCCACGCCCCGCACCTGGCTCGAGGCCGCTGCCACCGTCTCGGAGGTCAGTGCGATCTCGCCGATCGAGCCCCGCAAATTGGTGAAAAAGGCATCGAGCCCGGATCCCAGTCGCCCCACCGCATCATCCCCGCTCACCGGCACCGACTGGGTCAGATCGCCCCGCCCCGCGGCGTCGACCACCGCGAGGATCGCGTCCACCCGATGCCGGATCTCCTCCCCCTGGGCGCGTTCCAGCTCCGCCTGGCGCCGCTGCTCCGCCTCCCGCTCCGCAGCGTCCCGCTGCTTCCGTTCACCCTCAGCCCGCTCGGCCGCCCGGCGTTCCTCCGCCAGCGCCAAGTCCCGCGCCTGCGCCTCCTGGAGCTTCTGCTCGGCCGCCAGCCTGGCCGTCACGACCTCCCAGGTGAGCATTGGACCGATAAACGCCCCTGCGGCATCACGAATAGCACACGCAGCGACATCGAGGGTCTCTGGTCCGAAGGTGAGCCGCAGACTCAGCGGCAGGCCGGCGGGGTCGTTCAGCCGGCCCCGGGCCTGGGCCAGAGCAGGGTGAATCCCGCCCAGCTCAAGCCCATCGAGCGACCGGGTGCTCGGGCCGCCGTGGGCGACCAGCCGGGCGAACATCTGCCGCGCCGCCGGGTTCAGGTAGGCGAGCCGCAGCCCAGGATCGGCGTAGGTGATGTTGATCGCCGCGTTCTCCACCAGCTGCCGGATCCGGCCAACCTCGGCGCGCTGGGCACCGACTTCCTGCCAGACCACCTGATCCGCGCCGAGGGCTGTCCGCATGCTTGCAACCGCCTGGCTCAGCGCCCGCGCCATCGCACCGATTTCGTCATTCATTGGCGAGGAGACTGTCACCGTCAGATCGCCCGCCGCGACCGCAGCGATGGCCTCGGCGGTCCGCCGAAGCGGAGTCACAACGGATCGGGCGATGACCAGCGAAAGAATCCCGCCCGTCACCAGCGCTCCAATGGCCAGGAGCAGCATCCACCACTCGTTGTCGCGCACCCGGCCTCCCGCGGCGGCCTCCACCCGCTGCTGGTCGGCAGCCAGCATGACGACCAGCTCATCAACTGCACGGCGTTGTTCTTCGTACTTCTCGGTCAGCACCCCTCGCGCCAGCGCGAAGGCGGTCTCCCGATCTTCCCGCTGGAGCGCCGGGATGTACATCCGGTCCAGCACCTCAAAGAAGGCAACCGCGGGGCGAGTCACCGGCCCGAGGAGGGAATCGCGGATCGCGCCCGAAGTGAGGGTGCTGTCCCAGAATGATCGACGAGACTGGAACTCGTCCTCCAGGCGCCGGGCCGTGGCGACGAGCGCCTTCATCCTGGCGGGATTGTTCTCGCCGGCCAGGCGGAGCATCGTCTGAAAGGCTTCGGTGATGTACAGCGGTGGTGGCAGGATGTCCGCTGCGAGATCCTTCCCCGCGACAATGCGGGAATAGAACGGCCCTCCGACACGAATCTGACGCACGGTGGCGAATTCGGCGGCCCCCACCGCGATCAGGCTGACGGCAAAGACCAGCATCAGGCCGGCCAGCCGACCACGTACTCCGAGCCTGCGTAACCTGTTCATGTCAGCGGACTCGATTCAGCAGCTGGTCCGCCAGGGCGGCCGCCACCTGGCTGAGGCTCTGTCCCGACTCCTGCGTCACTGTCTCACGGGTCGGATTGGGCTCCGCGGGCGGCGCCAGACTGGCTGCCATGCTCAGGCGACCGTCCGCCTCGACCCGCACGGTGGCGCAGACCACGTAGGCCGCCTGCAGCTGGGTCCCCAGCGCCCTCACCGCGGCCTCGCTCAGCGGCGCGTCCGCCTCGTAGCCCGAACTGGCCAGCATCCGGTTGAGCGCCTCACGCGAGACCACTTGATACTTCCCGCCAACCCCCCTGGTCAGTCGCTGCCGCAGTGCTTCAGCCAGGTCAACCGCCCGGGCCAGTTCGACCCCCGTTTCGATCTCGGGCGTGGCCACCAGCAGCCGGCGAACACCGCTGGTCGTGGCCACCGTAACGGTCTTGCGGGGTGGGATCTGGGCCGCCAGCATCGCCGGGGTGAGCAGCAGCAGCATGGACAGCAGCCGAGCGACGTGACGCATGGAAACACCTGCGCGGGAGCGGGTGGCGCAAAGGGCTGACGGGGCGTTCGAGCTTCTGTGGCAGTTATCGGCTGGTGAGTGGCCAAGTTGAGGTGACCTCGCCCCGGCCGCGCTGAAGCCAACTGTTCGCTCGCCTCAGCCTTGCCTGGGTGAGACCGCCCGCAGCGAGGAGGAGCAACCAGGTGAGGGAATCCCGCCGTACCGAGAATCCAACGACCGTGTCCATGAATGACACAAACAGCACCTGATCAACCCCGCTCTCCTGACCCGGCCAGGCCGGCTGATCATCCGTAAGCTGTTGCAGCACTAAGCGTTGTCTGACTAACCTGAGACGATGGCATCGGGCGGCGCGTGCTGGCGCTGAACTTGCTGCCTTGACTGCACCAGCCATCTCCGGAGGCGCAATGCTCAAAGCCCTGTTCGTCATGATCGTGCTGAGCAACGACTACGCAGCTCGCCTGATGCATCGCCTTCACCGATCGCACAGCTGAGCCGGAGCCGGAACAGCCAGAGGGGCGACCAGTACCAGACTGGCCGCCCCTCTTCATTTATCCCCTCCCCATCTGCTCAGGCGAGGAACTGCCCCGCACTCTCCGCCAGCTTCGGCACCTCAGCGATCACCTTGGCAATGTCGGATTCGCCCAGGCCAAGCTCGGTGAGGACATCTTCCGAGGAGCAGTCCGCCGATCCTTCATCGGCCAGGGCTGCACCATACTCGGTGCACAACACCTCTGCCGCCTGCACTACGCGACTGATTTCCAGGAACTGTTCCTCGGCCTGGTGTGGGTGATGGTGGTTCGTGACCCCTTCGGCCACATGGGGTGGCAACGACCAGCGGCCCAGCAGCAGGCCGCCCACCGCGCCGTGGTCCATGCCCAGCTCCTCCTCCTCGGTTTGCCAGAGCCGCCCGCCGATGGCGGCGCGGGTGGTCAGGACGCTGGCAAATTCTTCGGGGAAGAACTGCTCCAGCACCAGCAGCCCGGTGTCATGCAGCAGCCCGGCGACGTAGAGATCGTCGGCGCCGATGGCGGGATCGGAGCCGAAACGGCTCCAGAGGTACCGCGCGGTCATGCCGACCGCGGCGGAATGCACCCAGAATGCCTGATGATCCAGTCCCCCTGACCGGGAACGGAACGACTTCACCACTGCGAGCGCAATGCAGATTGCGCGGATCTGGCTGACGCCGAGGCGTGAGACCGCGGCCATGACGGACCCGATCCGATCGCCACCCCGGTAGAACGCTGCCGAGTTGGCCGCCCGCAACAGCCGGGTGGTGAGCGCGGGATCGCGCTCGATGATCGCGGCGACATCGCCGATGCCTGCATGCTCGTTCTCGAGCACCCGGTGCAACTGGAATACCACCGTCGGCAGGGTCGGCAACTGCTCCCCCCGCTCCAGCAGCTCCCGCATTCCGTTAATGATGTACGCCACACGATTCCTTCATCTGGGTGCCAGCGGAGTCCATTCCGGCTTCTCAAGGTATCGGCAGGCAGGTCCGATACTTCAGCCATGTCAGAGGCACCCTCCGCATGATTGCCATTATCGGCATCCTCGTCGTGATCGGGGCAGTCGCCGGCGGCTTCACCATCGCCGGTGGCCAGATCATGGCGCTGTTTCACGTGTCCGAGATCGTCGTCATCGTCGGCATCGCCCTCGGCACCGTGCTCATCTCCACCCCCACGCCCGTGCTCAAGGCGATGGGCGGTCAGCTCGGGACGGTCATGAAGGGCAATCGCTTCACCAGCGCGCTGTACCTCGATGCGCTCAAGATGCTCTACGAGCTGTTCCAGGTGGCCCGCAAGGACGGCCTGGTCGCCATCGAATCCCACATCGAGGATCCGGACAAGAGCGCGATCTTCAAGAAGTACCCCAAGGTGCTCCACGAACACCATGCCATGGAATTCCTCTGTGACTCGCTCCGCCTCGTGCTGGTCGGCAGTGTCCCGCCGCACGACCTCGATGCCCTGATGGACGGGGAGATGGATGTCCACCACGAGCAGGACAACAAGCCGGCCAGCGCACTGCAGAAGGTGGGCGACGCGCTCCCCGGGATCGGGATCGTGGCCGCGGTACTCGGCATTGTCGTCACGATGGCCGCCATCTCGGGGCCGGTGGAGGTGATTGGCGAAAAGGTCGGTGCCGCCCTGACCGGGACGTTTATGGGTGTCTTGCTGGCCTATGGCTTCCTCGGGCCCCTGTCCACCGCGATGGAGCACAACAATTCGGAGGAGGCCCGGTTCTTCGCCTTCTTCAAGGCGAGCGTCGTGGCCTTTGCCAAGGGCTTCGCCCCGATTGTGGCGGTGGAATTCGCCAGGCGCGCGATCTTCAGCAAGGCCCGGCCGACCTTTCAGGAGATGGAAACCGCCTGCAAGCAGGCCGCAAAGGCCGGGAAGTAGCCCGTGAACAAGGCCCGGGAACAGCCGATCATCATCGTCAAGAAGAAGGTCTACGCCCATGGCCACCACGGCGGCGCATGGAAGGTGGCCTTTGCCGACTTCATGACGGCGATGTTCGCGATGTTCCTGGTGTTGTGGCTGGTCAACCAGTCGAGCGACGTGAAGTCGGCCATCGCGGGGTACTTCCAGGACCCGCTGGGCCGGGCCGACGAGTTCGGCAGCTCAATCATGCCCGGCGAGGGGGCCCAGACCCAGAGCCCCCGCATCATGTCGGCCAGTCAGGCCATCGACCTCCGGCGCGACCGGCTGCAGGCGCTGGCCGAAACGATCCGGCAGGAAATCCGCGAAGTGCCCGCTCTCGCTGCGCTGGCCGAGCATGTCGAGATCGAAATCACCCAGGAAGGCCTGCGCATTCAGCTGCTCGAGGACTCCACCGGGGTGTTCTTCGAGACGGGCAGCGCCACACCGAAGGCGGCAGGAGCGGCAGTGCTCCAGTTCCTGGGCAAACAGCTCGGGGGAATGCCGAACGCGGTCGTGGTCGAAGGCCACACCGACGCCCGGCCGTATCACCGCGCCGATGGTTACAGCAACTGGGAGCTGAGCGTGGACCGGGCCAACGCCGCGCGGCGCATCATGTCGTCCGGCGGGCTGAACGAAGCGCAGGTGCAACAGGTGCGTGGCTGGGCCGACCGGAAGCTGCGCGACCCGGAGCGGCCCTTCGCCGACGCCAACCGGCGGGTGACGGTCACCATGCTCCTGCCCATGACCGCTGCCCCGCTGCCGGGCGACACCCTCCCCACCGCGCCCGATTCCGCGCGCACGCCGGCGGTGCCCGATAGTACGCATATCGTGGCAGGGGCCGAATGAGCACCCAGATCAGTACGGTTCTGCTGGTCGACGATGACCCGACCACGCTGGCTCATTTCCGCGCGGTGCTCGAGCATGAGCCGGCGCTGCGGGTGGCGACCGCCACCAACGGGGTCGAGGGCCTGGGACGCGCCCGGGAGATCCGTCCCGACCTGATCATCTCCGACTACATGATGCCGGAGATGAACGGGTTCGAGTTCTGCCGCCGGGTGCGGGAGGAAACGTCCCTCGCCGGCTGTCTCTTCGTCGTGCTCAGCGGGTTCAGCGATACCAAGCTCAAGGTCGAGGGCCTGAACAGCGGAGTCGACGACTACCTCACCAAACCGATCGAAGTGCCGGAGTTGATTGCGCGAGTGCGGGCCAGCCTCCGGCTGAAGCGACTGCAGGATGAACTGCGCAACGACAAGGCGGAGATGGAGGGGCTGCATGGCGAGCTCGGCCGCAGCTTCGAGCAGCTGCTGGCGCTGCTCCTGCATCTGCTGGACCTGGGACTCCCCGGTGCGGCCGATCGGGGCAAGCGCCTGACCGGGCTGGCGCGGCAGGTGGCGGCGCGCTTCGAGATCCCGTCCAGTCTGCTGCCCGACCTCGAGCTGGCCGCCCAGCTGCATGAGATCGGACGGATCGTCGATCGCCGGGCCGACGGCCCGGGGCAGCCCGGCTGGCATCACGCGCTGGTCTCGACATCGCTGCTGGAATCGGTCGAGCGCCTCAAGGGCGTCACCGAGATCATCGGCGGCATCTATGAACACTGGGACGGCACCGGGTTGCCCAACCACTTCGTCTCCGGCCAGATCCCGCTCCGGGCACGCATCCTTCGAGTCTGCCTCGATTTCCTGCAGCTGGTCGACGGGGATGGAACGACCCAGGCACAGTCGCCGGCCGACGCCATTACATCGCTGCAGGCCTACGCCGGAACCCACTACGATCCGCTCGCCCTCGTGCATCTTGAGTCGGTTGTGCTGGACCGCCCTATCGAGGAGTGGCGGGCCACCCGAACCCAGATGAGCGTCGAGCAGCTCCGGGTGGGGATGGTCCTCGCTGCCGACCTCCTGACCAGCTCCGGGATCAAGCTGCTGACTCGCGGCACCACCATCACCGACAGCATGCTGACCGTCATCCAGCGCCGGCACCTGGCCGACCCGATCATCGACGGCGCCTGGGTCCGGCGGAAGTAGTGGAGGCCCGTTCACCTGCGTCAGGCGAGCTTGCAGATCGGCGCCTGTCGGCGTAATCTTCCGCGCCCCCGGGAGAGCGCCGTGACTACTGCCGCTGTACCCGCCCTGCAGCACCTGCAGTCCGCACCGCAGTTTGAAGAACTCCTGATCCGCGCCGATCGCGCGGCCGTCGTCGCGTCCCTGGCGCGGGGCATGGCGCACGACCTCCGTGGTCCGCTGCAGACACTCATCCTGCTGGTCGATCCCCATGCCGACCTGCTCTCCGGCTCGGAGCCGGGCCGGCTCCGCGGGGCGGTCGGTGACGCGGTGCAGCACCTTACCGAGACGATCGGCAGTTTCAGCGAAGTCTACGCCCCGACCGGTGGCGAGGCCGCTCCGGTCATCGTCGAGGACCTGCTCGGGTACGTGGCGGACCTGCAACGTTATCAGCGCAACCTCCCCGCCATCGAGGTCGAATTGCGCCTGCCCGGCGGGCTGCCCCCGGTCCGGGGCGAGGAATCCACGCTGCGCCACCTGCTGCTGAGCCTGTTGATGAATGCCAAGCAGTCCATGGGACATGGGCAGCACGGTGCCGTGGTGCTCGCGGCCGCCGTGGCCGATGGCATGGTCGAGCTGCGGCTTGACGACAACGGCCCGGGGATGACGGCGGAGCTGCGGGACACCGCCATCGAGCCCTTCGTCACGACCCGCCCGGGCGCGCTCGGCATCGGGCTCACGGTCTCCCGCTGGCTGGCCCGACGGCATGGGGGGGAGCTGACCCTCGCCCCATCACCGCGGGGAGGGACGGCCGCTATCGTGGCGCTGCCGACCTGGAGGCGTGGGGGGTAGGAGGGCGATTTGGCGATTGGGCGATTGGGCGATTAAGCAATAGCGGGTAGTCGCCTTAAGGGGCGGGCTTTTTCAGCGGGAGCTCGGTGAGCCAGTCGGTGCCGGTGGAACGGGCGTTGGCACGACGGTTTTCCTCCGCGATGCGCGAAACCAGCTCTTCCCGCTGGATGTTCACCGTGGCCGGCGCCTCGATGCCGATCCGCGCACCACGCCGATCGCTCGAGAGCACCACAATGCGGATGCCCCCCTCGATGATGATCGCCTCTCCCTGGCGACGATTCAGGATCAGCACGTCCCTGGCCTTCCCGGGCTTCCTGCCCTAGCGCACCATCGCGAGTACGTCACGCATCATTTCGTCGGCCACATTGACCAGACGGGCCGCCGCTGCATACGCGTTCTGCTGCGCGATGATCGAGGTCATCTCCTCGTCGATCGACACGCCGCTCACGCTTTTCCTCAGTGCCTCCGCCTGCGAGACGACCACATCCTGGGCGATCTGCTGCCGGCCAGCGTCGCGCACCTGGCCGCCCAGTTCCGTGACGAACCGCTGGTACGACTCACCGAGCGTCCGGCCGCCGAAGGACGCGACACCGCTGCTTCGCAGCGCGGCAATGGCCAGGGCCACGCTGTTGTCGCCAGGGGCGCCGCTGGAGCCGGCCGCGATATTGTCGGTCGAGAACTGCACATCCAGACTGAGCTGCATTGCACTTGCCGTAAGGCCCGCGGGATCGAAGAAGTTGACGCCGGTCCCCCCGGTCAGGGTGCGCCCCGCGGCATGCAGCGTGTTCACCTCTGTCACCACCCCACGCGCGAGAGCATCCAGCTGAGCGCGCATCGAGGGCAGCGTGGTGGCGGAGAGCTCGGTCAGCGCCGAGACCTCACCGGACTGGAACGTGAGGGACCGCGGCGAGTTCGGGATGCCGACGGCGTAGACGCCGTTGCCCTGGTCGCGCACCTCGAGCGTGGCGGCCTGGCCCCCATCAACGATGAGTGCGTCACCCACCAGCACGCCGATCGTGCCATCGGCATGGGGAATCACGCGGACACCGGCGAGGCTCGAGAGCTGGTCCACCAGCGCATCGCGCTGGTCCTTCACATCCGGCGCCTCGCGCGCGCCAGCAGAATCGCCCTGGACCTGGGTATTCAGCTGCGCGATCTGGCGGGTGATCGCATTGATATCGCCCACCGCGCCGGCCAGCTTGCCCTGCACCAGCGTGGCCGCCTCGGTGACGCGTCGATCGGCATCCTGAAAGGTGCGGGCAAGACTGGCTCCCGCCTGTCGAGCCAGGGTCCGCGCCGTGGGGCTCGCCGGGTCGCTGGCGAGATCGCTGAAGGCGGCAAAGAGCTGGTCGAGCCCGGCCCCGAGCCCGCTGTCGGAGGGCTCACCAAAGGCGCGCTCGATCTCGCTCAGGATGTCGTTCTGGCTGGTGAACCGGCCGAGGTCGCCATTTTCGCGGCGGAAGCTGGCATCGAGGAACTGGTCACGGAACCGTTGCAGGCCGGCGGCGGTGACGCCGCGACCCAGCTGGCCGATGGGAGTGTGCAGCGGCTCGGCCGGATGCAGCACGAGACGCTGCCGGGAGTAGCCCGGCGTATTGGCATTGGCAATGTTGTGGCCGGTGACGTCGATCGCCTTCTGCTGGGTGAGCAGGGCACCGCGGGCGATACTGAGCAGGCTGGTCAGGCTCATTGTCAGGCCATCCGATTGAGGATCAAGCCGCTCTGTGGAGCCGGCTCGAGGGCATGCTCACCGCGGTGGTACGCCGGCGCCGGGTCACCGGCCATGGAGAAGAGCCGCTGCAGAAAGACATCGCCCGACTCCAGCGCGCGCTTGAGGATGTGCTGGTTGATGGCGACATCCTGGGCCGCCTGCAGGGCGACGCGCTTCACCAGTGTACGAGCCTCCTCGACCTCCCGCGGCAGATGCCCGCCGAAGATCACTTCCAGGCGCTCGAGCGGCGCTGGCTCGCCACCCGCGATCAGTGCCGTCAGCGCAGCCCTGCGGCGCTTGGCCTCGTCCAGCGTGAGCAGCGTACGCCCCATCGCGTGAATGGCCGCTTCCACGATGTCGGCATCATCGGCCGCCACTCCGGTCCGCTGGCGCAACAGCGCCTGACGCAGTTCCTCGATCACACCGGCTTCATACAACAGGGCGTCCGCCAGATCGGTGAAGCGCTCCGTCGTGCTCGGCTCGGCGGCGATGAACTCCTGATTTCCGTGCGGGGGTGTCATGCGTCTCCTAGGGCTGGCTGGCATCGGGCAGACGCCGGCTCAGCTGACGATACAGCGACTCGCTCAGTCCTCCCTTGGACCGCTCGGCCTGCAGCGATGCCATGCGGTCGTCCATCAAACCCTGGAACAGGTCCTGCCCTGGCGCCTGAGACAGGAGGCCGTCATCCGGCACCGTCGCACGCATCGCCTTGAACAGTTCCCCGATGAAAATGCCTTCGAGATCCTGGGCCGCCTTGTGCAGCTTGGCATGTTGCTTGTCCATGCCGCGAGGCGCCTCGGCGGGGCGGCGGAGCGGTCCACTGGGCCCGGTCATCGGACGACCAGCTCTGCACTGAGGGCGCCCACTTCGCGCAGTGCCGAGAACATCGCCGCGATCTCCTGGGGGCGGGCACCGGCTGCGTGCAGTCCCGCCGCCACCTCCTGCACCGTGGCCCCTTCGGTGACGGCAAGTAATCCCTCGGTCGCGCTGCCGCGTCCGCTGGCCCCCGTCGAGTCCGCACCACCAGGCCCCGCAGGCGGTCCCCCGATTCGGAGGGTGTATCCATGGTGACTCACGGTGGCCGCCCCGACCCGCACGGTGCCGCCGGTCACCACGGTCCCGCTCCGGGCATCGATGACGATGCGCGCTTCGGGGGCCATTCGGACCGCGATGGTGTCCACGATGGCGAGGAGTCCAATCAGGTTATCGGCGCCGCGAGTCCCGGGGTTGAGGACAATCGCGCCGGGATCCTCCACCCTGGCCACCGTGCTGTCGCCCAGGGCGGCGTTGATGGCCTGTGCCACGCGTTGCGCCACCGCCAGCCCCGGCGAGCGGAGCAGGAGCCGCGGGGTAAGTGCGGCGAGCTGGGTTGGCTCGACTTCGAGCACACCGCCAGCGGGAATCCTCGCCGAGTTGCCCCGTCGGCTCGCCTGCCGGACATCTTCATCGGCGAGGAGCAGCGGTCCCTGCGCGGTCCCGACCGGGGACTGATCGATGTCGGTCACGAGCGGAGTCGTCCACAGCACCCCCCCGCGCAGACTGGTCGCATCGCCGATCGAACTGACCTGCACTTCGAACCGCCCGCCAGCGCGGAGGTAGGGCGACGCTTCCGCGGTGATGATCACCGCCGCCACGTTGCGCGGGCGCAATCGTTCGGCCGGCACCTCGAGTCCGAATCGCCGGAGGGCATTGGCGATCGAGCGGACCGTCTGGGTCCCGCCGTTGGCCGAGCCGAACGACTTGTCGCCCGTCCCGTCCAGCCCCACCACGATGCCGTACCCGATCAACCGCCGGGGAACCACGCCGGCCGGCTGGGTGAGGTCGCCCACCCGCTGCGTCGCCTGCGCGGCGAGGAATGTCGCGAGAAAGACCAGAAGGAGGGCGGTCGGGACGAGCCACCGTGCCGCGTGCCTGCCGAGTCGTCGCACCGTCGTATGTGTCATGGCCAGAAGATGGAGAGAATGCTGCCGAGGATGCCCTTGGCCGGCCCGATCTTCTTCCCCTTGTAGCTGATCACCGATTCGGCGATCCGGGCAGAGGAGACGGTATTCTGGGCCGAAAGGTCCTCCGGCCGGATGACACCTTCGACGGTGATGACCTGATTGCGGCCATCGACGCCAATGGTCTTCTCGCCCTTCAGATGCGCGATCCCGCTTGGCTCAATGGAAACCACCCGCACACTGATCGTCGCGGTGAGATCGCCGGCGCGATTCGCCTCCCCGACGCTGCGATCGTCGTTGGCCACGCCGCTTTCGAATCCCTTCTTGGGACCGATGGCCACCGCGCCCACATTCAAATTGAGCCCCATTTGCTGCGAGCGTTTGGCCGAGGCGTTGCGGGTCTGACGTTCCCGCGAGTTGACGGCTTCATCCACCACGATCGTGACGAGATCGCCGATACGCATCGGACGCTTGTCACTGAACCACCCGGCGCGGCTCGTGGTGGGGCCGGTCTGGACCGCCGGCGAGGTGGCTGGTGCCGGAGCCTGTGAGGCAGCGGGTGCGGCCGGTGCCGGCGTTGCCTGGGCCACGAGCGTCGCACCGCACGTGGAGAGCAGCGCGAGCACCAGGAGGGCGGATCGAACTGGAGTCATGAACATCAGGGCATCCTTGCTTCACCAGAAGCGGTGACGAGTCCGCGCACCACACCGGTACGACCACCGGTACGGACCCGGACCGACTCTCCCATCGCTGCATCGTTCAGCGCGGTACCCTCCAGCGCGATCGACACGGCGCCCTGGTGCCAGAGAATGCGCACCGGCTGCCCCGTCTCGATCAGCGGCGGCGGAGCGACATGCGCGGGGTCAAGCGGTGTACCGGGACCGAGGGTGCGTCGCACTACCCAGCCCTCAGCGGCCGGGACGACGCTGTCTGCCGGGGGTGGCCCCCACCTGAGGTGCGGCTCCGCGCGGATGTCGCCGGGCGCGAGCCGCATGCCGGCCCGCAGCGCACGACTCGCCACCTGACGCGTGACGGTGCGGCCGGCCCGGAGTCGAAGCGCGACCGGCGGACGGCCCACCGGCTCCGCGACCAGGGCGAACCAGCCGTTCTCGCCCGCACCGAGCAGCCGGAATGAGGTGGAGTCCGGCACCCCAGCCAGGGATCCGGTCCCGAAACTCAGCACCATGCCTGCGGCGTCTTCCCCCCACGTCCGCCCCACTTCGGCCGCCACCCGCGCGGCCAAGCGGGTGGAGACGTCGCCATCGGCGGCGGTGAGCCGCGCCGGCGCCTGGGCGCGGAGCGGCGCCGTCAAGGCGGTCAGGAGGGAGAGGGCGGACACGACGCGCCTAACGGATGAGCTCATTGGTCACGGTCTGGATCATCTCTGCGGCGGTCTTGATCGCCTTCGAGTTGACCTCATAGGCCCGCTGGGCCGTGATCATGTCGACCATCTCCTGCACGATCTCGACGTTGGAGGCTTCCAGCGTCCCCTGCACCACCTGGCCGAAGCCATCTTCGCCGGGGAGACCGCTCATGGCGTCGCCCGAGGCGGGGCTGGCCGCATAGTTGTTGCCACCGAGGCTCAGCAGCCCGGTCGGGTTGGCGAAGCGCGCCAGCTCGATCTGACCGAGTTCCACCTGCTCCCCGGTGCTGCCGAGGATGGCGCTGACCTGCCCCGTCGGGGAGACACCGATCTGGGTGGCGTCGGCGGGAATGGTGATTTCAGGTGAGAGCAGGTAGCCGGCATGGGTGACGAGGGCGCCAGTATCCGCCGCGCGGCCAAAGGTGCCATCCCGGGTATAGGCAAGGCTGCCATTGGGGAGCTGGACCTGGAAGAATCCCTCGCCCTCGATGGCCAGGTCGAAAGGATTGTCGGTCCGCTCGAACGCGCCCTGGGTATGGATCCGCTGGATGTCGGCCAGCCGCACGCCGCGGCCGATCTGCACCGGCGCCAGCGTGTCGGTTCCCTCGTAGTGCACCAGCTGGGCGCCCTGCAGCGTCTCGTAGAGCATGTCTTCGAAGTTGGTCCGGCTCCGCTTGAACGCGGTGGTGTTGACGTTCGCCAGGTTGTTGGCGATCGCGTCAATCCGGGTCTGCTGGGCGCGCATGCCGCTGGCGGAGGCGCGAAGTCCTGGGTTCATGGGGTGCAGTCTCCTCTCAAGTACGATGAGCCGTCAGCCATCAGCCGTCAGCCGTCAGCGGTCAGCCGACCTTGCCTACCTCATTGACCACGTTGCCCAGCACGCTGTCGAGCGCCTTGAGGGAGTCGACGTTGGCGGCGTAGGCCCGCTGGATCGTGACCAGATCCACGATGCCGTGCAGGGTGTCCTGGTTACTGTCCTCGGTGGATCCCTGGCGCAGCACGGTGCCGGTGACGTCGACCGGGACCGTGGCGCTGGTCGTGGTGAAGTTCCCCGCGCCTTCCTTCCGGAGTGTGCGCGGATCGTCCACCGTCTCGAGCCGCAGCCGATCAAGGCGGGTCCCGTCGACCACGACATCGCCGCTGGCCTGGAATTCCAGTGTGCCGTAGCGGATGGGGATGGCGATCGGACCGTTCTCTCCCAGCACCAGGTTCCCGTGCCGGTCGGCGAGACGATTGGCCCCATCGAGCGCCAGCGAGCCGCTGCGGGTGAGCCGTTCGCCGTTGGGCGTCTGCAGCACCAGGAATCCGGGGCCGTCCAGCGCGATATCCAATTGCCGCCCGGTCGGGGTGAGCGCTCCCTGCGTCAGGTCCGTCTGCTGCACCGGCACCGGCCAGGTCGCGTCGCCGATACGGTGACCCGCCATCACGTCGGCCTTGAAGGCCTCGGTGTCGCTGTTCGCCAGGTTGTTCGCCGTGAGCGCCTGCAGCCGGGTGTAGTAGCTGAGCGTCTGCGCGGTGCTCCGAATCGCCTTGAGTCCCATACCAGTTCTCCCCGTTCCTGCTGGAGAAGGCAATCGCTATGCCTCCCGTTGATTCCCTGCCCCTGCGCGGTAAGCGCCTGCCGAGCAAGTACTTCGCGTTGTCGAGGCGATTCCGCCTGCGGGGGCCGATTCTGCCGGGCTGGCCCCGCTCCGGAAAGAGTTGCCCATCAGGGCGGCAGGTCCGGTCGGCGGGACCGTGACCACACCCCCACGCGCCGGTCTTCCGGGTGCCTGTCGCTCAGCTGTTGGCCCGGGCGGCAACGGGCTTCAGCCGTGTGGTGGGCGCCGCCGGCAGCACGACCGACGCGCGCGGCCGATGCCGGAGCTTCTTGTCACCGACAGTGGTGCCCATGGTCGGTCGCCGACCGGTCGCGACGCGGATCGCATCCTGGGAGAGGCCAAAGCGACGCGCCAGGGCGGAGGACCGTTCGCCCTGCAGCGCCGCCTGCCGAATCCTCGCACCGAGCGAGTCGTCCTTCCTGGGACGGGCCACGATGCGATCGCTTGCCCTCGCCACGGCGAGTCCGCGGGCGTGACGTGCCGTTGTCGCCGGCGCCTCCAGCCGATGAATCACGTGCCGTCGCGTCAGGCTGACCACCAGCACCAGCGTGAGCGCGACGGCCAGCGCGAGCGGCAGGAGGCCGTCGCCCTCGACCAGAAACGGCGGCATTCCGGGCAGCACCACGATCTGCGGCAGTGAGATGCCTGCGATCACTGCCATGGACAGATCCATTGCCTGATCCGGGATGGCGGCGATCATCGCGCCTGCGGCTGGCCAGAAGGTCGACGAGCCGGCAGCTTCGATCAGCTGGGGCACCCTCGGCGCCACCGAGATGATCACGAAGACGCACAGGAAGCCGGCGATGACGCGATACAGGCGCGAGTTCATGTTCCCTCCTGGGTTGGCGCCATCCGCTGGCGCAGTCGTTTGAGGGCCTGGGTCCGGATCTGCGACACCCGTGACTCGGTCACGTGCAGCACTTCGGCGATCTGCCGCAGGTTCAGCTCTTCGTAGTAGTAGAGCGCCAGCACGGTGCGCTCCTTTGGCGGCAGCATGCCGATGGCGAGCCGGAGGGTGGCGACGGTCTCCTCCTGGCTGAGCCCCGCCCCGGGGAGCGGGATGGTCTGGTCGGCCAGGGTCTCTTCCAGCGACGCGGACTCGTGATGATCCGAGGTTACCGCCCCATCGAGCGACACCAGCACCGCGCCATCCACCTCCTCCTTCCAGCGCCAGTAGGTCGGCATGTCGAGCGACAGCGCGCCGGCCACTTCCTGCGGCTCCGGCGTGCGCCCCAACCGCCCCTGGAGCGCCGCGACGACGGTCGCCATCTGCCGTCCCTTGGCGCGGACGGAGCGCGGAACCCAGTCGCGGCTGCGCAGCTCATCGAGAATCGAGCCCCGAATACGGCGCATGGCGTAGGTACTGAAGGCGAGACCGCGCGAGAGATCGAAACACTCGAGGGCCTGCACCAGCCCGAGCGTCCCCGCACTCACGAGATCATCCACCTCCACCACATCCGCCACCCGCGCGGCAATCTGCCGGGCGACGTGATGCACCAGGCCGAGGTAGCGGTCGAGCAGCAGCGAGCGCGCCTCGGGGTCCCCGGTGGAGCGGTAGCGCTGCCACAGCGCGTCGGTTATCGTGGCGGGCGTCGTGGAGGTCATGGTGGTCATGGTGGTTCCTTCGTCCGAGTCGTTCATCACATCGCCCTCGCAGCCAGAGGGAGATCCAGTCGTTCGAGTACCTGCGTGATCCGGTCGTGGTTGGGGCCGGGTTCGAGCCCGCTGGCCAGGCGGCCCGGCAGCCGGACGGCATGGCGAATCGCATCGTCCTCGGCGAGCACCCCGAGATAGCGCAGCTCGCGATGGAGAAACCGTTCCGTTGCCGTGGCCAGGCGTTCGAAGGTCTCGGGACCGTCATTCGGTTCGATGACCCGGTTGACGATGATGTCGATCGGCAGGTCACTGACCTGCAGGTGCACGATCTTGATGGTCGCGTAGGCGTCGGTGAGGGCGGCCGGCTCGGGGACGGTGACCACCACCAGCCGGGTGGCCCCCATGGTGGCGACGCGCACCACGCTCTCGAGGCCCGGGCCGGCGTCGATGATCACGGCATCGAAATCGTCATACAGCGCGCTCAGCCGGTGATGCAGCCGGGCCCGGTCCACGGCGGCGAGGGCGTACAGGCCCTCGTCCCCGCTGTCCGCCGGCAGCAGCATGAGCTGCTCGCTCACCGGCATCAGCAGGTCCTTCGGCTGCACGGCATCGGCCAGCAGGTGCTCCAGCCGGTGGGTCCGCTGGACGCCCAGCAGCACGTGGAGATTGCCCATGTTCTGGGTACCGTCGACCAGCAGCACCCGGCGACCCTCGGCGGCCAGTCGCTGCGCCAGCAACACCGACACGACGGACTTGCCCACTCCGCCCTTGCCGCTGCCGACCACCAGCGTCGGGGGGCCGGACGATTCCGACCGGGCCGGGCGGCGCTCGGACATCATCGCGCGCAGAATCGCGGCCTGGTCTCTCATGCGAGTAGCTCGGTGGGCGTGGAGGAGTTCACCCGGATCGCGGCGACGGAGGCAATCAGCCTCGGCGCGGCGGCCTTGAGGTCACGCGGCACCTCCTGGCCATCGGACAGCCAGCGCATCGGCAGCCGCAGTTCGGCGGCGATATCAAACAGGGTCCAGTCTTCCGGGGCCTCATCGAGCTTCGTGGCCAGCAGATGAGTGATGCCCTGGGGCCGGAAGGCCTCGATCGTCCGGCGCACCAGGCCCGGCTGGAGGCCCGAGGGCAGGACGAGATGGACCTCATGCGGCGCGAGCTGGGCGAGCCATTGCCGGATCTGCGCGGTGTCGGACTGCAGCCGGGGCCCGCGTCCGGGGGTATCGACGAAGATCAGCTCGCGATCCGTCAGCCGGCGCAGCGCGGCGGGAAGGTCGGAGGCCTCGTAAATGACCTCGCAGGGCAATCCGGCGATCTCGGCATAGGTACGGATCTGCTCCACCGCACCGACCCGGTAGGTGTCGAGGCAGAGAAAGCCGATGCGCCGGCCGTGGAAGAATTCGGCATGCGTGGCGAGCTTGGCGATGGTCGTTGTCTTGCCGACGCCGGTCGGGCCGACAAAGGCGATCACCCGTGGCGTGGCAGCGTGGTCCTCGGTCCGCGCGAGATCCTCCGGACCCGGGCTGCTCTTGAGCAGCGGGTGACTGCCACCGTCGGGGGTCATGCGGCGGCGCTCATCGGCAGCGCTGTCGGCATCGCCGGCCAGGACCTGATAGGCGGTCTTGCCGTCAGCGGTGTGCAGGGTCCGCACCGCGATGATCTCGGCGTCGTCGCCGAGGGCCTCGCAGGCGCGCACCAGCAGCGCATCAACCGCGGGACCGATGAAGGATTCAAGCGGCACGGGACAGCTCCCAGGTGGCAAGGCTCTGAATCGGGGTCTGGGCCGGCAGTTCACCCAGCGAGAGAACCGGCAGGAACGGCATTACAGGTTCGACCAGTCGCCGCACCCCGACCCGCAGCGCGGGCGGAGTGATCAGGGGCCGGTACTGTCCATCACGTCGATGGAGCGTCATCAGATCATTGAGCTGACGCAGCGCCGAGGTGAGTTCCTCCGGCTCGATGCCGCGGGCGCCTTCGCGGGCGGGACGCGGGCTGAAGAGCCCCATCAGCGCCGCCTCCAGCCGCGGGCCCATGGTGATGCCGCTGATGCTGCCGTCGCCTTCGTCATACATCTGCACCAGCACGGAGCTGAGCGAGCGCCGGACCTGTTCCGCCAGCGCCTCCGGGTCCTTGGTGACCTCCGCCGCATCGGCGAGCGTCTCAAGCACCAGTGCCAGATCGCGCACCGGAATGCCCTCACGCAGCAGCCGCTGCAGCACCCGGTGCACGGTCCCGAGGGAGAGCTTGCCGGGAACGGTGTCGTCGACCAGGGCGGGATGGGTCTCCTTGAGCGCATCAAGCAGCTCCCGCACGTTCTGCCGGCTCAACAGCTCGGCCGAGTGGCGCTTGATGGTTTCCATCAGGTGGGTCGACAGCACGGTCTGCGGCTCGACCACGCTGTAGCCGTTGGCCTCGGCCTCGGCGCGGCGATCCGGGGTGATCCAGACGGCCGCGAGCCCGAAACTCGGATCAGTGGTACGAATCCCGTCGATCGGTGCCGCGACGCCGGCGGCGTCGAGCGCCAGCAGATAGCGTGGCAGGATTTCGCCAGATGCCACACGCACTCCCCGAAGCTTGATGGCGTATTCCGTCGCGGGGAGCTGGATGTTGTCGCGGATGCGGGCCGGCGGCACGATGATGCCCATCTCCAGCGCAAGCTGCTTGCGCATCAATCCGATGCGCTGGAGCAGATCGCCCTTCTGGCTCTCGTCCACCAGCGGGACCAGCGCGTACCCCACCTCCAGCTCCAGCGGCTCCACCTGCATGAGATCCTTGATGGGCGCACCCTCGGGCTTCGAGGCCGCTTTGGTCTGGACCACGGCGGCCGGTACCCGAGCCCGATCCTGCTGGCCGCGCACCACCCACGCAATGCTGGCCAGCATGATCGAAAGCACCAGGAAGGGCAGCAGGGGGAATCCGGGCATCAGGCCGAGCAGGCCGGTGATGGCCGCGGCCATCCACAGGGCGTTCTGGTGGCGGGTCAGCTGGAGGGCGATCGTCGGACCCATCGCCGGGCTGTTGGCCCCGTAGGTCACAATGATGCCGGCGGCGGTGCTGACGATCAGCGCAGGAATCTGGGTGACCAGGCCGTCGCCGACGGTGAGGCTGGTGAAGGTGCCCAGCGCCTCCGAGGCGCTCATCCCCTGCTGGGTGACACCGATAATGAACCCGCCGATCAGATTGATTCCGGTAATCAGCAGGCCGGCGATGGCATCCCCTCGCACGAACTTTGCCGCACCATCCATGGAGCCGAAGAAATCGGCGTACCGCTGGATCTCCTGGCGGCGCCGGCGCGCCTCGGCCTCATCAATCAGGCCGGCGCCAAGGTCGGCATCGATCGCCATCTGGCGACCGGGCATGGCGTCGAGGGTGAAGCGAGCCGCCACTTCCGCGATCCGGCCGGCGCCCTTGGTGATCACCATGAAGTTGATCACGATCAGGATCAGGAAGATCACGAGCCCGACGACGTAATTGCCGCCGATCACCGCGTTGCCGAAGGCGGCGATGACCTCGCCGGCGTGACCTTCGCTCAGAATCAGGCGGGTGGAATTGACGTTGAGGCCGAGCCGGAGCAGCGTCACCAGCAGCAGCAGGCTGGGGAAGATGCTGAACTCGAGCGGATCGGAGACCGACAGCGTGACCAGCAGGACCAGGATCGAGATGGCGAGACTCATCGCCAGCAGCACATCGAGCAGCACCGGCGGCAGTGGCACGATCAGCAGCGCCACGATGACGACGACCGCCAGCGCGAGCCAGGTCTCCGCACTCCCCCCGTAGCGTTGCAGCATCGCCTCGGCGGCAGCCGACCCGCCCTTGCGGGCCACCCGCGACCGCTCCGCCCCGCCGACATGTCCCGCGCCCGTGCCGGGCATCGCGCCCACCGCAGCAGCCGGAGTGGTCATCTACCCCTCCGCACCGGCAGCTGGCTGCCCTTCTTCCGGAACACGAAGGCGATGATTTCGGCGACGGCGATATACAGGGCCGGCGGAATCGGACTGCCCACCTTGGCCGAGGCGAGCAGGGCGCGCGCCAGCGGCTTGTTCTCGATGATCGGCACGCCGGCCCGCCGCGCGATGTCCTTGATGCGCTGGGCCAGCAGCCGCTCCCCCATGGCGAGGACGACGGGCGCGGCGGAAATGAGCGGATCGTACTTGAGCGCGACGGCGATGTGGGTCGGGTTGGTGACGACGACATCGGCGGTGGCGACCTTGGTCAGCATCCGCTTGCGCGCCATGGTCCGCTGGAGCTGACGGATCCGCCCCTTCACCGCTGGATCGCCTTCGGTCTCCCGATGCTCCTGGGTGACTTCCTGCTTGCTCATCCGCAGCTGCTTCTCGAACTGCCAGACCTGGTAGCCGTAGTCGAACAGCGCGATGGCCAGGAAGACCAACCCCACCAGCAGGGTGAACTTGATCATCAGGCCGACGGTGACTCCCAGAATGGCGGGCACCGACGCCCCGCTCGTGGTCAGGATCTGGGTCCACGCGCCGCTGAACACCTTCCAGGCCACAAAGGCGATGATGACCAGCTTGATCATCGCCTTCAGCAGATTGACCACCGCGTCGAGGCTCACGATCCGCCCCAGCCCGGCGATCGGATCGATATGGGACAGCTTGAGCGACAACGGCTCGAACGAGATCACGCCGCGGGCCTGGACCGTGTTGACCAGGAGCGTCACGGCAACGACGCCGAGGAAGAACGGCGTCAGCGCGAGCAGGGTCGTGCGCCCCACCTGCTGCATCATGGACACCGCATCGCGGTCGGTTAGCGGCGTGGCGAGAAGCCAGCCCTGGCCCATATGCACCAGGTCAACAGCATGGTGGGCGATCGTGCCGCCCGCCGTGAGAGCCAGGGTGGCCGTCCCGGCCAGCAGGAGCGTCGCCGCGGAAAGCTCGGCGCTCCGCGGGACTCGCCCCTCGCGAGCTGCCTCCTCCCGCTTGCGCGGTGTGGCGCTCTCTGTCTTTTCCTGACCGTCAGCTTCGGCCATGATCTACCTCGGCACGGGGCTGAAGGCGTTGATCGTCTGGCCCAGCATCCCGGGCAGTCCCTCGACCGCTCCGGTGAAGTACGTGGCCATGAACGGCAGCGAGGCTCCGAGGGCGATCAGCCCGACGGAGATCGTGACCGGAAACGAGAGCATCATCACGTTGAGCTGGGGCACGGCCTTGCCGACGATCGCCAGGGCGAGATTGGTCAGGATGAGCGCGACAATGATCGGCGCGGCGGCCTGCACCGCGGTCGTGAAGATCATGCCCGTCATGTCGACGACGGCTCTCCCCCCGGCGATGCCTTCCCATGCCCGACCAGGCGCCACCGTGGCGAAACTGCCGGCAAGCCCCTGGTACAGCATCAGGTGCCCCCCGACGCTCAGGTAGATCGCCATCGCGAAGTAGCCCTTGAGCTGACCGACACCCACCGTGGCGCCTTCCGGCAGCGAGCCGAGCGCCTGCCCAAGCGAGAGGCCCATCTGCAGCGAGGCGACTTCGCCGGCCACCACGATGCCGTGCATGAGCAGCGCGCCGGTCAGTCCGATGGCGATCCCAAGCAGCGTCTCACCGGCCAGGATCACGGCCATCGCCAGCATGTCGTCCGGCAGCGGTTCGGGCCGCGCGACCACCGGCAACAGAATGATCGAGAGCAGCACGGCGAGCGCCCCGCGCACCGTCCGTGGCAGTTCCGGCATCGACCAGAGCGGGGCGGCAAAGAAGAGACCCGACACCCGGGCGCTGATCAGCACGAACGTCGGCCAGTCCTGCAGGCCGATGAGCTGGAACACGCCCGTCGGGTTCATCCGACCATCCCCGGGAGCGAATCAATCGACTGCGCCAGGAAGTCCACCAGCTGGCGCACCATCCACGGCATGGCGATGAGGAACACGATGGCCAGCGCGACCAGCTTGGGGATGAAGGTGAGGGTCTGCTCCTGGATCTGCGTGAGGGCCTGGATCAGGCTGATCAGCACGCCCACCAGCAGCGCCGTCACCAGCAGCGGGGCCGCGACCATCAACGCCAGCATGACGGCGTGGTTCATCAGCTCGATGGCGAGTCCGGAGGACACGGCGTCAGACCTGGAAGCTGGTGACGAGTCGCTGCACCACGAGGGTCCAGCCATCGGCCAGGACGAAGAGCATCAGCTTGAACGGCAGGGAGATCATGACCGGCGGCAGCATGAACATGCCCATGCTCATGAGCACCGAGGCGACGATCAGGTCCACGACCACGAACGGGAGGAAGATCACGAAGCCCATCTGAAAGGCGGTGCGCAGCTCGCTGGTCACGAACGCCCCGGTGATCGTCAGGGTCGGCAGGACCTCGAGACTGTCGGCATCCTCCTGACCGGTCAGCTCCGCAAAGACGCCGAGGTCCTTCTCCCGGGTGTTGGCGAGCATGAAGTGGCGCATCGGGAGCAGCGCCTTCTGATACGCGTCGGCCTGCGAGATCTGGCCGGAGAGGTAGGGCTGCAGCGCCTCGGTGTTGGCCTGCTCCATGACCGGGTGCATCACGACGCCAGTGAGGAGAACCGCGAGGGCGACGAGGAGCTGGCCCGGCGGCGCCGTCTGCGTCCCGATGGCGGTGCGCACGAAGTGCAGCACGATCAGGATCCGGGTGAAGCTGGTCATCAGCAGGAACATGGCGGGGAGCAGGGTCATCGCTCCCATGAAGACCACGATGCCGACCGCACCGGAGAGCTGCAGCTGCTCGCTCCCCTGACCGATCGTGACGGTGACCCTCGGGGGGGTCGGAGCCTGGACCGCACCCGCCGCAATGGAGGCGGCGGAATGCGGCGCCGCCTGGGCCGGCAGCACTGCAGGGAGGCCCAGCAGCAGCAGGGCGACGAGGAGCCAGCGCAACATGGCCGGCCGGCGCATGGGAAGGCGGAAGACCGCGGGCGGTGCCGCCGGACCCGGTTCGCCACCGGTGGAGGCAAGCGCCAGTGTGCGATCATCCCCGTCGATCTCGGTCAGCAGTCGCGCGCCGTCATCCGCCAGCGATACCAGCAGCACGCGCCCGCCCACCTGCAGCAGCGCCACGCCATGCTTCGGACCGGTGGCCACCCGGCGGAGCACCACGAGCGGAATCGTGACCGCCCCCCCACGGGCCCCTGGCACGAAGCGCCGCAGCAGCCAGAGCCCGCCCCCGAGCGCGCCCAGCGTGATCAGCAGCGAGCTGACGGCAGGCAGCATCAGCCGTTCTCCCGCCCGGCACCGACGGTTTCCGCCGTCGCGATGATACGGGTGATGCGGACGCCGAAGTGCTCTCCGATGACGACGACCTCGCCCTCGGCCAGCTTGCGATCGGAGATGTAGATATCGATCGGTTCGCCGACCATCCGGTCCAGCTGGATCACGGAGCCGCTGCCCAGTTCGAGCACTTCCTGCACGGTCATGTGAGTGCGGCCGAACTCGATGGCCACCGGCAGGGAGACGTCCAGCAGCGTCTCCAATGATCCGGAGGTGGCACCGACGGCGCCCCGCATCGCGGCAGCGATCGGCGGCAGTTCTGACAGGTCTGCCGCACGGGGCGGCTCGGAGGCGGACGGGCCTTTGCCCGTCAGGCGATCGATCTCACTCTGATCCATGGTCTAGAGCACCCTGCCGCGCACAATCCGGGGAAGTCCCTCGGACCGCTGGCTGTTGAGGAAATGCGTGACGCGCAATCCGACGTACTTCCGACTCTGCCCCAGCGTACCAAGCACCCGGCGCTGCCCACGTACCAGCAGCTCCACCGGCACATCCGACGGATGTCCCGTGTGAATCACCTGACCCACTTCGAGCTGACCTACCTCGCGTGCCCTGAGCTGGAACAGCGGGAACCGGGCGCGCACGTCGAGCCTGGCGCCACGCAACGCCTGCTCGAGAATGCCCCGGGTCACTTCGCGCTCGCCGGCCGAGGCACGGACGGCGTGGGAGTGGCGGGTCGGCTTTTCCTGGAGGAATCCCTCGAGGGTGAGCAGCGGGATGCACATCGTCATGAGGCCGCTGAAACTGCCGGCCCGCACTTCGATGTTGGCGACGAGGACATTGTCCTCGCGGTTGGCCACCTGCAGCGCGTCGGGCGACGATTCGAATCCGCCGTACGCCGGCGCAAAGGTGAGATGATCGGCCCAGGCATCAGCGGCGATGCTCCAGATCTTTTCGGCCACCCCGCGCACGACGCCGCGTTCCAGCAGCGTCAGAGCGCGCTTCATGTCCGTGGCCTCACCCGGCCCGCCGAACATCCGGTCGATCAGGTAGTAGGAGAAGTCCGAGCCGAGATCGAGCACGCCCTGCCCGCCGACGCGATCACCGAGCTGGTAGACGTATGCCGCACACGGCGTCGCAAGGGAGAAGATGAATTCGGCGAACGTCGCCTGTTCCACGCTGCCGAGTGTGACATCCACCGAGGTCCGCAGCCGGGAGGAGAACATCGCCTGCAATGAGACCGCGATCCGCTGGTAGATGCCGTTGAGCAGCGCCTGGCGGTCCTTCGCGATCCGCGGCGGGCGGAGGAAGTTGTAGGGAATGATTTCGACCGCGGCCTGGTGCGCCCCCGCTGGAGCGGCGCCCTTGAGCAGCGAATCGATGTCCTGCTGGGAGAAGACGTCGGCCATCAGAATCTCACTGGATGACGAACTGTGGCAGGAACACCTTCACGGGCACCTTGGAGCCGATGATCGTGCCGGCGGCGGCCGCGATCTTCACCTTGAGGGCATCCCGCGCACCCGGCGCGGAGAGCTGCGCCATCGTCAGTGCTTCGAGGATCGTGACGACCTTGTCCTTGAACTCCACCTCATGCGCCCGCAGCACCTTCTCCGCCTCGTCGTCCGCCACCGTCACGGCGACCGTCGCCATCAGGAAGCGACTCCCCTGGGAGCCCGCCGGATTCACCACGATGTTCGGCAACTCGATCAGCTTCTTCTCGCCCTCCCCTGCCTCGGCGCCCCCGCCCCCGTGCTCCTCACCGCCTTCATGACCTCCGGCGGGGGCGCTGTCGGTCGTGGCTCCGGCGGGCGGTGCGTTGCGGGCAATGATCTTCGGGGCGACCAACAGGCTCGCCGCCAGCCCGCCGGCGAGTGCCCCGGCCAGCGTCAGCCCGATCACGAGCCCGGCTTTCTTGCCACCGGCCGGCGCCACAGCTTCAGCGCCCGCGGTCGCAGCTGCTGTCTCTGACATCAGCGATTGTCTCCTGGGATGGTCAACCTGACCTGCACGCCGGAGGGAAAGGCAACGCGCGTACCATGTCCTTCCCTATTCCTAAATGATTGGTATTGCTTGAGCTATCAGATGGGAGCGGAGAACCGCGGGGAAAATGAGGAAAGAACTGCCGAGGTCGTGGTCGGGAGTTGCCGGGGCAGGAGAAAGGCCGACCCCCGTGATGCACGGATGGCCGGCCTGACTCAGCAGCTGACGAATGCCTGCTCCCTACTCGCTGTCACCTACGACTACCGCTTCAGATTCACCAGCTCCGTCAGCATCTCGTCCGCCGTCGTGATTACGCGGGCGTTGGCCTGGAAGCCGCGCTGCGCGATAATCATGTTGGTGAACTCCTCCGACAGGTCCACGTTCGAGCTTTCCAGCGCGCCCGGCGTGATGGTGGACTGATTGCTCGTGCCGGAGAACCCGACGATTGCGCTGCCGGAGTTGGCCGACTCGGCGTACATGTTATTGCCCTGCCGCAGGAGCCCGCTCGGATTGTTGAACGAGGCCATGGAGATCTGCGCCAGCGTCTGGTTGACGCCGTTGGTGAAGTAGCCGGTGATGACCCCGCGGCTGTCGACGCTGATATCCTGCAGGTTGCCCATCGGGTAGCCGTCCTGGCTGCTGGCGACGGCATTCGATGCGCTGGCGAACTGCGACAGCCCGTTGATGTCGCCCAGGAGGCCGGTGTCGAGCTGGATGTCGACTGGCGCCGTGGCGCCGCTGCCGGGATCGAATTGCAGGCTGCTGCCGCCACCATTATAGGCGAACGTCTCGAGCCGCCCATCGCTGTCGAAGGTGACGAAGCCGCTCCCACCACCGGTGACGGCCGCAGGGGCGGGAACACTCGCATCCCAGGTCCAGCGGTTCGGCGCGGTCGGGTCCTTCGTGAATGTCATCGTCAGGCTGATCGGCGTGCCGATCGAGTCGTACACCGTGATCGCGGCCTGGTGGGTCACATCAGTTGCCGCCTGGCGTTCGATGTAATTGCCGGCCCGGCTGTCGAAGACGGCATTGAAGTTCGTGGCGCCAGGGGCGGCGGAGCGGATATTGAGCCCGGTCAGTGCGTTGCTGGTACCGCCGTCGCCGGTGATGCTCAGCGACCCAGTCGTAGGATCGATCGCCGACCCGGTGATGTTGGCGATGTTCATCGTGGTATCGATGCCGGCCAGCAGCTGCCCGTAAGTGGTCCCGGCGCCGATCGCCACGCTGCCGGAGGTCACCGCGGTGCCGCCCTTGTTCCCGTCAATCAGGATAGTGTTGCCCGCCAGCAGGCCGAGACTCTGGCCACTGCCGTTCCTCAGACTGGTCACGAGATCCGTCGACTCGGCGATATGACTGAACTCATCGGTGGAGGCGGTGCCCGCGGCCGCCAGAACCCCGTTGGCCGATCCCAGCGCCTTGATCAGCGCGGGGTTGGAACTGGTGATATCGATGTTCACGCCGGCGATCGCAGTGAACGTGAGGGCCCCGGTGGCGTTGTTCTGGGCCAGGCTCATCGTGTTAGTGCCGCTGGCCCCGAAGGTGTTGTTCACCTCGGCCACGAGATCGCTGAGGCTGTGGAAGTCGAACGTGCCCACCCCCGTGTCTGCCTTCACATAGGTGTAGGTCTGGGTATTGGTCCCATCGGTGATCGTCACGGTCGTGCTGTCCGGCACCATCCCGAAGATCGACCCGTTGGTGGCGCCCTTGGCGTACAGGCCACTCATGTCGGATCCGGCGCCACCGTTGCTGGTGGACTGCTCGACACCGTACACCCTGCCCTGCGTCGCCAGGATCGTTCCCAGCGGCTTGGCCCGGGCGTCGAGGTTGCCCGTCAGCGTGACCGATGAGGTCGCCTGCGCCGGGCTCTTCTTGCCGAACGGCAGCGCGATGTCCTGCACGGCGGACCCGGTCGAGAGCACACCGTTCGAGTCGGCGTTGATCCCCTGCACCTTGAAGCCGTTGGCCGGCGACACCATGCGCCCGTTCGCGTCGAGCTGGAAGTTGCCCGCGCGGGTGTAGTAGCTGCGATTGCCGTCGCTCAGCACGAACAGTCCGTCGCCCTGGATGGCGAGGTCGGTGTTCTGCCCGGTCGACTCGAGGTTCCCCTGGGAGAAGTTCTGGTCGATCGACCCGATCTTGGATCCCAGCCCGATCTGGATGGGGTTGATGCCGCCCTGATCACCGGGCGGACGGGAGGCGCCCTGCAGCAACTGGGCAAACGCCTCGGCGAATGTCACCCGGGACGACTTGTACGCCACGGTGTTGACGTTGGCGATGTTGTTGCCGATCACGTCCATCCGGGTCTGGTGATTGCGCAGACCGGAGACGCCGGCAAAGAGCGACCGCATCATGGCAGGAGCGACTCCACGTTGATGGGAAGGATTCGAGCCCTGGCTACCGCAGCCATGGCCGCCGCGCCTGCGGGCGCGCGTTCCACTTCGACCACATTGTCCAGCGGAAAGGTGAGCTTGCCGGAACGCAGCACGACGGTGCCACCCTGGAAGGAGACCCCATCGATGATTCCGGAGGTATACGTCTGGACGGCGACATCGGCGCCCGCCGCGTCGGTGACCGAGACCTTGTAGGTGTACTCACCCGTCGGCAGCGTACCGGCCGTGAGTGTCTGGCGCCCGCCGTTGCGGAAGCCCAGATCCTGCTTGCTGACTTCCCGGCCCGAGGCGTCGAACACCTGGAGCGTCGTCTTGCCGCCGGTGCCGCTCACATTGACCGTGACTGTCGCGGGAGCGCCGCTCGTGACCTCGAGCGAGTTGCCACCTGCGATCACGTTGCGACCGATGAACGATGCGCCGAGGTCTGCTTTCATCGCCAGCGTGCTCAGGGAGGTCGCGTCAGTCTGCCCCTGCAGGATGGTTTCGATGTTCTGCATGCGCTCGAGGCTGGTGAACTGGGCCAGCTGCGAGGCGAATTCCTCCGGCTTCGACGGATTGAGCGGGTCCTGGTAGCGCAGCTGGGTCACGAGCAGCTGGAGGAACTCGTCCTTGCCGAGGTTGCCTCCGGCCGGCGTGGCTGTGCTGCCCGCGGACGTCGCGTTGGCCCGATGCCCGGTGTACAGTGCGTTTGTCGTGATCATGATGCCGACTCCCTCTCGCGCGGTTCGGGATCCCGGTCGCGGGATCGCCCCTGGGGATGCCGCTGCTGCTCCCCGTGCTGCTGCTGTTCGCGGCGGCCTGATCCCTGGCGCTGGTCACCCGCCGGCTGCTCCGCGCCGCGCGGCACTGGCACATCTGTCCGACCCGGAGGAATCCACCCTGCCGCGGCCTCCGGCGCCGCCGACTGCTGTACCGACACCCGCGGATCCACGAATCCCTGCCTGACGAGCGCCGCGTGCAGATCGTCCATCCGCCGCTCCAGCTGGCGGCCCGTCTCATTGTCCGGCGGCAGAATCACGGCCCGGACCTGTTCGCCGAGGACGGCGACCCGAATACGGGTGGGACGGCCATCGGCATCGGTGAGCTGCAGTGTGACCCGATCGGCAAGGCCTGCCGGTACATCCCGGTTCCGGTCCCTACCGGGCAGGTTGCGTGCCTCGCCTGGACTGACCTCGCGCTGCCGTGTCGCGGGCTCGCTACCACGTTCTGTCTGACCGCCCAACGATGAGGAACTGTTGGTGCGCGTGTCACTTGGCGTGTCGCCCGCGGCCACGGGCTCGTGCTTCCGGATTTCCGCATCACTCGCGGAAGCCTTGGGATCAGGGGGAAGCTCCTGCCGGTCAGACGGCAGCTTCCGCTGAGTCGGCGCTGGTGGCGGCTCGCTCCTGGCCCAGGTTGCCTCGGGCAGCGGTGGCGGAAGTGGAGCCACGCGAGAGGGCGAAACCGCCGCCAGCGGAGTGCGGCGCATCGGCTCCGTTCCTTGCTTCAGCACGGCAGTGTCGCCCTCAGCGTCGGCGACGGATGGCTGCGTTCCCCGCCTGCCCCGTTCCTTGGGTGACTCGGTGCCGGCAGGCGGGACCGGCTCACTGCCGGGGATCGGCCCACGTCGATCTTCGGTGGTCGTGACCCCGGCTATCGCTGGCGGCAGTGGCGTGCGGCCGGCGGGTGCCACCGACGGCTCCTTCATGTCGCCCCCGCTCTCCGGACGCCCAGGAACCATCCGCACGTCGGCGACCTCCCCTTCACTCAGCAGAGTTGCCAACGCGTGCGCAAAGGCCGAGGCGAGTGATCCGCGCGGGTCGGTGACGCTCGCGCTCTCCTGCCTCGCATCTCCGGTCAGCCGCATTGCCGGACGGTGGTCCGCGCTCTCGCCGACGGGCTCGTCCTGAATCGGGCGGGGAAGCGGCCTGTCATCGCGATCGCTCTGGGCCAGCGGAGTGTCGGCAGTGAGCGAACGCTGGAGCATCCCACCCGCTGCGATCACCGCCGTACTCAGCGCAGCGGACTGAGCGGAGTGCGGGGTCTCGTTCCCCTCCGCCGGTGGCGAGAGCGATTCATCGCGACGTGGAATGGCGCGCGGCGCTGCTGGCGGGACCGCATCCGGCAGCGTGAGCGGTGTGCCGTGAGGCGACACGACATCAGTCGGTGCTGGAACGAGGCGAGGAAGCGGCTCATGGAGCCGCTCGCGCCGCGGACTGCGCGTCGCGTGAGCTGAAGTATCCGCCGCTGCTTTCGGTGGACCGGAGGAGATCGCCACCGGTTGGCGCACCTCGCCCTCCCCCGGGGCCCTGGCCTGAATGCGCGAAGCGCTTTCCACGACGGGACGTCGCGTCGCAGGGGCAGAGTTGGCGGGCACATTCGGCTGGCCGGCGTTCTCGACCGCGACCTGCGCTGGGGCCCTGGTGACCGGCGCGGGAATCGACGGTTCTCCTCTGGGGGCCGCGGCTCCAGCATCGGCCGACACATTCGGTGCCCTCGGCAGTAGCGGGCGAGACTCCGTCGTGTCCTGGCGGGAGACCGGCAGCGCAGCCACCGGCGAAGTGTTTCCACGTGGCAGCCCAGGCCGGTCGCTTGTCTCAGCGGCAGCGTCACTACCGCCTTGCACCTGCTGTGGCGTCTGGGCGGCGTTCGTCGGCGTGGCGATCGCCGCATCCGCCGAGACCCCGCCGGGCGTGGCGACAGCTTCCGGCAAGGCCGGCTGAACCGCTGCTGGCGCCTGGGTTTCATTCGGCGCGGTACCTTCCAGCTGACGCGATGGGGTCCGAGCGAGATTACTGGCACTCTTAGATGCGGTGGTCCGGTCGACCTGCCGATCGCGGGTCAGATCGACTGGCTCATCGCGCACGCGCCGAGCGACACGCACCGCCGGAGCGAGCAGTTCGCCCAACGTTTCCGGCGTGACCACATTGACTGGCGTCGCGGTGACCGGCACGTGGGCAGCTTCGTGCTTCGTCACCGGTTCCGCCGTCCCAGGACCATTCCCAGGCGCGTCGGTGTGCTCGCTGCCATCGGGACTTGGCGCAGCAGGCAGGGCCGGCAGCTTCGGCTGCAACGGACTGCCCGGCTGGATCAGGGGCTGCATCGCCGCGAGGAGAGCTGCCCCGAACAGCGCCGGATCGGCCACCGGATCTGGTGCCAGAGCTGGCTCGGGCGCCGCGATTGCCACTAGCAGGGAGAGGGGGCTTGTCATCGGGTCGCACCATCCGGCTTGGGCGTGAGGAGGCGTCGACTGAGGAGGGCCGCGCGTTCCTTCGGGATATTCGTGAGGAAGTCCGCCGCCTGTCGCGGGCCGACGGAGCGCAACAATCCCTCAACCTCGTCATCGCTCAGGAAGGCGATCACCTTGGCCGCCTCGGGCGGCTTCATCGCCGACAGGACTCTGGCGACTTGCTTGTAGGCGCCGGCCTTGGCGATCAGATCCGTAGTCGCTCCCGTCGCTGCTACCGTCGGCGCTGCCGCTGCAGTGGGCCGCACCGGTGCTCCAGCGATCGCGGATACCGCACTGTCCTCCGCCGCCGCGGCCTGTGTGCCGGTGTTCGCCGTGTCGGCGTGCGCACTGTCGGCATGGGAGGAGTCAGCCTTCACCGCCAGGCTGTCCGACGGGATGACCGGCGGCTTGTAGCTCTTCACCAGGTAGCCCGTCGTCCCGCCGAGCGAGACGAAGAACGCCAGCACCGCGCCGATGATCGCCTGCTTCACAGCTCCCCCTCACCGTGGGCACGCTGTCCGGCGGATTCATCCATTTCGCCCTGTTCCCAGCGACTATAGGCCTCGTTCCAGGCGCCACGCCGCTGCTCACGGAGCCGCTCGAGGACCCGCTTGGCCATGCGCGCCTGCTCGAACTGCTGCCGCTCCAGTTCCAGTCGATCGAGACTGCGCTCGTGCTGGTCGGCCAGCGCTTTCGATTCCCGGGCCAAGGCGCCGATCGCCAGATCCAGATTCTGCAGGGTGCCGGCGTGGGCCAACCCGCGAGAGGTTTCCGCGAGCTGGGCCCGCGCTCCGGCGAGTCGCGCGTCGCCAGCGAGGGCCTCTGCCCGGCAGTCGGCCTCTGACCGCAATGCTGCGCCCAGATCACGCGCCCGTTCCCGCTCGGCGGATTCGCGCAGCTGGAGCAGCCGCTCCAGCCGGAAGACGAATCGTTTCATGGGGCCTTCCCGGGTATGGCACGCTGAATGAGACCTGCGAGCTTGAGCCGGGCATCGTCAAACGTGGCCGGTTCATCGGCGCGCTGGCGCAGGTAGGCCAGCATCTCCTCGCGGTGGGCGATCGCCGCATCGGCCACCTTGTCGCCACCGGTCTTGTACGCCCCGACCGCGATCAGATCTTCCTGCGTGCGATAGGCCGCTTCGAGCCGGAAGAAGGTGTTGGCCGCCTGCAGGTGCTCCGGGGCGATCACGGCGTCGCGCACCCGGCTCACGCTTTCCAGCACATCGATCGCGGGGAAGTGCTTCTGCGCGGCGAGCTGCCGGGTGAGCACGATATGGCCGTCAAGGATCGAGCGTGCCGCGTCAGCCACCGGCTCATTGAAATCGTCGCCCTCGACCAGCACGGTGTAGAGCCCGGTGATGCTGCCCCGCTTTCCGGTGCCGGCCCGTTCCAGCAGCCTGGGCAACTGGGCGAAGACCGACGGCGGATAGCCCTTGGTGGTCGGAGGCTCGCCAACCGAGAGCCCCATCTCGCGCCAGGCGGTGCACACCCGGGTGACGGAATCCATCATCAGCAGCACATCCTTGCCCTGGTCGCGGAAGTACTCCGCGATCGCGGTCGCCACCGATGCCCCGGTCGCGCGCACCACGGCGGGCTGGTCGCTGGTGGCGACCACGACCACGGACCGCTGCAATCCTGCCGGCCCCAGATCTCGTTCGATGAACTCCCGGACCTCGCGTCCACGCTCGCCCAGCAGCGCGATCACATTGACTTCCGCCGTGGTCCGGCGCGCGATCATGCCGAGGAGGACGCTCTTGCCCACGCCGCTGCCCGCCATGATGCCGATGCGCTGGCCTCGGCCGAGGGTGATCAGGCCGTCAATCGCGCGCACGCCGGTGCCCAGCGGCCGGTCGATCCTGCTCCGCTCGAGCGGGTGCGGCGGCTCGGCGGACATCGGATATCGCGTGGCGGGGCCGATCGGGCCCAGTCCATCCAGCGGACGTCCGAGGCCATCGACGACCCGGCCGACCAGCGCATCGGACACGCGGACATCGAGCGAGCGCCGCATGGGTCGCACCGTGGCGCCCGGATGGATCCCTTCCAGTTCTCCCAGCGGCATGAGCAGGATGCCCCGTTCGTGGAAACCGACTACCTGCGTCGTAACGCGCGGGCGGCCCTGGCTTTCGATCCGGCAGAGCTCTCCGAGGGCCACGTCGAGGGATGAGGCCTCGACCACCTGCCCGATGACTCGGGTAACGCGCCCATGCACCGCGAAGCGGGGGGCGCTGACCACGCGCTCGATGGCAGATGTGACCCGGCTGCCGAGCATCCCGCCGGCTGTCGTCGAGCCGCCTTCTCGCCGCGTCGTGATGCCGTCAGTCATCGCGCATCCGGTTGTAGAGCTCGCCCAGCGCCAGATCGACCCGACCATCCACCACCCGGTGGGGCGTCTCGAGGGTGCAACCACCGCGCTCCACCGCTGAATCGGGCATCCACTGCAGGTCGTTGGCGTGCCCGTCGCGCCCGGGCAGCTCGAACTGGCTGCGCAGCGCCGCGAGGTCGTCGGGATGCAGGTGAATCTCGACTCGTGATCCGACCGGAAACGCCTCGAGTCCGCGGTGCACCAAATCCCGCACGATGGCGGGATCGGCGGCGACTTCGCGCTGGATCAGGTGCTTCGCGATGGCGAGGCCCAGCAGATAGACCGCATCCTCGAGCTCGCGCACCACGCCAAGTCGAGCGGCATCGAGCGCCTCCGCCGTGGAGACCAGCAGGCCGGCGGCTCGCTTGAGCGTGCGAGTGGCCTCTTCCGTGGCCTCTGCCCGACCCGCGGCATGCCCCCGCGCCCACGCGGCTTCTTCCGTCGTCGGTCCGGCCGGTTCCCCTTCGCCCGCCACGAGCCCGTGTTCGCCCCGTCCCGGCAATTCCGGCAGCGGCCAGAGCGCGAATCGCGCGATCGCCGCCGACCCGTGTGCCGGTCCTGTCGCGCCCGCCCTGGCGGGTGTGGCGGCCTCAGGCAATGACCTCATCATCCCCGCCCCGTCCACCGAGGACGATATCGCCCGCCTCTTCCAGCATGCGCACCGCGGCGATGATGCGCGACTGGGCGGCTTCGACGTCCTTGACGCGAACCGGCCCGAGGAATTCCATCTCCTCCTGCAGCGCCGCCGCCGCGCGCTCGGACATGTTCTTCATGATGTGCGCGCGGAGCTCCTCGCTGGCCGCCTTGAGCGCCAGGGCCAGCTCCTTGCTGTCGACATCGCGCAGGATGCGCTGCATCGCCTTGCCGTCGAGTGTGGTCAGGTCCTCAAAGGCGAACATGAGGTTGCTGATCTGCTGGGCCAGATCGTGATTGCGCTGCGTGATCGCCTCGATGATCGCCTTTTCCACCGTCCCGCTGGCGAGTGTCAGCACCTTGGCCACCGCGGCCGGACCGCCGGAGAGGGTCATTTCCTGGGACAGCGTGATGTCGGTCTTGCTGGCCAGTCCCTGCTCGACCACCGCCAGCATGTCTGGAGCAACCTTCTCCATCCGCGCCACGCGGAAGAGGACATCGCTCGCCAATTCGGTATCCATGACCTCGATGACCGTGGCGGCCTGCCTGGTGTCGAGGTGGGCCAGGATCAGGGCCAGGGTCTGGGGATGTTCACCGCGCAGCACGGAGAGCAGCACTTCGGGGGCGGCCTTCTTGAGCTTCTTGAGGCCGGAATCGTGGATCTGCTCCTTGATACGCTCCAGGATCTGCTTCGCCCTGGGCGCGCCGAAGGACTGTTCCAGGATCTCCTGCGCCCGCCCCAGGCCGCCCTCGGACAGCGACTGGACCGCGCGCGCCACCTGCCGGTATTCGGTGAGCACCGACTCGACCGTGCCGGTATCCGCCATCGGCATGCCGGCAATCTCCCGCATGACCAGTTCGACCTGGTCGGGCGCGAGCTGCTGCATGACCCGGGAGGCTCCCTCCGTGCCGAGCGACATGCACAGCACCGCTGCCTTCTGAGCCCCGTTAAGCGTTTCGCGCTCGGTCGTGATGGCCATCAGTTATCCGCCGAGAGCCAGGCCTTGACCACCGACGCCGCGACTTCCGGGCGCTGGGTGGTTTCCGACTGCACCTCGTTCTTGAGTCGGGTGGTGGTCGAGCTCAGCTCCGGGACCCGCACGGGAGGCAGCTCGGGCTCCGCCTCACCAAGCGGCATCATGGACCGGCTCGTCGCCATGCCGCCGCCCGCTGTCTCCTGACCGCCCGGCTCGCGCTGCGACTTGACCACCCGCAGCGCCAGGATCAGCGCGGCGACGATGCCGACCAGCCCGATCATCGGCCGGCTGAAACGCTCGGCCACGACCAGTGCCTGCTCCGCGCCTCCCCCCTGATCCGCCAGCGAATCCGGACCGGCCAGCACCGCCTCGAAGGGGAGCGCCGTGGCGGTGAGCCGGTCGCCGCGTGCGCTGTCGATGCCGATCGCGTCGCGCACCAGTTGCTCGTAGCGCGGCAGCTCCTGCGCCGGGGAGGTGCCTGGACCGGCCACCTTCTGCAAGGCCTTTTCGTTGATGAGGACCGCGACGGTGAGCCGCTCGATGCCGCCAACCGACCCGGCGACCTTCTCGACCACGCGCGAATTGAGATAGGTGTTGTTGAGCACGGTTGCGGTGCCACCATCCCCGCTTTCGGCGCCGGCCGTCTCGCTGCGCTGCTCGTTCTGCAGCACGGCGCCATCGGGGTTGTAGGTCTCGACCGTCTTGTCGACCTGCTCGAAATTGAGCTTGGCCGACACCTGTACCCGCGCCTCACCCGCCCCGAGTGCCGTGCCGAGGATCCGCTCCGCGTTGCGGGCAAGGTAGTCCTCGACCGACCGCTGCATCTCGAGCTGCCGGCTGGTCAGGCCCCGGGTCGAGCCGTCGTTGGGCGCATTGAGCAGCCGCATCTCGCTGTCGAGAATGGCCACCTGATCGCTGTTGAGCTGGGGGACGCTGCTGGCGACGAGATAGGTGATGCTCTGGACCGCCTCGGGCGACAAGACTCTCCCTGAGCGCAAGGTGAGCATGACCGACGCCTTGGCCGGTCGATCCAGCTTGCGGAGCGGGCTCGTCTCCGGCAGGCCGAGGTGCACCACCGCCCGGTCCACACCATCCATGTCCGCGATCGTGCGGGAGAGTTCGCCCTCAAGAGCACGGCGTTCCATGGAGCGCATCTGGGCTTCCGGCACACCCCACATCGGCTTGTCCAGCATTTCGTTGCCCTGCACGCCGCCCTGGGCCGGCAGGCCGGCCTTGGCGAGCAGCACCCGGGCGCGCGCCACCTCGCTGTAGGGAACCAGGATCTCGCTCCCGCCCCCGCTCAACTGGTAGCGGACCCCGGCCTTGGTCAGCGCATCGGTCATCGCGGCCGCCTCGCGCAGTTCCACGCCGCGATACAGCGTCTCCATTTCCGGCTGACCGCCCCAGTGGGAGATCGCCCAGATCAGGCCGACGCCAACCACGAGGCTGGCGAGGGTGAGGAACCGGTTGCTCCCGTTCATGCGACGGACACCGTCGAGCATGGCGGGGGGGATGGCGTTGGTCATTTCAGCTCATGTGAAGTGTCGCGCTCGAGGTGGCAGCCGGCAGGTGGCAGCGGACAGTGACGGCCCAAAGCCGCTATCGCCCGCGATGCAGATCGCATGCACCCTGGACTCTGCCACCTGCTCGCTGCCACCTGCTCCCTGCCAGCTACACCTGCATATTCATCACCGACCGATATGCCTCGGTCAGCTTGTTCCGCATCTCCACCAGGAATTCCAGCGAGATCCCCGCCTCCTCGCTGGCGGCCATCACCTGGTGCAGTTCGACCGGCTCGCCCCGGACGAAGCGCCCGATCAGGTCGGTAGCCTCGGTCTGCATCTGTGCCGTGTCGTTCACCACCCGGGTGAGCGTCTCGGCGAACGATGGACCCTGCCCCTCGTCGGGGACAGTCAGTCGATCAATCGCCCGGTCCAACGGCGTCAGGCGCGGGCCATCCGGCCGAACAGGCGAGGACATGATCAGCCGGTCACATCGAGCCGCAGACCACGCGGCGCGTCGGGCGTCATGCCGCGCTGGCGGCCGGGACCGTACGTGATGGGGCCGAGCTGGGCGATCTGGTCGAAATACGCGCGTTCGTCGTCGGAGAGGACCGCGCGCAGCCCCTGCCCGCCATGGGACGATTGCGAGACCGGAACAACCGCGCTCGCGCTCTCGCTCGCTTTGGGCAGGGCCGGGGCCGGCGGGGTGACCTGCCCCGGCAGACCGTAGGCACGTGTCACGCGGGTGGCGAGCGAGGGACCGATCGGAAGTGCGCCGGGGATCTTCATGAGTTGATCTCGTTCAGATGTCGATGGCGCGGCGGAGCATCGCCTTGGCCGCCTGGAAGACGGTCGCGTTCGCCTCGTGGACCCGCCGCGCAATCATCAGGTCGACCGTCTCCGTGGCGATATCGACGTTGGGTCGTTTCACGAATCCATTCGCGTCGGCGTCGGGGTGGCCCGGGTCATAGTCCTCGCTTCCGGGCCGGGTGTCCTGCAGAACCTCGGCGGCCTCGACGCCGGCGCCGGTGCGCTGGAAGACGACCACCTTGCGCATGTACGGACCGCCTTCCGGCGTCCGGGTGGTCTCGGCGTTCGCGATATTCTCCGAGATGATGTCGAGCGCCCGACTCATCGCGCCCATGCCGGAACCGCTGATGCCGAGCGGGCCCAGCAGCGCCTTCACCGGACGCGGCGGCCAGCCGGCCGCACCCCCGATCCTAGCCACGATCTCTGATCGCGGTCCGGAGGCCCTGATAGGCCTGTTGCAGCAGCTTGGCGCTGGCGTCGTAGCGGAGCTGAGTGCTGGCGAGATTCACCATCTCGACCTCCAGGTCGACCTTCTGCGGCATGCCCTGCTTGGCGGCCAGCGCCGCATCGAAGTCGGCGTTACCGCTCGCCTCGAGTGCGCCAGCGACTCGGCCGGCGATCGCCTTGTGGGTCCGCGCGGAGTCGTCGAGGCTCCAGCGCAGATTGCCGATCCGGGTCGTGGACCCGAACAGTCCTGAGAACATGCCGACCTCGTCAGATGGAGTATCCGCAGCGGGAGAGGGCAATCGGCATACCGCCCCGCTGGTTGGCCAGCAGCGTTGGTGGAAGCCGTTGCAGTTGTGAGAGATGAGTCGGAGCAGCGCAGTGAAAACGGCCCGCCGGGAAGCGGGCCGTGCGGAAGGAGCGTATGGTGCGGCCGGAATAAACTTCCGGCGCCGGCGGTGACTACGGCGCTACGGCGCTCTCCTCCTTGGGACCATTCAACTTGTTGCGCAGGGTGCGTTCGCTGATGCCAAGCAGCTTTGCTGCCCGGGTCCGGTTGCCGCCGGTCGCGACCAGTGCGCGCTGAATCGCCAGGCGCTCCAGCTCATCGAGATTGAAGGCGGGGCCATCGGAGACGGCGGCAGCGGGACTGGACGCCGCACGGACCGCGTCGCCGACAGTCGAGGTGGGCTGGGCCGGACGAGCGATGCCGATGTCGATCACCGCCTGGAAGACATCCGGCCGAAGCACGCCGCCCCGGGAGAGGATCACCGCGCGCTCCACCGCGTTGGCCAGTTCCCGCACGTTCCCGGGCCAGGAGTAGCGCATCAGCAGGTCGATCGTCTCGCTGGCCACGCCGGTGACTGCCACGCCAAGCTCCTCACCCACCCGCCGCGCGAAGTGCTGGACCAGCGCGGGGATGTCCTCCCGGCGATCGCGCAGCGGCGGGCTCTTGATGGGGACGACATTCAATCGGTAGAACAGGTCGGTGCGGAACCGCCCCGCCTCCGCCTCCGCACGCAGATCACGATTGGTCGTGGCGATCAGTCGCACATCCACCCGGATGGGCTGCTGCCCGCCCACTCGCTCGAACTCATGCTCCTGGATCACCCGGAGGAGCTTGGCCTGGAGGTCAAGCCGCATCTCCGAGATTTCGTCGAGCAGCAGGGTGCCGCCGTGGGCCCGTTCAAAGGCGCCAATCGAGCGCATCGTGGCGCCGGTGAATGCTCCCTTCTCGTGACCGAAAAGCGCGCTTTCGACCAGCCCCTCGGGCATGGCAGCGCAGTTCAGGGTGATGAAGGGGCCATCGTGGCGGGGAGACTGATCGTGCACCGCGCGGGCGAAGAGCTCCTTGCCGGTCCCGGACTCCCCTTCCAGCAGCACGGTCGCCTTGGAGGGGGCGACGGTCGAGACCATCTCCATGACCCGCCGGAAGGGAACGCTCTCGCCCACCAGCGCCCGGGTCGCACGGAACTTGTTGATCTCGCGGCGAAACTGCTCGTTTTCCCGCCGGAGTCGCACGACTTCCAGCGCCTGATTGACCGCGATCTCCAGCGTTTCGGGCCGGATCGGCTTGGTCAGGTAATCGATGGCGCCGGACTTAATGGATATGACGGCATGCTCGATACTGGAGTAGCCGGTCATGATGATGACGGGGACCTGGTAGCCCTCCTTCTCCAGCACGCTGAGCAGGTCGAGGCCGGTCGCATTGGGCATGCGGTAGTCGGCGACGATCAGATCGACGGGGGTGCGCGCGATGGTGCGGAGGGCTTCGTCCACGCTCGCCGCGAGGAGCGGCCGATGGCCGATCTTGGTGAGGTGGTGCTCGAGCACGACGCCGGTGGACGGTTCGTCGTCAACACATAGAATAGTGGCCATATCCCCCGATATGCTCCCGAAAGTGGAGGACAGTCGAGTGGCGTTCCGGGGGACGCGCGGTCAGGGGGGGGCCGGTGCGTCAGTGCGAAGCCAAACGCCTGCAACCATCACCATGACTAAAGGTTTGATCTAATCTAGCCGATACGGAAAATATTGCCATACTGACCCGCCCCGCTCCTCCGCGGCTGGCGCCCACGGCAATGGGGAACCATGCGCATCACGAACAGCCTGCTCCAGTCCCGGGTCCTCCGCGACCTCCAGGGCAACCTCTCCGCCCTGGCCCGGGCCCAAGCCCAGATCTCCAGCGGCAAGCGCTTCGAGAAGATGAGTGAAGATCCAGCCGCCGGCGCGAGCGTGCTGACGGCGGATCGCGGCCTGCGGGGAATCGACCAGTATCGGCGCAACAGCGCCGCCGCCCGGACCCGGATCGATACCGAGGAATCAGTCCTCGACCAGCTCACCGATCTCCTCACCCGTGCCAAGCAGCTCGCGGTGCAGGAAGGCAATGCCACCTCGACCCCGACCACCCGGGCTGCGGCCAAGGCGGAGGTCGATCGGCTGATCGAGCAGGTGGTGTCCCTCGGCAACACCAAAGTGGGCAGCGAGTACCTCTTCGCCGGACACCTCGTGACCTCCGCCGCTTTCGATACCGCCGGCAACTACCTCGGCGATGATGGCCAGCGGCAGTCGGAAATCGGCGAGCGCTATCTCATCACGACCAATCACACCGGCCGCGAGCTGCTGGTCAGCAGCGGCGTCATGACCGGTCTCAAGGCGCTCAGCACTGAACTCGGCACCGGCACGCCATCCACGGTCGCGGGCAGCCTGACCGCGCTGGAAACCGCCCTCACCAACACCCAGACCCTGCTCGCCACTACCGGGGCCCGGTTCGGGCAGATCGAATCCGCCATGCAGAACTCCGACGCACTGTCCACCAACCTGACGCTGCGGCGCAGCCGGGACCTCGACGCCGATATCGAGGAAGCCAGCACCCGGCTCATCTCGCTACAGACGACCTTGCAGGCCTCCCTGCAGGCGGCCTCGCGCATCCTGAACACCACGCTCACGGACTACCTGCGGTGAGCGCCGCCGCGCAGATGGTGCCAGCCATCCCGGTTCTCGTCGCGTCGCGCCTGTTCGGACCACTGTCGGTTCCGCCGGAGGACATCATCGTCATGCCGGAGGGAATGCTGGGTTTTGCGGGGGAGCGGCGCTTCGTGCTGCTCCCAGCCGCGCCGGAAGGCATCTTCTGGCTGCAGAGCGTGGACGATGGCGCGCTGATCTTCCTGCTGGTGGACCCCTTCAAGTTCTTCCCCGACTACGTCGTCGAGTCCGCCGAGATCCCCGAGCCCGGCCCGGACGAGCGCGTCGCCGTCCTCTCGATCGTCACCCTGCCCCGCGAACGGGGCGGCGCCTGCACCGCCAACCTCCAGGGACCGGTGGTCATCCAGTTCCCCGAACGCCAGGCCCGGCAGGTGATCCTCACTGACCAGCGCTACCAGACCCGGCACGAGCTCGACTTGAGGGCATCGCTGAAGTAGGCGAGAAGCGATAGGCGATAGGCAGTGGACGGTCGGATGGTCGGACGGTCGGACGGTCAGAGTTGCTCGGGCGGTTTCATTGAGCGATACAATCGGCGGGTCAACTTGCTCGCCGGAGTGCGGACCGAATCGATCGCTTCCCATTCTGGTTGCGAGAGAACGCCGAGATCCCGCGCGAGCATGAGCCCGTAGGTAACATCCGCCAAGGATCCACCGGCGATGTCGAGGTAGCGACGACATTCGGCCCGGCCCCGCTTCGCAGCTTCCGCGGCGCAATTTGTCACGGCCGAGACCGCTGCTCGACGCACCCGTGAGGTGAGGCTGTACGGCTCGGTGCGCGGCCACGCCAGGGTCACCGTATACATCGCCAAGACAAGTTGATGGCAGGCCCGCCAGCGGATCAACCATCTTGCCTCCCGCCTGACCGTCCGCCGGCTACCGGCCACCCTGCTACGCCGCGCCCACCTCCGGCGCGAGCACCATCTGCAGCGCACGGCGCAGTTCCTCGATCGCAGAGCTCCAGTCACCCGGACGCGTTGGCCGGAAGCCACGGGCGGTTGGATACCACTCGCTCTCACCCGTCGCGCTCCCCCACAACCAGTCACCCTGACGTGAGAGCACCCACACCGGCTGACCCAGCGCGCCGGCCAGGTGGGCCACCACCGAGTCGGTGGTAATGACGAGGTCCACCTGCCCGATCAGCGCCGCGAGATCGGCGAAGTCACGAATCCGGGGCGTGAGATCATGCGCGACGACGGTCGGATTGCGCAGCAGCAGCGGTTGCAGGGTATTGGCATGTTCGAGCGTGAACCAGGCGATCTCCGGCAGCGCGAGGATCGGCGCCAGCAGTTCGGCGGGAAGCGCACTGCGATCGGGATCGAACGGCCGGCCACCCAGCGACAGGGCAACACGCAGCCCCCTCGCCGGCGGCAGCATCGGAATCCGCCCCGACCAGGTGGCAACGGGCAGGTAGGGCAGCTCCGCCGGTGCGGCGGACAACCCGCCCAGCAGGTGGGGCAGACTCTCCAGCGCGGCCTGCCAGTCGGCATCAGGGGCGGGATCCTCGGGTGCGACCACCTGCGCGATCGACGGCAGGGACTCCACCAGCCGGCGCAGCGTCGCCGGGCAGGCGAGCACGAGCCGGGTTCCACGCGCGGCCGCGAGCGGGAGATAACGCGCGTACTGCAGCACGGCCACCAGGTTCTCGGTGGCGTGCACCAGCAACGTCCCGCCGGGATAGGGCCGGCCATCCCACGCCGGAATCCCGGCATATGGCGACGGCGGCGCTCCGCCCGGCACCTTGAAGCGCCATTCTGCCTCGGCCCAGCCGAGGGGATAGTCACCGGCGGCCACGAGGGCGAGCCCGCGACGCCAGTGCGCCTCGGCAAAGTCGGGACGAATCGCCGTCGCGCGGCCGAAGGTGGCCGCCGACTCCGCGGCGCGACGCTCCTGCCCCAGCGCAACGCCCAGCGAGAACCAGGTGTCGGCATCCTGCGGCGCCAGTTCGAGCGCCCGGCGAAAGCTCGTCACCGCCTCCCCGCCATGATCCATGCGGAGGAGCAGTCGGCCGAGCTCGCGCCAGCCTGCAGCGTGGCCGGGACGAAACGCCAGCGCCGCCCGCAGGCTGGCCATGGACTCGACCGGCTTATTGAGCTCCGCCAGCAGGCAACCAAGCTGAAAATGGGCCTCGGCGAAATCCGGTCGCTCCGAAAGTGCCTCACGATAGGCGGCCAGTGATTGATCGAGGTATCCCAGCGCCCGGCGCACCGAGCCCATGGCGCAATGCGCCTCGGGGCAGCCGGCATCCAGCGCGAGCGCGCCGTGCAGCGCTTCGATCGCCTCCTCATGCCGGCCCGCGGCGGTGAGCGAGATTCCCAGATGGCAGAACGCGAGCACCCGCTCAGGGTTCAGTGCGACGGCGCGATTCAGCGCCTCAATGGCCTCGGGAACCCGGCCGGCGGCGTGGAGAGCAAGCCCGAAGTGATGGTGCGCCTCGGCTGATTCCGGCTGCAGCCGGACGGAGGTCTCGAACGCCTCGCGGGCTTCTTCGCAGCGGCCGAGGTGTTCCAGCGCCAGCCCGCGATGCAGCGCGGCCTCGGCGTCGGAGGGATCGCGGGCGAGCGCCTCGCGATAGGCCCGGAGCGCTTCGTCGTGACGACCCAGCTCCCGGAGCGCATGCCCGAGCAGCCGCCATGGCGGGCCGGGCACGCCATCGAGCGCGATGGATTGACGGTAGGCTTCGAGGGCGTCGTCCGGGCGACCGAGAGCGCGAAACGACTCGCCCCGGGCCAGATGAGCGGCGGCATGTCGCGGCGCCTGCGTCAGCACCCGGTCGACCAGTTCCAGCGCCTCGGCGGGACGGCCTGATGCCAGCGCAAGCAGGGCATCAAGGTGGAGCGCCTCCGGATGACCGGGGGCGAGATCGAGCACGCGCAGCACAAACGGACGAGCCTGCTCCGGCCGGCCGGCGACAAGGGCATCGCTGGCCGCCTGTACGAGCAACATGATGTCTTCCGTAGCCGCGACTTCCTGGGCGGCAATCGGCATTGGATCCCTCCGGCCGTGATGGCGGTGTGAGCGGAGAGATGCAAAGGCAATCGACGGGCCGGAGAGAGTACAATCGCACTGGGGAGCGAAGGCGGGTCGGTGAACCCGTTGCAGTTCAAGTGCTTGGGCAGGGAACACCGAGTGCGCGTGGGCGAGAAATCGTCTGGCGCCCGGCGCCCGGCCCGCCCGAACCGGCAACCGCGCTCGGCCAAGCTTGCCGGGTACCGGCAGGACCGGCCCTTGCTTCAGGGCGACAGGGGAATGCGGATCAGATGGGTCGGAGCCAGCCGGGTGCCGTCCCGACGCTGCCCTGCGTCGTCGTACTTCTCCCACTGACTGTTGGCGACATACAGGTAGCCGCCATCGAGGAGTGTACCGATGGTGGGCTCGTCGGCCACGCCAGGCTGACGGTCAAGCACATCGACCCGACTGATCCCGGCGCCATCGGGAGTGAGCGTGAACCGGGCGATGCGGGCGGGGCTGAAACCGTTCTGCACGCCGATCAGCGACTGCCGGTCGAGGACCAGACCGTCAACGCCGAGCGAGGTCGTACCCGGTGCATCGGTCAGGCGTACGACAGCGCCGGTGCGCAACTCGATCCGGAGAAGACCGTGGGAGTAGTCGGCGACATAGAGGAAGCGCCCATCCGGCGTGGCTGCGGCTCCCTGCAGCGAGCGGAAGAGCGGGTGGCGGGTCGTCTCGAAGCTATCCGCGCCGGGACGCAGGCGATACAGCACCGGCTGACGTGAGTCGGTCATGAAGACATCACCAGCCGGCCCGACGGTGAGGTCGCCGAGCACATGCGGCGCGCCGTCGTCGGGCAGGTCCCAGCGACGTTCGATCGTGCCGTCGGCCGCGCGGACCAGCAGCAGCGCAGCGAGCGAGGAGTCCGCCGCGGTGTAGTCGCGCATCTGCGGCAGGCCGACCGTCGTCACCCAGAGGCTCTGGCCACCCCGGGCAACCCGCACACCGAGCACGGCGCCGATGCGCGGCGCCCGGTAGAGGGCCAGATCGCGCCAGGTTCCATCGGGGCTCACCGCGTACACGGTGTGGTGGCGGATGCTCGCGACATAGATCCGGCCTGATGCGCTGTCCGCGTCCACACCCTCAGCGAAGACGGTCGAGTCGGCCGAGGTGCGAAACACCCTCCCGGCGACCAGATCCGATGTCGCGCTCCTGATCCGCCGCACCGCGTCCGCGACGCCGGGTGAAGTGGACATTCGGACGACGGCGGTATCCGTTATGACCGCGGCCCCGGCACCGAGGCCGCCGAGCCTGGTCAGCGATTCGAGCAGGTGGGTGGTATCGCTCATCTGCGCGGCAATCATCGCCATTGCACTCCAGTAGGCCGGCTGCCCCGGCCAGGCTCGTGCAGCGTGGGCCAAGTGAGGCAGGGTGGCGGCGGGGGTCGCTGCTCGAGCGGCCTCGCGCCACTCGGCACGGGCAATGGCGGCGGAATCGACGGCGGGCACGCCGGTCTGTGCATTGGCGGCGGGTGCAACACAGGTCGCGATGAGGGCGAACCAGAGACGTGTCACGGGTACTCCGGAACAGAGTGGATACGGCTGAAGCGGGGTCGGGAATGCGCTGGACCGGAGTGCATGACGGACACGGAGGGGGAAAAGTTCGGCCACGGATGGCGGCGTTTCAGCCTGGCTCGCGATAGCCCTCCGCACCGCGCTTCCGCAACAGCCAGACAGCGCCGCGATCGTGATCGTCGACGGCCGGCTCCAGGCCGGCGCCATGATGATTGGTGAGCATCGCGATTTCAGCATAGAGTCCGCTGGCGAGCCAGAGCGCCCCGTAGGGCTGCTTCCAGGTAAAGAGCGACAGGTCGGGGCGGTGATGATACCGGACCCGTGTGAGGGCGTCAGGCGAGAAGTCGCCGACCAGCAGGTAGCCACCGTCGGCAACCAGCCGGTCGACTTCGGCCACCGCCTGCAGCAGTTCTCCCCGGTCCACCCAGTGCAATACGTAGTGCACGATGACGAGGTCGAACTGTTCCCGGAGCCCCGTCGCCGTCACCACCCCCTGGTGAAACTCGACGGCGGGGAAGCGCGCGCTCCCGTCCGCGATCGCGGCAGTGGAGGGCTCGACTGCAACCACTCGCGTCGCCCTGCCCTGCCGCGCGATCTCGGCCAGACGCCACCCGTTCGCGGCGCCGATCTCCAGCACCCGGGGCGGTGCCAGGTTGTACAGCTCAAGCAACCGCAGCGGGAGGTCGGATTCCGGGGCCCGGTCGGCGAGGGCGGCCTGGTTGCGGGAGAACCACCGGTCGGCTTCCGTCGCAGCGAACGTCTCGCGCTGCAGCATGGCTAGCCCCGCGCCTTGAAGGCCGGCGTCGGGACCGGCGCATCGAGCAGCGTGTTCAGGTCGCTGCCCTTCCGCACTTCACCACCGACGTACCTGAACGCCTCCGCGTAGGCTCGCAGGACCCGCTCGACCTCGGCCTGCCCCAGCGCAGCGCAGGTGTTGTGGGTCGAGATCAGCAGCACGCCGCGTCGGGTCACTTCCTGCAGCCACAGCGCGCGGAGAACCGGGTCATCCGCACCAGCGGTATCGAGGAAGCGCAGCAGCAGCCAGGCGGGGTGCCCCATGGTCGAAAACCGCGCGCCGAGCCCGGCCGCGTCCGCCAGCGCCATCGCGCCATCGCGCAAGCGCCGACCGGCGGCGTGCATGCGGTCCAGTGCGTCGGTGTGCTCCAGCACATCCAGCACGGCCAGCGCGGCGGCGAGGGCACCGGCATCACCCGCAAAGGTGAAGCTCACGAAGGCGTCCTCGAACGTGCGCATGATCTCCCGCCGGCCGACGACACAGCTGATGGGATACCCGTTGCCCATCGCCTTTCCGAACGTCGCGAGATCGGGGGTGACACCGAAGCGCCGCTGCGCCCCGCCGAGTCCCATATGAAAGCCGGTGCAGATCTCGTCAAAGATGAGCACGGCGCCGTGCCGGCGGGCCAGGTCCCGCACCCCCTCGAGATATCCCGCCTGGGGCCAGGTGAAATTAAACGGCTCCATGATCACCGCGGCGAACTCGCCGGGGTGCGCCGTCAGCAGCCGATCCAGTGCCGTCAGATCGTTATAGGGAAAGGCGTGCGTCAGCGACCGCACCGCTTCGGGCACACCGAGGTGCCGGCTGGTGACGCCGATGTACCAGTCCTGCCAGCCATGGTAGCCGCAGGTGGCGATCCGCTCCCTCCGGGTCCACGCCCGGGCGATCCGCACCGCGCCGGCGGTCGCGTCCGAACCGTTCTTGCCGAATCGCACCATCTCGGCGCAGGGAATGATCCCAGTCAGCCGCTCCGCCAGCTCCACCTCGAGGCGGTGCGCGAGCGAGAAGCTGTGGCCCTGCCGGGCGCGCGCAGCGACGGCGCTATCGACCTCGGCGTGAGCGTAGCCGAGGATATTCGGCAGCAGGCCCTGCACCAGGTCCACGTACTCGTTCCCGTCCGCATCCCACACCAGCGCACCGGCGCCGCGCTCGAGAAAGATCGGAGAGACACCTCGCAAGTGCTGCTTCCAGCTCTTGGAATAGGTCTGGGCCCCTCCGGGAATCACCCGCTCCGAACGCGCGAGCAGCGCCTCACTCTCCCGCAGGATGAGCGGCGCCGCACGGGTGCCGCCGGCCGTTGCAAACAGGGAGGTGTAGTAGCCCCGGTTGGGAATGTCCTCGTGGGTCGGCGGGGGCGCGGCGGTGACGGCCTGCATGACATCCTCGTAGGAGTGGGGGCCAGGGCCCCGTCGATCCAGTTCGGCCCAGACCCCGCGCACGTAGCCGAGGTCGGCGGCGGTGTCCACGCTCCAGCGCAACTCGGCAGCCCCGGCCGGCGCCGCGTGCCGGACGGCAAGGCGCGAGACTTCTGCTGACGTTCTGAGCCATGGCGTCACATGCTCGCGCTCCGGCCCCGGGACGGCGGCAGCGAGCGCACGGGTCAGCGCCGCGCGGGAAAAGACCTCGACATCCTGCCCATCTGGCCTGGTGTATGGATTGGTGTTGGCCGCGTAGTCGACGGACGCGGCAAGAAAGGCGTCGACGACTTCGTCGATCGTGTCGGGCGAGTGCAGCGGGCAGTCACCGGTAAGGCGCACCAGCACATCGGCACCGGTCTGGTCCGCCGCCGAAGCAAACCGGGCGAGCACGTCATCGAGTGCGCCGCGGATCACCGTCACGCCCGCGGCGGCAAGGTGGGCCACCAGCGGGTCATCGCTCGGGTCCACCGACGTGGCGACCACCACCTGATCCACCCGTTGGCTGGCCCGCACCTGCCCCAACATTCGCTCGATCATCGGCAGCGTGCCGACCGGTGCGAGCACCTTGCCTGGCAGCCGGGTGGACGACATCCGTGCCTGCACGATCGCCACGACTTTCACCGCCTCACCCCCGCCGTGGCCCATTGCCGCGGATCGAGCAGCGACTCATCGAGGGGACCGGGCGCGTCCTCGCAGACCCGGCGCACGAATGCCGACACCTGCGCCACCTCCAGCCGGGCCAGTCCACCGAGCGATTCGAGCTGGGCGGGGTCATCGACGCCGATCACGACGCGATCGGCCGGGCGGGCTTTGCGCAGAAGTGCGGCGATCAGCAGCGCTTCCCGGGCCGCCCCGGCGTGCCTCGCCGCGCGGGCGACAGCCGAAGCGAGCAGCCCCGCTCCGGCCACCCGCGCTTCGGCGAGCTCCGGCGCGTCGAGCAGCAGGCCCTGCAGGAACACCGATCGGAGATCGAGCGGGCAGCGCGAGGCGCCCCGCGCCACGAGGGCCCGCTGATCAAACACATTCCCCGGCGCCTGGATGCGCGTGACCCGCACATCCGACACCGCAGTCGTGACTTCCTCAGCGGTATACACGCTCTGCCCGAGGACCACCCGAGGATCGGGGATCGCCGCGCGGGCCTGCGCCAGCTGTTCGCCGTGGGCGACACCGTGGGAGAGCACGGTGAGTCGACGAACCCCGGCGAAGGGCAGCACCGCGGCAAGGCTCCGCTCGCCAAAGTCCCGCTCCGGTGAAGGCGCGATCTTGGTGATGATCTCGGCCTCCTGCCGATACCTCCGCGCATCGAGCCAGTAGCCCAGCCGCATCACCGCGTCGCCGTAGGCCTCCGCGGTATCAAAGGCGCGGATACCGAGCGTCCAGGCGGCGTCGAGGATGGCCCATGCCTGCTCCATCGGCATCAGCCCTGTCCCCCGCTCCCGGCCATAGGGGAGGCCGAGCTGAACCGTGCCGAGCACGACGCGAGTGATCGGCTGGTCAGTCATCGCGGAGGAGATCGGGCGTGAGCGGCGTGGCGCGCGCAATATCGCGCCGCGCGACCCGGCCCAGCAGCGCATCGAGCGTGCGTGGCGGCAGGCCGTGTCCCGGGCGGATGCTGCGGATATTGGCCGGTGTGAACCGCTCACCGGCGCGGATGTCTGCCACCGCATAGAGCGAGCGGCGGAACTGGATGCTCCCTTCCTCCGCCATGCCGGCGCCAAACCGGATCTCGCCGAGCATCGCCTCGGTGCGGCGCACCTCCCGGACCAGTGCGGCGAACTCCGCCGGCTCAAGGGAGAAATGCGCATCCGGCCCGCCTCCCGCCCGGGACAGCGTGAAGTGCTTCTCGATCAGGCAGGCCCCCAGCGTGACGGCGACGACGGCCGCAGTGGTGCCCATGCTGTGGTCCGAAAGGCCGACAGGAACGCCGTACGCCGCGGCGAGCGCAGGTATCGAACGCAGGTGCATCGCCGCATCCGGCGCCGGATAGCTGCTGGTACAGCGCAGCAGAATGAGATCCGTCGTGCCGCCGCCCCGCAACACCGCTACCGCGTGATCGATCTCCGCCCGGCTCGCCATTCCGGTGGAGAGGATGACCGGCTTGCCGGTCGCCGCGACATGGCCCAGCAGCCCGTCGTCCACCAGCTCGAAGCTGGCCACCTTGTGGGCGGGCGCGCCAAGCGCCTCCAGCAGCGCCACGGCGGAGGAATCAAACGGAGTGGAGAAGATGGGCAGCTCCAGCCCGCGCGCTTCCGCGAAGATCCGCTCATGCCAGGCCCAGGGCGTGTGAGCTTCGGTATAGAGATCGTGCAATGTCCGGCCGGCCCATGGGCCACCCGTGAGGGTGAACTCGGGCCGGTCGCTCCGCAGCGTCAGCGTGTCAGCGGTATAGGTCTGCAGCTTGATGGCGTCGGCCCCCGCGGCCTTGGCGGCGTGGACCGTCTTCAGTGCGTGCTCGAGGCTGCCGCCATGATTGGCGGAGAGCTCGGCGACGAGGAACGCCGGCGCACCCGGCCCGACCGCCGTCGCCCCGATGCGCGGACTCATGCGTCCCGTCCGGAATGAAACACGATCCGGTCCGCCGAGCGCTGCTCGCTCCAGCCCAACCGGCGAAAGATTGTGAGCGAGGGCGCGTTGCCGGTTGCGACCTCGGCCTCAACCCGGGCTAGCGGATGCAGCACCCCGAGGGCGTCCAGTCCTGCGGCAAGGAGCGCATGCCCCAGCCCCCTTCCCCGCGCTTCGAGCGCGAGGCCGTAACTGAGGCGCGCGGTGACCCAGTGGTCCGACGTCTGCAGCCGCAGCACACCAACGGGACAACCGTCCGTCGCTTCCGCCAGCAGGATCAGCACTGCCGGATCGGCGAGCTGCGCGGCGAGCCATTCGCAATGTTCCGACCATTCGATCAGCGGTCGCCCGAACGAGGCGGCGCGGGTCGCTTCATCGTTGGCCCAAAGCCAGAGTGGATAGGCGTCGACTGCGAGCGCCGGGCGGAGACGCAGGCCAGATGAGGGATGCGCCCGGCTTCCCGCCAGCGCACCAATCCACCGGGCTACCCGTTCGGTTCCGGCTCGCATCGGCGGCAACGGTACCGCGGCGGGCAGTGCGGCGGCGAGCTGCTCCGCCAGCGCATTCGCCGAGGTGATGGCCAGTGCATCGACCCCCGGGACGCCGGCCTCCACCGCCCATTCAAAGCCGCGCCGCTGGTTCTCGGCGAGGAGCATGACGGCGACAGGCACCTGCACCGTCGCCGCTTCCCAGAGTGTGGCGCCGGCGCCGGTCAGCAACCGGCCGCACCGGGCAATCCCATCCCACGGCCGGTGCGGATCGAGCTCGGTCCAGACCCGTGGCATCCAGTCACCGAGCCGGGCGAATGCAGCCGGATCATGATGCGCAGCGAGCAGATCCAGCGCCGCCGAGACATGCGGGAGCGGGCGACCTCCACCGAGCAGCACCGCTGTCGGGCCCGGCGCGCCCCCCCAGTGCGGAAGGCCGGTGCGGATGGGGAGAACATCGGGGCCGGCAAGCACCGCTCCGCGGAACCGCGGATAGTCGGACGGACTCGCTCGTGGACTGGGATTCCAGACGGCATCGAATCCCTCCGGCACCGGGCCACAGAGATCGTCCACCAGGACCCGGGCCCGCACGTCATCGCGGAGTGCGGCGCGTTCCCGACGCAGCGGATCGTAGCTGTCGCTGACCAGCACGGTGGAAGCACCGGTGCGTGCCGGCGAGCGGGCGGCCAGGAGGCTTGCCCGGCTGGCGGTGAACGGCAGGTCGAGCGCGCCGGCGAACCGCACTGCACCCAGCCCGAGATCGAGCCAGGCCTCCGCGAGGGCGGCACAGCGCATCAGGTGGCCGGCACCGATCACTGGGTTCGCGTCGGCGTCGAGCTCCATGGTGAGGCCGACCGCGGCGTCAGGCACCCGCCGCCGCCGTCACACGTTCGAAGGCCATGGCCAGGGATTGTACCACCCGATCGACGTCGGAGTCGGCCATCGCGGGGAAGAGAGGCAGAGTGATGGCCTCGGCGTAAAACTGCTCCGCCTGCGGAAGATGCACCGCCGCGAAGCCGTGGCGCTGGTAGTAGGGGTGACGGTAGACCGGGAGGTAGTGCACGTTGACGCCGATGCCGAGGTTCCGCATCTCCTCGAAGAGCTGGCGGCGAAGCTGGGCCGGCACGCGCACGACATAGAGATGGTAGCTCCCGCGCGAGCGGGCCGGGACGGCCAGCGGCCGCACCTCGGGCAGGGCGACAAGTGCCGCATCGTACCGGGCAGCCAGCGCGCGCCGCCGCTCGACAAAGGCGCCAAGTCGCTTGAGCTGGCTCTGGCCGAGGGCGCATTGCAGGTCAGTGATGCGATAGTTGAAGCCCAGCTCCTGCTGCTCGTAGTACCACGGCCCCTCGTCGCAGGTCAGTTCGGCGGGATCGCGGGTGATACCATGGGTCCGAAAGCGGAGCATGGCCCGATAGCAGGATTCGTCATTGGTCGTGACCGCGCCGCCTTCGCCGGTCGTGATGTGCTTGACGGCATGAAAGGAGAAGCAACACATCGCGCTGTGGTGGCAGGCGCCAACGGCATGCCACTGTCCATCCGCCGTCTGATACTCCGCGCCCAGGGCATGGCAGCCATCTTCGACGATCACCCAGTGACGTTGGTGGGCGATCGCCGCGAGGCGTTCCATCTCCGCGACCTGACCGGTGAGGTGCACCGGGGCCAGCACCCGCACGCGGGGATCATCGGGCAGCGCGCCGGGATCGAGCAGCGCCGTCCCGGGCGAGACATCGGCGAACCGGACCGTCGCTCCAAGATAGAGCGCGGCGTTTGCGGTTCCGGCGAAAGTCATCGCCGTGGTGAGCAACGCGCCACCCGGACCGAGTCCGGCGGCGGCGTAGGCGGCGTGAAGTGCGGCGGTCCCGCTGTTGAGGGCGACGGCGAACCGGGCGCCCGTCGCCCGGGCCAGCGCGGCCTCGAAGGCGGCGACCCCCGGTCCCTGGGTGAGATAGTCGGCCCGGGCCGCGGCGCACAACGCGCGCACATCGGCCTCAGCGATCGTCTGCCGCGCATAGGGCAGAACGCTCATGACATCCCGAGCCCTGCGAGCAGCTCCCGCACGCCCTCCACGCTCAACTGGTCGGGATTGGTATCGCTGCGATAGGAAAAGGCGTCAGGCACGGCCTGGCCCTTCCGAGTGCCGTTGGTGAACCAGGCGAACTCGGGGCAGACCACGTAGTGGGTGCCGACGTCGAGCGTGTGGCGGGCATCGTCCTCGCCGATCATCAGCTCGTGCAGCTTTTCGCCGGGCCGGATACCCACGATCTCCATCTCGCAGTCCGGCGCGAGGGCCTTGGCGAGCGTCATGATATTGGTGGAGGGGATCTTCGGCACGAACAGCTCGCCGCCATGCATGGTCTCCAGCGCAGTCACGACAAAGCGCACACCCTGTTCCAGCGTGAGCCAGAACCGGGTCATGCGCGGATCGGTGATCGTCAGCCGCCCCTTCTCGCGGGCCTGCCGGAAGAAGGGCACCACCGAACCGCGGCTGCCGACGACGTTGCCGTAGCGCACCACGGCGAATCGAGTGCCGCGGGCACCGGCGTAGGCGTTGCCGGCGATGAACAGCTTGTCGCTGCACAGCTTGGTGGCGCCGTAGAGGTTGATGGGGTTGGCCGCCTTGTCGGTACTGAGGGCGACCACCTTCTCGACATCGGCGTCGAGCGCAGCTTCGATGATGTTCTGGGCTCCCAGCACATTTGTCTTGATCGCTTCGAAGGGGTTGTATTCCGCGGCCGGCACCTGCTTGAGCGCGGCGGCGTGGATGACCACATCGACGCCCTTGAACGCACGCCGCAGCCGGTCGAGATCGCGCACATCGCCCAGGAAGAAGCGCATCCGCTCATCCGGGAGGCGCTGGGCCATTTCGTACTGCTTCAGTTCATCCCGGCTGTAGATGATGACCTTGGCGGGGGCGTAGTCCTCCAGCAGCCTCCGGGCAAAGGCGTTGCCAAAGGAGCCGGTGCCGCCCGTGATCAGGACCGTCTTGCCGTGCAGTGGCATGGGATTCCTCAGCAGCCAAGCAGGAGCACGGTGTGCCCCAGGGTGTGGACGCCGGCGCGGGCCAGCGCCGCTTCGCACTCGCGCAGAAAGGCGGGATCATCCTCCACCGCCGCTGCAAAGAGCGCGACGACCTCGACCAGCGTCTCCGCCAGCCGGCTGCCCGCAGTCGGGGCGCCGGGATCGATGGCAAGGGCCGGATGGAAGAAGACCAGGAAGCGGAGCACCGCGAGGCGGAGACAGAGATTCTGGGTGTAAACCAGGAGGTCAGGTGCATCGCAATAGAGGTCCCGCAGCCAGTACAGTTCGGCGTAGCGGCTGAAGGCCTGGTCGAGCACCGCGCCATGGCTGGTTTCCCACGCCAGCCGACGCTCGGCCCAGGCGGCGATCACGGCGGCCTCGGTCGCCTCGGGCCCGTCCGCCGTCGCTGCGGTGAAGCCGGAGAAGATCTGCTGGATCAGTTCGCGGAAGGCCGGGACGGTGGAGAAGCGGGCACGGTTGTTCAGCACCTCGGCCACCGCGCGGAGCGACACCGCCCCCGGCAGGGCCATTGCCTCGAACCCGCGGGCCAGCTCGGCCAGTTCCGCCGGATCCTCGATCAGCGCCAACTCGGCGGCGAGCGCCGCCTCATCGAACACCTCGACGCCGCGATAATAGAAAGGCCGGGTGCGTTCAGCGAAGGTCGCCAGGCAGAAGAGCCGAGTGGCCAGCGGGTGGTCCGTTCGCGCCAGCAGCGTCAGCATCGCGGCGCGGATATCGTCGCAGTACCGCTCCCAGGGCGCAGCGGGATTGACCGGCAGCGTTCGGCGCGGCGCGAGCCCGCGGCCGACTGTCGCCTCGCAGCTCTCCAGCACCAGCGCTTCCGGGTCCTGGAGGCAGCGCCGAGCCAGCGTCGTGCAGGCGAGCGAGCCGGTGAGTTCCATGCGGTCGCCAACCCGGGCCAGAATTCGCGGGTCGGAGGAGGTATCCGCTCCGGCGGGATGGTGCAGCGGACAGGCCGGGTCGATGCAGCGGGGAACCTCGACCATGAAACGCGCGGCAATCCATTCGCGCGGCGACGTGGTTCGAACCTTGGACCGGCGGGGCGGACGGGCGCGGGTAGTTGTCATGTCCTGAGCGGGGGGCAAGCGGCATACCGATCCGGGGGCACGCGCTAACCGCTTGTCACAGCGCATCTAAGGGAAAACCACGCGGTACGCCGCCCACCCCGCTCCGGCAAGGGCTGCCGGGCGGCGGCAACCTCGACCCTCCACGGGACCTCAAGTTCTTCCCCACCCCGCCGATAGCCCTGTGCAGACGGCACTGACGCCGTTCTCTCGCCGGACCGGAGCAGGGACGCTCCGACATCGTTGGATCAGGAGCTACTCAGATGCGCATCAACACGAACGCCGCAGCGAACACCGCGTACAAGAACCTCAATGCATCCGGCAGTGTCCTCGACAAGCAGATCGCCAAGCTGTCGTCCGGCTTCCGGATCAACCGCGCGGGCGATGACGCCGCCGGGCTGAGCATCGCGAACAAGCTGCGCTCCGAAGGCCGCTCGCTGATGATGGCCTCCCGGAACGCGACCCAGGCCGGCTCGGTGCTGAACATCGCCGACGGCGCCGTCAACGTCCTCTCGACCGTGCTCGACCGCATGAAGGAACTGGCCACCCAGGCGTCCTCGGCCAATCTGAGCGCCACCGACCGCAGCAAGGTGCAGGCGGAGCATGCCTCGCTGCTGGTCGAAGTCGACCGCATCGTCAACAGCACCCAGTACCAGGGCGCGACCCTGCTCGGCGGCGGCTACGGCACCCAGGTGTCGAGTGCCACCGGCGCACTGATCACTGGCGGGTCCATTGGTGGTACGGCCACCGGCACCAATGCCACGGTCGTCCTGAACAACGCCAAGGCGTCAACCACCTACACCCTCGCGACGACCGCCGGCGCATCCGGCACGATCGCTTCGGCGACCCTGACCGACCAGAGCGGCAACTCGCAGACCGTGCAGTTCATCTCCAGCACGGCGCTGACGGCCGGCGTCGGCGGCGTCCCCGGCGCGCAGACCCTCAACTTCAGCGCCCTGGGCGTGACCATCAGCTCGACCTTCATCGACAGCACCACGGCCACCGGTGGCACGATCGTCAGCACCGCGACCGCCGCCGCCACCTTCCAGATCGGCACCGATGCCTCGGCGAACAGCCAGATCGGGATCGCCCTGGGCAACGTCACCGCCGCCGGTCTCGGCATCAGCACCACGGCCATGACGACCTCATCGGCCGCGCTGAGCGCGTTGACCACGATCAACACCGCCATCGACACGCTCAACACCACGATCGGCACGATCGGCGCGGCGCAGAACCGCCTCGAGTTCGCGCAGACCAACCTGACCTCGATCATCCAGAACGTCACCGCCGCGGAGTCGGTCATCCGTGATGCGGACATGGCGTACGAAATGACCGTGTTTACCAAGACCCAGATCCTGCAGCAGGCCGGCACCGCGATGCTGGCGCAGGCGAACCAGCTGCCGCAGAGCATTCTCACGCTCCTCCGGGGCTGAGCTAGCCGGACACGCACCACCCTCGGGCGCCGGGTTTCCCGGCGTCCGAGGCGTTCCCGTACCAGGAGGAAGACCGTGACCGCTCCCATCAGCTCCGTCAGTGGCCTCGTCAGCGGGATCCAGTGGCGGGACCTGGTCGACCAGATCATCCTCGCGGAGGGCGCACCCGCCACCCGGGCCCGCTCACAGGTCACGGCGAACACCACCAAACTCACCAGCTTCAGGACCTACCGGACACTGCTGGAGACGCTGCGCACGGCGGTGAAGAAGCTGCGCGACGGCTCCGCCTTCGACGGCATGACCGCCAGCGCCACCATCACCAGCGGCAGCAAACAGCTCGCGTCCGCCTCCGCCGGCCCCACCGCCCAGGCCGGCAGCTACGATGTCCGGGTGACCTCGCTCGCGGCACAACAGAAGCTGATGGGGAACACCCAGGCGAGCAGCAGCACCGCCCTGGGCCTGAGCGGCACGATTTCCGTGAACGGAGGCGCGGCCATCACGATCGTCGCCACCGACACGCTCAGTGATATCCGTGATCGCATCAGCGTGGCCAATACCGGCGCCACACCCAGCAAGGTGAGCGCCTCGGTGCAGTCCATCGGCACCAGCTCCAATCGCCTGGTCCTCACCAGCGACACGCTGGGCAGCGCGGGGATGACGCTCTCGGACGTCAGCGGCAACGTACTGCAGAGCCTTGGGATCCTCTCGGGCCCTTCGACATTCGCGCCAGGAGCCGTGGTGCAGGCCGGGACCGACGCGGTGTTCTCGATCAACGGGGTCGCGCTCACCCGCACCAACAACACGGTCACCGACGCGCTCGCCGGCGTCACGCTGCAGTTGACCGGCGCTGAGTCCGGCGCCGTCACCACGCTGACGGTCGACCGCTCCAACAGCAGCGCCAAGACTGCCATGCAGGCCGTGACCGACGCGTACAACGCCGTCGTCACCTTCCTCAAGGACCAGGGCACGCCGCCGACCGACACTACCACGGCCAGGCCGGTGCTCTACGGCGAGTCGCTGCTGCGCATCGCCCGCGGCAGCTTGCCGAACACGCTGCAGCGCTCGATTGGCGGCGCGGCGAGCGACTTGAACTTCGCCGGTCTCGCGGGGCTGTCACTGCAGCAGGACGGCAAGCTGGCGCTGGACAGCACGAAGTTCGATAGCGCATTCTCCGGCCGGCTGGCCGACCTGCGCACCCTCTTCCAGCAGCAGGGTTCCACGACCACGGGAGTGGGGCTGACCTACCTCGCCGCTCCGATCACGGTCAACGACGCCACCTATGCGGTCGACATCACGGCACTCGCCACCAGGGCGACCGTCGCCGGCACCGGTCTGAGCGGCGGACTCTTCGTGGATGACGCCACGCCGGACACGATGAGCGTGACGGACGCGGGCACCGGCAAGACGGCAACGATCACCCTCACGGACGGGATGACGAGCGTCCAGATCGCCAGCGCCCTCACCGCCGCCTTCGCCACCGCGGGCCTCGGGCTCACCGCGACGGAATCCGGCGGGCAGATCACGCTCGACCAGACGCTCTACGGCAGCGCCCCATCCATTACCGTCGCCTATACCGCCGGTGGCACGCTGAGCGCCACACTGCCCATTGCCGCCGGCACCTACGCCGGGCTGGATGTCGCCGGCACGATCAACGCCGAGGCGGCGACCGGCTCGGGCCAGTCGCTGGTCGGCGCGGCCGGGACGAGTGTCGCCGGGCTGAGCCTGCAGTACACCGGCACCACGCTGGGCGCCGTCGGCACTGCGACCATCAGCCTCGGCACCGGTGCCCTGCTGGAGCGGCTGCTGGACGACATGGTCACGAGCGCAACCGGCGCACTCTCCAAGCGCGAGACCTCGCTCACGAACCAGATGGCCGCGCTCAACAAGCGGGCGGATGATATCGATGCCCGCCTGGCGCGCCGTCGCGCCTCGCTGACCCAGCAGTTCGTGAACATGGAGACGGCCATCAGCAAGCTGCAGAACCAGTCCAGTGCCGTACTCGCGACGCTGAACAATCTGGGCAACAGCAGCAACCGCTGACCTGGCCGCGGCCACCAGTACCGGAGCCAACGACCGCCCCATGAGCTTCCTTGCCCTGCTCTCCTCCCCCCACCTGCTGGGGGAGATGGTCCGAAACGGCGACGCGCCCCTCGCCGTCCTCGGCCGCAATCGGGCAGTGACCGACGCGGCGCACACCCTCGGACTGCGGACCCTCCATATCGACGACCTGTTCCGCCGCGATGAACGTGTGGCACTGCAGGATCACGTGGACGATCTCTCGCGTGCTCTCGCCAGGGGGATCCCCGCCATGGCGGACGGCTACCAGCGCTGGGGCTGGTGGGCCCTCGAGTATGCCTTTGCCAACACGCTCTCGCACGGCGCCCGAACCCGCCGGCTGCTCGAAGCCGGCCTCGGGCTCGCCCCGGGCGCGAAGGGCATCGTCCATGACGGCGATGGCTACGCCCACGGCGCGGTGGTCACCCTTGCCGCCCGTGAACGTGGCCTCGCCGCTTTCGGTTTTCCGCCACAGGCCGGGGGTGCGCTGCACACGGCGCAGGACATGGTGCTCACGCCGCTCGTGAAAGAGGGTGCCTGCGAGGACTGGCGCGGTCGTCCTCTGCCGCAGGATCGGCGGCTGACCGTGGTGACGTTCCACGCCAACGAGATCGCGCAATGCTTCGGGCCGCTGCGCGACGCCGCCGACCTGCGTATCGCGATGGACCGCCGCGATCCCTGGTCCTTCGATGGCCCCGCCGTGGACGCGACGCCGGTCGGGCCGGCGCGACCGCTGATCGCGCCCGAGTGGCCAACGCTCGCCGGCGTTACTGCGGCCCCATGGGAGCGGGAGCTGTGCGAGCACCTCTTCATTACCTACCAGCCCTGGCTGCGTGAGTCGCTGTCCTGGGCCGTGGCCGCCTATCGCGCGGGCGATGTCCGCGCCCTCCTCGCCGCGCAGGATTTCCTGCCGCACATGCGCACCCGGATGCTGGCCTGCCGGACTCTCGGCATCCCCACCATCCTCATGCAGCATGGCGCCTATCATGCTCACCGTCCGGCTGGCCGGGGCGATCGGAATCACCTCATCGCGGATCACACCCTGACCTGGAGCCGAGCCGTCGCGCGCGAGCTGGCGGACTGGGGCCTCTCCCGTCCAACCCATGTCATCGGCTGGCCCCAGGGCACGGCACCGATCGCACGGGAAGCGGCGGTGCGCCGCGCCGCTCACCCGAGCGCCGGTCGTCCCTGGGTGGTCCTCGCCACCGGCTCGAGCTCGGATACTGCGGAGCTGCCCTACGACCAGGGGACCCGGTTCCTCTCCGAGGTGCTGCCAGCGCTCCGCACGGCGCGCCCCGAGGTCCCGATCATCCTCAAGGGCCACCCATTCTATGACTCCGAGGCACGCCTCTCCGAGCTGTGCCGGACGCTGGGCATCACCAACATCACCGTCCAGGTCGACCGGGTGAACATGTGGGAGGTCGTGGCCTTCGCCGAGGCGGTCATCGGGACCAAGAGCACCTCGGTGTTCAGCGCCGCCGCGCTCGGTGTACCGGTGGCGGTGTACTACCCCTTCGAGGATGCGGCCTGGTACGACCGGTACGCCGACACCCCCGTCGCCCGCAACCCGAACACCCTGACGGCGCTGCTGCGCCGCGATCCCGCTACCTGGAATTCCGCACCGGGCGCCCGCGTCCAGTCGCAGTTCCGCACCGATGTTTCCGCCGCGCGGCGGCTGGTCGCCGTGGTTCGCCGGATCGCGCGGGGAGAAGCGGGGCGCCCTACAGCCAGCGCCCGGCGCGCCGATACTGGGAGGCAGAAGCGGTCGCGCCCCACCTCACCCTCGCGCAAGACCGGAGTCGCCATCTCATGAACCGTCGCAGCATCGATCGCTACAATCAGGTCGAAGTGCTCACGCTCCCGGCGCCGCGCCGGCTGGTGCTGGTCTACTCGCACCTGCTGGCGACGTTGCGGCTCAGCCGCCACCAGCTCAATGCCCGGGAATTCGAGCCACTGAGCAAGAGTCTCTGCAAGGCCCAGGAAATCGTCAATGAGCTGCTGGTGACGCTGGATCGCGATGCCGGCGGCGGACTCGCCGAGAACCTCACGGCACTCTACGCCTGGTTCCTGTCGGAAATCGTCGCGGTCGGGGTTCGGGGCGAGATCGACCGTCTCGATCGGTTGATCCAGCTCGTGACCGAGCTGCACCAGGCGTGGGATCAGGCCGCGGCCGAGGTCCTGGCCGGCGAAGCGGTCGCGAATCCCGCATGAGCGACCTCCCGGAGTCTGGCTATCGCGCGGCGGTCGCCGGTCTCGAGCAACAGCGGGCCGGCTATCGCCGCCTTGCCGCCCTGACCGATGCCGAGCGGGCGGTACTCCCGAACGAGGATCTCACGATGCTGGCCGATTTGACGGGCGCGGGCGACGACCTCCTCCCCGGACTGGAGCGGGGTGCGGAAGAGATCCGCGCCGTGACCGCCGGACTGGGGCAGGCCGCGGGCCCGAGAGCCGATGCGCTCCGCGCGATGGTCGCCACGACGATGGCCGATGGCCGCGCCACGAGTGCCGCGCTGATGCGGCTGATCCGGGAGGTCCGGGCCCGGCGGGATGTGGTGGGGAGGGAGCTTCAGGGGCTGGATCCGGAGGAGCCGGTCAGCCTGGTGGATCGGCGGGGGTAGGGACTCAAGTTTCCGGTTGCCCGGCCGATACTGCCGGGTAGAGGGAACCGGATCTGGGAGGTCACATGGCAACGATCGACGCAGTCGCAGGCCGCGGGGCAGAGCGCTATCTACCCCCGGCGAAGTACTCTGGGGGACGCAGCTTGGCCGGGCCGGACAGTGTCGGACCGACGGTCGCCCCCCAGGATGTGGTGCAGGTGTCGGACTCGGCCCGGGCGCTCGCGAGCGGCGAGGCCGTGGAACTGCAGCTCTCCCCGGAGATGCTGCGCAAACTGATGGCCGCACCGGAGCAGCCTGCCGGTCGAGCGGCCGCACCCAATCGAGTGGAACCATGAGCATCGATCCGACGGCCCCCAAGCCCCTCTCCGGCCCGCACCCCGAACCGGGCAGCGGCAAGGGAGTGCGGCACAGTGGCGACGTCCATATCGGCGTGCCTCGCCCCGAGCGGCGGGGTTCCGAGCGCACCAGCGGCGATCAGATCGAATTGTCACCCGAGGCGCGCGCCGCCAGCGCCGCCCACGAGGCGGCCAGCGCCTCCGGACTCTCCACCAGTCGCCTGCGTGACATTCTGCAGCGCCTGACGTCCGGATTTTACGACACTGCCCAGGTGCGCGAGGCCGTCGCCCGCCGGGTCCGCGATGAGCAGGACCTCTAGGACTTCGGGAGACGGACGATGAAGTGCCTGGTTGTGGACGATTCGGCCACCATGCGGCGCATAGTGGTGAACGCGCTCAAGAGTATCGGGTACGCTGACGTCGTTGAAGCGGGCGACGGCAGTGACGCGCTGCAGAAGTGCGATGCGAGCATCGAGCTGGTCATCACCGACTGGAACATGCCGGTCATGGGCGGCCTGGACTTCGTCAAGGGATTGCGCGGCAATCCGCAGCATGCCAGGACCCCGATCCTCATGGTCACCACCCGCAGCGTGAAGGAGGACATCATGCAGGCGGTGGAGGCCGGCGTCTCCAGCTACATCCTCAAGCCGTTCACACCGCAGGTGCTGAAGGAGAAGATCGACCAGATCATCTCCCTGCCCTCCGGCTCGACCTGATCACGAACGTTCGAGGGTGACATGGATGCCGCCCAGGTCAAGGTGCTGGCGACCGAGCTGGAGACCACGCTCGGCCTCCTGGCGGAGCTCCATGTCGAGCTGGAGCACCAGGGCGATTCGTGGACCGGGGCACCCCGCCTCCGCGAGCTGGTGCGCCGGCTGGTCGCCCAGCGCAATCTCGCCGAACTGCCTGCGGTGCTGCTCCGCGCGCACGCCCAGATCAGCGAGGTCATGGGCGACATCAGGCTGACCCGCGAGACGATTCAGGCGCATGCCGTCGAGCGCATCCGCGACACCAAGGACAAGATCACCAGCGTCACCGCCACCACCGAAAACGCCACGATCGAGCTGATGAACGGGCTCGACCGGTCGCTCGAGCTGATCAGCCACCTTGAGGCTCAGGCCGGCCAGGCCGACGCGAGCGGGAAGTTCCAGGTCCTGCGCGACCAGGTCAGTGCGCTCTACAACCTGCTCCAGTTCCAGGATATCACGACCCAGCAGCTCGAGGGCGTGAGCCACGCCCTCCTCGACCTCGAGGGCCGGGTCGGCGCCGTGTCGGCGCTCTTCGATCGTGCGCTCGGGCCCCGCATCGGGTCGGCGGCACTCATTGCCCCGCGATCCTCCGCGCACCTCGCATTCAATCCCGACGCCACGATGCAGCGTTCTCGCGCGGATCAGGCAACTATAGACGCCGCCTTCCAGGGGGCACGGCATGGACAATCCGGCTCCGTTGACGGCCGCCGCGCCTGAGACCGGGCCGGTCCCGCCAGAGAGCCCTGCCCTGCTGGATGGTATCCAGCGGGACAAGCTCTCGCTGATCGGGCACATGGCCTCGAGCATTGCGCACGAGCTCTCCAATCCGCTTGCCACGATCGTCGCCAGCGCCCAGGCCATCCTGGCCTTCTGGCCTCGCCCCGGCATGCCCGGCGCGCCGGCGAGTACCAGCCGTGACGGATGGGGCCCGCCCGCCGAATTCGCGGGCGCAGGCGTGCCCCTGCGCCAGTTGCGCGAGGATCTCGAGCTCATCCTGACCGAGGCCCGCCGGGCGGGTGATATCGCCCATGGCCTGCTGGCCTCCGCCCGCTGGGAGGCGCCGGAGTGGCGGATCGCGTCGGTCGCGGACGTGGTGCGCCGCACCGTTCAGCTGTGCCGGCATCACCTCAAACTGCACAACGTGTCGCTGCAGTCGCCCCAGTTCGATCCGCACGATGGCTATCCGCTCTGGAGCCGGGTCCGGGGCGACGCCAACCAGCTCCAGCAGGTGCTGCTCAATCTCATGATCAACGCCCAGCAGGCCATCACCGCCGAGCGCGGCTACGGCACGATCCGCCTGACGCTCGCCCCCGATGGGACTGACCGCATCGTGCTGACGGTCGAAGACGACGGACCCGGAGTTCCCGAGAGTATCCGGCAGGCGATCTTCGATCCGTTCTACACCACCAAGCCGGCGGGCCAGGGCACCGGCCTCGGCCTGTCGATCTCCGCCGAAATCATCCGGGCCCACGGCGGCGAGATCAGCGTGGATTCGCATCCCGGTGGCGGGGCGCTGTTTCGGATTGCGCTGCCCTCGCTCGCCGCGAGCGAACGCCAGTCGACCCCGCCCGCCGGCGCCGACGGTGCCACGACCGCCCCGGTCATCCCAGTCACACCGGCGGACCAGCCCGGCCGCGGCCGACTGCTGCTGGTCGATGACGAGCCGGCCGTCCGCAAGAGCGTGGGCCGCTTTCTGCAGCGCTATGGCTTTCAGGTCACCGATGTCGCCGGCGCCGAGGCGGCCGTGCAGGCGCTGCGTCAAAGTCCCTTCGACGCCGTCATCTCCGACCTCCGCATGCCGGGGTTCTCCGGCGAGGAGCTGTTCGCGCTGCTCGAACAGGAGTTTCCCGAGATGACCCGGCGCATCGTCTTCACCAGCGGCGACCTCACCAGCGAGGACACGGCGGCCTTCCTCACCCGATCGGGGTGTCCCGCCCTGCAGAAGCCCTACGAGCTGGCCGAACTGGTCCGCGTGCTCAAGGCGTTCCCGCCGGTCGCACGGACCTCCGCCGCCCAGCGCGCCACCGCCTGAGCATCCGCGATGCCGCTCTCCGGTCCCCCCGAGCCTCCCCTCGCCCCCTACCCGATGCCGTCCATCGATGCCGGCACCACACCGGGCGGTGACCGCCTCCTTCTCGCGGGCCTGCCCGAGGCGGTGCTCATCCTCGATCCGCTCGGGGTGGTGCGCGATGGGAATCCGGCCGCCGAGCGGTTGTTCGAACGGCCGCTGTCGGCGCTCCGGAACAGTCCGGTCGACCGGCTGGTGACGCTGCCCGATGCCGGTGCCGGCCGCGGAGGCCTGGGCGTGCGGCTGCGAACCCCCGGGCGCGCACCGAACGAGCGGTGGCAGGGCTGCCGCGGCCACGGCCTCGACGGACGGGAATTCCCCTGTGATATCGCCCTCGGCACCCTGGCCGGCGGCGCACCGGGGCGCTTCGCGCTGCAGGTCCAGGCGACCGGCGCTCGTGAGTTCGAAGCCTCCCAGCGGCGGGAATCGGCGAAGATGAGCGCCGTCGCCACGCTCGCCACCGCGATCGCCAACGACTTCAACAACGCGCTCGCCGCCATCAACGGCAGCATCGAGGCGGCCCGCCTGCGCATCGTTTCGCAGGATCGGCCGCCGCCGCGCGAACTGCTGGACGCCAAGGAGGCCACACGTGGCGCGGCGCGCCTGGTGCGCCGGTTGCTCAACTTCGCCCGCCCCTCGCCCGCGGTCCGTCGCCCGGCAGATCCGGGCCTCCTGCTGGAGGAGGCAGCCCGCGTCCTGCGCCGCGACCTCGACCCCCGCATTACCCTCGTGACCCGGGTGGATCACGGCGACTGGCACATCCTGGCGGACATCGAGCAGCTGACCGATCTCGTGGTCAGTCTCGGATTCAACGCCATCGAGGCAATGCCGCAGGGCGGCACGCTGACGCTCTCCACCGCGCGCACCGCGGCGGGAGCTCAGGGGCACAGCGGCCCCGATGCGGTCGCCGGCCGGGAGTATGTTCGCCTCGACGTGCGCGATACCGGGATCGGGATTCCTCCGGAAGTCCTCCCGCGGATCTTCGAACCGTTCTACACCACCAAGGAATCGGGACGCGGGTCGGGCCTTGGCCTGGCAACCGCCTACGGGGTGTTGCGGCATCACGAGGGTGGCATCACCGTCGAGAGCGCGCCGGGCGCCGGCACCGTATTCCAGGTCTTTCTCCCCCGCTCACACGCCCGAGGACCGGCTCCCGGCCCCACCCCGGCGCTCGAACCGGGCACGGGCATCGGCAACATCCTTCTGGTGGACGATGATGATGCGGTGCGCCGGCCTCTCCGTCAGGCGCTCGGGCTGTGCGGCTACACGGTGGTGGAGGCGCGCGACGGGATGGAAGCGCTGAGGGTCGTGGGTGCGGGGTTCACCGCGGTCGACCTCGTGGTGCTCGACGTCAAGATGCCGGGCATGTCGGGCTGGGATGTCCTCGCGGAGCTGCGCCGCCGCACCCCGGCGCTCCCGGTCATTCTGACCAGCGGCTACACCCAGGAGGACAGTGCGCCGCCCCAGGGTGCACCCGTACCCGATGCCTACCTGCCCAAGCCGTATGAGCTCGGGGAACTGACCACCGAGGTCCGGCGACTCCTGGAGCGTCGCCGGCCGGCTGCCAAGCAGGGAGCATGAAAGCACTGATCATCGAGGACGATTCCGGGACGCGCCTGGTACTCAAGCGCATGCTGACCCGCTTCTTCCCTCACAATGTGCTGGAAGCCGCGGATGGTGAAGCGGGGTGGACGCTCCTGGAGCAGGAGCGCCCCGCTGTCATCTTCTGCGACATGTACATGCCGAAGCTGGATGGGATCGAGTTCCTGCAGCGGCTGCGGGCCCACCCGGAGCTGAAAGCGACGCCCCTGATTGCGATCACTTCCGCCCAGGACCCGGAAGTCGTGCGCCAGCTCATCCAGCTCGGCGTGGCGGACTACCTCCTCAAGCCGATCGCCCTGGAAGCCACCGTCAAGCGCCTCAACAAGGTGCTCCCTGGCCTCCTCGCCGCTGCAAAGCGGCGAGCAGAGGCGTCGGTCGCCGCCACTATCGCGGCCGCCGGCGAACCGGTTATTCCTCCAACGCCCGACGATAGCGCCACCGCCGCGCCCCCGACTACCACCGAGCCCGCAGCAGCCGACACCACTCCATCCAGCTGAAGCACTGATCTTCCCCGGACCCAGCCGGCCCGGTAGTCTTCCGGCATGACCCGTCACAACATCTCCAGCGGCGTACCGTGGGAATCAATCGTTGGTTATTCCCGGGCAGTGCGGATCGGCACCATCATCCATGTCGCCGGCACCACCGCAACCGGCCCCGACGGCACGATCGTCGGCCGGGCCGATGCCTATGCCCAGGCCCGGCAGGCGCTCGCCAATGTCGCCCGGGCGCTGGAACAGGCCGGCGCCGGGCTGAGCGATGTCGTGCGTACCAGGATGTTCGTGACCGACATCAGCCAGTGGGAGGCCTTCGGCCGGGCGCACGGCGAGGTGTTCCGCGACATCCGCCCTGCCGCGACCATGGTCGAGGTGGCCCGCCTCATCGATCCCGACATGCTGATCGAGATCGAGGTCGACGCGATCGTCTCATGAGCCACAAGATCATCGTTGTCGATGCCTTCACCAATACGCCGTTCGCGGGAAACCCCGCCGCCGTGTGCCTCCTGCCCGCCCCGGCGGACGAGGGGTGGATGCGGCTGGTCGCGCGGGAGATGAATCTCGCCGAAACCGCCTTCCTGCATCCGGAGGCCGATGGCTGGCGGCTCCGCTGGCTCACGCCGACGGTGGAAGTGGACCTGTGCGGTCACGCGACGCTCGCCAGCGCGCACATTCTCTGGGAGGACGGCCACCTCTCGCACGGGGCGACCGCACGGTTCCAAACCCGGAGCGGCCTGCTCACGGCGACCCGCGCGGCGGACCGGATCATTCTCGACTTCCCCGTCAAGCTGGCCGAGCCGGCCGAAGCGCCGGAGGCGCTCTGCCACGCGTTAGGCGTGCGCGACCCGCGCTGGGTCGGCCGGAACCAGTTTGACTACCTGGTCGAACTCGCGGACGAGGCCGCCGTGCGTGGACTCACGCCGGACCTCGGGCTGCTCGCGACCCTGCCGGTGCGCGGTGCCATCGTGACCGCCCCTGCCGACCCGGGCGCGCCGTATGACTTCGTTTCCCGATTCTTTGCCCCGGGCTCCGGCGTCCCGGAGGATCCTGTCACCGGCTCGGCCCATTGTGCCCTGGCTCCGTATTGGAGCGGGAAGCTGGGGCGCACCGACCTGACCGGGTATCAGGCCTCGCTCCGCGGAGGCACCGTTCAGGTGCAGCTGCGTGGCGATCGCGTCCTGCTCGGCGGCCAGGCGGTGACGATGATGCGCGGCGTGTTGATGCGGTGAGTTGGCAGGTGGCAGGTGGCAGGTGGCAGGTGGCAGGTGACGATAGGGAGTAGGGAGTAGGGAGTAGGGAGTAGGGAAACAAGCGCTGGGGAATGAAATGACTGCCGGCCCACGGCAGATTGCTAACGGCTAGCGGCTAATGGCCAATGGCCGTTGGCTGACGGCTAATGGCCAATGGCCGTTGGCTGACGGCTGATGGCTGATGGCTGATGGCTGACGGCTGACAGCTGACCGCTCTCGACGGAGCTCCTCCGATGCGCGTCTACCTCTCGATCGACATGGAAGGGATCGCGGGGGTGGTCCATGAGGATCAGACCAACCCGATCGATCCCCGCTGCGCTGGGGAGTATGCCCGGTTTCGCCGGCTCATGACGCTCGAGGCGAATGCCGCCATCGAGGGCGCCCTCTCCGGCGGGGCCACCAAGGTGCTGGTCAACGACAGCCACTGGACGATGCGGAATCTTCTCGCCGAGGAGCTGCATCCGGCGGCGGAACTGATCTCAGGCGGGCCCAAGACCTGGTCCATGATGGAAGGGATCGAACTCGGCTGGGACCTCGCCGCGTGCATCGGGTATCACGCCATGGCGGGTACCGCCAACGCGATTCTCGACCACACCTACACCGACCGGGTCATGGCGGTGCGCCTCAACGACCAGCTCGTGGGCGAGCTGGGCATCAACGCCGCGCTGGCCGGGGCGTTCGGTGTACCGATCGTGCTGGTGTCGGGCGATGCGGCCTGTGCCCGCGAGGCGGAGTCGCTACTGCCGGGCGTGCGCACGGTGGTGGTGAAGGAGGCGGTGAGTCGTCGCGCCGCCCGATGCGCGGCTCCCGAGGTTGCTCGCGGGCTGATCCGGCAGGCGATGCACGATATCGTGGCTGCAGGGCGCCCGGGCGTGCGCCCCTTCCTGCCCAAACCCCCGATCACCCTGGAAATGGATTTCAGCGCCAGCGTCCACGCCGACCATGCCGCGATGGTCCCGGGCTTCCTCCGCGCCGGACCCCGCACCGTCGGCTTCCGCCACGCCGACATGCGGGAAGTCTTCCGTGCCTTCCGGACGATGTTCAATCTTGCCGGCGGCGACTGACCGCCATCACGAACCTTCCTTCTGCTCCGGGTGCATCCCGAATCCCGCGATCTTTCGCTCCGCGCTCAGTACCCAGACCTCCGTGATCACCATGTCCGGCATGTTCGAGAACCGGGCCCGCCGCACGTACCGATGCACCCCGCTGCTGTCGGGTTTCACCTCCTCGGACAACACCACCTCCTCATTGCCGCCATGCTCCTGCACCTGCGCCAGAAACTCGAGAATGTTCGCGGCACTCCCCGCTTGCTTCTGATTGTCTGAATCCATCCGCGCGAAGATGCTGTCCGCCTCGCCGGAGAAGAACCACTCGGTGAACTGGCGCCCCCAGAGCAGGGAGCCAGGGTCCGCGGTCACATCGGTGGATTGGGCGTAGGCCGGGACAGCGGTGCAGGCGAGCAGGCCGGCCATGGCCAGCCAGCGGGAGGAACGGGGCATCGGTGGATCTCCTGGTCGGGTGTGGTCGACTGAACGGCCGACCTACGCAGGGAGCACGTTTCAGGATTCAACGGAATCCGTCGCCTCCCTCGCCCTCCGCCCCGCGCCACTCCCGCCCAGCAAGGGCATCGAGGGCCCCGCCTCGCCTTGCCAACCCTCAGCCCTGCGCCAGATTACGGAGCGCGCTTCCTCCGGAGAATCCATGCTCGTCGCCGCCCTCGTCGCGGTCAGCACCCTGCTGACCACGCCTGCTCGTGACACCACCCGTCCCAAGAACGACAGCCTCCCCCTCACCACCACCCGCACAATCGAGTTCGAGACGACCGAGGGCACCTGGCTCTCGCTCGATGTCTCGCCCGATGGGCGGACGATCGCGATGGAGCTGCTGGGAGACATCTACGTCCTTCCCATCGGTGGCGGTCAGGCGACGGCGATCACCCACGGCCCCGCCTTCGACTCCCAGCCGCGCTGGTCCCCGGATGGAAAGCGGCTCGTCTTCCTGAGCGATCGCGACGGCGGCGAGAATGTCTGGACGATGGACCCCGATGGCGGTCGCACGACCGCCGTGAGCAAGGGCGACAACAACCTCTACGCCTCGCCGGAGTGGACCCCGGACGGCGACTACATCGTGGTGTCGCGCACCAACGCACCGCTCGGCAGCAACTACGCCTTGTGGATGTTCCACAAGGATGGCGGGCCGGGGCTCAGCCTCACCAAAGACGACAAGGGCGTCGGCGCCCAGGGCAGCGGTCGGGGCACGAGTATCAACAGCCTCGGCGCGGCGTTCGGTGGCGATGGGCGCTACATCTGGTATGCGCGGAAGCGGGGCGGCTTCGGCTACAACATCGACATCAGCCAGTGGCAGCTCGCGATCTTCGACCGCCAGAGCGGGAAGATCTTTCCCCAGACCGACGTCTACGGCAGCGCCATGCGGCCGGTGCTCTCCCCCGACGGCCGCTGGCTCGTCTACGCCGTGCGCCACGACGCCGAGACGGGACTTCGACTCCGCGACCTCAGCAATGGCGACGAGCGCTGGCTCAAGCCCGTGGTGCAGCGGGACGACCAGGAGTCCCGCTTCACCCGCGACCTCATGCCGGGCAGCGCGTTTACACCCGACAGCCGCTCGCTGGTCACCACCTGGGGCGGCAAGCTCTGGTCGGTGGAGATCGCCACCGGGAAGGAGACGGCGATTCCCTTCACCGCCGCCGTAAAGCTGCAGCTCGGTCCGCTTGTCGATGTGCCGGCCCGGGTGGATACCGGTGCGATTCAGCTCAAGCAGGTGCGGGATGTCGCGCTCTCGCCGGACAACACCCGACTCGTCTTCACCGCCCTCGACCGGCTGTACGTGATGACGATGCCCAGGGGCATGCCGCGACGCCTGACCACCGACACGGTGCACGAGCAGCATCCCTCCTGGTCGCCGGACGGGAAGAGTGTGGCGTATATCACCTGGGGAAATGCCGGCGGATTCGTGCAGTCAGTGGGCGCCGATGGCAAGTCGAAGCCCCAGCGCCTCACGCCCGCGCCGGCATTCTATCAGTATCCCGCCTGGTCGCCTGACGGACAGCGGATCGTGGCCCTGCGCGGGCCACGTGAATCACGGATCGCAGAGGGATTCGGTCCGGGCTATGAGCTCGTCTGGCTGCCGGCCAAGGGGGGCACCCCGACCCGCATTGCGCCGGTCAATCCCGGCGGCCGGCCGCACTTCAGCCGCGATCCCGCGCGCGTCTATCTCTACGATCCGGGCGAGGGGCTGCTCTCGATGCGGTTCGACGGCACCGACCGCCGGGCCATCCTCAAAGTGACCGGCTTCACGGTCAACCGCCCCGAGGCGGAGCCGAACGTTGCGGACGAGATCCTGATCGCACCGGACACGACTCGCGCGCTCGCTTTGGTCAACAACTACGTCTATCTCGTCACGCTGCCGCAGACCGGGCAGCAGCCGCTGACGATCAGCATCGCCGATCCGGCCACCGCGGCCTTTCCCGCCAGACGCCTGACGAAGATCGGCGGGGACTTCATCAGCTGGGCGCCGGACGGGAAGAGCGCGCTCTGGGCGCTGGGCGCGAGCATCTTCGGCTGGGACTTCGCTCAGGCCGACTCGGTGATCAAGCGCAAGGCCGCCGTCGACTCGGCGCGGGCGGACTCGGTGAAGACCCTTGGCGCGGCCGCCGATTCCAGCCTCAAGGCCCGGGTCGACTCGCTGGCCAAGCTGCCCGGTTATGAACCTGGCCGCATCAATGTGGCGCTCAAGGCGACTCGCGATGTGCCGCTGGGGACCATCGTGCTGCGCGGCGCGCGTATTGTCAGCATGAAGGGCGACGAAGTGATCGAGAACGGCGACATCGTCATCACCGACAACCGCATCGTCTCGGTGGGGCCTGCCGGCTCGGCCGCGATTCCCCTCGGGGCCAAGGTGATGGATCTGGCGGGCAAGACGATCATCCCCGGATTCATCGACATTCATGCCCACCCCTGGGCGGCGTTCGGTGTGCACCAGCCGCAGGTCTGGAAGTATCTCGCCAACCTGGCGTGGGGGGTCACCACCATCCGCGACCCGCAGACCAATACGACCGACGTCCTGACCTACGCCGACCAGGTCGAGGCCGGTGAACTGCTCGGTCCGCGCATCTATCACACCGGACCTGGCCTCTTCGGACCGTACATCGAGGAGCCGTTCAGCACCCTCGATGACGTACGCAATGCGCTGCGCCGCTACAGCGAGTTCTACCATACCGCCACCATCAAGCAGTACATGGCCGGCAACCGGAAGCAGCGGCAGTGGGTCATCATGGGGGCCAAGGAACAGGGACTCATGCCGACCACCGAAGGTGGCCTCGACTTCAAGATGAACCTGACGATCGCCATGGACGGCTACCCCGGCCATGAACACAGTCTCCCGATCATGCCGCTCTACCAGGACGCCGTCGAGCTGTTTGCCCAGTCAGGCATCACCTACACCCCGACCCTGCTGGTCTCGTATGGCGGCCCGTGGAGCGAGAATTACTTCTACGAGCATTACGACATTCACGAGATGCCCAAGGTCCGGCGCTTCATCCCGCATGCTGAAATCGACGGGCGCGCGGAGCGCCGCCCCTGGTTCCGTGAAAACCAGTACGTCTTTCCGCGGATTGCCGACGGAGTGAGAAAGATCATCGAGGCGGGCGGACACATCGGTCTTGGGGGACATGGCCAGCTCGATGGACTCGGCGATCACTGGGAGCTGTGGGCGATGGCGGCGGGCGGCGTGAAGCCGCATGACGTGCTCCGTGCCGGCACCATCTTCGGCGCCCGGGCGATCGGCCTGGCGCAGGATCTGGCCTCCCTCGAGCCCGGCAAGCTGGCCGACCTCATCGTGCTGGACGGCAACCCGCTGGAGGACATCCACAACACCAATACGATTCACTACGTCATGAAGAATGGCCGGCTCTTCGAGGGGGAGACGCTGGACGAGGTCTACCCGCGCCGCCGAGCGCTCGAGCCGCAATGGTGGTGGCGCCGCGATGCCGGCGACATCGGACCGGCCCACCCCCTCGGCGAGGAGGACGGCGTCATCCGCCAATGAGGCCAGCGCCTCATTTGCCCGTACCAGACTCGCCCTCCCCATGGGCAACCCCTCGGGTCGCCCGGTTGTCGCTCCTCCTCACACTCAGCGCCTGCGCCCCGCAGGGCCGGATACAACCCGGGGCCATCGCACCGGCATCGCGGACCACCCTGGCCATCATCGAGCTGCATTACCAGCGCCTGCGCTACTGGGATGACCAGCGCCGTCTCCTCGAAGGGCTGGGCCACGACACCACCCCGGCGGGCATGGCCAGCGCGGCCGTCGCGGAGAGTCTGCAGGCCCAGCGGCGCCTGCTCACCCGTGATCTCGCAATGCCGCCGGCACCACCATCCGGCAGTGACGACGCCCTTGCGCTGGCGACGATGCAGGCGGAATGGCAAAGAGGTCTCGCCGGTGCTGCCACGACCTCGCCGGCTGGGAGTCGGCTGGACTCGGCGCCACCGGCATGCGACTCCGATCCTGCGACGGTGGCGACGGGACCCGATCCGCTGGGCGCCCTGACCGAACGAGTCTTTTCCTGTTTTGGGTTGGCAGCCGGCCTGATCATCGTGGGGCCGGACACCCTCAACCGGCTCGCCATCCTCGGCCTGCTCGCCCGCACGGAATCCTCCACTCAGCGGCAGGCGCTCTTTCGTGCACTGACCCCCGTCTGGCGAAGCGTCAATGGCGACAACGGCGCGGGCAGCCCCTACCGCACCCTGCTCCAGCTGCGCCGCGCTGCCTGGACCGACAGTGCGTCGCCAATTGCCGCGAAGGCCCCGGCCTTCGGCCTGACCTCGATGGCGATGGAGCAATGGCTGGTCCGGGCGCTCAGCGCCTGGCGCGACGCCACGCCGGACTCGCTGCTCGAGCCATGGGACTGGTACTACACGGTCGGCGAGGCGAGCCGGCGCCTGAGTTCCCGCATTCCGGACGTCACCGACATCCGCCGGGTCAATGACGACTACTACCGGGCGCTGGGTGCAGATCCCGCGCGGCTCCACGTGGGCTACGACCTTCTGGCGCGGCCGGGGAAGTACCCGGTCGCGTACACCGATATCGGTGCCCGCGGCCAGTGGAACGGTACCTCGTTCACGCCGAACGAGCCCTGGATCTTCACCGCCTATCTCGCCGGCGGGTTCGACAACCTCTCCGAGCTGCTGCACGAGAGCGGACATGCCATTCACGCCGCGGGCATCCGGACCCGCTCCGCGCTGCTCGACTGGCCCGACAACGATACGTTTGTCGAGGCACTGGCCGACGTGCCGGCACTCGAACTGTACGAACCCGCCTGGCAGCAGCGCTTCCTGGGCGACAGCGTGCCGATCAGCGCCGCCGTTCGGGCCAAGTACGCCGGGATCGTCCTCGACATGGCGTGGGCACTGTTTGAACTGCGGGTGCATGCCCGGCCCGATGCAGATCCGAACGCCGTCTGGAGCGATCTCGTGAGCACCTACCTCCACATCCGGCCACACCCGGAACTGAGCTGGTGGGCCATGCGGGGCCAGCTGGTCGATGCACCGGGGTATCTGATCAACTATGCGCTGGGGGCGTTCATGGCCGCCGATATCCGTGCGCGTGTGTCCGTACAGCGCGGCCCCTTTTCCACTGCGGGAGTGACACTCTATCCCTGGCTCACCGGGCAGCTCTACCGCTTCGGGCGGGAGCGCTCGTCGCGCCAGGTGCTGGAATCCTTTCTGGGCCGCCCGATGCAGCCCGATGCCCTCCTGGCCGACCTCGCAAGGATGGGCCAATGACCCCGGGGCCCAGCGCGGGCGACTCCGCCGATCGCGCCCAGTTTCTGAAGCTGCTCGTCCGGCTCGGCATCCCCGGCTTCTTCCTGCTCGCCGCCGGCGAAGCGACGGCGCTGCAGAAGGGATGGATCGGAACCGGCACCTTCGTGCTGCTGCTGCTGCTCGATCTCCCGATCCTCTACCTCCTGGCCCAGCTGCTGTTCTACCTGATGGACCGCAGCGCGACGGGATTTGCCCGGATGGTCCTCGCGGGCGGCGGTCATCCCCTGGAGCCGGCGCACTCGGGGATGGAATCGCTGGTCGCTCGGGGATTCTATCCCGAGGCCGCCGAACAGTTCCGGGCCCACCTTCTGGTGGCAACCGGTGATCATGCCGCCCGCTTCAAGCTGGCGGATCTCTACCGGCGCCACCTCGACAATCCGCTCGCGGCCGAGCGGCTGTATCTGGAGGTGCGCAACGGCCAGGTGGCGCCGCGCGAGGAGATGTTCGCCGGCAATATGCTGATCGAGCTGTATCGGGAGACGGGGAGGCGGGACCGGCAGATCGTGGAGCTGGCCCGATTCGCGGAGCGCTGGCGCGGGACGGCGGCGGGCCGGTCGGCGGCGGAGGCGCTGAAGGAGCTGAAGCAGGACCGGCCGGAGGGCTGAGCGGCTAGAACACCGCGACGGGCGTGATGGCGACCGGCTCGAGCGCATCGGATGTACTCCCCGCGCCCAGCTGGCCGCTGGCGTTGCGGCCCCAGCAGAAGATCGCGTGGGCATCGGTTGCGGCACAGCTGTGATTGCCGCCTGCGGCGATAGCGGTAAAACGATACCCGCCGCTCACCAGGACCGGGACCGCGATCGGTGCCGCGCTGCCGTCACCCAGCTTGCCGTACACACTCGAGCCCCAGCACCAGGCGTCGCCCGCGGCGGTGATCGCACAGCTGTGCGATCCCCCGGTGGCGAGGGCGACGTAGACCCGGTTGCCGGCGACGGCGACCGGATCGGAAACCGGGAGTGCATTGGTCCGCCCGTCACCCAGCTCGCCGGTCTGGTGATTGCCCCAGCACCACGCGCTCCCGTTCTGCGCCAGGCCGCAGGTAAAGAAGGCTCCGGCCTCGACCGCCACGAACGCGTGCTTCCCCGTGACAGGGCGCGGCACGGAACTGGTTGCCGTGTCGCCAGTGCCCAGCTGCCCACGAAAATTCGCACCCCAGCACCACGCCGCTCCGCCCCGGTCCAGTGCGCAGGTGTGAAAGTCGCCCGCGGTCACCTGCGTGAAGCGCAGCCCCGTCGCCACCGTAGCCGGCGATACGGCCACCACCGTGTCCCCGGTGCCGAGCTGTCCCCGGCTGTTCTCGCCCCAGCATTCTGCCGCTCCGCCGACGCGCAGTCCGCAGCTGTGCGCCCCACCGGCACTGAGCCGGATGTACCGATGCCCCCCCGCCACCGGGAGCGGAACCGGCTCTCGCCCCGTAAGAGCACCCGACCCCAGCCGTCCGCTGAAATTCGTGCCCCAGCACCAGGCGGTGCTGTCCGCCTCCAGCGCGCAGCCGTGAAAACTGCCGGCCGACACCGCGGTGAACCGGTGACCTCCTGCCATGGCGACCGGCCGGACGGAATTGACCGTGTCGCCGTCCCCAAGCTGGCCGGTGCTCCCGTTGCCCCAGCACCAGCCGACGTCGCGCGCGTCGATGGCGCAACTGAAGTCGGCCGCAGCAGCAAGGGGCACCGCCGTGGAACCGAACTCGGAGCCAGGCCCCGCGCCCTCCCCGCAACCGGCCAGCACGACGAGGCAGCAGGAGAGGAGGCGGGCAGGCTGCCTCATGGCTCAGGCGCACCGCAGCGTGAAGAGCGCCACTTCGGGAGGGCAGCGGAAGCGGGCGCGGATGCCGCTCGTTCCGACGCCGCGATTGACGAACATCGGGGCAAAGGTGTCGTGATACCAGCCTTCGAGGAAGCGGCCGCTGGCCTGCGGAGTGATGGGCGGGATGAATGGAATCCGGATCTGCCCGCCATGTGTGTGGCCCGCCAGCATGAACGCCGGCGCAGGAAACGACAGCGAGCGGAGCTGGTCGGCGTAGCCCGGCGCGTGAAAGGCCCAGGCCACCGTCGCATCGGAGGGAACATCGCGGAGCGCCGCGGCAGGGTCGGGGGCGCCGTCGCGCGGGTCGTCGAGGCCGGCCAGCGCCAGCGTCGCCCCGTCGCGCCGCAGCAGCCATGAGCGGTTGCACAGCAGTTCTGCGCCGGCGGCAGAGGCGGTTCGCTCCATGTCGGCGACGGTGATCCCGACCGCGTACTCCCAGTTGCCCATGGTGATGATGGTCGCGACGCTCCCCGCGGTAGCCCGGAGCACCGGGGCCAGTTCGCTCAATTGGCTGGAGTGCTCGGTGAGATCGCCGGTGAGCACGGTGAGGTCGGGGTGCGCGTCCGCAACCAGCTCCATCGCGCGCCGCACCGCGGGATAAAGCCCCGCATGGATGTGCAGGTCGCTCAGGTGGGCCACCGTGAATCCCTCGAAGGCCGCTGGCAGCCCTACGACCGGGACAAACTCCCGGCGCAACTCCACCCGCCGCGGTTCGACGCCGAACGCATCGACGCCCAACGCAGTGCCCCCGGCGAGCAGGCCGCCGGCCGCAAGCAGGAATCCGCGGCGGGAGAGGTGATGTTCGCTCATGCTACAGCGGTGGCAGCGTCGCGGTGCGCCCCCGGTTCTGTTCCTTGAGCCATGCCTCCAGCGGTGCGAAGTACTCGACGATCGCCTTGGCATCGAGCGTCCGCCCGGTTGACTGCTGCAGCACCTCCCGCCAGGGACGCGTCGCGCCGGGTGCGAGAATGGTCCGCAGGAAGTCGCCCACGTCCTTGTGACCGAAGTAGTCGGTGTCGTGCGGGTCCTGCTTCAGGATCTCCCGGGCGATATGATCGTGCAGCTGGAACAGCAGCGCCTCGGCGACGGCATAGCTGTAGTAGAAACCGGGGTTGTCGTTGATATGTGTCTTCGTCACCGCATCGGCGAACTCCTCCCCGCGGGGCGCCGGCGGGGCGATGCCCTGGTACTTGCCCGCCACCTCCCACCACTTGGCATTGAGGGAATCGGCCGGGAGACTGTCGGCGTAGAACGCCTGTTCCCACTGCGGCATCGTGCCGGCCGCAAACGGAATGAAGACGACGTAATTCAGCGCCTCCTGCAGCAGCTTCTGGGTCTGATCGACCTTCGCATCCGCCGAAATGAGCCCGCGATTCACCAGCGCCTGCCGTTGCAGTGAAGCCAAGCCGATCATCGTGCCCAGCCCCTCGTGATACGCCGGATTCGCTCCGGTGCGCAGCACGACGGGAATCTCCGGGCGGCTGTAGGACAGGAAGTAGTAGACGTGCCCCAGCTCGTGGTGCACCGTCTCCCACCACTCCCGGTTGGGCTCGACGCTCATGAGGGAGCGCACGTCCTGATCCAGATCCATGTGCCAGGCCGAGGCGTGGGTATTCTTCTTGTAGCCCGCATCCGCGGGGGCGGGGTACAACGAGGACTTCTCCCAAAAGGAGGCGGGCAGCGGGGGAAAGCCAAGGCTGACATAGAAGGCCTCTCCCTGCTTGGCGACCCATTCGGCATCGTGCGGCTTGAGCGCGGCATCCACATCCAGCCCGGAGACCGCAACCATGTCGCTCCAGTCCTGCGCCCAGCGGTTGGGCAGCCAGTGGGCCGGAATGAGATCCGGCACCGGCGCATGGTATTTCTTCGCGAGCTCGTAGCGGGCCCAGGTGTGCAGCTCCCGGTAGAGCGGACGGAGCTGGACATTGAGGGTATCCATCAGCGCCAGCATCTCCGGGCTGGTCATGCCGTACGCCGACACCTGGTAGCTGAAATAATCCGGATAGCCGAGGGCCTGCACCACGCCGTTGCGCAGATCGCGCAGCTTGAGGATGCCAGGCTTGAGGGTCGGCCCGATCGCCTTCGAGGATTCCCAGGCCGCCTGCCGTTCGGCGAGTTTGTTGCTTTCGCGCAGCCGCTGGTCGATCTCGTTCGGCGTGATCTCCTTCGTGCCCAGGTGAAAGGCGTAGCCGTAGAGCTTCTCGGTCTGCTCCGTCTCGGCGGCGATCCGGGCCTGCACCAGCGCCGCTACGGTCGCAGGGTTGTCGCCCGCGAAGAAGAGCATCATTTCCAACTGGCGGATCTCGAGCGGCGTCAGCCGCGACTTCTCCTTGAGGTAGCCACGGACCTTTGCGATGTTCGCGACACTGCCGCTGAAGGCGGCGAGGGCCTCCTTGGCCGCACGGGTCCGGGCGGCGTTGACCGTGTCGCCCTCGACGATATGGGTCTGGGACGCCCAGTCCGCCTGCTGCGCGGCGTAGGCCAGCGTCTGGTAGGTCGTGCCGTACGCGGCCAGGAAGGCATCCACCTCGGCTTGGCGCCCCGCAGCGCCGCTGCAGGCGGTGACGAACACGAGGGCGAGGGCGAACGATGCGGCGCGAGACATGAAGGATCCGAGTGTTGTTTGAGGTTGAAATCTAGCCGACCGCCCATCTGCCCCCCAACCGCCCAACCGCCTAATCGCCTAATCGCCTAATCGCCTAATCGCCTAATCGCCTAATCGCCTAATCGCCTAATCGCCTAATCGCCCAATCGCCTAATCGCGCTGCCCCCTGCCATCACTCCACCCTGACCACATCGACGATCTTCCCCACCTGGCAGGCCGACATCAGGTCGGTGCGTGGTTTGAGCACCACGGTCACCTTGCGCCCGTGCTCCAGCAGGGCTGCCGGGGCCTGGTCGATGCGTAACTCGTAGCTCACGCCATCCTCCGCCGCCAGCCGCCAGCAGTTGACTCCAACCTCCACCTTCTCCACCATACCGGTCACGCGGATTTCATCCGCCTGCAGTTCTGCCACCTGGGTCTGCCCCCTGGACTGGCAGGCCAGCAGCAGCGCGGCCACCAGTCCGATCGTGTGTCGTCGCATCCTTCTTCCTCCCCGGAGCTCCAATGTTGCTGCGTTCCCGCTGGCTGGCCGCCGCGCTCGCCACACTCGCCACACTCGCCGTCACGACTCTGCCGGCGCAGACGCCGGACACGGCGACCATTCGCACGGCACCGGTCGCCGGAGGAGTGTACCTCCTGCAGGGCGGAGGTGGCAATATCGCGGCCTCGACCGGCCCTGATGGCGTCATTCTGGTCGATGATGAGTATGCGCCGCTAACCGCCCGCCTCCTTGCCGCGGTGGAGCAGCTCCACTCGGGGCAGGTGCGGTTCGTCATCAATACCCACTGGCACGGCGACCATACCGGCGGCAATGCCAACCTCGGCGGTCAGGGCATCATGATTGTCGCTCACGACAACGTCCGGCAACGGATGAGCCGGGAGCAGTTCATCGAGTCCTTTGGCGCAAAGGTGCCGCCCTCGCCGGCCGTGGCGTTACCCGTGATCACCTTCACTGACACGCTGACGTTCTACCTGAACAACGACACCATTCAGGTCCTCCACGTGGCGCCGGCGCATACCGATGGTGATGCGGTCATCTACTTCCGCCGCGCCAATGTCCTCCATATGGGCGACATCTTCTTCAATGGCCTCTATCCATTCATTGACTATTCCACCGGTGGCTCCCTGGATGGCGTGATCGCCGCCGTGGACCGCGGCCTGGCGATGTCGGATGATGCGACCCGGATCATTCCCGGCCATGGTCCGGTCGCCAGCCGCGCTGACCTGCGCCGCTACCGGGAGATGCTCGCCGCCATCCGGATCCGCATTCTCTCCGCCCGGAACAAGGGCCTCACGCTGGAGCAGGCGCTGAACGCCCACCTGCTGGACGATTTCAACGAAGCGTGGGGCAAGGGATTCCTGACGCCGGAGCAGTTCTTCACCATCGCGTGGAAGAGCCTGGCGCCGCGCTAGGCCGCTGCCGGCGATGCGGCGCCGTCAGGTACAGGCGCGCCGCCTCGACCACCAAGCCAAGGAGCGCGCCCCATACCGGCACATCGATGCGTTCCGGAAAGAGGGCCCCGCTCACCGCACCGGCCGCCGCTGCGGCCAGCGTGGTCCTCAGCATCGCTCTGCCAAGTGGGACTTCCCGCAGGAGGACCCAGCTCGCCACGGGCGCGCATACTCCGCCGATGACAGCACCAACGATCCCAGCGAAGAGGAGAGCTACCGGGCCTGCTATCCACCTCCAATCCATGCGGAGCGACATGGCCACCGCAAGGGCCAGCGCACCGGAGAGGCCTCCGAGCAGGGCACCGGCACCCGCAAGTCCGACGGTCACAGCCGCCACCCGGAACGGGCTGATCTCTGACGCGCGACGGGAACGGCCGGCGCATTCGACCAGTGCCATGATCCTCAACTCCGACGCTGCCGCGCCACGTCCACCGCACGTCGCACTAGCGCCGCTCCTCCGACACCGTCAACGGTGGCTCGAGTTCAGCGAGCATGGCGAGCCCTTCATGCATGGCCGTCGCCAGCAGCACCATCGCCATCACCACGATCATGACTTCGCCGCCGGCTGCGGCAGCGCCAGCAGCACCGGCGAATGGAACGGGCTGCGCTCGTTGCCAATGAACAGCTGCGTGAGAAAAAGGTCGTCCTGCAGCTTGAGCTGCTGCGGGAGAACCCCGGCGGGCAGGACCGACTCGAGCCGGGTGACGTAACGGGCCCCGGGCACGAGCGGCTCGGTCAGCGCGGTGGACCCATGGCTCGTCGTCGAGGCCTGTACCGGATACCGCTTACCGTCACTTCCGATCACCTCCACACGGCGCGGTGCCGGCCAGGTCGGCGCTTCTCGTGGTCGGTGCGCCGAGATAGTCGTCTCGTCGAACCGGGTCTGCAGCAGCACCTCCCATCGTCCATCGCTCGCCGCCACCGGCGAGACGGCCACCACCTGATAGGCCAGGTGGCAGTCCAGCTCACAGAAGTACTTCTCCTCCGCCGGGGTCAGCACCATCGTCCGGCTCAGCAGTCCCGCGCCGAGCAGCAGGATCAGGTAGGTCCCGGCGCCGACCGCAGCCCCACGGACAGCGAAACGCGCAACGGCCATGCGCCCCGTACTCCGGGCCCACAGGGTCACCCCAAAGGCGGCGGCAAGGAAGAGCAGCAGAAGCACGAACAGGAGGAACCCGAGCTGGGTTGTCATAGGTGACTCGTGTTTGAGAATGTCAGGAACCGCTGCGTTCAAGCAGTCGCAGCGCATGGGCCCGGCCGTAGTGCCAGGCGCGCCAGTCGGCCTCGCCACGTGCAGCCTTCCGCTCCAGGTCGGGCCACAGCGCGGCGCGGTCCGCGGGCGTGAGTTGCCCGGCGCCAGCCACCAGCGCGGGAACGGCATCGGTCGACAGGGTGTGGAGATATTCAAGATCCAGCGTACGACCCTCAGCGATGCGCTCCAGATTAGTCTCGACGATGACCCGCTCGGGATTGACGACGTGGAGCGCGCCCAGCCAGGCTACCCACGCGGCGATCGCGCCGGGCAGGAAGCGATGCCCCGCACCGCGCAGGACCGTGGAACCAAACCAGAGCGCGGTCACCCCGATCCCCGTCATGAACGCGGTGGCAAAGAATCGTTCCTCGGTGAGGCCGTACTGTGTGGCATACAGCGCCATGCGGTGCAGCGCCGAAGCCATGATCACCACCAGCAGGCCGAGGGTCGTGTACGCCAGGCCGGTGAACAGCGCCCGCGCGCCCCGCGTGGCGGGATTGACCCACGATTCCAGCACGAGCAGTAGCGGCAGCACCAGCGCGCTCACCATCACCAGTTCGCCAAATCCGCGCCGGGCATAGTCGGCGAACGTCAGCCCCTCTCGCGCCAGCACCACGTCGGCACCACCAAAAAAGTAGGGCAGCTGGAAGGCGATGAATCCGCCGAAGAGGAGATCGAGCATTCCCAGCGTGAATCCAAGTTCGATCATGCCGAGCGAACGCGAGACGCCGGGAAGCGGAGAGACCGCCCTCTCCTGCTCGACCAGCAGCACGCCACCGATCAGCGCCGCCGATACCCACGCGCCCACTCCGATTCCGACCGTGTGTGACGCGAGCGCGGAGAGATCAATCCGGACTAGCGATTGCAGGAAGCCGCCGAAGTGCGGGTCCGCCGACCCGAGCAGGCCCCCGAAGAGGAGCACCAGCGGCACGCCGAGCGCGAGACCGCGCAACACGGAGGCGAGTGGACCTTTTCGCATCAGCGTACGACGGCCCGCGTCACTGCCACCTGCCTCCAGCAGCGCGGGGACCGGTCCCCGTGCGCCTCGAGCCGCGAACCAGCCACCCAGGACGATCAACCGTCCCAGGGAAAGCGATCCCTCTCCCCGCCCTGCCTCGCGGGCGACCGCGAACGGCAGCAGTGCGAATACGATCAGCACGCCCAGGATGTCGAGGAAGCGGAGTATCTCGTTCTCGCGCCAGCTGAATCCCACGGCGAGTAGCAGCGCCACCAGCAGCAGCGCCTCTTCCGCCCGGCCGCGCACCGCCGCGGTACCGCCCCGTCCAAGCCACCACGCCCCCACCGCCGCCCCGACCCAGAGCGTGAGGTTCAGGCCGGCCGCCGGTGCGCGGAACAGCAGATCCGCCCCCACGGCCAGCAGCGCGACCGGCAGCAGCAGACGCCCGCTGCCCGGCGAAAGGTGGAACGGGACCGGGAGCGCGGCGGCAGCATGCGAAGTACTTGTTGCCATAAAGCAATAGCCCTCGAGAAAGGCCCGTCGCCGGGCCGGGTCGGACCTGCCCTCCCCTGGCTTCAGCCCCCGCGGGCCATCCGGATCAGGGCTTCCATGTGCGCCAGGTAGCGCTCCAGCGCGCGCCGCCCCGCCGCCGTCAGGCGGTACTCCGTCAGCGGGACTCGGCCGGCGAACGACTTCTGGCAGTTGATGTAGCCAGCATCCTCGAGCTTCCGGGCATGCACGCTCAGGTTGCCATCGGTTATCGTGAGCAGCGCCTTGAGTTCATTGAAACTCAGCGACGGATTGACCGCAAGCGCACTCACGATCGCGAGGCGCACCCGCTCATGGATGACCTTGTCCAGGTCCGGGGCGAGCGAGGCGCGCCCGCCGCTGACGCTGGCCAGGGCCCCCTTCCCGGTCGCCGGTGCTGCAGCAGTCGTGCCCTTCCGGGCCGCATTGGACTTAGCCACCGTACCTCCGGGCGATCCAGACGCCGAATGCGATGTGCAGCAGGCCGAAACCAAGCGCCATGCTGATGTCTCCCGCACTCGCGGGCAGGAAAAGCGTGACCGCACCGACGACCAGGAAGCAGCTCCCCATCACCGGCACCACCGGCACCGACATGGCACCCCCGGTCATCACCGCGGCGCCGTACAGCAGCAGCCAGAGGCCGGGGAGCAGGCCCGTCATCCCGGCACGATAGAGCGCCAGGGTGAGGACCGCGCCGGCGAGAATCGGCGGGGCATAGGCCAGCAGGAACCGGCGGCCGGAGCGCGAGGTCAGCGGGGTCTCCCCGACGGCCGACTTTCGCACCATCGCCACCCCGCCGATCGCAAAGGCCAGCCACCCCTCCGCCACCCAGGTGAGCAGCCAGCGCTCGACGGTGGGCTGCTGATGCGCAATCCATGCGGCGCCGAGGGCGCTGACCCCCATCCCGACGCCACCCCAGCCGGGCACGCCGGTGAAGGTGCTGGCACCGGCCATGGTGTCGCGGATGAAGCGGAGATTCTCGAGCGCGCGATCCTGCAGCGGCTCGGGGGCTGAATCCGGGGCGGGATGGCGGAGCGGGCGAGGCGAGCGCATGGCGGATGATACAGGTGACGCGGCTACCTGTCAAGTACTTTATTGCACAGAGTAGGCGGTAGGCGGTGGCCCGAAGCCCATAATCAGCAGAACAACGGGAGGCGCGTCTCCGCCGACTCCCTACCGCCCAGCGCCTGCTCGCTACTGCACCGTCACTGCCTGGCTGGCGTTCACGGTCGAGATGTACCCCGGTATCGACACCGAGATCACCGCGGCCCCGGGGCTGACCGGGTCCATACCCACGCCCTGTGTCCCGACCGAGAAGGGGGTGTAGTACGTCCCCGGAACGATCTGGGCCGTCTGCGTGGCCGCGCCGACCGGCTGCGCGGTCGTCACCAGCGCGGCCGCGCCCGCATTGGTGGAGTTGAAGGTCACCGTGAGGTTCCCGGGTCCGCCGAAGCGCAGATTCTGCACGCTGACCCCGTTCCCGGAAGGCAGGCCGACGTAGGCGTACACATCCACCGTCGCAGCCGTCGAGGGAATCGTGGCTGGCACGGCGGCCACCATGACGCCGGACTGGACCACCGTGATGGACGCGGTCCCGTTGGTGAAGCCCGGGGCGCTCGCCGTGACGGTGGTCGTCGTCCCCTGGGTCTGCCCTTCCAGCCCCTGGACGTAGAAGCTCAAGCTCTGGGTGCCGTTGGCCACCGGGATGGTGATCTGGTTCGCGCCCGCCGTCGTGGCGTTGGGTGAGAGCAGCATGACCGGATTGGAACTGGTCAGCGTCACCGTCACCCCGCCGTGGTCCGAGCCACCGAGGAAGAGGTTGTTGCTGGTCTGCAGCCCGCTCCCCACCGTCACCGGGTTCACCGAGATGGCGGGCACGGAAACGGTGGTGGCCTGGGTGGCGTTCGTGGTCGTGATGAAGCCCGGCGCCGACACACTCACCGTCGTCGCCCCCACGGCCAGCGGGTGGAACGCCACCCCGCCCGACGTGGTATCGAACGGCGTGTAGTAGGTCTGCGGCTGGATCAGCGCCGTCTGCGTCGCTCCCGCTGCCGTGCCCGCCTTGAGCAGCTCGCCCACCCCCGCCGGCGAGGTGAACGTCACCCTCAGGGCGCCGGGCCCACCCACCCGCAGGTTCTGCACAGCGCTCAGCCCGTTCCCCGAGGGCACACCCACATACGCGTAGAGGGCGCTCGAGGGCGACGCCAGCGTGGTGGTGCCCGGCAGCCCATTCACGGTGATGCCGCTCTGGACCACGGTGATCGCGGCGGTTCCATCGGTAAATCCTGAGGCGCTGACGGTTACCGTGGCCGTTACCGACTGGGTCAGCCCTTCGAGCCCCTGGACGTAGAAGCCCACGCTCTGGGTGCCGTCGGCCACCGGAATGGTGATCTGGCTGGTGCCCGCGGTACCGGCGTTGGGCGAGAGCAGCATGGCCGCATTGGAACTCGTCAGGGTGACATTCACCCCGCCATGATTCCCCGCCCCGAGGAAGAAGCTGTTGCTGGTCTGCAGCCCGCTCCCGACCGTCGCCGGGTTGACCGAGATCGTCGGCTGGGAGACCGACACTGACTGGGTCGCGTTGGTCGTCGTGATGTAGCCCGGCGCCGAGACGCTCACCGTGGTCGTCCCCGACAGCAGCGGATGGAACGCCACCCCGCCCGAGGTCGTATCGAACGGTGTGTAATAGGTCTGCGGCTGGATGAGCGCCGTCTGGGTCGTCCCCGCCGCCGTCCCCGCCTTGAGCAGTTCGCCCACGCCCGCCGGCGAGGTAAACGTCACCGTCAGGGCGCCGGGCCCACCCGCCCGCAGGTTCTGCACCGGGCTCACCCCGCCCCCCGATACCACACCCACGTATGCGTAGAGGGCGCTCGAGGGCGAGAGGGTCGTCGTGGTGCCCGGCAGGCCGTTCAGCGTGATACCGGCCGGCGCCGTCGTCATGGTCGCCGTGCCGCTGCTGAAGCCCGGGGCGCTCGCCGTGACCACTGACGTGACCGATTGGGTCTGCCCTTCCAGCCCCTGCACGTTGAAGCCCACGCTCTGAGTGCCGTTGGCCACGGGGATGATGATCGAGCTCGCCCCTGCCGTCGTCGCGTTGGGTGCCAGCAGCACCGCCGGGTCCGCGCTGGTCAGC
>JANMYS010000127.1:0-23038 GCA_031382385.1 Gemmatimonadota bacterium
GGAAGTAGGGTGAGGGGAGGAACGGTGAACGGGGAACGGGGAACGGGGAACGGGGAACGGGGAACGGGGAACAGGGAACGGGGAACGGGGAACGGGGAATGAGGGAAGGGGAACGGGGAACGGGGCCGGCGTATGGCTCGAAGATAGACTCGAAGCCTCATGCGCTTCCTGTTCCCCTTTCCCCGTCCCCCCGGCTCTCCGCACTACGTCCGGAGCACGCTCTCCCAGAACTCCAGCGTCCGCCGGGCGACACCGTCATCCACATACTCGCCCATCACCCGCAGCCGCGCCTCGCGGCCCAGGCGGGAGCGCTCCCGTGGCGCATCGGAGAGATGCTGCAGGGCGGCGGTCAGGGCGGGAATGTCATCCTCGGGCACGACGAGTCCGGCGGTATCGACCATCTCCGGCAGCGCGCCGGAATCGCTGGCGACGACGGTGACGCCATGTCCCATCGCTTCGACCATGGCGCCATGGTAGGTCTCGACCCAGTGTGGAGTGGTGCGTGAGGGCACGACGAGGCAATCAAGCTGCGGCCACAGTTCGCGGAAGCGCTCCGGCGGCAGTGCGCCACGCCAGGTGGTGCGGGAGGAGACGCCGAGGCGTTCGGCGAGCGCCTCGAGCGACTCCTGCGCCGGCCCGCTGCCCACCACGGTGAGCTGCCAGCGTCCCAGCAGCTTCACGCAGGCACGGAACAGCGCATCGAGCCCCTTTTCCGGCACCAGCCGCCCGACGAATCCGATCTGCAGCACGGTATTCTCGGGCCGCCTGGTCTCGAGCGGTGGGGTGATGCCCAGCTGGGGGATGATCGAGATCGGCACGCCGGGCCGCTCCCGGGCGAGGAGCGCGGCGGCCAGCTTGTTGCCGCCGACCAGGGCTCGGACCCGCCCGAGCGTCCGTTTCCGGCGCCAGCGCTCCAGCATGGTGTGAGGCTGGGGTACACTCTCCCAGGCGAAAAGGGTGGCCGGCAATCCGAGCCGCGTGGCGCAGGCGGTCGCGGTGGCGGCGGCAGGGGTCCACGGTTCCGCCTCGACATGGACGATCTCGGGCCGGAAGTCGCTGAAGAGGCGGTAGAGTTCACGGTACTTCCAGCGGACGGCGTCGCCCCGGTCGCCTGACACGGGGATCGGCACCAGCCGCACGCCGGCATCGTTGCCCCAGGCGGCGTGGAACAGTGGGCCGCGCGCCGTGGGGGACCAGCGGGCCGGCACCGCGACGGTCAGGGTACAGCCGAGCCCGGCCAGCGCGCGCAGCTTGCCGCGGGTGGCCGGATCGATATAGGTGTGGGAGACGATGATGGCGCGCATGGGTCGCTCAGGCTGCTCCAAGGGGTACTGTGGCGCTGGGCGCTGGGCGGAAGCGGGCTGGGCTGATCATGGCAATGCGGCGATCGCGGAGGTCACTTTCTCCGCCGCGTCACCTTCCCCATACGCTGCACTGTCCCAGAGGGCCCGTCCCTGCCAGCGCGCTATCTGACTGCGGACCGCACCTGCCAGGGCTGCCGCCGCCGCGTCCGGCGGCGTGAGGAGATTCGCGCCCAGCGCGACCGTCTCCGCCCACTCGGTCTCCCGGCGCACCGTGACACAGGGTGTGCCCAGCCAGTACGCCTCGCGCTGCACCCCGCCGGAATCGGTGACGATGGCCGCCGCGCCCCGGGCCAGGGCGAGGCTCTCGAGATAGCCGACGGCAGGCACCAGTCGAAGCGCGCCCTGCTCCACGGCGTCGAGTCCGAGCGAGGTGAGCACCGCGCGGGTGCGCGGGTGGACCGCGAGGACCGCCCGGATGCCGAGCGAGGCCAGCGCGCGCACGACCTCGCCGAGCCGAGCCGGATCGTCAGTCAACTCGGCGCGGTGCAGCGTGGCGAAGACATACGGCGCCTCGAGTCCGGGAACGACGCTGGCTGGAGCGGGCAGTCGGGCCCGCACCGACTCCAGCACGTCCCGGGCGACATCCCCGCTCTCCACCACGGTCGCGTCAGGGTGCTCGGCACGCATGCGGCGGGTCGCCGCCGCACAGGGGGTACAGAGCAGGGTCGCGATCGCATCGACCGCACGGCGGTTGATTTCTTCGGCCATCAGGCGGTCGTCGGCCCGGAGGCCCGCCTCGACATGGACCACCGGCAGCCGCAGTTTGGCGGCGGCGAGGGCGACACCGAGGGTGGAGTTGGTGTCGCCGATGACCACGACGGCACGCGGCTTCAGCTCGCTCAGCGCCGTCTCCGCCCGCATCAGAATCGCCGCCGTCTGGACGGCATGGCTGGCCGACCCGGCCTCGAGGAAGCGATCGGGCGGGGCAACGCCGAGCTGCTCGTAGAGCAGGGCGTTCAGGGCGTAGTCATAGTGTTGCCCGGTGTCGATGGCGTGCACCGGCCCGAGCGCGGCGAGCGCCCGGCGCAGGACACTGGCCTTGATGACCTGCGGCCGGGTGCCGTAGCAGAGCGCGATCATGCGGTGGGGGAGTTGGGCACGGGGATCGGGGGAAATGTAACCGGCCGTTGGCCGTTGGCCATTAGCCGTTGGCGGTCAGCGGTCAGCGGTCACCCATCAGCCGTCGGCACCAGGCGCTGTCATCCTGAGGGAGCGCAGCGACCGAAGGATCTCTTGAGGCCGAAGGAGGGGCCTGAGTCTGGCTCGGGGGCAAAGAGATCCTTCGCTTCGCTCAGGATGACAGCGGTCGGATCCTGATCTACTCCCTACCGCCCACTCCCCGCTCCCTCCCCCCTGCCACCTGCTACCTGCCACCTGCTACCTTCCCCTGCATCCATGCGCATCCTTCATCTCGCCAAATACTACTGGCCCCGCTCCGGAGGGATGGAGCGTGTGGTCCAGGACCTCGCCGAAGGCGCGGCGGCCCTGGGGCACGAGGTCTCCGTCGTTGCGGTGGAGAGTCGGCTCGGCGGGCGGGTGGGTGCCGGGCAGCGTTCGACCATCACACGGGTGTTTTCCTTCGGTGCGCTGGGCTCGGAGGAGATCGCGCCGGGCTATCTCACCGCCGCGCTCCGCCGGGCGGACATCATCCACGTCCATCATCCGCACCCGCTGGCCGACGTGGCGAGCCTGCTCCGCAGCCGGCGGACGCCACTGGTTGTCACCCAGCACCAGGACAGCCGCCGCCGGCCCGGATACTCGATGCTGGCCCGTGCGGTGCTTCGCCGCGCGGCCGCGATCGTGGTGCCGAGCCGGGCCCACCTCGCCCTGTCGAACGAGCTGGACGGCTTCGAGCACAAGACCGAAGTCATTCCATTCGGAATTGACGCGGAGCGCTGGGCCGATGTCCCGCGTCGCCCGCTCGATGCCGCACCCAAGGCATTGTTCATCGGCCGGCTGGCCCGGTACAAGGGCGTGGATGTGCTGCTGCGCGCACTGGAGCGGGTGCCCGACCTCCGGCTGGATATCGTCGGCGCCGGGCCCGAGGGATCCCGCCTCAAGACGCTGACCCAGGCACTCGCGCTCACCGACCGGGTGCGGTTCTTCGGCGAATACCCTGACGATGACCTGCCCCGCAGGATGGCGGAGGCGGACTTCCTGGTGCTGCCGTCAGTGTCGGTGGAGGAGATGTTCGGGCTGGTCGTGCTGGAGGCAATGGCGGCGAGCCGGCCGGTGATCACCTCGGCGGTGCCGACCGGTGTGCGGGAGGTGAATGTTCCCGGTGAAACGGGGCTGGAGGTGCCGGTCCACGATGTCCGCTCGCTGGCGGAGGCGCTTGACACGCTGGCGCGGGATCCCTTCCTGCGGGAAAAGATGGGCGACGCCGGCCGCCAGCGGGTGGAGAAGTTCTTCACCCGTCAGCTGATGGCCGAGCGGCATGTGGCCCTGTACGAACGGGTGCTGGCCTACAGTCCTGAATCCGCCAAATAGGCCGGGCGCCCGCCGGGCCGCGATGGCGGACGACGGTTACTGCACTTGCACGATCCGCGACACCGACGGCACTCCCGCACTGCTCAGCAGAAACACCATGTATTGTCCCGGCGGCAGGAGGTTGCGGTTAGCCGATACTGTGACCGCGACGGATGTGGCTCCACGCGTAACGGTCAGTTCGTTGAACCGCTGATTCATGTCGTGACTGTGCGTCGTGGACGGCAGTTTGACCCGCGTGACCCGGCTGAGCGTGGCGGCATCGGGCGTGTCGATGTTGACCCTCTGCCCTCCCGGCCAGCCCGCGGGGACAGCGGTGAGGCCCGGCCGGGGAATCGGCCAAACCCTTGTTCCAGCCCCGGAAGCGGCCGAGATTGCAGGCGATCGGGCCCTTAGCTCAGTTGGTTAGAGCAGTGGACTCATAATCCATCGGTCGCGGGTTCGAATCCCGCAGGGCCCATGTGCGGCACTGATCCCTCTCCACTGTGGCGTGCGGGCCACTCTGGCGCCCCTGCTGGAGCGTCGGTAACCTCCCCACCGACTTCGGGCCCGCCATGATCCGATTCAATCACATCTCCGGCAGCCTCGCCGGCACATCCGCGGAATACGACAAGCGCTCGCTCCGGGTGGGAACGAGCGGGGATTGTGACGTGCGCTTCGACGTCGAGCTGGACCCCGAGGTGGGGCGCTACCACGCCGCGGTGGTGCTGAAGGAAAACGTCTACCACGTCCTGGACCTGGGGCAGGTGGGCGGCGTCTGGGTCAACGGAGAGCGGGTGCAGAACTCGGCGCTGCGGGGGGGCGACCGGGTCCGGTTCGGCGGCGTGGAGGGCCCCGAGGCTGAAGTCGCGGTCGTGCTGGATCCGACCTACGATCCGGCCAAGGACGCCGCCCAGATGGTGCAGGAGCTCAAAGGCAGCCGGACCCGCGAGACTCGGGCAGTCGAGATCATGCGGCTGGCCGCCGAGCGGGTGGCGGAGGAGCGGGTGAAGGCGGGCGGCACCAAGTCGCGCCGCACGATGGAGGTCATGGCCGAGACCATTCATGAGGTGGGCGGCCTCATGAAATTCCAGACCCGCAAACGCTGGGTGAAGATCGTCGGGGTCGTCGCCGGGATCTCGGTGGTGATCATCGCGGTGATGGGAACGGTCATCCTCACGCAGCAGCGCAAGATCGCCAATCTGCTCGATGCCAAGAGCCGGTTCGATGCGCAGATCCAGGCGATCCAGCTGCAGATGGACGCGGAGCGGGATTCAGTGCGGCTGAACGCCCTTGAGCGGCAGCTGGGGGAGGCCACCGCAAACGCGGAGCGGACGCTGGCGGACCTCGCCCGCACCAACAAGGAGAAGGCGCAGGAGGCGGTCGAGAGCGGGGACGACCTCGACCGGGACATCCGCCGGATCCTCGGCCAGTTCGATGCGGGGACGTATGCCGTCCCACCGATCTTCAAGGAGCGCGTCGCCTACCATATCGAACAGCTGCGGAAGGCCGGCCCGACGGCGCGGGTAATCTATCGCCGAAAGGTGAAGTACTGGCCCCAGATCACCCGGGAGTTCCAGGCCATCGAGCTGCCGGAAGTCATGGCCTACGTGGCCTGGACCGAATCCCAGTTCGATCCGATGGCCAAGAGCTCCGCCGGGGCGCGGGGCATGTGGCAGATGACCCGGACGACGGCGCAGAGCCTCGGTCTGCGGGTGGATGGTGCGGTGGATGAGCGCACCGATGTGCCGCTCCAGACTCGCGCCGCGGCCAAGTACCTCGCCGGCCTGCTGGCGGAGTTCGGGGAAGATGCCTTCATGCTGGCGATGGCGAGTTACAACAAGGGGGAGAACGGGGTGCGCCGGGTGCTGCGCAAGGTGGCCCAGACGCCGGGCGGCTTCAAGAAGTCCAAGCGGGACTTCTGGCACCTCTACCGCCTCAAGCTGCTGCCCGACGAGACCCGGGAATACGTTCCCAAGATCCTCGCGGCGGCAATCGTCTGCACTCACCCGGAGAAGTACGGCCTGGTCGTGGCGGCGAACCCGGCAGATTCAGCCGGGAGCCGTCAGGGGGCAGCTGTCCGCCGCCAGCCGTAACCCGAGGGCCATGAGCCATTAGCCGTTGGCCGTTGGCTTTCAGCGTTCAGCATTCAGCTTGCCACCGCCTACTCCCTGCCACCTGCCACCTGCCACCTGCCACCCGCCACCTGCCACCTGCCACCTGCCCGCTTGAGCTGTCAGCTGTCAGCTGTCGGCTGTCGGCTCCCTCCATAACAGGATTGTCACGTCCCATGTGAGCCGGGTCACTGGCGACTAGAAATCATCCGTATAACATTCGCCCACCTTGCACACGGGGGCTTCGGCCCGCCATTACCGTGTGCGGTCGTGATGGGCCGGAAGGGCCCTCATGCACTGGACTCTTGTGGAGGTGGTACCTATGCGTCGCTCCCTCTGGGTGATGCCATTGATTCTGGCTCTGGCCTGCAATCAAAACAAGGAAGAACTCACGAAGGCGCTGTCCGATGCTCAGGCTCTGGCAGCCGAGAAGGACAGCCTGATCACTGAGGTCCTCGAGACCTCGAAGTTCGTCAACGGCGTGAATGAGGAGCTGGCCAAGGCTCGCACCGCGCTGGTCACGACGGCTGCGACGACCGAAGGTGCGAGCCCCGCGGAGCGCGATCGCGCCGCCCGGACCGCCGCCCTCGACCGGGTGCAGGCCCTCGTCGCCCGACTGAATGAGACCGAGCAGCGGCTGGAGCAGAGCACTCAGCGTGCCCGTTCCCTGTCGGGCCGCAACACCACGCTGCTCAGCCAGATTGAATCCTACAAGGCGAGCATTGACAGCCTGCAGGCCACCGCCCTCCGGACCGAGACCGAGCTCCGCTCGGTCATTGATTCCCAGTCGGTACAGATCGCCGGCCTGACGCAGGATCTGGACACCGCCAGGGCGATGAACGCCGGCCTCACAGCCGTCAATACCGCGCTGACCGACACCGTGTCGAACCTGACGGCTTACAAGAACACGGTGTATTACATCGCGGGCACCGAGGACGAGCTGATCGAGAAGGGCGTCGTCACCAAGGAAGGGAAGAAGTTCCTCTTCTTCGGCGGCAAGCAGCTGCACCCGGCCCGCACACTGGATCCGGCGCTGTTCACTGCGGTCGACATGAATACCACGACCAGCATCGCCCTGCCGCACGCCGACCGCGAGTACAAGCTGGTCTCGCGCCAGGATCTCACTGCGGTGGATTCGGCCAGCGTGAAGGATGGCAAGCTCAATGGCCAGCTCCTCATCACCGCGCCAACCCAGTTCTGGGGTGCGGAGAAGTACCTGATCCTGGTCGAGAACTGAGCCAGGCCAGGCTTCCGCAGTACCCAGCAGCGTAGCAACGAACCGCCCCCCGATGAAAACCGGGGGGCGGTTTGTGTCTTCCGGTGCCGCGCAATGACTACGCCCTCTGCCATTCGCCCCGTTCGACCGCCGCGATCGCCTCGGATACTCTCGCGACCAGCAGTTCGGGCGGGAAGGGGTTCTGGACATGATCGCTCGCGGGCCCACTCGCGGCTGGCCCGCCCAGCTCTTCGGTCGAGGCGCCGGACATCAAGAGGATGGGTACCGCCGGCCAGTCCGCACTGACCCGTCGCGCCAGCTCGGCGCCGGTGATATCCCCCATCACCGGGCCGGTAAGCATCAGGCGCGGTGGTCCCTGTCGGTCGATCAGTTCGAGTGCTTCCGCGCCGTCGGAGGCGAGCAGGACGCGGAAGCCGCCCCGGATCAGGATGCGGGCGCTCAGGGCCCGGATGGCCGGCTCGTCATCGACCACCAGGACAATCGCGCCAGCCAGCGAGTCGTGAGCCACAGACGGTGGTGAATCCACGCCTTCGCTGGCCAGGTCGGGGTCCGGCAGGCTGGGCAAGTACACCGTGAAGGTCGACCCTGCTCCCGGCGCGCTGTGCAGGGTGATATAGCCGTTGTTCTGGGTCAGGACGCCGTGCGCGGCGGCGAGGCCGAGCCCGGTGCCCTCGCCGAACGGTTTGGTGGTGAAGAACGGATCGAAGATCTGTGCCTGGGTCGCGGCGTCCATCCCGGTGCCGGTATCCTGCATGCACAGGGTGGCGTACCGGCCGGGAGGAACGTGGACTCCGCCCACCGCATCGAGGCGGGCCGGCACCTCAGTGTCCCCGGACGTGATCGTGAGGGTGCCTCCATTCGGCATCGCGTCGCGCGCGTTGAGCGCGAGGTTGATGACCACCTGCTGCAGCTGGAGCGGGTCGGCCCAGACCCGGGATGCAGCGTCCCCCCGCACGACGAGCGCCTGATCCTTCCGGAGCAGCCGGCGAACCATCGGCTCGGCGTCGTACAACGCCGTGGCAAGCTCGACGAGTTGTGGGCGATGGACGGCGCGCCGACTGAAGTCGAGGAGCTGGCGCGTGACCGCCGCGGCGCGGCCGACCGCCCGGATGATTTCCCGCACGTCCGGGGCACACTCGATCGGCAGGCGCACGTCCCCCAGCAGGGCATCGCTGAACCCCAGGACGACCTGCAGCATGTTGTTGACCTCGTGGGCGACTCCGCCCGCGAGGGCACCCACCGATTCCATCCGCTGCGCCTCCTGCAGTCGCTCCTCCAGCAGCCGGGTCGCCCGCTCCACCGCGAGGCGTTCACTGATGTCGCGAATGACGAGATGGACGGCGGGTTGGCCATGGTCGAGGAACGCGATCGTCCGCACCTCGACCTCGAGCGCGGAGCCATCAAGGCGGTGGAGGATGTCACGCACCGGCGGCGCGAGCTCGGCCGGGCTGACCGAATCCGTGAGTTCGGTCTGGACCGCCTTGAGATACGGCGGGTCGAGAAATCTCTCGATCGGATGGCCAACGAGCTGGGACCGCCGGGTCGCTCCCACCAGCCGGACGGCGGAGGCGTTGGCGAGGACGATCCACCCGCCGTCGTGGATCAGGATACCGTCGGGGGCCAGCTCGACAAGCTGCTGGTAGCGCTCGCCGTCCCGCCAGATGTCCGGCGGTCCCTCGCGCGCCGTTGCGCGGCGGTTGCCGTCACTGACGGCGGGCATGACTCTCGACCAGGTAGCGGGTGCCCTTGCGGCTCACGTACTGGAGCTGGAACAGGCGCTCGAGGACGATTTCGACGGCGCCGGACGGCAATCCCGTCAGCGAGGTGAGCTCGACGGGCGACACCGGTGCCGATCGACTCACCATTTCGAGGACGAGGATTTCCTGCTCCGTCAATCCGGGGTGGGTCGGAGGCGGAGTACGGAGCTGACGCGTGGGCATGCCGGTGATGATGCCGTCATAGTTTCGGAGCGACTCACGCAGATGCACACCGGTGGACCCGATCTCGTAGGTCCGGAACTCCCGGCTGTGATTGCTGCCCCGCATCTTCACGACGACCATCGCCTTGCGGAGCTCCCCCTCGATTTCCACATATCGCTGGCTGATGATGTCGTCGGTGAGGAAGGAGACCTGGTGACCGGTGAGTTGCCTTCCGGTGCTTCCCTCTCGATCAACCACCTCGACGGTCGAATAGATGGTCACGCCGAGTCCGGTGAGGGCACCGATGAGCCGGTAGAGCGACTCCCGGAAGTCCTCGCGGAAGGCCGGCGCGAGCGCTATCTCGAATCCCGAGATCGAATCGATCACGACACGCGTGGCGCCGAGCTCAGTCACCGCCGTCCGGATCGCATCCAGTGTCTCGTCGACCGAGAGGTCGAGAGGGCGCAGGTAGATGATGCGAAGCTTGCCCTTGCGCACCGCCTCTCGCAGGTCAACATCGATGCTCTTGGCTCGCGTGAGGTACGCCTCCGGATGCTCCTCGAAGATCGTGATCACGGCGGTTTCGCCTGCGGCAAGTCCGGCGGCGACAAACCTGATGGCGAAGGTGGTCTTGCCCGTGCCGGTCGGACCCGCCAGGACCAGGGAGTCTCCCTTCGGGATGCCGCCGCCCATCATCTCGTCCAGGCCGGCGATCCCGGTTGACAGCCGTTGGGTCGATCGCGGGTGGATGTCGTCGGCGCGTTCGGGTGTGCGGGGGAAGACCTGGAGTCCCGCGGCGGTGATCCGGAGGGTGTGCAGCCCGGGCATCGCTGCCATGCCGCGCAGCTTCACGACCTGGAGCCGGCGGACGACCGAACTCCGGTGCACCTCCTGGGTGAGCCAGAGGATGCCGTCCGCGACGGTGAAGACGGGGTCGCGCAGCTCGCTCTCCTTGTACTCCCCGATGAGGAAGGAGGTGGTCTCCCAGGTCGTCAGGTGCAGGGCAAGCCGCTGTATGAAGTACTCGAGCTTGTTGGCCGCTTCCTCCGATTCCCGGTCGCGAATCAGCGATCGGTACGAGTCGATGACGACGACGCCGGGGTGGAGCCGGTCGATCTCCGCGAGAATGCGTATCAGCACTCCGTCGAGGTCTCCGGTCAGGGCCTCCTCGCTCAGGTTCAGGAAGTGCACCTCCGACCCGATGCGGCCCAGATCGAAGAAGTCGAACCGCTGCTGGTAGCGCAGGATCTTCAACGACGTCTCGCCGAGCAGCGTGATGAACAGCCCGGGCCGTTTGACGGTTGCGGTGGCGAACAGAATCTGCATCGCCATCGTCGTTTTGCCCGCGCCGGGCCCGCCTGCGATCAGGTTGAAGGACAGTGCCGGCAGGCCGCCACCCATGACCTCGTTCAGGCCCGGCACGCCCGTGCTGATGATGCCGAGCGGGGACGGGCTGGGGACCACAGGCTTCCTAGGTTGCTTCTTCGCCATCACGGCCTCCGTGTGCTCCCAAGCCCGGGACTCCGGGCGGGCTCGATGTACTTGTCTGCTCCACCAGCCGTGCCGCCATCGCCTCCCCGACGATACCTCCCAGCAATGCGATCAGTACCGTTGCCATCGTCACGAGCCCGGCAGCCACGGCGCCAGCGCTGTGAGCTCGTACGGCGGCTGCGATCACCGGCTCGTCCCCCCCGAGGCAGGCGAGCCCGCGGAGTGCACGATGTTCGGCCAGCGCCTCGTCGAGTGCCCGACTGAGGAGCACGCGATATCCCTCGGTTCCAATCCAGCGTCCGAGATTCACCCGGAGCTGGTCACACATGTGACTGGCGGCTGCGGCGAACTCGTCGGGTGCGGTGGCGTCGCCGACGGTCCGTCGCCACAGGCGACACGCCGCGTCCACCGCGGAGGGGGGCCTCAGGGTCATGCACGCCCACCGTGCGGTGGTGTCATCGAGGCAACGCGGGACGTCATAGGTCTATCTCGGTCTCGCAAGCGGGAAGCACCAGCCGCCCGGATGGGTTCCCCACGGGAGTTCCGGGTGATCGCTCCCGGCATCCAGGGAGCGAGGGGTCCGAGGGCAGGTGACAGGCGCATGCCCAGGCGCACCTCGTAGAGTGGAAGAGTGCCGCCTGACTGTCGGTGGGACAATCCATCGAACGGATGGCTCGAGGACTAGTTTGAAAGAACTGGAGCGGACCCCACGGCCTGCGTCGGACTTCACGCCGGCGGCAAGATCGGCCAGATGCAGGGAACGGCAGTTGTCCGCCGAGGAGTTTCGCCGTATTTCGTGGACTTCACCTGCGGCCCCGGCGATGAGGGCAGCACAGGCGCCTGCACGTTTTCCGTTTCACCACCATTGCCAACCGAGGCCTCCCGGATGCCCGCGACCGCACCGCTCCGCACCGTCCTGCACCTGCCCAGGATGGCGTCCTTCCTGCCGTGGCTCACGCTCGGGCTCCTGCTCGCCTGCCATGCCGCCGGCCGAGCCAACGATGGTGCGCCGCCGCCGGACACCGGGACGGCCACGGTCGAGGTCGACAATCGTCGCTTCACGGACATGACGGTCTTTGTCCTCGATGGGGGGCGCCGGGAGCAGTTGGGCATCGCGAAGGGCCACTCGACGACATCGTTCACCATTCCGGCCCGGCTGGTTCGCGGGGCGACCACGCTCAAGTTCATCTGTGATCCGATCGGCGGCAGCGCCCTTCCAGTCACGGAGGAGATCCTGGTGAATGCGGGGGATATTCTCAGCCTGATCATTCTGGAGCACTGACGCCGGCTCCCCGCCGTGGAGTGGGGCGGGGCACTGGCCGGGCGGAGGCCACCCATCCACCGGCAGCCGAGGGTCGGGGAGCACCGCCGTTCCGGCGTGTGGAGCCGGAAGGGTTCCTGCTCGAGCACAGCGTCCGGCGGTCCTTTCGCGGCACTCAGTAGAGCAGGAACAAGCCGCCCCCCGGGTGAACACCGGGGGGCGGTTTGCGTCGAGCGCCGTCTGGTCAGGTGCGTTACTTCCCGGTCCCGCGTGTCGAGGCGCGGCGCCAGCGGGGCGAGCCATCGATTCTGGCCGGTGAACTGGCGCTGCCCGGATCGCTGCTGACTGACGCTCCACCAGAGGCTGTCCATCCGGCACCGGGATGAGTGAGATTGCGCTCGCTCATCAGGGCCATGCGAAGTGCCTCGGCGCCCTCACCAATGTGGACGACAACTCTCCCGGCGGCGGCTCCTGCCAGGATCACTTCCTGGTCTCGACTGAGCAACTGAATGCCGTGCGGAACCCGGCTCCAATCGAACCGTCTCAGCGATGGTGCGGCGAGTTCCCACGCCAGCACCACCATCTGGCGCAGGCCCTCCGTCTCGAGCAACCGGTCGAGCGCCGACAGGAAGTCGAGCGTCTGCCACTCGGTTGCCAGGATGACCGGGGTGAACCGGGCCCGTACCAGGGGGCGGATCATGTTGTCCATGAGATAGCCCGGAAGCGAGACCGCGAGATCTGCGCGGCGCTCATCTTCCCCACTGTACACCCCACCAGAATGCCGGGCGCTCAGCTGCTGGGCCCAGCGATGCACGGTCAGATGTCCGTCAATCCGTTGCACCGATGGCCGCTGCGGGTCGCCGAAGTAGACCAGATGGGTCTCATACCCCGCGTCAGCCAGCTCGCCAGCGACGCGGGCGACCCGCTCCGCCAGTCCACCCACTCTGGCGTAGTCATCCGGCCCTTCAAACGACACCAGGCAGACGAGGTTGTTGCCGGGATTCACGGGCTCTCCCCCTGGTTCGGGCAATCCTGAGACTCGCGCGGTCGTGCCGGAGTGACATGACCCACGAATTCTCGCTACGCCTGCCTCGCTGATCCGAGCGTCGCCGCTCCGGACTGAAGGCGCGTCCCTGTCAAGCGGGATTGGTATGCGCCTGCTTTGTGCTATGTAGCAGCGCGGTGCTGAAGGAAGGAGGAAGGGAGCGTGACAGAGTTGCCGCATGACTGGCGTGAAACTCGTGTCATGAACTGCCAGACTGAACCGGGCTTCATCTGGTACTCAGGGTGGTTTCAGGGCAATTGAGCGATGTTCGCTGCGAGGATGACGTTACGGGGTCAGGAGGAGCGCGGCGAAGTCGACCCCCAAGCAGATCCGGGGTTGATGCTGCCATCATGGCCGTCAGGCGAGGGTCGCTCCGGGTCCAAGCTGGTTCCTGTCGGCCTGATTCATGATTGACGGAGGCACCCATGGAGATCGCTGTCCGTCTCGACGGCAATGCCGTAGAACTCACCCCCGACCAGTGGTCCCTGATCCGGGGAGAGATCGACAAGCTCGAACGGCTCTTCAACCGATTGGTGGCATGCCGCGCCGTTGTGAGCGTACCGCACCGACGTCCTGGCGGGGATCCCGTGGCCTGGGCGGTCCGGCTGGCGCTGACGGTTCCTGGTGCTGTGCTGGAGGTGTCCCGCCAGGCCCAGCCGAGTTTTCGTGAAGCGGTTGACGACAGCTTCGATGCCGCCCGTCGGCGGCTCGAGGACTATGCTCGGGAGCTGCGGGGTGATGTGAAATTCCATGCGGTTGGCACCTGTGGCAGGGTGACTCGCCTCAACCTGGGCGCGGGCTACGGATTCATCAGTACCGAGGTTGGGGACGAGCTCTACTTCCACCGGAACAGCGTGACGGAGGGCGGGTTTGACCGCCTGGTCGTCGGCTCCGCGGTCCGGTATGTGGAGAGCGAAGGCGAACAGGGGCCGCAGGCGAGCCTGATTGTTCCGCTGTGGCGCCACGCGCCCGCCGTGTCCGGGAGGGAGGGGTAGCCCGATGGCAATGACTCATGCGGGAATCGAGCCCGGCGAGTACCGCCATGCTGCCCCCGGGGATCGGCCCAGTGCCCAGCGCCGACTCGAAATGTCAGGCACGGCAAGGCAGGACGGGGTGAAGCGAGTCTGAAGGGAAGTGCACGTGCCGGTCCACTCGCCTCGTGGGTTCCCAGAGCTCGCCTCCTGCCACATGGCCCTTTCTTCATTAAACCCTCACGGTGCGCTACAGCGATATGAATTACGCTAGAGGCACACTCCTCTCGGGGGTCGCATGTTCCGTGAAGTTCAGCTGAATCCAGTGTTTGCAGCCCAGTACCCTACGCTCGTGCCCGGACGGTGGTATACCGCCGCGGCGGTGGCCGGGCTGGTCAAGGGCACACGGATTGTCCGGGAGGGAAGCCGGGCGCAATTCGCCGACTGGATACTCCCCCCGGATCACTTTGTATTCCGCGGTGGCAGCCCGCGTCGCGGCAACTGGGTTGGCCTGCGGACCCGGCGCCTCGACCGTCACCCCGCCGTTTCGGTGGCTCCGTCGCGGTACCGGGATGCGGCGATCAACCCGTCGCTTGCACCGATCGGGGCGTAACCTGGGCAGGTCCAGGAACTGATCCGGGAGAGAGGTGTCGGCCGCGCCACGCTGGTGATTCACGGTCGTTCACGGGCGCCCCGGGATCGCGGATTCCGCTCTCTGGCCGAAACTGTTCTACGGTGCGTGGCATCACTGACAGCGCGCTCGACAGCAGGAATGCTCAGATCAACAAAGTCCGGGGTAGTTGTCGCGATGCAGAGGGCCCCAGAGGATGTCGCGGTGTGAGAAGGAGGCAATGAGATGGCTGTTCGCGCAGCGAGTCGACCAAAGCCATTCCTGAATCCCGAGTACTGCAAGGGCTGCCTGCGTTGCGTCGACGCCTGCCCCAAGGACTGCATCACCCAGGGTGAACACATCGATCCGGGGACCGGCTACGTGCCGGTGGAACTTCACCTGGAGAACTGCAACGGGTGCCAGCTCTGCATCCAGGCCTGTCCCGAGCCGTTCGGGCTCCGGCCGGAACCTGGCCTGGGGTTCCATGAGCACGACGGGGAGTTCGAACTGGAGGATCCCAAGTCGCTCTTCGGCGCGAAGGTCAGCACCGCGCCCGTCCCCGTGGACCGGCCCGGCCGCGAGATCGCCCTCCCCGAAACGCGACCTCTGGTGCTGAAGGGCACGTACGCTGCCGCGCTGGGTGCACTGTTGGCCGGCTGCCGTCACGTCTTCGGCTATCCCATCACCCCGTCCACCGAAGGGGCGGAGCTGATGGCCAAGGTGCTGCCGAAGCTCGACGGGGCGTTCGTGCAGGCGGTGAGTGAAGTGGCGGCCGTGAACATGATGTACGGTTGCGGCGGTGCCGGTCTGCCCTGCATGACCTTCACCTCGAGCCCCGGATTCAGCCTGATGCTGGAGGGGGTGAGTTACATGATCGGCGCGGAGGTGCCCGGCGTCTTCGTGAATATCATGCGGGGCGGGCCTGGCCTAGGGAACATCGGGCCGGAGCAGGCGGACATCAAACTGGCCTGCCGCGGCCTGGGCCACGGAAATACCCAGGCCATCGTGCTGGCGCCGGCAACCCCGCAGGAGATGCTCGATCTCGCCCGCCTCGCCTTTGCCCTGAGCTTCAAGTATCGCAACCCCGTCGTACTGCTCGGCGACGGCTACCTGGGCCAGATGACCGGTGTCGTACGCCTTCCGATGACCATGACGCAACCTGGCCTTCCCGCCTGGTCGGTCGCTGGCGACCGGGAGCATCGGGGCAACCTGATCTGCTCGATTCACCTCTCCGAACTCGAGCTCGAAGCCCACAACATCCATCTCAACCGAAAGTATGCCGAGATGGCCGCCGCCGAACAGCGGGCCGATCTCTATCGGTGCGAGGATGCGGAGGTCCTGCTGGTGGCCTGCAATACCCCCGCCCGCATGGCCAAGGGCGCAGTGGAAGATCTTCGCGCTCAGGGCATCAGGGCGGGCCTGTTCCGCCCCGTGACGCTCTGGCCCTTCCCGATCCAGGCGCTCACGCGCCTCATGCCCGGTGTGAAGCGCATCGTCGTGGTGGAGGCCAGTCCGGGGCAGTTGGAGGACGAGCTACGACTCGCGCTGAGTCACGCGGGGATCCCGGTCCCGCCCCTCACTTCCGTCCAGCGGTACGGCGGCATTCTGCCGCAGCAAGCGGAGATCGTCGAAGGCGTGCTGAGCGGAGGTGCCCGATGAGCGTGTTCTACGATCGATTTGAACGCCACGCCCACGGCGAGGGGCTCAAGGGCCACTCCACCCACTACTGTCCCGGGTGCGGCCACGGGCTGGTGCACCGCGATCTGGCCGAAGCCATCGAGACGCTCGGCATCCAGGACCGCACGATCCTCGTGAGCCCCGTGGGCTGTTCGGTCTTTGCGTACTACTACTTCGATGTGGGGAATACCCAGGCGGCCCACGGCCGCGCGCCCGCGGTGGCCATCGGCCACAAGCTGGCCAACCCCGAGAGCATCGTCATCTGTTATCAGGGCGACGGCGACCTGGCCTCCATCGGGCTCGCCGAGACGATCTCCACCGCGCAGATGGGGCTGCCACTCACCGTCATCTTCATCAACAACGCCATCTACGGCATGACCGGCGGCCAGCTGGCGCCCACCTCCGTCATGGGCCAGAAGACCAGTACCAGCCCTGAGGGCAGGAATCAGGCGATGGGCCAGCCGCTTCGCGTCGCCGAGCTGATCGCCCAGCTGGATGGGCCGGTGTATGTGGAGCGGGTGGCGCTGTTCAGTCCGCAGCAGCGGGTCCGGGCTCGCAAGGCCGTCGAAAAGGCCATTCGCCTTCAGCAGGAAGGTCGCGGGTATGCCTTCATCGAAGTACTGGCCGAATGTCCAACTCATCTCAAGCTGACGCCGGAAGAGGCGGAGGCCTGGGTCAAGGAGCAGATGGAGCCGATCTACCCGCTGGGCGTCAAGAAGGACCTGACCGTGGAACCCTGGTGGGACCGGAAGGCTCCCAGCTTCGAGCCAGAGAAGGTGCTTGGCATGATGGGCGCGGATCAGGACACAGTGCCTCGCCATGCGAAGGGATTCCCAACTCACCTTGGTGGCCGCGACATCAGCTTCAAGCTCGCCGGTTCCGGCGGCGATGGCGCTCAGACCGCGGCCCTCCTTCTGGCGCGGGCAGCCATCGACGAAGGCTTCGATGCCACGCTCATTCCCAGCTACGGCCCGGAAAGCCGCGGCGGGACCTCCTATGCGGATGTCCATCTGGCCGAAACCGAGGTGCTCAATCCTGCCGCGCCGAATCCCCACGTGCTGGTCGCCTTCAATACGCCGAGCCTGGTGAAGTTCGCGCCCAGCGTGCGGGAAGGCGGCCTGATCCTCTACGATTCCACCATCATCGAGGACCTGCCGCCAATGCCACCCGGCCGCCGGGTGATCGGTGCGCCGTTCACCGCGCTCGCCACGAATCTGCAGCGGCCCATGGTGAAGAACATCGTCGCCCTCGGTGCGCTGCAGGGGGCCACCGGGGTGTTCCCGCCGGAAACATTCCTTGCCACACTCAAGGCGGTGCTCAAGGACAAACCCGCGCTCCTCCCGCTCAACCAGGCCGCCTTTGCCGCCGGCCTCCGTCACACCACTGAAGTACATGCATGACCCCTGGCGCTGCGGTGCCCGGCTTCCTCTCGGAGCCTGAGGTCTATGACCTGCTGGCACGGGGCGGGCTGAAACCACCGCGCCATGGAATGCTGGGCCAGCCGCTCCCCTTCGAGTCCAGTGAGCCGATCGTACTCAAAGGGCAGGGCAGGGGCCTGCTCCACAAGTCCGAACTTGGCGCCGTGCGCTTCCTGCCGTATCACCTCCCGGGATTGGAATCCGCCGCGACGGAGATGAAGCTCCGCATTGAGGCCGATGGATTCGAGTGGATCGGGGCGATGGTGTGCGAGCGAATTCCAGTTGCCCGAAGCGAAGGACTGCCGACGGAGGCATTTGTCTCCCTCACCAACGGGGAGGGAGGGTGGTCATTGCTCTTCGGTTTCGGCGGGCTTCAAGCCGAGGCCATCGCAGAGCCGGTACCGCCGCTGTGCTGGCCCATGGCGATGGTGACACGGGAAATGGCGCTCCAGGAATTGCGCGGGCATCTGCTGGGCCGCGTCTGGCTGGGTGCGCTCAGAGGCACGCGGGCGCTGACGACCGAAGCTCAGCTGCGCACCTTCCTCGACTTCCTCTGGCGGCTGCGTGATCTGGCCGAGGCCGGGGAGCTCGATCTGGTGGAGTTGAATCCCGTCGCGCTCGACAGCACCGGCGAGCCGCGTCCGCTCGACGGCGTCGCCCGGCGAGGCACGGCTCCTCAGCGCAGACGGGCACCGCCGGCATCATTTCTTACCGCTCTCCTCCAGCCACGCCGAGTGGCGCTGGCCGGGGTATCCTCGGCGGAGGGCGGAGTTGGTCGTACGATCCTGGACAATCTTCGTCGCTGTGGCGAGCTCGCGGGCCACCTGGTGCTCATCAAGCCGGGCCACGCGCAGTTCCTGGATCTGCCATGCCTTCCGGACGTGGAAGCGCTGGTGGCGGATCCGGTGGATCTCCTGATCCTCGCCCTTCCGGCGAGAGCCTCGGCAGAAACGGTATCACGGTTGCTGACCTCCGGCGGCGGTGCGCGTGCGGTGGCACTCGTGGCGGGTGGCATCGGGGACGGAGCCGACATCGATGGGTTGGGTGGAAAAATGTCCTCCGCGCTCCAAGGCGCTCGCGAGCAGGGTCGTTGGACACCGGCGCTGCTTGGTCCCAACTTCGTGGGTCACTGGGTGCCGGCTCGCGACCTGGATACCTCGTTCATCCCGCTGGAGAAACTCGCAGCGCCTGCTCGCGACGGTGGACCTGTCGCCCTGCTCAGTCAGAGCGGTGCCTTCCTGCTGAGCCGACGATCCCGGAATCCGCAGCTTCCCGTCGGCCTCGCTCTCGCGCTGGGCAATCAGCTGGATGTTGCGCTTCCCGACGTCCTCGAGGCGCTGGAGGCTCATCCAGAATTCCGCGTGCTCGGACTGTATGTCGAAGGTTTCGGGCCCGGTGAATTGGCGGCCACGGCCCGGTGTGGACAGCGACTGCGGGCACAGGGCCGAACCCTGCTGCTCTATCGTGCCGGCCGCTCCGAGGCGGGGCAGGCCGCCGCTGCCAGCCATACCGGCGCGATCGCGGGGAATCAGATGGTGGAAGAGGCGCTGTTGCGGCGGGCGGGGTTCTGCCTGGCACCCACCCAACAGGCCTTCGATGCCGCGCTGGCCTGGTTAGGCGCCTTCCCCGGCATGCGGCCCGGCCCGGTGGCGGTGGTGACCAATGCCGGGTTTGAAAGCGTCAACGCCGGTGACCTGCTGGTCCCGCCGCTCGTCCCCGCCAGCCTGGATTCCACCGCGATGGCACGGCTTCAGGCGGCGCTGGAAACGGAAGGACTTGGGGGACTCGTCAGCCCTCGCCTGCCGCTGGACCTCACGCCCATGGCCAGCGAAGAGGGCTACCTGAAGGCGGTAGAGGTCCTCCTGGGCACGTCCGCGACGGTCGTGATTCTCGGACTGGTCCCGTTCACGCGCCGGCTTCAGACTGGGCTCGCTGACGCCAGACGCTTTGCCGCGGCGCTGGCGGGCATGGCTGGAGGTCAGGAGAAGGCGGTCGGTATCGTGGTGGACGCGGGGAGCGACTATGAGCCCTACCGGCAGGCACTCGCTTCGTCGGGATTGCCGGTGTTCACCCGCATGGAGGAAGCAATCGCAGGGCTGAAGGCGCTCAGTTAGGCGCGCTCCTCTATTCCTTGTCTTCCAGGCCCGCAGGAGCAAGGGCGGCGATCCGGCGGACCAGCCAACTGGCCCGCCGGTTGGCATTCTCGGCCCGCTCGCGGCGCACGACCGCGGCCCGGACCAGATGTGCGCCGAGAAACCGCACCGGTTCCGGCGGGAAGTGGCCCTGGGACAGATTGATGATCGGCGTCGTGCCCCACTCATCCCGGCGGCCCAGCGCAAGACTCGCGAGGATCTTGCCGCCGAGCAGGCTCGGCCCCACTCCGTTTCCGCTCCAGCCCACGCCATAGACGATGTGTTCCCGGCCGCCGAGGTGGCCAAAGAGCGGGAAGCCCATCGGGGACCGATCGATCGGGCCGGACCAGTCGTGCGTGATCGGGACTGACCGGAGGGCCGGGTAGTAGCGGTGCAGGTCGGCGGTGACCTCCGCAGCCCGCGCGGCACTCCGGTCGAATGCGGCCCGGATCCGGCCGCCGAAGGCGATCGACCAGCCGCCCTTTCCGAAGACGACACGGCCCTCCCGGCTCACCCGGTAGTAGTCCACCATCGTCTGCGAATCGGTGATCGACAGGTCCCGTTCCCAACCCAGCTGGTCGAGCTCCTCCGGGATGGGAGCGGTGGCGACGAGGTCGCTCGAAATCACCGCCAGCGACATCCACAACTCGCGGAGGCTCGCGGCCCAGGCATTGGTGGCGATCACCAGTCGCTCGGCGCTCAGTGTACCGCCCGTGGTTGTGAGGCGAACCGGGCGGCCGCGGGTGAAGCGTCGGACCTGGGTGTGCTCGTAAATGCGCACACCACGTGCGAGGGCCACGCGCCGGAGGCCGCGCGCGAGGGCCGCGGGCTGGACGATCGCCGCCCTGGTCTCCAGTACACCAGCCAGGTGGACCGGCGAGCCGCTCCGGGCCGCGACCTCGCGCGGATCGAGTGCGGCGTAGGGGTGCACGCCGGCGCGATCGCAGATGCGGACCACGGCGTCCCAGGCGCCGAGCTGGGCGCGGCTGGTCGCGCTCCAGAGCCAGCCGCCCCGGCGGAAGTCGGCGTCGATCTGGTGGGTCGTACAGAACACACCGATCTCGGTGATCGCATCCTCGGATGCCTGACACAGCCGCACCGCTTCGGCGTCGCCCACCAGCGCGGCGAGGGTCGAGAGCTTGGGCCACCAGGTGAGGACAAAGCCGCCGTTCCGACCCGAAGCGCCGCCGCCGCAGATGTCCTGTTCCAGCAGGACCACGTCACAGGCCGGTTCGAGCTCCTTGATCCGGAGCGCGGTCCAGAGGCCGACGTAGCCGCCACCGACGATGGCCACGTCGGCCCGCCCGTCACCGGTGAGCGGCGGGGCATCCGGAGCATCGCCCGCCACCTGCTCGAGCCAGAGCGAGCGGTGTGGCGATGGGGTACGCATTGGCATGTGGGCCTTTGGCGTCGTGGAGTCGGGGTGACGGGGTGTCGCGGGCGGGCTCCTGCCAGTCAGGAGGAGGTTAGGGTCCGCGTCGCCGGAGGCCACGATGTCCCTGCCGCCGCATCTCCGCCTCCGTCCTGGTAATCACATCACTTCGCAGCCCGATCGGCCGAAGCGGGGTGCCGGTCGAGTCCTTCGCTCAGGCCGTCTTGCGGCCGAATCCCGGGTCGATGCGGATCAGCGCGGCCGCGGCGAACGACGGCAGCGTGGCAAGACAGGCCCAGGTGAAGAAGCTGACGTAGCCCAGCTGCGTCTGCAGCCAGCCGGCCCACATGCCAGGTAACATCATCCCCAGCGCCATGAATCCGGTGCACAGGGCATAGTGCGCCGCCTTGTGCACGCTGCTGCCGTCCACGCCCCCGGCCACCATGAGCATGTACACGAGGTAGGCGGTGAACCCGAAGCCGTAGCCGAACTGTTCCAGCGCGATCGCCGCGCTCACCAGTGGCAGGCCCGTGGGCTGCCACACGGCCAGCGCCACGAACACCAGGTTCGGCAGGTGCATGCAGACCATCAGCGGCCACAACGCCGTACGCAGTCCCGCGCGCGAGATGACCCAGCCGCCGAGCAGCCCGCCCACCACCAGCGCGCTCACGCCCACGGTGCCGTAGGCGATGCCCACATCCTGCGTCCTCAGGCCCAGGCCGCCGATGGCGCGCGAGTCGAGCAGGAAGGGTGTCACCAGCTTGAGCAGCTGTGCCTCGGCAAAACGATACAGCAGCAGGAAGGCGATGATGCGGCCGATTTCTGGCTGCCGGAAGAAGGTCGTGAAGACGGCGGCGAAATCGGCCCCGATGGTCTGGCTGCGTGACGACGGCCGGTCCGTGGTCGGCCGCGGCAGCGCCCACTGGTGGTATAGCGCCGCAACAACGAAGAACCCGGCAAGCACCGAGAACACAGTCGCCCACGCGGTCACTACCTGCCCGGTGCGCACCTGCAGCCAGCCGGCCAGATAGACCAGTCCGCCCTGTCCGGCGATCATCGCCAGCCGGTAGCAGGTACTCCGCACGCCGACGAATGCGGCCTGGGTGTGCGGTGGCAGCGCCAGCAGGTAGAAGCCGTCGGCCGCGATGTCGTGGGTGGCCGACGCAAAGGCCATGAGCCAGAACACCCCGAGCGTCAGCTGCAGGAAGTGCGGGGCGGGTAGCGCCAGCGCGACCATCGCCAGCGACGCGCCCAGCGCGAATTGCAGTACCACGATCCAGTGCCGCTTCGTGCCCAGCAGCTCCACCAGCGGACTCCAGAGCGGTTTGATCACCCAGGGCAGATAGAGCCAGCTCGTGTACAGCGCGATGTCGGTGTTGCTGACCTCGAGGTTCTTGTACATCACCACCGACAGCGTCATCACCACCACATAGGGAATGCCCTGCGCGAAATACAGCGTGGGCACCCAGCGCCAGGGCGTCATTCGAGCACCGTCTCATCGAGCGTCAGCGTGCCGGCACCGGCATCGAGCGTGACCAGCGCGCCCAGCGGCAGGGCGCGATTGGGGATGGCGTGCCCCGCGGGCCAGCCGGCGAGCAGCGGTTTGCCCAGGCCGCCCAGGTGTTCGCGCAGCACGGCCGCGGGGTCGGCGTCTTCAGTGAAGCTGCCGAGCAGGAAGCCGCGCGCGCCATCGAGCACGCCCGCGTGTCGCAGTTGCGTCAGCAGGCGATCGACGCGGTACAGCGCTTCCGATACGTCTTCGAGGAACAGGATCGTGCCTACGCTCGGCCAAGCCCACGGCGTGCCGAGCAGCGACGCGACGATGCTGAGGTTGCCGCCGACGACCCGGCCGCTGGCGCGACCCGGCGCGCGCCAGGCATCGGGCGCGAGTGCGGGCGCGAAGCAGTGGCCGGCGGGCAGCGGCTGCATCAGCAAGTCGAACAACGCCTGCGCGTCGTCTT
>JANMYS010000170.1:0-2173 GCA_031382385.1 Gemmatimonadota bacterium
CCAGAGGTCCAGGTCCGGCGCGTCGGTGTCGATGTACAGCTCCGCCCGGAGCTGTCCCACCACGCGGAGATCGCGGTCAAGCTGATCGGTTTCGAAGATCGTGGTGCCCGGCTGCTCGCCCAGGCTCCCATAGTTGTGCGCCCCCGCCTCCTCGGCGTACGGATCGACCACCGGCTTGCCGGGATCGGACATGATCGTGCGCTGGCCGGCGCGCCGGGCACGGGTCCAGTCGAGCCGCCCCGCCTTGCCGCGCTGCTCGCTCAGGAAGAGTGCCGAGTCGCGGGTGCCGGGCAGCGGCCAGCGATCGTTTTCCCGCCAGCGATTCTCCCCCATCACGAACACCCGGAAGCGCGGGACCTGGCGCAGTGCCGTGGTGTCACCCTTCAGGTAGCGATCCATGAACCGCAGGATCTCGCCGTCGTAGTCAATCCCCGCCACCGCGCCGAAGACCCGTTCGCCCGCATGTGCCTTCTCCGTCCGGTTGCTCATCCCGCTCACGCCGTGCACCCACGGACCCAGGATGAGATACGCCGCGGGATCATCAGCGCCCTTCCGCATGGCGAGCAGTCCCAGCTGATTCGTGAGCGCCCCCTCGGGGCCGTAGTTGTCGTCGTGCCAGCCGCTCAGGTTGAGCACCGCGGCATGGACCCGCTGGTACTTCGTGGTGAGATCGGCCCAGGCCCACCAGGGATCGTCGGGGGGATGACGCAGCCATTCGACATACCACGGCGCGAGCTCCGCGAACTCGGGCACATCGGTGATCGGCAGCCGCTGGGCCAGACTCTCCCGCAGCGCCATCCAGGTCGAATCGATCTCCGCCTCGGTGGTCGGGCCCGGCAGTCCGCGCCGCTGGCGGAGATCAGGCGCGATGTTGTACCAGATCCAGGCGGGCCATGAGAGATCGGGCAGGCCGCCGGCGTACCAGAAGTTGGTGGGGCGGGAGAAAGTCATCGCCGGCACCATGGCCCGCAGGTGCGGCGGCGATTCCACCGCGGCGAGCCACTGTACCGCGCCCGGATAGGAAAGCCCGAAGCTCCCTACCGCCCCGGTGGACCAGGGCTGTGCCGCCGCCCATTCGATCGTGTCGTACCCGTCGAGACCCTCCTGCTGGTACGGCAGGAACTCGCCGCCGGAGCGATAGCGTCCGCGGACGTCCTGCACCACAACCGCATACCCCTCGTTCACGGCGCGCGCAAAGATGGTGTAGTCGGTGATCGCTTCGGTCGCGGAGTAGGGGGTGCGGTAGATCAGCGTTGGAAAGCGGCCAGCGGTGTCGGGCCTAAGCAGCGTCGCCCGCAGGACGACACCGTCGCGCATCGGCACGGTGACATTCGTGTCGCTGACCTGCGCGGTAGCACTTGTCGTTGAGAGGAGAAGCACCAGCGCGACAACTGTACGCATGAATGAGCTCGGTGATCCGGTAGGGGCAGAGCGCATGATCCAGACCGGGGTGGGGGCGGAGCGCATGATCTCGAGGTCGGGTAGGGGCGGAGCTCCAGCTCCGCCCTGGGTGGGTCGGGCATCCCGGCGTTCCAGCATCGTGGCGAAGAAGACAGGGTAGGGCAGGCGTCCCCGCCTGCCCACATCGGGGATAAGAAGTCAAGGAAGACTAGGCTGGAAGGGGAGAGGGCGGGAGGGTAGGAGCGGGCTGGATGCCTTCCCCACGGCCCCCCCACGAACCGCGCGGGCAGGCGGGGACGCCTGCCCTACCCGGTTCTCCTCTAACACGGTTCAACCGCAAGCTCCGGATAGCCTCCCTTCGGCGGACGCGCTATTCTGTCCCCATGAATCGCGAGATCACCCCCCCCGCCGATGTTGCCACCGCCTGGGAGGCGGTTTCCCGTCGCGATGCGACCTGGGACGGCCGAGTGGTCTATGCCGTCACCAGCACGAAGATCTACTGTCGCCCATCGTGCCCATCGCGCCGTCCGCGCCGCGACCGGGTGCGCTTCTTTCCCGACACCGCGACGGCCCGTGAGGCGGGATTCCGCGCCTGCCGCCGCTGCCATCCCGACCAGCTGCAGCCCTCGCGCGCCGAGCAGGCTATCAAGCGGGCGCGGGCGCTGCTCGACGCCACGCCGGATCGCTCGGTGCCACTTGCAGAGCTGGCTACGGCATCGGGGCTCAGTGCCTGGCACCTGCAACGCCTCTTCCGCAAGGTTGTCGGCGTGTC
>JANMYS010000015.1:0-9953 GCA_031382385.1 Gemmatimonadota bacterium
GGGAGGTGGGAGGTGGGAGGTGGGAGGTGGGAGGTGGGAGGTGGGAGGTGGGAGGTGGGAGGTGGGAGGTGGTAGGCGGAAGCTCAATCGCCCAATCGCCCAATCGCCCAATCGCCCAACCGACGATGACGGTTTCCGGCGCCCGGCCACGCATTGCTGAGTGAACCCCCTCTCAGGAGCTCGGCACATGCGTTGGCATAGAACAGCCGCCGCGATGGCGGCAGGCCTAGCAGTGATCCTCGGCTGTGGCGGAGCCACCAGTCCGAACGGTGGTGGCGGCGGAGGCGGCGGAGGTGGCGGAGGGGGCGGCGGCGGGTCGAGCGGGATGACCGCCCTGATCGACGGGGTGAGCTGGGCAAGCGCCCTCACCGCGCAGAAGGCACAGGTCGGCAACTTCGGGGTGATCGCCCTCCAGGGCAGTCAGAACGGCACCACGATCATCATCACGCTCTACAACATCGATGTGCTCGGCGGCTACGACCTCGGAATGGGGCCGTTGAACGTCGGGGGAACCGCCCAGGTTTCCGACATCACGGGCAAGTTCTGGAGCACCCCACTTTCCGGCAGCGCCGGGACACTCACGCTCACCACCCTCACCCCGACGCGGATCGCGGGGACCTTCGCCTTCACTGCCGATTCCAGCTTCGGTAACGCCACGGGGACCCGCGTGGTCACCCAGGGCAACTTCGATCTGCTCCTGGCGCAGAACGGCAATACCTGGCCACTTCCTGATCAGTACGGCAACACCCTCAACGGCACGGTAGGCGGCAGTCAGTGGAAGGCCGCGAACGTAGTGATCACTCTGCTCGGGACCACGCTGGTCATCGCCGCCAACAACACGCAGTACTCGCTGTCCATCGGCAAGACCCAGTTCGCCGGCATCGGCAGCTACACTCTGGGGAACGGGGCGACTGATCCGGTCGTGATCATGCAGGGCCCGGCCAGCAATCCGAATGGTTCACTGAATTGCTGCTGGGGCGGGGGGCTGGGCAATACCGGCACCCTGACCGTCACGAGCCTCAACGCGACCCGCATCCAGGGCACACTGTCGGCCACGCTGCAGCCAATGGCCGGGTCGGCGGCCACCGGGACACTCGATCTCTCGAATATCGCCTTTGACATCGGCCTGCCCTGAGTGCATGCCGCGCAACGGCTGCGGCACCCTGACTTCTTCCAGTCTCCCAGGAGTACACCATGTGGAATTTCATCACCGGCCTCTTCTCGCTCCTCCTGTGGATCGGGATCCCCCTCATCATCTTCGCGGCCTGGACCTACAACAAGCTGCAGCGACAGGCCCAGGAGGTGCGTGAGGCGACATCCAATGTGCAGGTGTCGGTGAGCAAGAAGCTCAACCTCCTCAACCAGCTGGTGGACATCGTGAAGAGCTATCAGGAGAGCGAGCAGTTCACCCACCTCAAGGTGGCGCAGGACAACTCGGCGATGGCGCTGGCCGCCGCGTATCAGCAGTCCGGCTCGCTGCTGGCCAGCCTGCAGGGGGCGGCGGAACGCTTCCCCAACCTCAAGGCCAACGAGCAGTATCACCGGCTGACCGACAGCATCCAGCACTGTGAGCTCGACATCCAGCGGACCCGCGAGATCTACAACGGCACCGTCAAGCACTACAACAATGCCTACCTCGGCTTTCCCACGGTGCTGATCGCGGCATTTCTCGGGTTCTCCAAGGCGCCGTATCTCGAATTCGATGTGTCAGGCAATGTGGACGCGACGTCGCTCAAGGCATTCCAGACCGACGACGGCGAACGGCTCAAGCAGCTGCTGGCCGGGGCGGGCGGGCACCTGGCTGGCGCCACCAAAGCCCTGGCCGGCACCGCGGGACAGGCCGGCAAGCTGCTCGCCTCCGGCGCCGGCCAGGCCGGGAAGATGATCGCGGCAAAGATGGCCGAGCAGAATACACAGGCCGCGGCGACCTATTTCTATCTGCCCAAGGGTGGCGTGCCCAGGGGGCCGGTGCCGCTGCCGACCGTTCGGGAGCTGATCCAGCGAGGGGAACTCGAGGCGGAGGTGCTCGTCGCCCGCACCGGCTCGGAAGACTGGCAGCCGATGTCGGCGGTGGCTGTGGAGGGGTAATACGCGGGACCGACGTTGGGGCAGAACATACGTGGGGGCCGCGTGTAGGGGCCGCATATATGCGGCCCCCACATGCGGCCCCCGCATGTATGCGGCCCGGGCGTTCAGTCGCGGTTGAGTTTCCGCCGCTTCCGGATCTCGCGCACCACCACACCGGCGGCGGCGAGCGTACCGACAATCAGTCCTGTCTTGGCGGCCTCACGGCTCACCTTCTTGACCGTCCGGACCTTGCCCTCCACCGACTTCCGCCCTTTGGCGACCAGGACCTTGTTCTCTACCCGCTCATAGGCTCCCCGCGCGGCCTTCTTTCCCCGAGCGAGCAGCTTTTCAGCGAGCTTGGCCATTGTAGCCTCCTTGGACCCGTTGCCGGGATGCCTCTCTGCTGGGTCTTCTCCATACTGAGTATGGGGAGGGAACCGTGAAGCGGGGCTTAGGTGCGGATGAAGAGATCGCCGGAGCCCCAGCCCCCCGGGTATGCTACTGCTTCTGGAGGGTGATGGTGACGGGGAACCCGCCGATGGTGCCGGTCAGCGTGGCCGTTGCTCCCTGGATCGTGTAGTTGACCGTGGTCTCATCCGGAGTTCCCGGATCGAAGGTGAGCGTGGTGGCCGTGTAGCTGTAGGGTCCGGTATCGACGCAGTCCGGCCCGGGGGTGCAGATGCCGATCTGATCGTTGGTGACATCAAAGGTGTAGGTGCCACCGGGGGCAAGGTCGATGGCGAAGGTCATGCCGCCAGCGATCACGTCGGTACCCTGCACCACAAAACTGGTCACATCCCAGGCAGTCACGATGGCATTGCCGGGGCCGTTGCCGCCTCCATCCGAGCCGCAGCCGGAGAGGGTTGGGGCGAGCGTGACGGCGGCACAGAAGCCGGCGACGAGAATCGCTCGAGTGGTGCGCATAGAGCCTCCCTTGGCTGGTAAATGACGAGAAATCCCGCCGTGGCCATTCAGGCCGCTGCGTAATGATCCGCACCGGGGCGGGTGCCGTCAAGCAAGGCAATGTCCGCCCGAGCTTGCCTGGGAAGATATCAACGCGGGAATGGTGCAGCTGGCGATCGGCGGCGCCACGACTTCCACGTCTCGCACTGCCGCCTCGACTGGCGGGCCCTCTCTGCCGCCGCCAGATTGAACTGGAGTTGCCCCGCCCCGCGACCCCACCATGGCCGCCGCCCGATCCGATGGAGAACCCTGAATGGTCGCAGCTCCCCACCCCGCGCCCACCCCGACCGCGCTGGCGGACCGCACCCGGCACCACACCGCCCTGCGACTGCTGCCCTTCCTCTTCATCCTCTACGTCACGAACTATCTGGACCGCACCAGTGTGGCCTATGCCGCGATCGGGATGTCGCGTGACCTCGGCTTCAGCGACCAGGTCTATGGACTTGGGGCGGGCATCTTCTTCCTGAGTTACGTGGCCTTGCAGATTCCCGGCGCCCTGCTGGTCGAGCGCTGGAGCGCGCGCCGGATGATCTCAGCCACCATGATCGCATGGGGATCGCTGACCTCGCTGACCGCGCTGGTGCAGACACCGGCGCAGCTTTATGCGGCGCGCTTCCTGCTGGGCGCGGCGGAGGCCGGTTTCTTCCCCGGCGTCATCGTCTACCTGAGTCACTGGTTCATCCGGGAGGACCGCGCCAAGGCCACCAGCAACTTCATGGCGGCCATCCCCGTCTCCTTCATCATTGCCTCACCACTCGCCGGATGGCTGCTGGGCCAGAACTGGCTCGGCACGGCGGGCTGGCGCTGGCTGTTCGTCATGGAAGGGATGCCGGCGGTCGTGCTCGGCGTGGTCGCGTACTTCTACCTGACCGACTGGCCCGGTGAAGCGAAGTGGCTTGCCAGCGACCAGCGCCGGTGGATCACCGACAGGCTGCAGGAGGACAAACCGTCCGGCATGGCAGTGCTCTCGATCGGGCAGGTACTCCGCTCCCGCACGGTGGTCATGCTGGCCAGTGTGACCTTCCTCAACTATTTCGCGTTCTACAGCTTCTCGTTCTGGTTCCCCACCATGCTGAAACGGCTGTCGGGGTTCTCGGACATGAATGTCGGCCTGCTGGGGACCCTGCCCTGGCTGGCGGCGTTCCTCACGATGCAGGCGAACGGGTGGCACTCGGACAAGACCCGCGAACGACACTGGCATGCCGCGGTCCCGACGTTCATCGCCGCCGCCGCGTTGCTCGGCCTTGTGGTTCAGCCGGAGTCCATATCGGTCTCGCTCCTGTTGTTCACTCTGGTTGGCGTGGGCAGTGCCTATCTCCCGGCGTTCTGGGCGCTACCGACCGAAATCCTGAGCCAGTCGGCCGCGGCGGCAGCGGTAGGGATGATCAATGCGGTGGGGAGCATTGCGGGGTTTGCCGGTCCATATCTGTTCGGCTACCTGAACACGCGCACGGGGTCCTTTTCGTACGGATTGGCCGCGATGACCGTCGCCGCACTCGCCGGCGGTATGCTGATGCTCTGTACTCCGCGAAGTGCGGGAGCGGCCAGAACCCTGCGATGATCGGCGTCCCGCCTGGTATTCGAGAGGATGCCGGCCTGGGGCCGGGGAGGTGCCACACCGTGAACGCCCACGCTGACCATCGGCACGATGGCTGGCCAACCGCCGGGCGGGCGGATATTCTCTTCCCCGCTCCGCGCACTTCTCCTTTACCCTCCAGCGTCAAGGAGCTCGCATGAGAATCGTCCAGACACCGGTGGCCCTGCTTCTCCTCGCCGGCTGTGCCCCGTCCGCCAAGCCGCCGGCGACCCCGCAACAGGTCACCATCACGGCCACCGACTTTGCCTTCTCTGGGCCTGACAGCATCGCGCCCGGTGTCACCCGGATCACGATGGTGAACACCGGCGCCCAGTCGCACCATCTCATCCTCGGGCGGCTGGACGACGGCAAGACAGTCACCGACGTGCAGGCCGCGATGAAGGAACACCCGGAGGCGGCGCCTCCGTACTTGTCCTTCCGCGGCGCGTCCGGCATGGTTGACCCGGGCGATTCCTCCAGTTCCGTGAATGATCTTCCTGCCGGGCATTACATGCTCATCTGCTTCGTGCCTGACCCGACGACTCAGATGCCCCATGCAATGAAAGGGATGGTCAAAGAGATCGTGGTCGCCGGCGCCCGGCACGAGGCACCGCTCCCCTCCGCCGATGCCGAGATCCGGCTGACTGATTTCGCCTTTGCCACCGGCGAGATTGCTGCCGGCACCCATACCTTCTACGTCGTCAACGACGGCCCCCAGATCCACGAGATCCAGCTGGTGCGCCTGAATGACGGCACGACGACTCAGGAGTTCATGGCCGCGCTGGCCCCCGGCGCCGCGGGCCCGCCACCCGGTGCCCTCCTTGGTGGACCGGGCGCCCTGAGCATGGGCGAGGGCGATTACTGGACCGTAACGCTGAAGCCGGGCAGCTATCTCTTCCTCTGCTTCGTGCCGGACGCGGCGAGCGGCGCCCCCCACTTCGTCAGAGGGATGATCCGCGAGGTGAAGGTGAGCTGAGTCGGGGAGGGAATGGGGAACGGGGAAACGGGAACGGGGAACCGGGAACGGGGATCCGGAGCGCCGCAGGCGCGGAGGAGAGCGAGGGCCGCAGGCCCGCAGCTCAACGGGGAACCGGGAACGGGGAACGGGGATCCGGAGCGCCGCAGGCGCGGAGGAGAGCGAGGGCCGCAGGCCCGCAGCTCAACGGGGAACCGGAGAACGGGGAACGGGATGAGTGACTGCAAGGGCGAGAGCGAATCGCCATGGGACGCCAGCTTCTCGCGCCGGGCAGTGCTGCGCAGTGCCGCGCTGGCAGCGGCGGCGCTCGGACTGCCTTTGCCGCTCCGGGCGTTCGGCGACGATCCCGACCATGAGCGCCTCACCGCCTGGAGCACCAGGCTCCGCGCCGATGGGCTGGCGGCGGCGGAAGTGCCGCTCGGACGGAGCGCCGTCCGGGTCGGCGAGCTGGCAACGGGAACTCCGTACGTCGCGGGTACCGTCGACGCCTACCTGGTCAGCAGCGCGCATCCAGCCACTCCCGAGCCGCTGACGCTTTCACTTACCCAGTTCGACTGCGTCACTCTGGTGGAATCTTGCCTCGCCGTGAGTCGCGCCGCGGGTCAGTGGGAGTCGCCGACGTGGGATGATTTCGGGCGCGAAGTGGAGCGGATGCGCTATCGCGGGGGTGCGCGCCAGGATTACCCGAGTCGGCTGCACTACTTCAGTGAATGGATCAGCGACGGCGCGACCCGCGGACTGGTGCGGGACCTGGGTCCCGAACTGGGCGCAGTGGAGGACCGTCGCTCGCTCCGCTACATGACCGAGCATCGGGGCAGCTACCCTGCCCTGTCAGACGATGCGGTGTATGCCGCGATCGGGGCGATGGAGCGAGGACTCGATGGAGTGGCACGGCGCGTGATCCCGACGGAGCGCATTGCGGATGTGGCCAACGGCATCGAGACTGGTGATGTGCTCGCCTTTGCGACGGCGATCCCTGGGCTCGATGTGACCCACGCTGCGATGGCGTACCGTGAAGGCGATGGGACGCTGCGGGTGCTACATGCCCCGCTCTCCGGCGGAGTGGTGGAGGTGAGCCGGCTGGCGCTGCCGGAGTATGTCGCCGCGATCCGGCGGGCGACGGGGGTGATGGTCGCGCGACCGATGCGGTAGCATCGTTGCTGCCGCCACCGGTCGGGACTCAATCCCGACAACGTGGCGTTTCACTGAATGAGGGAGGTCATCATGGACAAGCTGACGCTGAACCAGACGTGGGACCAGTTCCGCCAGAAGTACGGGGTCTACCTCCGGCTCATCGAGGCGATTCCCGCGGAGCGCTACCACAGCCACCCTGTGGCGGGCATGCGCACCCCCGCCGAACTGGTGGCCCATCTGTCGGGGTCGATCGTGCGGGATATCGCCCAGGGTGTGGCCAAGGGAGCGATCACGGCGGATGAATCCATGGACGACAAGGTGGCGTCGGGGCTGAAGACCAGGGAGCAGCTGCTCTCGTTCGCGCGGCTGTGCTGGGACCAGGCCAACGCCGCGGTGGCGGTCACCGGGGACGCCCAGCTCAAGGCGATGGTCCCAACCCCATGGAACATGACCTTCCCGGGCTGGGTCGGCTTCAACATCATGAGCGACGAGTTCCTGCATCACCGAGGCCAGCTCTCGGTCTACCTCCGGCTATTCGGCCACAAGCCGCCATTCATCTGGGGCTTTGCGGAGAACGCTCCCGAGTTCCGGCCGTCGGTGTAACAGCTGAGGCCCAAGGTGACCTTCATGAGAGCTGCAACAGCGATGTGTTCAACTCGTGGCCCGGCCTGATGGACCAGCCGATCCGCGGGCTCCATCACGTCACCGCCACCGTCGGCGAGCCCCAAGCGGATCTGGACTTCTACACCGGGCTCCTGGGCCAGCGGCTGGTCAAGAAGACGGTGAATTTCGACAACCGCCACGTCTACCACTTCTACTACGGGAATGAATCGGGTGCGCCGGGAACGATCATGACCACCTTCCCCTATCAATCCATGGGCGTGCGTGTCGGAAGCCATGGCGTGGGACAGATCACGGTCACGTCGTTCTCGATACCCGCCGGGGCGTTGCCCTTCTGGCGGCGGCGGCTGACGGAAGCCGGCGTCGGATTCACCGACCAGAGATCAGAGTTTGGCGAGGAGACACTTCGTTTCACCGATCCGTCGGGACTCGGGCTCCGACTGGTGGAAAGCCGCGAGGATGCCCGGGCCCCCTGGCTCCGAGCCGGCCTTGATGCGGCCAGCGCCGTCCGGGGGATTCACGGCGTCACCCTGCTGGTGCGCCAGCCGGAGCGCACGATCGGCTTCATCCAGCAGCTGATGCAGTGCGCCGTGGTGGGCGAGGCCGCAGGCGCCACCCGTCTGGCGGTGAATGGCGCCGAGCCCGGGCGGCTGCTCGAGATCATGGATGCGGGGAACGCACCCGCAGCCATCAACGGGCTCGGCACGGTGCACCACGTCGCCTTTGCCGTCGACGATCCCGAGCAGCAGCTCGAGGTGCGGCGTGAGCTGCTCCGGCGCGGCGTGCCGGTCACCGAGGTGCTGGACCGGCAGTACTTCCGCTCGATCTACTTCCGCGAACCCGGCGGGGTGCTGTTCGAGGTGGCCACGATTCCGCCTGGCTTTACCGCCGACGAATCGCTCACGGAGCTGGGGTCGTCACTCAAGTTGCCGCCGTGGGAAGAGCCACACCGCACGGCCATCGAAGCCGGGCTGCCGAAGGTGACGCACGCGTGACCGGGCCCATCCCGCCCCACGCCGGCCAGCCGGTGCTCCGCGGGGGGACGCCGATCGCCTCGGCAAAGGCGGCGGTGATCATGATTCACGGCCGTGGCGCCGGGCCCGGAAACATCATGGACCTGGTGCCGGCGATCGGGCATCCGAACACGGCCTATCTCGCCCCCGCCGCCGCGGGCGGCACCTGGTACCCGCAGAGCTTCATGGCGCCCATCGCGCAGAACGAACCAGGCATCAGCTCGGGCATCTCGGTCATTCATGCGCTGATGGACGAGGTGATCGGCGCCGGCCTTCCGGCCGAACGCATCATGCTGCTGGGATTCTCGCAGGGAGCCTGCCTCGCGTGTACCGCGGCGCAGCGACGGCCCGACCGTTACGGCGGGGTCATCGCCTTCTCCGGCGGGCTGATCGGCCCGCCCGGAACGGCCTGGAGCGAGACCGGCGCATTCCGGTCCACGCCGGTGTTCTTCGGCTGCAGCGATCGGGATGCGCATGTGCCGGAATCACGGGTGCGCGAGAGTGCGGCGGTCCTCGAGCGCATGGGCGCCCTCGTCACCACGCGGATCTATCCCGGCATGGGCCACTTGGTGAACGAGGACGAGGTTGCGTTCGCAAGAGAGTTATTGGCGCGGCTCGCCAACTAGATCCGTCGCGCCCCATCAGAGACTCACCCACACCCCACCACCATCTCCATGCAGACTCCCCTCACGCCGCTCGCCTTTGCCCAACGTGCGAGGTCGCTCTACGGCGACCAGCGGTGGAGCTACACCCAGTTCTTCGACCGCACCGACCGGTGGTCATCCGCCCTCCAGCGCCTCGGCGTGGCGCCGGGTGATCGAGTGGCGTACATCGCGCCCAACACCCACGCGCATCTCGAGGGGTTCTACGCCGTCCCCCAGATCGGCGCGGTCATGGTGCCGCTCAACTACCGCCTGCTGCCCACCGACTGGACCTACATGGTGAATCACTCGGGGAGCCGGGTGCTGTGTGTGCACGCCGACTTCCTCGATCTGGTCGACACAGTGCGGCACGAGATGCCGGCGGTGGAGCACTTCGTCGCCCTTGAAGGCACGGGGAAGAACTGGCTCAGCTACGAGCAGCTGCTGGCGGAGGCCACACCCACATTCGCGCCCGCGGTGACGGCGGAGCAGGATCTGCTCACGATCAACTACACCAGCGGCACGACCTCGAAGCCGAAGGGGGTGATGATCACCCATCGGAACGCCTGGATGAACTCCATCGGGATGCTGGTGCATCACCCGATGACCGCCGCCGATCGCTATCTCTGGACCCTGCCGATGTTCCACGCCAACGGGTGGACCTTCGTGTGGACCGTGACCGCGGTGGGCGGAACCCACATCTGCGCCCGCAAGACGGACGCCCCGACGGTGTATCGCCTGCTGGGCGAGGAGCGGGCGACGATGCTCTGCGCGGCCCCGACGGTGCTCATCATGATCGCGAATGCGCCCGACGAATTGCGCCGATTGGCGCCGAGCGGCGTGCGGGTCCTCACCGGCGGTGCCGCGCCTGCCGCGCATACAATCGAGCGAATGGAGCAGGAGCTGGGCTGGACCATCACCCAGGTGTACGGCCTCACCGAGACGGCCCCGCTCATCTGTCT
>JANMYS010000070.1:0-113725 GCA_031382385.1 Gemmatimonadota bacterium
GGCGGGACTGCCGACGCTGAGCGTGCAGGGGCGGTCGGAGAGTTTTGAGGTGAGGTGAGGCGACAGGTGGCAGTGGGTAGGTGGCAGCGTACAGCCGTCAGCCATTTCCTACTCTCTGCCACCTGCCCCCTGCCACCTATCTTCGCGCCACCCCCGCGTCTCCACCGCCCAGCGCCCGCAAGGCACCCGCCCCGTAGAACAGCCGGATGTACTTGGCCTGGGTCGTGGTCAGGCGGCGCACCGCCCACGAGAGATGGACGAAGTGCGGCTCATGCGGGTGCGACAGCGGGTGCATGCCGCACTCCTCCGGCAGCCGGTTGCCCTTGCGGGTGTTGCAGCTGGAGCAGGCAGTGACGACGTTGGTCCATTCGTTTCCGCCCCCGCGCGACAGCGGGATCAGGTGATCACGCGTCAGGCATTCCCGCGGCCGGAGTTCCAGCGGCGAGCGGTGGCAGTACTGGCAGCGATACTGGTCGCGGGCAAAGAGGAACGTGTTGGTGACCTGACGGCGGAAGCGGCGGGGGACGTGCACGAACTTGACCAGCCGGATGATCGCCGGTTTGGGGAGGACGAGGTACGCACTGCGCACCACGTCGCGATCCTCCGATTCCACGATTTCCGCCTTGCCCTCGATCACCAGCCGCAGGGCCCGGCGGACAGGCACCATGGTCAGGGGTTCGAACGACGCGTTAAGCGCGAGGCACCGTACCATCCCACTCTTCCCTCGTGAGGGTCCATCCAATCGTAACTGCGGGCCGTGAGGCGACGCAAGCAACGGTCGAGTCACCGGGTCAGGCTGGCCAGCCGGACCTCGAGCAGTTGCCGGAGCCGCGGGTTGCGCGCGATGATCAGCAGGGTGTCGTCGCCGGCGAGGGTCCCGATGATCTCCTTCCAGTCGGCCTGATCCAGCGCCGCCGCGACCGCCGGCGCGCCGCCCGTCACCGTCTTGATCACCAGCAGCGGCCCGGTCCCCTCCACGCTCACCAGCAGGGCGGGCAGGACCTGCCCCAGGTCGGGACGCAGCGATCCCTCGTGCGGGTTGGCATAGTAGGCGCCGCCCTGCGGGTCGATCAGCTTGGCGAGCGCCAGTTCCCGGATGTCGCGCGACAGGGTCGCCTGGGTGACGTTGATGCCGTTGAGGGCCAGCGCCGACCGGAGGTCGTCCTGGCTTTCGATCCGCTTTTCCCGCACCGCGCGGAGGATCGCGGCATGACGCTGCAATTTCATCAGAGCGCAACTCCTCTGCGGTAGACCTCTCGGCCCCCGAGCAGGGTGAGCCGGCACGCCGTGCGCGGCCGGGTCAGTACGGTATCCTGGAGCTGCCCCGCGTCAACCTGCGGCGGCAGGTCCAGCGCGACGAGATCAGCCCACTTGCCCGGCACCAGGCTGCCAATCCCAGCCTCGAGCCCCAGGGCGCGCGCCGCATCCAGGGTGACCAGGGCGAGCATCTGCCCCGCGTCGAGCCCCGCGAGCTGGCCCGCGGCTCTGGCCTCGGCGAAAAGGTCCAGCGGGCTGACGCTCGCCGCCGAATCGGTCCCGACGCCCACCCGGATGCCGCGCTGGCGCATCGCCGCGAGCGGAGCCCGGCCGTGGCCGTGACGCTCGTTGGACCGCGGACAGTGAGCGATGGCCGCCCCGCGCCGCGCCAGAATGTCGAGATCCGACCCGCTCGCCTGGACGACGTGAATGCACAGCGTCCGCGGCCCGAGAACATGATGCTGGTCGAGCCACGCCACCGGCGTACAGCCCGGCGCCGTTGGCAGGGGAATCTCGCGCCGCTCCCACCCCACGGCAAAGGCACCCCCCTGCCCCGCCAGGAGCGCCGACTCCTCCGGTGATTCGGCCAGGTGCACGGCGAGCGGCAGCCGCACCTCCTCCGCGTGCCGGGCGACGCGGGCGTACAGCGGTCCGCTCACGCTATACGGCGCGTGGGGTGAGCCACCCAGCGTCACCCGCTCCCCGGCGAACCGGCCAAGCTCGTCCAGCCGACCGACCCAGCCGCGGAACGTCTCCTCCACCTGCGCCGGGTGCGGACCGAAGACCTCGTGATAAGCGATCCCACTGCCGCCGAGCGCAGCCAGTGCCTCGATGACGGCGCCGCTGTCGCCGGTATCGGCCACGGTGGTGACACCCGTTGCCCAGCCCTCCCGGATCCCGCGCGCCGCCGCCGCCCGCACCTCGTCGACCGACCGCCGGGCCTTGAGCAGGATCAGGTGCCGGATCCAGCCGGCAAAGTCCACGTCCTCGACCAAGCCCTCAAGCCCGGTCAGCTCGAGGTGGGTGTGGCTGTTGACCAGGCCTGGCAGCAGAGCCGCACCGTCCAGCCGCTCGACATAGGCGCCGGGCGGGGTGGGGACCAGCGCCGCAGGACCGGCGGCCGCGATCCGGCCGTGCGCATCTACCAGCACCGCCCCGTCCGGGACCGGCGGTCCCTCGATCGGCAGCAGCCAGGGGGCGGCGTACCGAGCGAGGCGCACGTCAGTTCCGCCGATTGGTGAGCGGGTTAACGGCGCCGGCCCGGAAGGGATTGTGGATGGGGCAGAACTCCTTCGGCTGGGTCCCTGTCAGGTAGGACTCCACCGAGAGGGAATCCTTGGGGCAGAAGGACATGAACTTGCCGCCGGTTTGCCGGTCAACATCGACCACGGTGAGGCCGTCGGGCCGGGGCCAGACCGCCGGGGTGGGGCGCCGCTCGTAGATCTCCTTCATCATCGTGGTCCACGCCGGGGCGACGAGCCGGCCACCCTGCGCGTTGTCGATGATCTTTTCCGGCTTGTCCATCCCGAACCACATCCCGGCGACCAGATCGGGGGTGAAGCCGACGAACCAGACGTCGGCGCCATCGTTGGTCGTCCCGGTCTTGCCGCCGGCGGGCACCGCGAGCTGGCGACCCACGGCTCCGGCGGCGGTGCCGCGGCGCACCACGTCGCGCAACCCGTCGAGCATGAGCCAGGCGAGCGCGGAGTCCATGACGACCTCGGTCCGGGGTCGGGGCGCCCAGCGCACCGTACCATTCCGATCCTCGACCCGCTCGATGGCGAAGGGCGCGGTGCGGGTGCCCATGTTCGCAAAGGCGCTGTAGGCGGAGATGAGCTCGATCGGGATGACGTCGGCGGAGCCGATGTACACTGCGGGATAGGGCGGGACGTTGGTCTGGATCCCGAACCGCGCCGCCTCGCCGAGTACCGCCGGCGCCCCGATGTCCATGCCGATCCGGATCGCCGGGATGTTGCGGCTCTGGAAGAACGCCTGCTTCATCGACATCGGCCCGTCGAAGCGATTGTCGTAGTTCTGCGGCTCCCACGGCGGCTCCCCCGCCCGCATCTCGACGCTGATCGGGTCATCGTTGACGATCGAGGACCAGGTCCAGGGATGATCCGAGTTGCGGCCCGCGCGCAGCGCCGCGGTGTAGACGATCGGCTTGAAGGTGGAGCCCGGCTGCCGGAGCGCCTGCACCGCCCGGTTGAACTTGCTGTCGTTGTAATCCCGGCCACCCACCATGGCGAGAATCTTCCCGGTCTTCGCCTCCAGCACGACCACGAGGCCCTGCAGGTAGGGCGACTGGGACTGGGAGACCGCGTCGTCCGGCCGCTTCTCCATGTAGTCGGCGTAGGACGGCCGGGGATACTTGCCCAGCTTGCCGCGCTCGATCTCCTCGAGCTGACGCAGCATCGCCCGCTCGGCGGCCTGCTGAATGTCCAGGTCGACGGTGGTATAGATGCGCAGGCCGCCGCGATAGAGCTCGGAGCCGAACCGGGTGCGCAGCTGCTGCCGGACGTACTCGACGAAGTAGGGCGCCACCTCGCTGAAGTCGGAGCGGGTCGAGAGCAGCAGCGGATAGGCCTTCCACCGCTCATCATCCGGGTCGGAGAGGACCCCCTCCTGCGCCATCAGGTCCAGGATCAGGTTGCGACGCTCGACCGAGAGATCGGGATTGCGCCGCGGGTTGTAGCGGGTGGGCGAGCGGGGGATGCCGGCCAGCGTCGCCGCTTCGGCGATATTCAGGTCCCGGGCCGACTTGCCGAAGTAGCGCTGGGCGGCCGCCTCCACGCCGAAGGCGCCGTTGCCGAGGTTGATCTGATTGAGGTACAGCTCGAGGATCTTGTCCTTGGGGAAGTTGTCCTCGATCTCGAAGGCGACCTGCATCTCCCGGAGCTTGCGGCGGATGGAGCGGTCCTGCCGGTTGATGTCCTCGGGAAAGACGTTGCCGGCCAGCTGCATGGTGATGGTGGAGAATCCCTGCACCCGCCCCCGGCCAAAGATGGTGGCGGCGGCCGTGGCCTTGATCGCTCCAAAAGTACGGACCCAGTCGACACCGTGATGCTCGTAGAACCGCTTGTCCTCCACCGAGACGAACGCGGCGATGGCGGCCGGCGAGATCTGGCTGATCGGAATCAGGGTGCGGCGCTCTTCCCCGAGGTCGGTGATCAGGCGGCCATCGGCGGCGTAGACCTTGGAGGCCTGCGCGGGATCGTAGCCCTCCTGCACCAGCTTGGCGATCGAGGGACAGGCGTTGTTGGCACAGGCGCGGCTCCACGCGCCGATGGCCACGCCACCGCCCAGCGCGACCGCCGAGAGGATCGCAGTGAGGATCGAGCTCCGGATGCGGGGGGTGTACCACCAGCGGGAGAGCGTATTGACGACGGCAGGGGGCATGGTGGGAATATAGGCGGGGGGAGGTGGGGAATAGGGAGTAGGCGCGGGGCGCGGGGCGCAGGTGGAGGAGAGCCCGCAGCCGCCGCGACTCCCTCGTAGCCGGGCCGATCCCGGAGCACCACGCGCCCACTCCCTAGCGCCCCGCGCCTGCTCCTCTCGCCCCGCGCCTGCTACAATTCCCCTCATGCCAGACCTCCTCTCCACCCTGACCGCCCGCGGCTTCGTCCACGATGTGACGCCCGGCCTCGCCGTGCGGCTCACCCGCGGGCCGATCACCGGCTACGTCGGCTTCGATCCCACCGCCGACTCGCTCCACGTCGGCAACCTGGTACCGGTCATGGGACTGGCATGGCTCCAGCTGCTGGGCGGCACGCCGATCGTGCTGGTGGGTGGCGGGACCGGGATGGTGGGCGACCCGAGCGGCAAGCGGTCGGAGCGCCCGGTGCTGGCGCTGGGGGAGATCGACCATAACGCGGCGCGGATCCGCGCACAGCTCGAGCGCTTTCTCGCCTTTGACGGGGCTAACGCCGCCCGGGTGCGCAACAATGCCGACTGGCTGCGGCCGCTCCACCTGATGGAATTCCTGCGCGACGTCGGGAAGCACTTCACCGTCAACTACATGCTGCAGAAGGAAGCGGTGCAGAGCCGGATGGACAGCGGCATCTCGTTCACCGAGTTCAGTTACATGCTGGTGCAGGCTCATGATTTCTGGTACCTGCACCAGGCCGACCAGTGCGAGCTGCAGATGGGCGGCAGCGATCAGTGGGGCAATATCACGGCGGGAACGGAACTCATCTCCCGCCGCGGCGGCGGCGAGGGGCACGGGCTCACCTTTCCGCTGCTCACCACCTCGAGCGGCGGCAAGTTCGGCAAGAGCGAAGCCGGCAACATCTGGCTCGATCCGGCCAGAACCTCGCCGTACCAGTTCTACCAGTTCTGGCTCAACACCGAGGATGCCGACGTCGAGCGCCTGCTGCGGTTCTTCACCTTCCTCCCGCTGGAGGAGATCGCGGCGGTGGCCGCCGAGCAGGCGCGGGAGCCGGGCAAGCGGGCGGGACAGCGGCGACTGGCAGAGGAGGTCACCACCCTGGTGCATGGCGCGGCGACACTGCGGAGCGTCGTCGCGGCGAGCCGCATCCTGTTCGGCGGGATGAAGCTGGCGGAGGCCGAAGCCGGCGTCCTGGCCGTGCTGGCGGGAGAGATCCCGACGACCACCGTGCCCGCAACCGAGCTGATCGGGCTTGGCCTGGTGGATGCGCTGGTCCGCAGCGGGCTCGCCGCCTCGAAGGGTGACGCGCGACGCGGAGTGCAGCAGAACGGATTCTCCGTCAATGGCGCACCGGCGGGTGACGTCGAGCGGAAGCTCACGGTGGACGATCAGCTGCCTGGCGGCTACGTGGTGCTGCAGAAGGGGAAGAAGACGTATGCTATGCTGGTAGGGAGTAGGGAGTAGGCGGTCGCCGTCGCGCAACCGCCTGCTCCCGATCGCCTATCGCCTGCAGTTCACCACCGCGTCCGGCTCGTCCCGCGCGACGCCTTTCCGCCCAGCAGTCCCCCCAGCACTCCGCGCACCAGCGCCCGTCCGACACTCCGCGCCACGGTGGTCCCCAGGGCCGCCACGATCGCCGTACCGATTTTCGCACCGGTGGACATCTTGGCTGGCGCGGACGCCTGACCTCTCCGGCCGTCAGGCGCGGAGGCCTGACCTACCTGCCCCGGGGATTCCAGGCGAGCGGCCAACATCTCGCGCGCACTTTCGCGGTCGACCGCCGTGCCGTACTCGGCCAGCAGGTCGGACTGGCGGATGTCGGCCTGCAGCTCGTCCGGTGTCAGGGGGGCCATGCGGGAGGCTGGCGGGATGAGACGCGCGGCGACGACCGGGGTGGGCACGCCGCGGGGGTCGAGTGCGGTCACCACCGCCTCCCCGATCCCCAGCGAGGTCAGGGTCTCCTCCAGGTCATAGTACTCGGTCCTGGGGTAGGTCCGGACGGCGGCCTTGAGCGCGGTGGCATCGTCAGGCGTGTGGGCCCGGAGCGCATGCTGCACCCGGTGACCGAGCTGGGCGAGGATGTCCGACGGCACATCCTTGGGGCTCTGGGTGACGAAATACACGCCGACCCCCTTTGACCGCACCAGCCGCACCACCTGCTCCACCTGCTGGAGAAAGGCCTTCGAGGCGTCGTTGAACAGCAGGTGGGCTTCATCGAAGAAGAAGACGAGCTTCGGTTTGTCGAGGTCCCCCGCCTCCGGCAGGGTGTGATAGAGCTCCGCCAGCAGCCACATCAGGAAGGTGGAGAAGAGCTGCGGCTTGTCCTGCACATCGCTCAGCTCGAGGCAGGTGACGACGCCCTTGCCCTCCCGCGTGGTGACCAGCAGGTCATGGACATCGAACTCCGGCTCGCCGAAGAACTGCTCGGCGCCCTGCATCTCGAGCTCCACCATCTTGCGCAGCAGCACGCCCACCGACGCCGGGGACATCCCGCCCAGGGCATCCAGCTCGCGCTTCCCTTCGGCCGAGGTCAGGAACTGCAGCACCGCGCGCAGGTCGGCCAGGTCCAGCAGCGGCAGGCGCTGGTCGTCGCAGTACTTGAACACCAGGGTGAGCACGCTGGTCTGGGTGTCGTTGAGGCCGAGCACCTTGGCGAGCAGCAACGGCCCGAAGCTCGCGATCGTTGCCCGGAGCTGGACGCCGAGCTTGCCCGACAGACTCACGAACTCCACCGGCACGCCGGCTGGCGTCCAGGCCCATTTGATGTCGGTCGCCCGCTGACTGACCCGCTCCGAGGACTCACCGGGCATCGCGAGGCCGGAGAGATCGCCCTTGATATCCGCCACGAAGACCGGTACGCCCGCCGTGGACAGCTGTTCGGTCAGCAGCTGCAGCGTCTTGGTCTTGCCGGTCCCGGTGGCGCCGGCGACGAGCCCATGCCGGTTCATCATCGCCAGGGGAATCCGGATCTTCGGCTCGGGCAGGATGGTGCCCCGATCGAGCGCCGCGCCGAGGGTGAGGGCGGGGCCGGGGAAGCCGTAACCGGCCTGGAGGACGTCGGAGAGGGAGAGGGGCATGGAGTAGGTGGCAGGTGGCAGGTGGTAGGTGGCAGGTGGTAGGTGGCAGGTGGCAGGGATCAGGGACGGCCGATTTCTACGAGTGTCATCCTGAGCACAGCGAAGGATCTCTTTGCCCCGGAGTCATTCTCAGGTCTCTCCTTCGACCTCAAGAGATCCTTCGTCGCTGCGCTCCTCAGGATGACAGCACGCGAACGGCCAACGGCTAACGGCTGACGGCTCCTGGCTGACGGCTGACGGCTGACGGCTGACGGCTGACGGCTACCCAATATGCTTCCCCAGTACTTCCGTCACCCGCCCCATCTCCGAGGCTGTATTGTAGCAGTGCGGACTCAACCGCAATGCCCCCTCGCGCAGGCTGCAGTAGATGCCGGCCTCGCGCAGCGCCCGATGGGCCGCCTCGATACGGGGCGGAACGAGGCAGGTGATCCCGGAGCCACGGGCGCCTCGGGGCGAGCTCACCGGGACGCCCCGCGCGTCAGCCCAGGCGAGAAGCTGCCGCTGCAGCGCCGCGAGGTGGGCCTGGATCGCGGGGATACCGATCTCGGTCAGCAGGGACAGCGACTGGTTCAGGGCGACAAACTCCTGGAACGGCAGCGTGATGAGCTCGAACCGGCGGGCGTCGGCCCGGAGGGCGTCGTGGTAGTCGGTCAGGTGGGCGAAGTCGTCGGTGCCCTCGAAGTTCATCCACCCGGTGATGGCCGGGCTAAGCTGCTCGATCAGGCTCTGCCGCACGTAGAGAAAGCCGCTGCCCCAGGGTGAGAGCAACCACTTCTGGGCCCCGCAGGCGAGCAGATCCACCGGCGTGGCGCGGAGGTCGAGCGGCAGCTGACCCACGCCCTGGATGGCATCGACCACGAGCCACTTCCCCAGCTGGCGGGTGAGCACTGAAAGGCGGGCCAGATCGACAGTATAGCCGGACGCGAACTGGGTGAGCGAAACCGCGATGGCCCGGACCTCCGGCGCGTGCAGCCGCTCCATGAGCCTGGCCTCGTCGGGCCACCCCTCCGACGTGACCGGGACCAACTCGCAGCGTACGCCCCGGTCGCCGAGCCGGCGCCAGGGATAGACGTTGGCGGGGAATTCCTTGTCGCTCACCAGCACGACATCGCCCGCCCCCAGCGGCAGGGCCCGCGCGGCGATCGCCAGCCCGAAAGAGGTGTTGGTCGCCAGGGCAATTTCGGCCGGCTCGGCGCCGATCAGGCCGGCGATGGCCGACCGCGCCCGGGCCAGCCCGCCGAACTGGTCGGCGGACGTGAGCTCATAGGGACGGCACCTGCGGCCGATGGTCTCTTCAAGGGCCCGGCGGGTCCGCTCCGGCAACGGGCCGATGGACGCATGGTCCAGCCAGATGCGGGAATCGGCCCAGGGGAACTCGGTCGCCCGAAGGCTGGGCAGGTCGTAGGTCACGCGTCGCAATCTGTTCCGGGAAGCAGTACGTTATTGGCACTCATGCCTTACAACAAGCGATGAGTTTCCGCTCCCCCTTCACGCTGGTGCTCAGCGGCGGTGGCGTCAAAGGCCTGGCACACATTGGTGTGCTCCAGGCCCTGGAGGAGCGCGGCCTCGAACCAGGCCTCGCCGTCGGCAGCAGCATGGGCTCGCTGATCGCGGCGGCCTGGGCCTGCGGCATGCCGCTGGACGAGATGCGGGAGCGCGGGCTGCTGGTCAAGCGGCGCGACATCTTCCAGGTCGCCCATTACGACATGGCGATGAAACGGATGCGCTCGCCCGCGGTGTACCGCCCCGAACCGCTCGACGCCCTGATCCGTTCGCTCGTCGGCGACCGCACCTTTGCCGACCTGCCCCGCCAGCTGGTGATCAACACCGTCGAGCTCAACACCGGGATGCAGGTGCTCTGGGGCCTGCCGGGCCTGCGCCACGTCCGGGTGGCGGACGCCGTCTTCGCCTCGTGCGCGCGGCCCGGCCTCTTCCCCCCGCGCGAGATCGACGGCCGGTGGTATGTGGACGGCGCCGTCGTCGAGAATCTGCCGGTGGAGGTCGCGGCCGCCCGCAGCGAGGGGCCGGTGCTCGCGGTGGACGTCGGCTCGACCAGCGTGCTGCGGAGCAACGTGCAGGACGAGGGCTTCGCCGCGACGTACATCCGCGGCCTGGAGATCGTGATGCAGACCATGATGGAAAGCCGGCTCCGTCGCTGGACCGCGCCACCGCTGGTGCTGCTGCACCCCCGGGTCGAGCATGTGTCGATGTTCGGGTTCGGGCACAATCGCGAATTGATCGAGGAGGGCCACCGGGCCACCCTCGACCTGCTGGACCAGCTGCAGGAGAGCTTCGATCCGGCGGGGCACGGCGTCTTTCCCCAGCGCCGCGTCGAAGTACGGGTCGACCGGGGCCGCTGCGTCGGGTGCGGCGCCTGCGTGATGCACGCCCCGTGGGCCTTCGAGATGGACGAGGACGGCAAGGCCAGGGTGCGGCAGGCACTGCATTCGTGGTCGCCCCTGGACGGCACCTATGTGCGCAACTGCCCGACGTATGCGATCAGCGCGAGGTTGGCGGGGAAGTAGCCGGAGCCGTTAGCCGTTGGCCGTCAGCCGTCAGCCGTCAGCCGTTAGCCATTAGCGTTCAGCGTTCAGCCCCGCGGATCGCACCATCGCTTGCCTGATGTTCCCGTTCCCGGTTCCCCGTTCCCGGTTCCCCGTTCCCCGTTCCCCGTTCCCCGTTTCCCGTTTCCCGGTTCCCCGTTTACCACGCGGGCCGGGCACAGAGGCCGACCTACCCAGCCCACTCCGCCGCACACCGCTCCAGGTCGGTCACGACTCTCCCCCAGTTGAGATACTGCTCCACCCGCGCCCGACCGCTGCGACCCATCGCGGCCAGGCGGCCCGGATCCGACAGGAGTCCGAGCATGGTGACCGCGGCGGCGGTCGCGTCGTCTGGTGGAATCAGCACCCCCGTCCTGCCGTCCAGGACCGCGTCGGGGATGCCGCCGCTGGTGGACGCGATCACCGGAATGCCGCTCGCCTGCGCCTCGACCAGCGAGAGGCCGAATCCCTCGACCTGCCCGTTGGCCTCGCGGGAGAGCCCGGCATACAGCGTCGCCGCACGATAGAGCCCCGGGAGCTGCACGTCCGGCACGCTGCCCAGGAAACGAACGCGATCGCGCACTCCCAGTTGGTCGGCGAGCTGTTCCAGCCGGGGGCGATCCGGCCCGTCTCCCGCCACGGCGTAGCGCACCTCCGGCAGCATCGGCAGTGCGGCGATCACCGTGTCGATCCCCTTGTGTGGCACCAGCCGGGAGACGGTCAGCAGCCAGGGGGAACCGACGAGCCCGAACCGCCGCTGCGCGGCGCCCGCATCGATGTCGGGCCGGAACCGCCGCGGGTCGGTGCCGAGTGGAACGACCTCCACCCGCGCCGCGACCTCAGGCAATTCCAGACTCTGCGCCAGGGTCCGGAACCGATCGGCGGTCCACCGGCTGATGGCGACCGTGCCGCGGGCGCCGCCCAGAAGCTGGCGGGCGACGAACCGCTTGCTTCTCGACGCCCTCGTCTGCGCCTGAAGCTGCAGCACATCGAGCCCGTAGACGATGAGCCCATACGGCAGGCGCTGCCGCCGGTGCAGCCAGTGCGCGACATATCCCGCCGGCTTCACATTGCCCGCCCAGCAGAAGCCGGCCCCGCTCTCGCGCGCGAGCCGGAGCGCGGCGCGACTCCAGCGGGCCAGTCCCAGCGGCGTCTTGAGCCGAGTGGTCTCGACCGGCACCCGCTCGATCGGGCTGGAGCAGGCGGCGTCCCACATCGTCGCATACGGTTCCATGCCCGTCGAGACAACCATCCGCCCTGCGCCAGCGTGGTGGGCAACGGCACCGAGCAGCCGGGCGATGCCGCCTGACACGGGAGGGAAGTCGTGGGCCAGGAGGAGCGAAGGACGCAAGCGCTACCTCCCCGCCACGGCACGATACAGCGCAACGGTCTGCTCGACGGTGCGGGTGAACGGGAACCGGGTCCGGGCATGCTGCCGCGCCGCTGCGCCGAGCCGGGCCGCCAGCATGGGGTCGGCGAGCAACTGATCCAGCGCCGTGGCCCAGGCGCGGGAATCGGTCGGCGGGAGCAGCAGACCGTTGATCCCGTGCTCGATCAGCACCGCGTTCCCCGTCGCGCGGGACGCCAGCACCGGCTTCCCCAGCGCCATCGCCTCCAGCACCGCCTGGGGCATGGCATCCCAGCGCGACGGATGCAGCACGATGTCGAGCAGGTCGTAGAGCGGCCGGATGTCGGGGAGGAATGGCAACCGGACGACGACATGACGCTCCGGCACGGGAGGGGGCGGACCGGTGAGCGCCAGGCCGTCCAGACCGGCGAGCACCAGTCGCACCGGTGTCCTGACGAACTCGAGCGCTGCAACCACGACCCGCTGGTCCTTGGGCCGCGCGACGATGCCCACCGTCGGCCGCCGGTCCGGCCCACCGATGCGCGCCAGCCAGCCCTCCTGCTCCGCCTCAGTCACCGGCCGGTCAATCCGGTCCAGCAGCACCCCATTGGGAATGACCAGAATCTTTTCGGCGGGTGTGCCAAGCCATTGGAGCTCCGCCGCCACCGGCGCACTCAGCGTCACCACGCGCTGGGCGACCCTTCCCCCGAGCCAGGCTTCGAGCCGGATGCTGCGCGGCCAGGAACGGCGGGTGATGATCAACGGCACCGGCAGCCGGCGGGTGAGTCCGAGCCAGGTGAACGCCGCGCGATCGCGCCCGCCATGGCTGTCGGCCAGATCAACGGGGTGCTGCTCCAGCAGGGCACGGAGCCGGCCGGCATTCGTCACTCTTCCCGCACTCCAGAGCGGAATCGGATGTACCTCGAGACCAGCGGAGCGCGCGGCGGCCTCCACCTCCGAGTCGGGCCGGCAGACGAACCGCACCTGCACGCCGGCCTCCCTGACGCCGAGCGCCAGCCGGAGCACCGAGTTGACCGAGCCGGCGCCACTGCCCTGATGCGACGTGATGGCGACACGAAGTGGCGGCCCTTCCCTCCCCATGCCTGTCCCCCGAACTTCCGCCTCACTCATGCGACTGCTCATCCTTGGCGCCGGTGGCCGCCACCGCACCGAGGCCGCACTGGCCCGCGCCGCACGCCAGCTGGGCCACGACACCCGCGTCGTCGATGCCCTCGGACACCGTCGCCGGCTGGGCCCGCTGGCCCCGCCGGTGGTTCGCTGGCTGGTGGAACGCGCCGAGCCGGAGATGATCCTCTGCACCCGGCATGCGATCTCCGCCGGCGAGGCGATGCTGCGCGCGCTCCTGCGCGGACGGCGGACGGCGTTCTGGTACTTCGATGCCCCGGCGCCCCTGCCACCGCGCGTACTCGCGCTCGCTGGAGTGGTTCCGGAGATCTACGCGACATACGGCTTTCAGGTCGCGGCCTTTCACCGGGCGGGATTCACCGCGCGGTTCCTGCCCCAGGGATGCGATCCGACAGTGGACCAGCCGGCGCCGCGGATTCCTGAGGCCTTTCGCTGCGACCTCTCGTTCCTCGGGTCGGGGCAGTTTGAACGGCGACATGAGATTCTGCGCCACTTCGGCGAGGCCGGCCGGCTGCAGATCCGCGGTCCGTCGTGGGATGGCGCACCACCCGGCCTTCCGGTGGCGGGCGGCACGGTGCGCGGGGCAGCGGTCGCCCAGGTTGTCGGCGGCGCGGCGCTCAGCCTGGGGATCAATGCGCTGCCACCGGATGACCGCGAGCGGGATGGCGGCACCTCCAACCGTTTGTGGCGCGTGCTCGGGGCGGGCGGCTGTTTTCTCGGCGAGTACGTGCCCGGCGTGGAGCAGTTCGCGGCGCCAGGCCGGCACGCACTCTGGTACCGCGCCGTCGAGGAAGGCGTCGCACTCGCCCGGCAGTACCTCGCCGATTCGGCCGCTCGTCTGGCGGTCGCGACGGCGGGCCGTGCCCATGCGCTGGCCCACCACACCTACGCCCACCGGCTGGCACTGCTGCTCGCGGGTCAGGGCTATACCTCGACGTAGTTGCGGTATTCGAACGGACGCCAGCCGGTGAGGTGCTCGATGCCCAGCGAAGCCAGCAGCGCCAGACGTCGCCCGTCCCAGCGGCGCGCGGCGAAGGAATCCGCCATGGCCTGACGCCGTGCCGCAATCCAGTCGGCCATCACCGCCGGGTGACGCCCGCGAAACGGCGCGAGCCCGACATCCCACGGCAGCTGGTCGCCTAACGGGTTGCGCCGCGCCCGCCCTCCGTAATGCAGCTGGTGGTCCGCCTCCCGCTTGGCGGTCAACGCCGGCACCGGTCGGGCCCAGCCATAGTGATACCAGGTTGCGCCTGAGCGGCGGGCCCGGATCTTCCGCCCCTCGGGTCCCACCCGGAACCCCTGCGCATCCGCATGGCTCCGCACATCGGCCCCGAGCCGGATGGCCCGCACCTCGCGCCGGTACCAGGCGCGCCCGCGGCCAATCCGGTCGGTATTGCCATAGAAGTGGAGGAAATCCACCAGTAATCCCTCGACCTGACTGTCCGGATCTGCGGTGGCGAGCGCCTGCCTGAGCGGGGCGATGCCATCCTCGTGCAGGACTTCGTCGGCCTGGATGTAGATTGCCCAGTCGCCCGTGGCGGCGGCCATCGCCCGCTGGGTCTCGCGCGCCAGCACCGCCCCGCCCTGTCCGGCTAGCCACTCGCCCTCGATGACGCGCAGCCGCGGATCCGCCAGTCGCTCCACCAGGGCCCGCGTGCCGTCGGCCGATGGCCCGACATTGACGATGAGTTCGTCGCACAGCGGCAGGATGGAGCGGAGGGACTCGAGCAGGGGAAAGTCGAGCCGCACCGCATCCTTGACGAGACTCACTCCGCTGATGCGCATGCGCTCCACGGTCTTGATGGATCAATCGAAGGCGTAAAGATATGCGCGTGGTGCTGGTGCATCATACCGCCATGCCGGTGCAGGGCTACGGCGGGACGGAACGGGTGGTCGTCTCCCTGGTGCGGGGGCTCGCCGCGCTGGGGCACGAGGTGACACTGCTCGCGCCGCCGGGCACGCGGGTTCCCGAGGCACGGCTGGTCGCCGTACCCCAGGCCCGGCTGCATGATCCCACGCTGGATCTCACCCCCCTGCTGCCGCCTGGCACGGAGATCCTGCACGCCTTTTATCCCTTGCGGGTGCCGCCCGGGATTCCCTGGGTCTGGACCCTGCAGGGCACCACGAAGCCCGGCGCCATCCGGCCACCGAATACCATCTACGTCAGTGCCGATCACGCCGCGCGTCACGCTAGTACCACGTTCGTCTACAACGGCCTCGATCCCGCCGACCTCCAGTTCCGCGCCGCCAAGGACGATTACGACCTCTTCCTCGGCCGGCTGCATTCCAGCAAGGGCTATCAGTGGGCGATCGCCGGCGCGAAGCTCGCCGAGCGCAAGCTGGTGGTCGCCGGCGGGTGGCGACCTTCACTCAGCCGGTACGTGAAGTTCGTCGGGACGGTGGACGGCGCGGAAAAGGCGGCCCTGCTGGCGGGTGCGCGGCTGATGTGGATGCCGGCGCTGTGGGATGAGCCCTTCGGGCTGACGCTTATCGAGGCGCTCTGGAGCGGGACGCCGGTGCTGGGCACCCGGCGTGGCTCACTGGCGGAAGTGCTCTCCCCCAACGTCGCCGGACAGGGCGACACGCTGGAGGAGTTGGTCGCCCTCCTGCCGACGATGGCCGGAAAGGACCCCGCCGCCTGCCGGGCCCGGGCCGAACGGTGGTTCAGTCACCTGACGCTGGCGGAAGGATATGTGCGGATGTATCGGGCGTTTCTGGCGACGGGGGTGCTGCCGGCGGGGGTGAGGGCGGACAGTGGAGCGTGAGGGAAGTGGCGATAGGCGATAGGCGACAGGCGATTGTTACCGGCGCGAGGCGGCACCGCCTACCGCCCAGCGCCTACCTCTCGATCGCACCGGTCGCGACGTCAAGCAGCGCCTTCATCCGGTGCATGTAGGTGTGCGCCTGCAGCGCCCGCTGCCGAGCGGCGGCGGAGAGGCGAGCGCGATACTTGTCCTCCTGCAATGCCCGCTTGACCTGTCCGCGCAGCTGTTCCGCAGTGGTGTAGGTCAGCACCTCGGCGCCATCCTCGAAATGCTGGGCCAGGTCCGGCCGCGTATCCACCACCTGCGTCACGCCGATCGCGGCGATCTCGAAGGCCCGGCGATTCACCCCGCTGGCATCGATGCCGCGGTCTCCCGCGCCGCTCCGATGCACGTTGACCGCCACGGTGGCTCCTGCGTACGCCCGCACGAAGTCCTCGGTGCTGGGCAGCTCTCCGCGACAGTAGTCCTTCAGGGTGGTCCTCCTCCACCCCGGTCCCCAGAGGGCGAGGCCGAACTCGACCAGCTCCATCAGCATCTTCTCGCGCCGGGATGTGGCGCCGCCTGCGAAGACAACATTGGCCCGGAAGGGCCCGCGGGCACTGAGCGGTTTGTGCACCGAGGGATCACACCCGACAGCGAGGTAATGGGCGTGCTTCACGCCGAAGCGGTCGAAGGCGGTGACCGCGCCGGTCGCGCCGACGAAGACGTGGTCGAAGGCCATCGCCTCACGGGCGGCGGCGTTCGGATCGCCGATGTCGTCGCTCAGCACCTGCAGCCACCGGGCGGGCCGGCCCTTGCGGACTTCATCGACCAGATCGGGGGTGACCACGCCCGCGCCAGCCACCAGGACGAGTTGCGGCGTGCTGGCATCCAGCGCCACCTGCACCCGGTGTGACATGTCCCGGCGTACCAGGCGCTCCATCCACCCCGCGCGGGCGGGATCGAGATGCGTGACGGTGCACCCGAGCCGTTCCAGGGCCCGGAGCCGGAGCGCATTGTGGGCCAGCTCCGCGTCGTCGACTGGGGCGATGTAGAGGACCCGAAGGCCGGAGTGAGGTGTGGTCATGGCGCAGAGGAAAGTGGACCCGGACCCTCGGGATCAGTCAAGGGGGGCGCCGACGGCGCCGACATCGTGCAGCCCCTCATACACACCGTCGCGCCCGCCCCAGAGCCGGGCATAGCGTCCGTCGCTGGCCAGCAGCGCGTCATGTGACCCGCGCTCCACGATCCGGCCATCGTCCAGCACCAGGATGAGATCGGCGTGACGCACCGTCGCCAGCCGGTGGGCGATCACCAGCACCGTCCGCTCGCGCATCAACCGCAGGAGTGCCTCCTGGACCAGCCGTTCCGACTCGTTATCGAGAGCGCTCGTCGCCTCGTCGAGAATCAGGAGCGGCGGGTCCCGCAGGACGGCGCGGGCGATGGCGATGCGCTGGCGCTGGCCACCGGACAGCCGCGCGCCCCGCTCGCCGAGGATGGTGTCGTACCCCTGCGGCAGCTGACCGATGAACAGATGCGCGTTGGCCGCGCGCGCCGCCGCCTCGACCTCCGCCCGGCTCGCAGCCGGACGACTATACGCAATGTTGTCGTGCACCGTCGTGTTGAAGATCACCGTCTCCTGCCCGACGAAGCCCATCAGCGCCCTGAGGGTCGCGCGGTCCAGCGTGGGGAGGGCGACCCCGTCCAGCAGGATGGTGCCGCGAGTGGGCTCCCGCAGCCGCGGCAGCAGCTCAGCGACGGTGGTCTTGCCCGCACCCGAGGGTCCCACCAGCGCGACGACCGACCCGCGCGGCAGGGTGAAGGAGATATCGCGTAACACCCAGGCGCCCTCCGCGCTCCGCGCCGCGCGCCCGGCGCCCGCGTAATCAAACCAGACCCCGTCGAACTCCACCGCACGCGCGAACCGCGCCGGCGGCGTCCCCGGCGGATCCCGCTCCACGACCGGCAGATCGAGCACCTCGAAGACCCGTTCGGCGCCGGCGCGCGCCTGGGCCATCAGGCCGGGGAACTGGGTGATGGCCTTGAGCGGCGCCATGATCCGGAGCGCCGCCACGATGAACACCAGCAATCCTTCCGGCGAGAGCTGCCCGCCGGCGACGCCCGGCGTGGAACCGACCACGATCAGCGCCACCAGCAGCAGCCCGCCGAAGATCTCGCTCACCGGACTGGTCAGGGTGGCGAATCGCTGGGTCGAGAGCACCTGCTGCCGGTACTGGTCGGCCTGCGCGGCGACGCGGGCCCGCTCCCGCGCGGCGCCACCGTAGCTCCGGATCAACTTCACCGCCCCGAGCCGTTCCGCCACCGTCGCGGTCATCTCGCCGGCGACATCGGCCCGCGCGCGCGCGTGACCCCGGATCCGCCGCAACAGCACACGGATGCCGAGCAGCAGGACCGGCGCGCTCGCGCAGGTGAGCAGCGTGAGGCGGGGCGAGAGCTGGGCCAGCACCAGCAGCGTCGTGAGGATGAGGACGAGGTTCTGGAAGAACGATGCGAGACTGGCACTGACCATCAGCTTGGCCTGATCGGCGTCGCCCATGATCCGGCTGATCACCTGCCCGCCCCGGGTCCGTTCGAGCCAGCCGAGGTCGATCTCAAGCAGGTGGCCAAAGAGCGCCGTGCGGAGATCCCGCACCAGCCCCTCCTGCACCCGCACGCTGAGCTGGCCCGCGAGATAGGCGAGTCCGTTCTTGAGCAGCAAGCCGCCCCACAGCAGCAGCACCAGCCGGAATGTCACCCCCGCCGCCGAGGCGCCGACGAGGAGCGGGGCGAGGAGCTGGTCCACCAGCGGCTCGAGCCCGGTCGTGCCGGCCAGCAGTCCGCCGGTGCCGCCGAAGAGATGGCGGAAGAGGGGGATGAGCAGCAGCAGCGTGACACCATCCAGCACCGAGGCGATGGTCGTCGCGAGCAACCCGGCCAGCAGGAGCAGGCGGTAGGGGCGCAGCCAGCCGATCAGGCGCCGGCCGGTGCGGGGCAAGGTGGGGGGGGCGGCTGCCGTCATCCGGTCGAGCCGCTCAGGATCCGCGGCGGGGAGTGAGGAAGGCGATCGGGAGGACCATCTCCTCCGGGGTCACCCCGCCATGGAGAAATGCGCCGCGATAGCGGGCCTGGTATTCCCGCAACTTGGTGGGATAGACGAAGAACCGGTCGCCCACGGCCAGCAGCAGCCGGACGCCATGCGGCCGGGGTGGCAGGCCCCACGCGGGCAGGTCCTCCACCACGATCGCCGCGTCCTTCTCCTGCGCCCGCAGGTCCTCACCGAACTTGTAGCGCAGATTGGCGGTCGCGTCACGCCGGGCATAGACGGTGGCGGGGGTATGACAGTGGATCGAGCCGTGATCGGTGGTGAGCAGCACCGGCACATTGCGCCGTTCGGCCTCACGCAGCGCACCCCACAGCGCCGAACGTTCGAACCAGGTCAGGGTCAGGCTGCGGAGCGCGGGGGTATCCCGCGCGACTTCGAACAGCGTGGAGTTCTCGGTGCGCCCATGGGTCAGCTGGTCGATGAAGTTGAAGACCAGCGCCGTCACTCCATCAGCGGCAAGATGCGACGGCAGTCGGGTGAGCAGCCCCTCGCCGTCGGCGGCGGTGAACACCTTCTCGTAGCGCACCGGAACCCGCCGGCCGTTGCGGGTCTCGAGCTGGTGCGCGAGCATCTCCGCCTCGTGGGCATTCAGGCTGGTTTCGTCCTGATCCCGCCACCACTGCGGGTGCTGGGTGGCCATGGCGCTGGGCAGGAGGCCGCTGAAGATCGCGTTGCGGGCAAACGGGGTCGCGGTCGGCACGATCGAGAAGTAATACGACGTTTCGACATCGAACCGGGTGCTGATGAGCGGCCGGATCGCTTCCCATTGATCGAGCCGGAGACAGTCGACCACGATCAGCAGCGCTTTCCCGCCGGCCCGCAGCGCCGGCTCGACAAATTCGGGCACGATGTCGATGCTCAGCGGCGGCCGGGCGGAGCGCGGGCCCGCCAGCCAGCCGGCGTAGTGCCGCTCGATGAACTCCGCGAAGTCCTGCCGCAGGCTCACCTGCAGCGCCCGGAGGGCCTCCTGCAGTCCCGGCTCGTCGGCATGGCCCAGCCGCACCTCCCACTCCGCCAGCTCCACGACCAGCTCGGTCCAGCCGCGCCAGTCGAGCACCGTGCCGCGGCGATCCTCCAGCTCGCGGAACCGGGTGGCGAAGTCCCGCGAGAGCAGCTGCTGCCGGATCCGGTCACCCTCGAGCAGCCGGGTGACCACCGACAGGATCTGGCGCGGATTCACCGGTTTCACCAGGTAGTCGGACACCTCCGCCCCGATGGCATCCTTGAGCGTCGCCGATTCTTCGCTCTTGGTCACCATCACGACGGGAATCGTCGTGTCGATGCCGCGGATGGCGCGGAACAGCTCCAGGCCGCGCCGGCCCGGCATCTGCTCGTCCAGCAGGACCACGCCGTACGCCTGGCGTTGCATCAGCGCCAGCGCGTCATCGCCGTGCGAGGCCTTTTCGACGGTGAATCCCTGTTCCTCGAGGAACATGATGTGAGAGGAGAGGCTCTCGACCTCATCGTCCACCCAGAGGATGCTGCGGGGGCGTGGCATGGAAGAGAAGATAGGCGGGGTGGGTGGGAGAAGGGAGAAAAGGGAGAGGGAACAGGGAACGGGGAAAGGGATGAACACTTCGCCGTGCGTCGTTCCCGTTCCCCGTTCCCTGTTCCCCCTCCTGCGTCACTTGGCTGTACACGCCTTACATTTGTCTCGTGCCCTCCCCCCGCATCCTCCTGGTCCGCTTCAGCTCGCTCGGCGACGTGCTGCTCATGACGCCGCTGATCCGGGCCTTGCGGGCCCGGCATCCGGCCGCCACAATCACCGCGGTGACCAAGGAAAGCTGGGCCCCGCTCCTCTCGGCCAATCCCCACGTCGATGAAGTGGTGACGATCACGCCGGGGGATTCGGTCGTCGGGCTTGCCCGCGGGCTCCGGGGCGCCAGCTATACCCACCGACTCGACCTGCACAGCAGCGCGCGGAGCCGCATGCTCCGGCTGCTCGTCCCGGGGCACTGGGACAGCTTCCGGACCCGCCGGCGCGAGCGGCGCACCCTGATCCGCCAGAAGCGTGACATCTACGGGATCCATGTCCCGGTCGCGGAGCGCTACTTCGAGGCAGCCGCCGAACTGGACGTGCGCCCCGATGGCGGGCCGGCGGAGCTGTTCATCAGCCCGGCGGCGGAAGCCCGGGCCGATGCCTGGCTGGCGGCGCACCAGCTGGACGAGACGGCACCGCTCGTGGCCCTCGCCCCCGGCGCCGCCCATGCGACCAAGCGGTGGCCGCTGGCCCACTGGCGCGCCCTCGCCGCCCAGCTCGGCCAGGCCGGCGCCAGCACGGTGGTGTTAGGCGACACGCGGGAACGGGAAGCGGCCGCCTGTGTTGTTGCCGCCAGCACAGGCAGCTCGGCCAGCGCCGCCGGCGACCTCGACCTGCAGGCGAGTGGCGCCCTGCTCCGCCGCTGCCGGGCGCTGGTCTCGGGCGACACCGGCCCGATGCATCTCGCCACAGCGGTGGGCACGCCGGTCGTCGCCCTGTTCGGCCCGACCGTCGAACTGTTCGGGTTCTTTCCGTACCATGCCCGCGCCACGGTCATCGAACGGTCGCTGACCTGCCGCCCGTGCAGCAGCAAGGGCGGGCCGCACTGCCCGCTGGGACATCAGCGCTGCCTGACCGAGATCCTGCCCGACGAAGTCATGGCCCGGACCCTGGAGTGGTGCCGATGAGCGGAGCCGATCCCGCCGCGCTTGAGCTGATGGGCCTGCTGCCCCGCACCGGCCGCGGTCCCAAGCGCGAGGGGCTCTATGCACTGTGGCTGACATTGCGGTTCGCCCAGGACATGCTGCTCGATCCCCCGCTGCCCGAGCGCGCCATGCGCCGGCGCCTCGCCGCGCTGGAACACCGGCTCACCAGCCTCACGGTCCCGCCACCGCTGCGCCGGGCGCTGCATTCCGCGCTGGTGCATCTGCGGGATGACGGCGTCCCTGCCGTCGCCCTGGTCCTCGGCGCGCTGGTCGCCCCGGTGCGCGAGACCATCGGGGGCGAGGCCGCCGACGCGGTGCAGCGCGCCGGCCGCGCCGCGCGGCAGGCGCCGGTCCCTGCCCGCTGACCTCCGCATCCGCCTATCTTCCGACCCATGCGGCCCAGCAATCTTCCCCCCGCGGATCGTCAGCCATCGGTTGCCGAGTCGGTCGTGGCCCGAATGGATTCCCGCCTGGCGGCGGGCTCCATCGGTGATACCGTCCCGACCGGCTTTCCCTCCCTCGACCAGCTGCTGGGCGGCGGCATCCGGCGCCAGGACCTGGTCGTGCTCGGCGGCGATGTGGGCAGCGGGAAGTCGAGCCTTGCGCTCGCGATCGCGCTCCGCGCCGCCCGCCTTGGCACACCGGTCACGCTGCTGTCGGGCGAGATGTCGGAAGAGCGGCTCACCGAGCGGGTGCTGGCGCTGGATGGCCGGGTGTCGGTCGATGTGCTGCGGAGCGGGGCGCTGGATGATGTGAGCCGCGCGGCCATCGGGGCGGCGGCGCTCCGGCTGCGGGACCTGCCGCTGCATTTTCGGCCACTCACCGGCGAGCAGTTCGGCGAGGTCGCCGCCGCCCTCGATACCGTCCCGCGCCGGGGGCTGCTGGTGCTGGACGACCTGCAGATGACGGCGGGACCCGGACCGGCGGAAACGACCGAGGAGCGGCTGGCCCAGGTTGTCCGGGCCCTCAAGTCCCTCGCCCTCGAACGGGAAGTTGCCATCCTCGCCGTCGCCCAGCTGCCGCGGTTCCATCCCGGACGGCGCGATCCCCGCCCCCAGCTCGAAGACCTGGGCGGGCTGGGCGTGGTGAAACAGACGGCGGATGTGGTGCTGGCGCTGTACCGGGAGGAGATGTACCGGCCCGGGTCCGGTGTGGATGGAGCGGTGGAACTCATCGTCGCGAAGAACCGCAACGGCCCCACCGGCTACCTCGATCTCTACTTCTACCGCCACTGGCTCCGGTTCGAGGACATGCTGGATCCGGACCGCTGAGGGACGACCGGCCCGACGGCGCTAGCTGCCTGGCTTGGCGCCCGCGATATCGACGAAGCTGCCCGCCGCACCATCCGCCTTCCGCACCGTCACCCAGAGCGATGGCCCGGCCTGTTCCGCGTAGAACGAGATCACCCCATCCGGTGCCGTCACGTCGCTGACCAGACTCCAGGGCGGGCGGCTGAGGACGTTGCGGTAATAGTCGGCGACATCGGCCGGCGATCCGGTGCTGCGGAAGTGCAGCTTGAGGGCATCTTCGCCACCCTCCTTCGAGATCAGCTCGCCCGCAGGCGGCAGGGGCAGATTCGGAATCGCCTCGGAGATGTCCACCTGCTTCTTCGGTTCGCTGCAGGCGGCGAGGACGAGCGTCAGGACGAGCGGGCGGAGGAGTCGCATAGGGCGGGGAGCTTAGCGGGGGGAGCGTGGAGGGGGCAAGGAGGAGCAGGCGGTAGGCGGTGGGCGATGCCGCGACGGGGGCAGAAGAGGACCCGCCCAGAGCCGGATGATCGACATTCACCCATCGCCTCGCGCCTATCGCCACCGTGGTTCGAGTCGAACATCGCCCGTCACCTGCGCCTATCGCCCTCTTCCCCCTAGCCTTAGTTTCCCTCGCATCAGCATGCCTGGAGGATCCAATGGCCGGCCACAGCAAGTGGAAGCAGATCAAGCACAAGAAGGCGGTCACGGACGCCCGGCGCGGCGCGTCGTGGACCAAGGTGATCCGGGAAATCACCGTCGCCGCCAAGGCGGGCGGGGGTGACCCCGGCGGCAATCCCCGTCTGCGCACCGCCATCGAGGCCGCCAAGGCCGTCAACATGCCGGCCGATAACATCGACCGGGCGGTCAAGAAGGGCACCGGCGAGCTGGAGGGCGCGGTCTACGAGGAAGTGGTCTACGAGGGCTACGGCCCCGGCGGCGCCGCGGTGATTATCGAGGCCAGCACCGATAACGCGACCCGGACGGTGGCCGACGTCCGCCATGCCTTCAGCCGGAATACCGGCAACATGGGTGCGACCAACTCGGTGGCGTGGATGTTCGACCGCAAGGGCCAGATCCTCCTCGACGCGACCAGATACCCCGAGGACTCCACCCTGGAGGCGGCGCTCGACTCCGGCGCCGACGACTTCCAGAAGGATGGCGACCTGTACATCATCTCGACCACGCCGCCGACCTTTCACGCGGTGCAGGATGCGCTGCGGGCCCGCAAGTTCGAGATCGACTCCGCCGAGCTGGCCATGGTGCCGCGCACCACGGTGAAGATCGAGGGCAAGCAGGCCGAGCAGATGATCAAGCTGATGGAGGCGCTGGAGGAGCTGGACGACGTGTCAAAGGTGTTCTCCAACTTCGATATCGACGCCGCTCACCTGGCCGAGGCCTCGCGCTGACCGAGTCGCCCCGATGAAGGTGCTCGGGATCGACCCGGGGACCGCCGCCACCGGCTTCGGCGTCGTGGAAACCGGGGCGCGGGGCCAGCTGCGGCTGGTGGAGTGCGGTGTCATCCGGCCGACGCCGGGCACCCCACTCGCCCCGCGGCTCGGGGAGATCTACGCCGGACTCACGGAGCTGCTCGCGCGTCACCGGCCGGATGTGCTCGCGGTCGAGGAAGCCTTCTACGCCAGGAATGTCCGCACCACACTCGTGCTCGGCCATGCGCGAGGCGTGATCCTGCTCGCGGGCGCCCAGGCCGGCGTGACGATCGCCGAGTATGCCCCGGCGACAATCAAGCAGGCGGTGACCGGCCGGGGCGCCGCGCTCAAGCCTCAGGTGGGGTATATGGTCGCCCAGCTGCTCCGCCTCACAGTAGCGCCGTCACCAGCGGATGCGGCGGATGGTGTCGCCGTGGCGCTGACGCACTTCCTCAAGCGATCGGTCGTCCGCCGGGCCGCCCTGCTGCCAGGCCGCCGTGTGATCAGGCGATGATCGCATTGGTGAGCGGCACCCTGCGCGAGCGGCACGGCGACAGTGTGCTGATCGAGACCGCGGGCGGAGTGGGCTACGCGGTGACCCTGCCGCTGGGCGTCCTCGAACGGCTCCCCGCAACCGGCAGCAAGCTCAGCCTGTACACCGAACTGGTGATTCGCGAGGACAGCTGGTCGCTCTACGGCTTCGATGAGGTCACTGAGCGGGCCATCTTTCGCCAGCTCCTCGGCGCAAGCGGCTTTGGACCGAAGCTCGCGCTGGCGCTGCTCTCGACGCTCGGTCCGGCCCGCGCGGTGCGGAGCATCGTGCAGCGGGACATCGCCACACTGGCGACGGTCCCCGGCATCGGACGCAAGAAAGCGGAAAAGCTGATCGTCGAACTGACCGACCGTTTCGGCGACATTCCGGTCGGCCTGCCCGCCGCGGTACCACGCCCGGGCGAGGAAGCGACCCAGGCCCTCATCCGGCTGGGCTACCCGGCGCCGGCGGCGGAGGAGGCGGTGCGCGCCACGCTCGCCGCGGGTACCACCGACACGGCGCGACTGATCCGCGACGCACTGCAGCGCCTGGCCACGCGGGCCTGACGCCGCAGCGACCGAGAGACCGATACTGCGCGCGACCGACCGCGCGCCATCATCCGGGGCACCGACGCGCGGCGCCTCACCGAGGAGTGTTATGACCGTCCCAGCCACGACCGCCGAATGGATCTGTACCCGCTGCGGCAGTACCAACCGCCGGCTGGTCGCCACCGGCACCGCGCATGTCACCGATCGCTGCAACCACTGCCGGGCGCAGCATGTGGTGGAGCCCGGGCTGCGGCCGGTCCGGTGGGAGGCGCGGCTCAAGGGCTGACGCCTCCCATGTCCCGCCTCCAGATCACCACCCCCGATGAGCTGCCGGAAGAAACCGGCGCCGAAGCGGCCCTGCGCCCGGGGCGGCTGGAGGAGTTCGTGGGTCAGGACCAGGTGAAGGCCTCGCTCCGCATCGCGATCGACGCCGCCAAGGGGCGGGGCGACTCGCTCGACCACCTGCTCTTCTTCGGCCCGCCGGGCCTCGGCAAGACCACGCTCGCCACGCTGCTGGCGCGGGAGATGGGCGTCCAGCTCCGCACCAGCTCGGGGCCAGTGCTGGAAAAGCCCGGCGATCTCGTGAGCCTGCTGACCTCGCTGCAGGCCGGCGACATCCTCTTCATCGACGAGATCCACCGGCTTCGCCCCATCCTCGAGGAATTTCTCTATCCCGCGATGGAGGACTTCCGGGTCGACGTGCGCATCGCCGACGGACCCAACGCGCAGACCATCCCGATGGTCATCGAACGATTCACCCTGATCGGCGCCACCACCCGCTTCGGGCTGCTGACCCCGCCGATGCGGGCCCGCTTCGGGATGGTGGAGCGGCTGCACTTCTATCCGCCGGAAGACCTCGAGATCATCGTCGCCCGCTCCGCGACCATCCTCGGGGTGCCCGCCGATGCCGAAGGGACGCGGGAGATCGCCAAGCGGAGCCGCGGTACGCCCCGGGTGGCCAACCGGCTGCTGCGCCGGGTGCGCGACTTCGCCCAGGTGCGCGCCGATGGCCGGATCACCGGCCCCGTCGCCCGCGAGGCGCTGGCGCGGCTCAACGTCGATGAATTCGGCCTCGACGACATGGATGCCCGGATCCTCAAGGCGATCATCGAGAAGTTCGGCGGCGGACCGGTCGGCCTGAACACGGTGGCGATCGCCGTGAGCGAAGACAGCGACACCGTGGAAGAGGTGTACGAGCCCTACCTGATCCAGCAGGGCTACCTCGAACGCACCCCGCGCGGCCGGATGGCGACCCCGCTGGCCTACCAGCGCTTTGGCCTGACCCCACCACCGGGCGCACAGGCCTCGATCTTCGGCTAGGCACGACGGCGAAATCGCCCAATCGCCTAACCGCCCAATCGCCTAATCGCCCAATCGCCCAATCGCCCAACCGCCCAATCGCCCAATCGCCCAATCGCCTAATCGCCTAATCGCCCACTCGCCTCACCATCCATGCCCCTCCGCACCGCCGACTTCGACTACCCGCTCCCGCCGGAGCTGATCGCGCAGCACCCCAGCGCCGATCGCGGAGCGAGCCGGCTGCTGGTCGTCGACCGCGGAGTACCTTTCGGCGGCGCTGCGTCGCCCTTCGCCGACCGGCCGTTCTCCCACCTCCTCGACCTCATCCCTGCCGGCGATCTCCTGGTCCTCAACACCACCCGGGTGCGGCATGCCCGCTTCCTCGGCACCCGGCCAAGTGGAGCGCCGGCGGAGGTGCTGCTGCTGCACCCGGCGCAGAATGGACACTGGATCGCGTTAGGCAAGCCCGGCAGCGCGCTGCGGGCCGGGAAGCGCGTGCAGATCGGACCCGGGGCTTTCATTGAGACGGTCGCCGTGCTGGAGGATGTCTACCGCGAGGTGCGGTTCATTGGCATCACCGCGGAAGCCGCGATGCGGGAGAGTGGCCTGCTGCCGCTGCCGCCATACATCGACCGCGCCCCGACGGCGGAGGATGAGCGCCGGTATCAAACCGTCTACGCCGAGCGCGAAGGCAGCGTCGCCGCGCCCACGGCGGGGCTGCACTTCACCCCGGAGCTGCTGGCGGCGCTCGAGCGGAAAGGCGTGGAGATCGCCCGGATCGACCTCGAAGTGGGACCGGGCACCTTCAAACCGGTGGAGGTCGACGATCCATCAGCGCATCCGATGCACCCGGAGTGGTACGACATCCCGGCGGCGGCCGCGGCGGCGATCATGGCGCTGCGGGCGCGCAGCGGCAGGCTGTGGGCGGTCGGCACGACGGTGGTGCGGAGCCTCGAGAGCGCGGCGCTGCCGGATGGTATGGTCCGCGCCGGGCGGGCGGAGACCCGCCTGCTCATCACTCCCGGATTTCGCTTCCAGGTCGTCGACCGGCTGATCACCAACTTCCACCTGCCCCGCTCCACCCTGCTGATGCTGGTGGCGGCGTTTGGTGGTTACGACCGGATGATGGCGGCCTACGGCCATGCGGTGGCGTCGGGGTATCGGTTCTATTCGTATGGGGATGCGATGGTCTTGCTGTAGCCGTCAGCCATCAGCCATCAGCCATCAGCCGTCAGTACCCGATGCACTTGCTGACGGCTGACGGCCGACGGCTGACGGCCTTACCTTCCCCCGCCCATGTTCCCGTTCCAGCTGCACGCCACCGATGGCCTGGCCCGCGCCGGCACCCTGACCCTGCCGCACGGCACGGTCGAGACGCCGGCGTTCATGCCCGTGGGCACCCACGGCACGGTGCGCGGGCTGCACCCGGCGGAGGTGCGCCGCGCCGGCGCCCAGATCATCCTCGGCAACACCTACCATCTCCATCTGCGCCCCGGCGAGGCCGTCATCCAGGCCCTCGGCGGGCTGCACCGTTTCTCCACCTGGGACCGGCCGATGCTCACCGATTCCGGTGGCTTCCAAGTCTTCTCGCTGGAAGGGCTGCGGAAGATCGCCGAGGAGGGGGTCGAGTTCGTCAGTCACCTCGACGGCTCCCGCCGGACGATCACTCCCGAATCGGCGATGGAAATCCAGTGGGCCCTGGGCGCCGACATCGCGATGGCCTTCGACCATGTGGTGCCGGGGCAGGCCTCGCGCGAACTCGCCGAGGAGGGGCTGGAGCGGACGCTGCGGTGGCTGGACCGGTGCAAGGCGAGGCATCGGGAATTGGCCGACAGCCGACAGCCATCAGCCGTCAGACAACAGCCATCAGCGATCAGCCATCAGCCGTCAGAAAGCCATGATTCATCTGACGGCCAACGGCTGACGGCTGACGGCTTCCAGACTCTCTGGCCCATCATCCAGGGTGGCACCCACGACGATCTCCGCCAGCGATCCATCGAGGGGATCCTGGAACGCGGACCGTGGACCGGGATCGCCATCGGCGGGCTGTCGGTCGGGGAGCCGAAGCCGGTCATGCACCGGGTCCTCGAAGGCCTCAATCCGGCGCTCCCGACGGACGTGCCCCGTTATCTTATGGGCGTCGGTTTTCCGGACGATCTGCTGGAAGGGATCGCGCGCGGGGTGGACCTGTTCGACTGCGTCGCCGCCACCCGGAACGGGCGCCATGGCAGTGCCTGGACCAGCACGGGCAAGGTGAACATCCGTGCTGCGCCGCATCGCCTGAGTGAGGCGCCGCTCGACACCGACTGCGACTGCGAGACCTGCCAGCGTTTCTCCCGCGGCTACCTCCGGCACCTGTTCATGGCCGAGGAGATGCTGGGGCTCAGGCTGATCTCGATTCACAACATCCGCTTCCTGGTCCGGCTCGGGGAACAGGCCCGAGTCGCCATCCTGGAAGGCCGTTTCGACCGCTTCCATCAAGACTGGCGGGAGCGGTATCACCCACGAGGAGCACCGTGACTCTGTCCCTGCTGGCCCTGATGGCCCCGACCGACAGCCCCGCTTCCGGGCTCACCATGCTGCTCTTCCAGGTCGGCGCGATCGCGCTGGTCTTCTACTTCCTCATCCTGCGGCCGCAGCAGCAGGCGCGGAAGAAGCACGAGGAACTGCTGAAGGCGCTCAAAAAGGGCGATGACATCATCACCGTCGGCGGCATCATCGGCCGGGTGAAGGAACTCAAGGAGGAGCGGATCACGATCGAATCCGGCAGCTCGACGCTGGTGGTCGACCGGGCCCGGATCGTGAAGGTCGGCGACCAGTCCGCGCCGGGAGCGACTGTGTGACGATTCTCGACCTCCACCTGTTCGGCTCGCCCGTGCTGCGGGAAGCCGGGCCCAGGGTGGCCGTCGTGGATGACGAGGTCCGCCGCTTTGTCGAGGACCTGTTCGAGACCATGTACGCCGCCAAGGGGATCGGGCTCGCCGCCAATCAGGTCGGGGTGGCCCGCCGGATCGCCGTGATCGACGCGGAGGGCGAGAAGCTCGTGCTCATCAACCCGCAGATCATCGACACCGCCGGCCGGGAGACCGGGGAAGAAGGCTGCCTCTCGATCCCCGAGGTTTTTGCCGACGTCACCCGGCCGGACCATGTGGTGCTGGAGGCGGTCGACTATCACGGTCAGCCCTACCGCCGGGTGCTCGAAGGGCTGTCGGCCCGGGCGGTGCAGCACGAAATCGATCATCTCGACGGAATTCTCTTCATCGATCACCTCAGCCTGCTGAAGCGCAAGCGGCTCATCGGCAAGTGGAAGAAGGATCACGCCGACGATGTCGGGTACATCCGGCCGGTCCGCCAGGGCTCCGACGTGTCGTCCTGATGCGCCTGGTCTTCTTCGGGACCCCGGCCTTCGCGGTGCCATCGCTCCGCGCCCTCCTCGAAGAAGGCTTTGACGTGGCGGCGGTCGTCACCCAGCCCGACCGGCCGCAGGGCCGTTCCCGCACCAGCCTCGTGCCGCCCCCGGTCAAGCTGGTCGCCCTCGAGGAGGAGCTGCCGGTCCTCCAGCCCGACCGCCCCACCGGCGCCTTTGCCGCCGAACTCGCCGCGCTCAACGCCGACCTGGCCATCGTGGTGGCCTACGGCCACATCCTCAAGCCCGACATCCTCGCCCTCCCGCGGCTCGGCATGCTGAACCTGCACGCCTCGCTGCTGCCGGCGCTCCGCGGCGCGGCCCCGATCGCGTGGGCCATCCTCAACGGCCTCGAGACGACCGGCGTGAGCATCATGCAGATGGAGGCCGGGCTCGACAGCGGGCCGGTGCTGCATCAGATCGAGACTGAAGTCGCCGCGGACGAGACCGGCGGCGAACTCACCGAACGGCTCGCCGAGTTAGGCGCAGCGGCGCTCATCGAGACGCTCACGCTGCTGGAGGCGGGGGAGCACCTCGCCGTGCCCCAGGACCACAGCCGGGCAACCCGGGCCCCCAAGATCAGCCGCGAGACCGCCCGGCTCGACTGGAGCCGCGATGCGGCGACCCTCGCCCGGACCACCCGCGCCTTCGATCCCGAACCGGGCGCCTGGGCCCTGGCCGGTGAGTTGGAGGTGAAATTCTTCGGTGGCCGCATCGCCAACGCCTCCGGACACCCCGGCACCGTGCTCGCCACCGGCGAGACCCTCACCATCGCCGCCGGTGTGGGGGCGCTGGAAGTGTCCGAAGTGCAACCCAGCGGCAAGAAGCGGATGCCGGTGAGCAGCTGGGTGAATGGCCGCGGTGTCACCGTGGGGCAGTGCTTCACATGAGGCCCCTGCCTCGGCTGCACGCCATCACCGATCACGCCGTCCTTGCGCTCGAGGACTTTCCGGCGCGTGCCGCCGCCATCGCAGCTGCGGGGCCGGCGGTGGCGCTGCATGCCCGGGACCGCAGCAGCACGGGCGCTCACCTCACCGCGGTGACACAGCGCCTGCAGGCCCTCGCCCGCCCGCCCGGAGCGGCGGTGTTCGTGAATGCCCGCGCCGATCTCGCCCTCGCGCTCGAGACTCACGGCGTGCAGCTGGGCCACGATGACCTCACCCCCGCCGTCGTGCGAGGTGCATTCGGCACGCGCTGGCACGGGTGGATCGGTGCGTCAGTCCACTCGGTGGAAGGGGCCGCCGCCGCGGTGGATGCCGATTTCCTGATGGTGGGAAACATCTACGACACACCCAGTCATCCCGGCCGACCAGGCCACGGCGTGGGCTTGATTCGGGAGATCGCGGCGCTGGGTCGCCCGGTGATCGCCATCGGCGGCATCACCGTCGCGCGTGCCCGGGATCTGTACGAGGCAGGCGCCTGGGGAATCGCCACGATCCGCGAGGCATGGCATGCCGCCGATCCCTACCGAGCGGCCCTCGCGCTGCTGCAGCCCTGGGCCGAGGCGGCATGACTGAACTCACCCTGCAGGTGAATGGGGCCACCCGCACCGTCCCCGGCCCTGCCTCGCTGGCCGGCCTCCTCACCCACCTGGGCCTCGATGCCCGGATGGTCGTGGTGGAACGGAATCGGGAGATCGTCCGGCGGGCGCAGCTCGAGGCCGTTGCCCTGCAGGATGGCGACGTGATCGAGCTGGTGCATTTTGTGGGCGGGGGGTGAGGTGGCGGTCAGCGATCAGCGTTCAGCATTCAGCGAATGGCCGTTGGCCGTTAGCCGCTGGCCGTTGGCCGACACGTGCCTGCCGCCTGCACATTCCCGCCTACGCCCTACTCCCTAGCGCCAAGATGCCGAATACCGATCTCCCTCTCACAATCGGCGGCCACACCTTCCGCTCCCGGCTCCTGGTCGGGACCGGCAAGTACCGCAGCAACGCCGAGATGATCGCGGCCATCGAGGCCTCGGGGGCGGATGTGGTCACGGTGGCGGTGCGGCGGGTGGATCTCGACCGGACCCGGGAGGAGGGGATGCTCTATCACCTCGATCCCCGGCGCTTCTTCCTGCTGGCCAACACCGCCGGCTGCTACACCGCCGAGGAGGCGGTGCGCTATGCCCGGCTCGCGCGGGAAGCCGGCTTCAACGAATTCATCAAGCTGGAAGTGATCGGCGACAGGGAGACCCTGCTGCCGGACACCGCCGGCCTGCTCGAAGCGACCCGGACCCTCGCCGCCGAAGGCTTCCAGGTGATGGCGTACACCAACGACGACCTGATCACCGCGCTCCGGCTGGAGGAAGCGGGCGCCGCCGCCGTCATGCCGCTGGCTTCGCCGATCGGCAGCGGCCTGGGGCTGCTCAACCCGTACAGCATCCGCACGATCAAGCGGCGACTCACCGTGCCGGTCATCGTGGACGCCGGCGTCGGCACCGCCAGCGACGCCTGCCTGACGATGGAACAGGGCGTCGACGGCATCCTCATGAACACCGCCATCGCCGAAGCCGCCGACCCGGTGGCCATGGCGACGGCGATGCGACTCGCGGTGGATGCGGGACGCCTCGCCTGGCAGGCGGGCCGGATGCCCCGCCGGGAGATCGCCGTGCCGTCGAGTCCGGGAAGAGGCATGCTGGAGTGAACGATCGGCCGCGCGGAGCCACCGGGAAGACCGGCAAGGGGAAGTCGGGCGCAGGCCGGCGTCCCGCGGCCTCACGCCCCGCGCCAGGCGCCGGGGTCGCCCCGCGCCTCGCGGCATTTCAGATTCTCAAGGCGGTGCAGCAGGGCGAGGCCTTCGACCTCGCGCTGAACGCCGCGGTGACTTCACTCCCGGAAGCCGACCGACGGCTGGCCCACGAGCTCGCCGCGGGCGTCTTCCGCCAGCGCAACGAGCTCGATGCCCGGCTGCAGCAACTGGTGCATCGCGGCTGGAGCACCGTCGCCAACGACCTGCGCGACATCCTTCGCATCGGCGCCTACCAGCTCGTCATCCTCGACCGGGTGCCGGCTCATGCGGCGGTCGACACCACCGTCGAGCTGGCCCGCATCGTCATCGGGGAAAGCGCCGCCCGGTTTACCAACGCCATCCTGCGCAGCGTCGGCGGGCGCGCCGCCGCGCCGGCTCGCGAGCTGCACCCGGGGCCGCACCTGGCCGATCGCTACTCCCATCCGCTCTGGCTGGTGGAGCGCTGGCTGCCCCGTTTCGGGATGGAGGGCACGACCGGTCTGCTGGAGTGGAACAACCAGCGGCCCCACCTCATCCTCCAGCCCGCACGCGACACGCTGGAGGAACTGCAGGCCCGCTGCTGGACCGGAGGCGTTGGCGGCCGGCGCGCACCATTTGATGCCGGCCTCGTCATCGAGGGACAACACCCCGTCGACCTCCCCGGCTACGCGGACGGTGCGTTCTTCGTGCAGGACGCCTCCCAGGCACTGGTGATTCGTTTTGCCGCCGTTCCCCCCGGCTCCCTGGTCTTCGATGCCTGTGCCGCCCCCGGGGGAAAGACCCTCGCGCTCGGCCGCAGCGCCCGCTGCGTGGTCGCGGGAGAGCTCAAGCCGGAGCGGGCCATTCGGCTCCAGGACAACCTCCGCCGTGCCGGAAGCGGGCGGGAACATGTCGTGGTCGCCTCCGCCTCGGCCGCGCCGATCCAGCAGGCCGATGTCGTGCTGCTCGACGCCCCCTGTCTCGGCACCGGGACGCTGGCCCGCCATCCCGATGCCCGCTGGCGCACCTCGCCGGAAGGGCTGGCCCAGGTGGTCCGGCGGCAGGCCTTCCTGCTCAATGCCCTCGCCCCCGCGGTCCGGCCCGGCGGCTGGTTAGTTTACTCCACCTGTTCGCTCGAATCCGAGGAGAATGAAGCCCAGGTGGACCAGTTCCTCATGACCCATCCCGAATTCCAGCGCGATCCCGCCCCGGGCGTGCTGGAGGCGCTCCGCACTCCAGCCGGGGACCTGCTGCTGCTGCCGCAGCGGGACGAGGTCGACGGCGCCTTCGCGGCCCGCCTGAGGCGGCGGCCATGATGGAAGCCCGGCGGAGGACCTCCGGATCGTCCCATACGCCGTTCCTGCAGACCATCGCGGGCCAGCGGACCATTCGGCAGATAATCATCGTGATCGGCGCCTTTGTCGGTGGGTACCTGATCAGCCTCCTCTGGCTCTTCCCGTCGCCATTGCTGTCGAAGGACCTCGCCGTGCCGCGACTGATCGATGTCGGGATGACCGAAGCGAAACAGCGGATCGAATCGCGCGGGCTGCGGTTCCGGGTCGAAGATCAGCGGCCCGACCCGACGGCGCCAAAAGGATCGGTCATCTGGCAGGATCCACCGCCCGGCGTCGTCGTGCCGCCGAACAGCCAGATCGCCCTGATCCTGAGCGAAGGGCCGCCGGACGTCCCGATACCCGATCTCGCCAGTCTTCCCCGCGCGCTGGCCGAGCGGGTCCTGCTGGCGGCGGGATTCGCCATCGGCTCGATCGATACCGTGCCGTCCTCGATGGACCCGGGCTCCGTGGTCCAGACCCGACCGGGCCCGGGTGTAGGGCGCCCGGCGCACACCGCCATCGAACTGGTGATCAGCTCGGGACCCGCCGAACTTTCTGTTCCCTCGGTCGTCGGCCTGCCAATCTCGGAGGCGCGCGACCGCATTGAACTGGCCGGCCTCGTCGTCGGCGCCACGGCAGGACGGGTCGTCGCGGGCAAGCCGGGCGGACTCGTGATCGACCAGCGACCCTCGGGCGGGACACTGCTGTCCCGCGGCGGGCGGGTGGACCTGATTGTGACGCGGAAGGGAAACTGATGAGCGTTCGTATCGCGCCAAGCCTGCTCGCCGCCGACCTCGGCCAACTGCGCGAGCAGGTGCAGGGCGCGCTCGCGGGTGGGGCGGAGTGGCTGCACGTCGACGTGATGGATGGGCGATTCGTGCCCAACCTCAGCTTCGGAGCGCCGCTGATCCGCGCCCTCCGGAAGATCACCGACGCTCCGCTCGACGTCCACCTGATGGTGCTGGAGCCGGAACGCTACCTCGCGGAGTATGCCGACCTCGGCGTCCAGGTCTTCACCTTTCATCCGGAAGCGACCGTGCATGTGCAGCGCCACCTCGCGGCGGTGCGGGAGCGCGGCATGCTGGCCGGGCTCGCGCTCAATCCCTCCAGTCCGCTCGCGCTGGTGGAAGAGGTGGTTGACGACCTCGACCTGCTTCTTATCATGAGCGTCAATCCGGGCTACGGCGGCCAGAAGTATCTCAGTTCGGCCACGGCCAAGATTGCGCGCGCCCGCGCGCTGCTGGATCGGCATCGGTCAGCGGCGGCGCTGGAGGTCGATGGCGGCATCACGGCGGAGACGATCGAGCCGGCGTGGCGCGCGGGAGCGGACACTTTCGTGGCTGGTACCTCGGTCTTCGGTGCACCGGACGTGGCGGGCGCGGTTCGTGACCTGATGCGCCGCTGCGTGGAAAGGGCGTGAACGCATGGCTCGTCAGTGGGTCTTCGTCGGCGCGGTCCTCGGAGGGCTTGGCCTGGGTGGCGCTGCGCTGATCTGGTACGCCCCCGACACCGAAGCCGTTGCCGTGGGAGCAAAGGCGCCCGACTACCGCGTGGTGGACGTCGAGACCGACGACTCGATCTCCCTGCGCTCGCACTATCGCGGACATGTCACCCTGGTCAACATCTGGGCGACCTGGTGCGTGCCCTGCAAGGTCGAGATGCCCGCCATGCAGCGGCTGTTCGACTCGCTCGGGCCGCAGGGCTTCCGTATCGCCGCGGTCAGCATCGACGAAGAGGGCCCCGATGTGGTGCGGGCCTTTGCGAGTGACCTCAAACTGACCTTCGACATCCTGCAGGACCGCGGCGGCGGCATCCAGCAGGCTTATCAGACCACCGGTGTCCCGGAGAGCTTTCTGGTCGACACCACCGGTATCATCATGAAGCGGGTCATCGGGGCGCAGGACTGGTTCGCCCCGGTGAATGTCGCCCTGATCCGGCGGCTCATGGGCGACACCTCGGTCGTGGTCGGCACTGTGATACAAGCGGATTCGGCCGCCACCGATTCACTCGTCACACCGTCGCCCTGACCCCGCCGCTCCCGCGCATGCCGACGACACTGCTCGCCATCGAGACCAGCTGCGATGAGACCTCCGCCGCCGTCCTGGTCGGAACCGCGGACGGGGCGACACTGCGTTCCTGCGTCATCCTGTCGCAGGATGTTCATCGCATTTTCGGTGGCGTCGTCCCCGAGCTCGCGAGCCGGGCCCATCTCACCACGATCGGCCCTGTGGTGGACCAGGCGCTCATGGAAGCAGGCATCTCGCTGGAAGAGATCGACGCGATCGCGGTGACGGCAGGACCGGGACTGGTGGGGGCACTGCTCGTCGGCCTGATGTATGGCAAGACGCTTGCCTTCCGCCTCGCGGTGCCACTCATCGGGGTGCATCATCTGGAGGGTCATCTCTTCGCCGCTCCGCTGGAACAGCCGGACCTCGCACCACCGTTCGTGGCACTGCTCGTCAGCGGCGGCCATACCCTGCTGCTCGATGTCCCGGCCTGGGGGGAGTACCGCCTGCTGGGCACGACCCGCGACGACGCCGCCGGCGAGGCCTTCGACAAGGTGGGCACGCTGCTCGGCCTCGAATACCCCGCCGGCGCGATGATCGAGCGGCTTGCCCTCGCCGGCAAGGCGGGACGGTTCAGCTTTCCCCGCCCCATGCTCAACACGCTGTCGGATGATGGACCCGACCGCTTCGCCTTCTCCTTCAGCGGCCTCAAGACCGCGCTGCTGCGCGCGGTGCGCGCCAGCGACGATCTCGCGCGCGACCGCGCCGACCTGGCCCGTGGATTTCAGGACGCCGCCGTGGCGGTCCTTGCCGCCAAAGTCGCCGCCGCCCGCGAGCTGCTGGGGTACTCGACTGTCGTGCTGGCCGGTGGTGTCGCCTGCAATACCGCGCTCCGGCGTGCGGTCGAGGCGGCGGTCGGACCAGAGGTGCGTGTGGCCGTCGCCTCCAACCGGCTCAACACCGACAACGCCGCGATGATCGGTGCGGCGGGACTGTTTCATCTCCAGCGCGGCGAGCAGCACGGACTGGATCTCCAGCCGGACGCCGGCCTCCCTTTTCCCGGCCTGGTCACGGCCTTCCCCCTGCCGAGCCTCACCTGATGAACATCTATCCCCTGAGCTGGACAATTCCGCTGTTCGGCGGCCGCTCGGTCGACATCACCGGCTACGGCATCATGATGATGGTCGGGTTCCTGGTGGGCGGCTGGCTGATCACCCTCGAGTTGCGCCGTCGGGGATTGTACGAGGAATACGCCGCCGATATGACGGTGGCCGCGGTCATCGGCGGCGTGCTCGGCGCCAAGCTCTGGTACTGGGTGCTGCACCCCGAGAGCAGTCTCTTCTCCCGCGGCGGACTGGTCTGGTACGGCGGATTCCTCGGCGGATTCCTCGCCGTCGTGATCAATGGCATCAGGCTCAAGGTCCCCACCGCCTGGACCGCCCATCTCGCCGCACCGGCACTGGCCGCCGCCTATGCGCTCGGCCGGATCGGCTGCTTCATCGTCAACGATGACTACGGCCGGCCCTCGACCGTGCCGTGGGCCGTCAAGTTTCCCCAAGGCCTGCCGCCGTCCACCGCCGGCAACCTGCAGCAGCAGTTCGGCATCCCGGTGCCGGCCGGCGTCGACCCCTCGACCGTCCTGGCCGTTCACCCGACCCAGCTGTATGAGGTGGTCCTGATGCTGGCCGCCTTCGCCCTGCTCTGGCGCCTCAGGCTCAAGGCCCGTCCGATCGGATGGATCTTCGGGATCTACCTGCTCTGCGCCGGCGCCGAACGCTTCATCATCGAGATCTTCCGGGCCAAGGACGACCGCTTCTTCGGTCCACTGACGATCGCCCAGGTCATGAGCCTGATCCTTGTGGTCGTCGGCACACTGGTCACGACCCGCTTCGCGCGCGGTTCCGATCTTGCACCCGGGGAGTACCTCACCCGTTCGACCCCAGCGTAGCGGGCCAAACGTACCGGTGCCGGAATATTATTCCGGCACTTCTTACCGTACGCGGAACTTTCTGCCGATCCTTGGGCGAGTGTATTTTCTCAAGTGATTCTATTGCAGCGAGTTAGCAAATTGTGATATTTGGCACACCAACTGCTCCTCTCTCGGCCAGCGGCATCGAACAGATGCCAATCAAAAAGTGACAGGCCGAAGAAGAGTGGGAGCAGACACACCGTCTGCTCCCGACAACAACTCAGGGGGCGGCCTGCCACCTCTCCAAGCGGAACCCGCGACCGTCGCGCTCCGCACCCGAAGTGGCAGGTCGAAGAAGAGTGGAGCGAGCACTTCTGCCCGTTCCGACAACAACTCAGGGGGCGATCTGCCACCCCACAGTACGACCCAAGGCCCGCCTATCGGCGGGCCTTGGGTCTTTCAGCGGAGCCAGCATCGGCGCCGGCCGGTTCAGTCGCCGGTACGCCGGCCCGAGCCCGTTCGGATCAGCATCCCCTTCAGCCGCTCGACCTCAGCCCGCAACGCTGCGAGGTCCGCATCCATCCGGTCGAGGGAGCGCAGCATGTCGTTCTCGACCTTGGGCGGGAAGGTCGGCCCGCTACTCGGCATCGGCAATCCCGCCGCCTGCGGCCCCGCCGCGCGGCGGGGCATTCCGCTGTCGCCCTCGGACGACTGCTCGCTTGAGGTACGCAGCCGGCGTGGTTCGATGAGGAAGGTCCAGACGAGGCCCGCGGCCAGGAGCAGAAGGAGCAGTGCCTGCAGGGCAAGCGACTCGGCCGTGGGATAGACGCCCAGCGCAGGAACGCGCGGGGCCCAGCTCAGCACGGTCGTCCCGATCAGCCCACCCTCCTGCAGCTCGGCGACGCCCTTCCCCGCAAAGACAAACGCCATGTAATAGAGGAAGGCGCTGGTGAAGCCGAAGAACGGCTTGAGCGGGATCTTCACGCCGAAGCGATTGATCAGCAGGTAGACCAGGGCGAGGCAAAGGCCGCCCGCCACCATCCCGAGAAACACCGGAAGGACCGAACCGCTGCTGGCCAGGAAGAGCGCCTTGTAGAAGAGGACGGTCTCGAACCCCTCGCGGTAGACCGCGAGGAATGCGACCGAGGCCAACGCGAGGGCGGACCCACTCGAGACCGCCTCCTGCACCTTCCCCTTCACAAACCGGTTCCACTTGGCGACTTCCATCTTGGAGAGCAGCCAGTAGCTCACGTAGAACAGCATCGCCGTCGCGACCAGCATGACGCCGCCTTCCAGCGCCTCCTGGCGGGCCTGGCTCACGTTGAGAATCGTCTCGAGCAGGAGCGCCGTCAGCAGGCTGGCACCGATCGCGGCGCCGACGCCGACATGCAGATCCCGCCGGCGATGCCCCGCACCGGTCTTCACCAAGAACGTCATGAGGGCGCCGACGACGAGGATCGCCTCGAGGCCCTCACGCAGGAGCAGCACGAACGACTGCAGGAAGAGGTTGAAGGGCGAGAGCCGGTCGGTGATCGTCCGTTCGGCATTCTCGAGATCGGCCAGCAGCGAATTGCGGATGGCCTGCAGTTCCTCCAGTGTGGCACCGCCCGCGGCGCGGGTGCGGAGCGCGGCGAATCCCGCCTCGAGACCGTTGGCAAGGGCCGGGTTCTTGGCCCGGACCGTCCGCTCGACCTGCTCGAAAGCCATGTAGGCATCGAATGCCGTTGTGCTGGCCTGGGTCGCCTGCCCCGCGGCAGCCTGCGCGAGCGCCGAATCCAGCCGGCTCCGCACCAGCGTGAAGATCAGCCCGCTCGCCTCCGACAACGGCGCCGCGGTACCGAAGGTCCGGATCGCGGCGACCCGGACGCGGGCCTCGGGAGAGAGCGGATCGGCACCGGGCAGGAGCGCCCCAGCCAGAGCGACGTCGCTCATCCGTGCGCTCGTCGCGAATTCCCGCAGTCCCGGCGGCACCTCGCCCTGCGCGGCGGGAAGACGGAGCGTCGAGGCATAGACCGCGACGGCCCAGCGATCCTCCGCCGACAGGCGGCTTTCGTATGCCGGCATCGCCGTTCCCGCGACACCGATTGTGACCCGGCGATAGAAATCGAGCGGGTTCCGGTCCGCGAGGCCGCGGTAGTCCGTCAGGTCGGCGGGCACGGGCGAGAGTCCGACGCCGGCCAAGCCATCGCCGCGTCCGATCAGGCCATGGCAGCTGGCACACTCGGTCTGGTAGACCTCGGCGCCACGAGCCAGGGTCGGCGTGATGGCAGGGATGTCATCGAGCGACACGGAGAATCGAGTCGCGAGGGTCTGCCCCAGCAGACGGGCGAAGTGTGCGACGGAATCGGGCGACGCGGTGCGATCCACCAGTGCGATGAGGCGATCGATATCAGCGGTCGCTCCGCGGCTCGCATCCAGCGGTAGCAGCCCCGCCGTCCGCCGGGCTTCCGTCAGGAAGAGGCGCGCTTCCTCGACTTCCCCGGCGGCAACGATCTTTCCACCGCTGACCCCGATGCCATACTCCTGCGCGGCGAGCGCTGCGGTGGCCGCGATGCGGCGAACCGTCGGTGCCTGGTCGTCCTGCGGCAGCACCATGGGGCGTGCGGCGGCGAGTGCGAGGAGCGTTGTCGCTGCTGTGAGAAGCATTCTCATCTGATGTTGAGGACAAAGAATAAACTACGGTATAATCCTCGGAATTGAAAGGGCCGCCCAACAGAGCTGCCGCACTGGGCTCGGACGATCCACCCTCTACCTTTCACTCCATGTCGACTACGCTCCCCTCCCTGGATCCGGCCACCGGGCTCGCCTTCGCCACCATCACGACCACGGCGCCGGCCGACATCCAGCGCGCGATGACCGAGGCACGCCATGCCCAGACCGCCTGGGCCCTGACCTCCTTCCCTCATCGCCGGGCGGTGCTGCGCCGGTTCCAGCACCTCCTCTTCTCCGAGCGACAGCGAGTGGCCGAGCTGATCAGCCGCGAGGCCGGCAAGCCCCTCGCAGAGGCGCTGCTCACCGACGTCGCGGTCACCCTGGACCTGGCCCGGTACTTCACCGCCGCGGGAGCCGCGGTGCTGCGGCCTGAGCGCATTCGGCTGGGCAACCTCGCCTTCTTCGGTCGCAGCGCCCGCATGTACTGGGAGCCGCTCGGAGTGATCGGGGTGATCGCGCCGTGGAATTATCCGCTCCTGCTCCCCTTCGGCGATATCATCCCGGCGCTGCTGGCCGGCAATGCCGTGCTGCTCAAGCCCAGTGAGTTCACCACTCAGGTTGCGCTGGCAGGCGTCGAGCTGCTGCACCGGGCCGGTGTACCGCCGGCGCTGTGCCAGATCGTCGCCGGAGGCGGCGCGACGGGAGCGGCGCTGATCGAGGCTCGACCCGACAAGATCTTCTTCACCGGCAGCGTGCGCACCGGTACGCGAGTCGCCCAGGAGGCGGCGGCGCGACTGATCCCGGTCAACCTGGAGCTGGGGGGGAGCGATGCCCTGATTGTCCTGGCGGATGCGGACCTTGATCGGGCGGCGAGCGGCGCCACCTGGGCCCGCTTCACCAACAGTGGCCAGACCTGCGTGGCGGGCAAGCGGGTGATTGTCGAACAGGCGGTGCACGACCGCTTCGTCGACCTGCTGGTGGAGAAGGCGACGCGATTGCAGCTGGGGCCGGGACTCGCACCGGGTTCGGAGGTCGGTCCGGTCATCCGCGCCTCGCAGCTCGCCGAACTCGAACGCCAGCTGGCGGAGGCGGTAGCGCGGGGAGCGAACGTACGGTGTGGCGGCCGCCGGCGCCCGGACCTGGGCGAGACCTTCTTCGAACCGACCGTCGTCACCGATGTTCCACCGGACTCGGCGCTGTGGCGTGAGGAGGTGTTCGGTCCGATCCTGCCGGTGATGCCCGCGCGCGATACGGAGGAGGCGCTGCGGCTGGCCAATGATTCCACCTTCGCCCTGTCCGGCAGCATCTGGACCGGTGACCGCGCCCGCGGTGTGGCCCTGGCTCGCCGCATCGCGGGAGGCGTGATCCTGGTGAACGACGCGACCTCGCACGTTGGTGCGGCGGAGATCCCGCACGGCGGCGACAAGGCGTCGGGACTGGGGCGGACCCATGGGGTCCTGGGCCTGCGGGAGATGGTCCGACCGAAAGTCGTGATGAGCGACTGGCTGGATGGCATGCGGAAGCCGTGGTGGTTCGGCTACGCGGCCGAGAGCCTCCCGGCGCGCGATGCGTTTCTGCAGCTCGCTTTCGGACTGACCTGGTGGTCGCGGCTGCGCGCGGTGCCAGGCGCACTGCGGCTGCTGTTCAATCGGCGGGCGGTGTAGGGAGTAGGGGCCGTCGGCTCAGAGCCCTGCTGCCGGGAGGTGAGCAGCGGAGAGTCAGCTGACGGGTGAACGGCGACGAGAACCTAGGGAGGGAACTGCACTGGAGGATGATCGCACGATCAATCCGTCGCCGCGCTGGGTCTCCCTGCCCGCATCACCACCGCCACCGCACCAGCCGTCGCATCGGAGTGACTCAGGGACAGTTCGATGACCAGCGGGCCGTGCAGTTCGGCCAGCTGCTGCGCCACCCCGGACAGCGTCAGGTAGGGCCGGCCTTCCGTCTCGCGCTCCACTTCCAGCTGGTGCCAGCTCACCGAGCGCGCGCCCGGCAGGCGCTGCAGCGCCTTGTAGGCCGCTTCCTTGGCCGCGATGCGCGCGGCGATGTGCAGCGCCGGCCGGTGCTTCCCCTCGACGTAGCTCCGCTCGCGCGGCGTCAGGAAGCGGGCGATCACCCGGTCGCCATGGCGCGCCATCATCCGTTCGACGCGGGCGACATCCACCAGATCGATCCCGATCCCGATCAGTTCCATCGGCTCCAGAGCGCCTCTACCGCGTCACGCAGGAAAGCGGGGACCGGGACGTAGCCCCCGACGACCAGGCCGGCATAGATCGCCACGCCGAAGAGCAGTGCGGCAAACAGCCAGAGCGGCCACCCCGGCCGGCGCCACCGGCGCAGATCGGCGACCTCCGCTTCAGCAGAGCGCCACTCCGTCGCCATCACCTCTTCGAGCGCGAGCCAGGCGAGTTCGAGCCGGCGGGCCGCCGTTCCGAGCGCATCCTGCCACGCGCTCACCGCGGCGGCGGATGGCTTCCCGCCGCGCACCGAATGCGCCGCCCGATCGAGTTGTTCGAGCGCCGCGTGGAATGGCCCTGCCCCCGCGGATAACCGTGCGCCGAGGGCCCGGACTTCATCCATATCGAGGGGAAGATCGCGGGTCCGACGCGCGGGGAGGCGGACCTCCTGGGCCGCCGCGATGAGACGCGCGCTGGCGCTGGTGGCGAGGCGTGTGGCGGCGAGCTGCACCGCCTGCCGCCACGCTTCATCCCAGGCGGCGCGGCCCAGGGTCGCGAGCGCCAGTTCGGTGTCGCCCTCACGGGCCCAGCGCCGGGCGTCACCCGCCAGATCGAACAGCTGGGACACCAGGGCGAGCCGGACATCATCCAGCCGCACACCGGAAGCGCCGGTGTCCGCCGCCCCCGGTGGCGGCGCGACAAGCCGACCGAGCGAGGGGCCAAGTTCGGGAATGGTCAGAATGGTCACCGCCCGTGCAGTCGTCATGCGTCGCGCCATCCCGGCGCAGCTCCCGCCAGGTCCACTTCCGCCCACTTCGCGGGCTGTCCGGTGCGGACCGCGAAGCGCGCGCCAAACTCCGCCAGTGCATCCGGCACACAATCGGACCGATCCAGGCCAAGGGCCGTGATCAGGCGCTCCATGCCCTCCGGTGCCCCTTCGATCTCGAGCAGCGGGTCCATGCGCGGATACCATTCCAGCCGGGCCGTGACCCCACCCTGCTCCCAGACCTCGACGAACCGATCGATGGCATGGACCACCTGATACCCCAGGGCCTGAAAGATCGCGAACGCGGCGGGACCATCCCTCATGTCGCACGCCAGTTCCTCGCGCTGCTTGTACCCCGTCTCGGTCACTGTCGTCGGGCCCTTCCACGTCACTTCGCAGCGGCTGGTACCCGCTTCCGCTTCGAAGGTCCGTAGACGCAGCACCTGGTTCAGCGCGGTGAGCCTTCCGCCGCAATCGAGTCGCCGGTCGCGCATCATCCCGCGAAAGGTCAGCACCGCTCCCACACGTTTCAGCGCAGCACGGAGCACGCCCACGTCACGCATGACGGCCTTGAGTTCCAGCTCACTCGCCAAGGATCACCTCGACGAGGCGCGCCGTATCCGCCAGGTCCGCGACCGCGAGATGCGCCCCGGCCTCCGCGAGTGCCGCGACCGGGTAGGCGCCGGTCGCGACCCCGATGGCCCGGGCCTCGATGCCGCGCCCGCAGGTCACGTCGGCCGGTGTGTCACCGATGATGACGACCTCGCGCCCGCGAGGCACCCGGCCGAAGTGCGGCGCCGCGCGCCCGGCCGCAATCGGTGGCAGGTCGGGGCGATGCGCCGAGTCCGAGCCGTAGGCACCGACCAGAAAGCGTTCCGGCGCGATACCACCGGCCTGCAGTTTGAGCGCCGCGCCCTCGGCCATGTTGCCGGTGACGAGCCCGAGCATGACGCCGGGTTCCGCCTCCAGCGCCGCAAGCAGCTCCACGACACCGGGCATCACGGTGGTGCGCGAACGGGGTTGCAGCAGCTCGGCGGCGAGCAATCCGACATACCGGCGACAGACGAGATCGATGATCGCGGCATCCCGCGGGGCGTGATGCCCGCCCGCCTCCAGCAGTTCGGAGACGATCTGTGGATCGGTCTTGCCGTCGAAGCGCACCCGGTCGAACACGTCGGCGCCTCCGACCAGATCGCCGAGCGCTTCCATGATGGCCCGACGGCCGGCGCCGGCAGTCAAGAGGAGAGTTCCGTCGATGTCGAACAGCACAAGCGTGGAGAGCATCGGTCAGGTCACCCGTCGGACGGTGACGAGCTGGGTCCGCAGTATCATGGCGCGGCTTCCCGGCCCCCACGATTCCATGACCAGCCCACCGCACGCGATGGTCGAGTGGACCAGCGTATCACCGGGACCGGCCAGGGCGACGTGGGTGATGCGATCGCCCCGTTCGCTGAAGAACAGGAGATCGCCGGGGCGATGCTCGCCCGGGGTGATCTCGACGCCGATCTCGGCCTGCGCCGCGGCGTCGCGCGGAAGGGCGATGCCGCGGGCGAGGAAGGTGGTCTGGACCAGGCCGGAACAGTCGACCCCCCAGGGGGTGACGCCGCCCCACTGGTACGGCGTGCCGGCGAAGGCGCGCAGCGCCCAGAGGTCCGGCGACGAGGCGCTCGCGCGTGCGACCACCCGCGCGAGTGGCGTGACCACCCCGGCGATGACGGTTCCCTGCCGGCCATCGGGGAGACTGATCCGCGGTGCCGCCAGGCCGACGCGAGCACGCACCGGCAGCCGGACCAGCACCCCGCCGTCCACCTGGACCACCGCGCCTTCGCTCCAGGCGGTCGCGGTCTCCCGCCAGCCGCGCGCGATTTCGTGATCGGTCTCCAGCGCGTAGCCCCGGTGCAACCAGCCTTCGTACCGGTCGCCGTCGAGCCGGATCCGGCGCCACTCGCCCTGGGTCTCCAGCACCCGGGCGGTCTCCCCGAGCACGAACTGGGTCACCTGCTCCGCGCGCAGGTTCGGCTCGCGGCAGACGGGCGCGACCCCCGCGCGGGCGATGAGCGAGGTCGTCGTCACTTGTTCTGGCACTCCTTGCAGCGCACCACCCCGCGGAATGAACACATGATGCAGATGAACGTGCCGCAGAGCTGGCAGGGGTAGCCTTCCGAGGCGCGCTCCTCCCGGCCGCAGGCGCGGCAGATCATGGCGTCTTTCTCCTTGATGTCGTCCTTCTTCATGTCCAGCTCCTGTGAGCCGAGGGGCGAACCGGTGTTTCGTCCTACGCGCCGATCGCGTACCGCTTGATCTTGTTGATCAGTGTGGCGCGGGAGATGCCCAGTTCCACCGCTGCCCGCGTACGATTCCCGCCATGATGCTTGAGGGTCCGTTCGATATGGGCCCGCTCCAGTTCATCGAGCGACATCGGCGTGTGGCGGCGATCGCCGACCCCGGGCCGATTGCGAAACTCCGCCGGCAGGTGCTCCAGCACCACCGCCGGCTGTCCCCGCGCGAGGATGAGGGCGCGCTCCAGCACATTGCGGATCTCGCGGACGTTGCCGGGCCAGGGATGCGTCAGCATCCGTTCGAGCGCCTCGGGACCGATCGCGGCCGGCGCGCCCTCCACCTCGTGCTGCAGCTCGTTGAGCAGCGTCAGCAGCAGGGCGAGACGGTCCTCGCGCAGCCGCTCCCGGATCGGTGGAAGATGGAAGGGAACCACCGACAGCCGGTAGGCGAGATCCTCGCGGAAGGTGCCCGCCTCGACCAGCGCCGGGAGGTCGCGGCTGGTCGCCGCGATGATGCGCACATCGCTAAGGAGATCCCGTGCGCCGCCCAGCCGGCGAAAGGTACGGGTCTCCAGCAGGCGCAGCAGCCGGGGCTGGATCTCGGCCGGCAGATCGGCGATCTCGCGCAGAAACAGCGTGCCGCCCGCCGACAGCTCGACGAGACCGGGCCGCCGCTCGCGGCCTTCGGTTTCCGAGGCGCGCTCGGTGCCAAACAGCTCGGGCTCCAACGATGCGGGACCGCGGGCCCAGGCCGCCAGCTCCACGAACGGTCCGGCCGACCGGGGCGAAAGCTGGTGGATGGTCCGGGCCAGCCAGGCCTTGCCGACGCCGCTCTCTCCGGTGATCAGCACCGGCGTGCGTTCCGACAGCGCCACCAGCCCGGCCTGCCGGCTGAGTTCGCGCATCGCGGTGGACCCGCCGAGCGATTCGAGTCCGTCATCCGGCACGGTCCGGAGGAGCAGCAGCTCATTCAGGCGGCGGAGCCGGACCTTGTCCGCGACGCGGGCGACGGCGGCGAGGAGATGGCTCGCATCCACCGGCTTGGAGAGGAAATTCTCCGCCCCCAGCTGCATCGCCTCCACCGCGGTGGCGACGTCGCTTGCGCCGGTGAGCAGGACGACCGCGGCGTTGCGCTCGCGGAAGCGGGCGAGGGCCTCGAGTCCATTCAGGCCCGGCATGTGAAGGTCGAGGATCACCACCTCGGGCCGCAGCCGGTCGTAGGCGGCGAGGCCGGACTCGGCGTTCAGCTCGCGGGCGACCTCGTAGCCGGCGCGCTCGAAGATCATGCCGACGGCGCGCAGCACATCCACGTCGTCGTCGATGAGCAGGACCGAATCAGACATGGCGTGTCCTCGAGATTCTAGTGGGATCGCGGGGCAGCTGAAAGGAGAAGCAGGCGCCGCCCTCGGGCCGGTTCTCGCCGCGAATCTCGCCGCCGTGCGCGCGCACGATTCCGTGGGAGATGGAGAGGCCCAGGCCGGTCCCGTGCCCATGCGCCTTGGTGGTGAAGAACGGCTCGAACACCCGCGAAAGCGAATCGGCCGGAATGCCGGGCCCCGAATCGTGCACCTCGCAGCCGACCCAGTCCGCATCCCACCAGGTGCGGACCTGTCCTTCGCGACGCGACCCCGCCGCCATCGCCTGCGACGCATTGACCAGGAGATTGGTGACGACCTGACGCACCTGGTCGGGGTCGCCGCTCACCTGGGGCAGCGTGGGATCGAGCCCGAGGGTCCAGTCGACGCCATCACCACCAAGTGCGGGCGTGGTCACGAAAGTCTCCCGCACCAGGGCGTTGAGGTCGGTCGCCTGGCGCTCGAGCCGGCGCTGCCGGGCAAAGGTGAGCAGATCGGTCACGATGCGGGCAGCGCGCATCGCCTCCCGCCGCATCGTCTCCAGGCCCTGGCCCACCTCCGCGGGTATTCCGGCGTCGCCCTGGAGCGCCTGCGCCAGCGCGGCGATGCCGGCGAGCGGATTGTTCAGCTCGTGCGCCACGCCGGACACCAGCGCCCCGAGCGCCGCCATCTTCTCGGCGTGATTGAGCTGTTCCCGGAGCTCGACTTCATCGGTGACGTCGCGCGCGAGGGCGAGCACCCCCTTCCGGCCGCCGCGCTCCTCCACCGGCACGGTGACCGCGGCCGCCTGACGCACCGCGCCGTCGGACCGTCGGTAATGAAAGAGGAAGTCGCGCGTTTCCCCCCGAAAGCTCCCTTCCACCTCCGCGCTCACGCGGTCCCGGTCCGACGGCACGACGAAATCGGAGAGCGTCGCGCTGCTGCGCACGGCGCTGAGGCCGGCAAGGCGAAAGGTGGCCCGGTTGGCCGACAGGAACTGCCCGGCGTGGTCCAGGGTGAAGATGGCCAGCGGGGCGCGGTGGAACAGCGCCCGGAAGCGCCGCTCCGAACGGCGCAGTGCCTCGGTCGCGAGGCGCTCGCGGGTCACATCGCGCGCCACCGCCACCACGCCGGCCGGCCGGCCGCGTTCCTCAAGCGGGGCCACCGAGACATCCGCGATCCGCATTCCGTCCGGCCGGCGGATCAGCGCCTCGTACCGGTGCGCCGCCATGGCCGGCCCCCAGGAGGCGGTTTCGTCGGGCAGCAGCACCGCCAGCGACTTTCCCTGGAGGGTCGCGGCCGGCTGCCCGAACAGGACCGCGGCGGCGGGATTGACGGACTGCACCACACCGTCCGCACCGGCCAGCACGATCGCCTCCTGCGCGGTCTCGACCAGCTGGCTGTAGCGGGCCTCGAGCCGCACGTATTCGGTGAGGTCTTCCACCGCGACCACGAAGCCACCCTCGGGGCGCGCGGTCGCCGTCAGCGCCACATGCTGCCCGTGCTTCGTGTTCAGCACGAGGTTCGCGCGCGTGCCACGCACCGCCGCGCCCACCAGGGGATCGAGGGGAGGCGCCGGCCAGTCGCGGAACAACGGTGCGAGCGGGATGCCGGGCAGCGCGGTGATCTCGACCCCGGCAAGGCTGGCCATGAATCGGTTGCCCCGTTCGATCTGCCCGCTGGCATCCACCAGCGCCAGTCCGCTGCCGATCCCGTCGAACGCCGCCTGCCATTCGGTCTTGATGCGGGAGACGGTTTCCAGCAGCCGGCTCCGCCCGATCGCGAGCGCGGCCTGGTCCGCGAAGGCCAGGGCAAGCTGCCGCTCGTCCGGCGCATAGTCCCGCGGCTGATCGTGATAGAAGGAGAGCCAGCCGATGACGCCGCCACAGAAGACCAGTGGCAGCGCCGCCACCGCCGCGAATCCTTCCTGCAGCACCGTCGCGTGAATCGGGCTGCTGCGGTCTTCCCGCGCATCACGCGCGAAGTACGGTTCGCCCCGCAGTGCGCTTCCGGCGGAGTGCATCTCGCGGAACCGCCGACCGACCGCGGCGACATAGGCCGGCGAAAGCCCGCGGATCACCATCGGCTCGGCCGCGCCGGTGCGCTCGTCCAGGAGGAAGATGCCGGCGCGTTCCGCCCCGAAGACACGCAGTCCCTCCTCCGCCACCGCGGCCATGGTGCCCGCAGCATTTTCGGTTCCAGCCAGCAGATGGGCAACCCGCCCCAGCGCCGCGACATGACCCGCGCTCATGGTTTTCCTGGCGCGATCACGGTGATCGCCCCCGCGACGATCGTTGCGGTGAACGGCGTCTTCCCATGCGCTTCGCCATCGAGCTGCACCGGCTGGGCCGGGTGGCTCTCCACCGTCACCACGCGGCCCCGGGCATAGCCGACTCGCCCCGTGCCTGGTGCGACCGAACCGTGTTCCCGCAGGAGTTCCCAGACGGCGCGCACGCTCGAGACCAGCGTGTCCGCTCGCAGCACGATGATGTCGAGGAGGCCGTCGTCCGGTGCGATGCCGCTGCGCAGCCGGACGAACGGCGGGATGACCTCGCCACAGTTCGCCACCATCACGAGCGACGCGCTGGCCTCGAACTCGACTCCATCCACCGTGATGAAGTGGTCGACGTTGCGGAGGTGGGGCAGCAGACGGAAGACGGTCGCCACATAGGCGGCGAACCGCCAGCGGTGCTTGTCGGCCGTTGAGGTCTCGGCCATCACCCGGGCATCATAGCCCGCACCGCAGGCGACGGCGAAGTAGTGCGGACCATCCGCCCGCTCCATCCGGCCCAGATCGAGCGGCACCGCCCGGCCCTCGAGCAGCATCCGCGCGGCCTTCACCGGATTGGCCGGGATGCGGAGGTTGCCGGCCAGCAGGTTCCCGGTGCCGCCGGGGAGGATCCCTAACGACGTGCGGCTGCCCACCAGCGCGGCAGCGGCCTGCATGGTGGTGCCATCGCCGCCGAAGACGCCAACGACGTCGACGCCCGCCGCCACCGCATCGGCCGCGAACCGGCGGGCATCGCCCGGCCCGCCGGTCGCCCGCAGTTCCACCTGCCAGCCGCCGCGGCGCAGCGTCTCCATCACCGACTGCATGGTGCGTTCGTCGGTGCGGGCCGCCGCGGGATTGGTGATGATGAGGGCGCGAGTCACCGGTCAGTACTCCCGTTCCCACAGCAGGTCGAGACCCACCTGATACTTGCTCGCCGAAAAGGTGGGCGAGGTGCTGGCCGTCTGACAGGAGTAGGTCGGTTCGACGCTGGTCTTCAGCCGGAGCCCGCGGCTGATCCGGAACTCGGCGTTGGGATAGAATCGCTGGGTATTGGTGCACAGGTCCGCGACCAGCGTCACGAACCACCGCCGTCCGAGCTGCCACCCGGCGGCCACCGTGGCTACCTGGGCCGAACCGCCCTGCCCGCCAATGCCGCCACCGCCCACGCCGCCGGTCCGGATGTCCAGGTAATCGATGGGCACGCCGAGGTCGCTGATCAGGGTTCGCTGCAGTTCGCTCGAGAAGGCGCTGGTGAGGTAGGCGACACCGGCCTGTACCGCCGCATACTGGCTGCCCTGGCCGTTGGGGCCCTGCAGGCTGAACGTCGGTCGGCCGAACATGAGATACGAGACCAGCTCGGTCTGCGACAGCGCTGGCCGGCTGGATGTCGCCGGGCTGGCGAGCTCCAGTTTCGGCTGGAGCAGCGTACCGGTGATGCGGGCGATGACAGGAATCTCCTCATTGGTGATCGCGGCGACGACTTCGTGCCGCGCTTCGATGTCCAGCTCGGCGTTCAGGTCCGGGGTTCCGAAGTACCGCACCGTTCCGCGTTCGACGGTGAAGTCGTTGGACACCACCCCCCCGATCCGCAGGGTGTAGTTGCCGCGCACGGCGTTCAGCGTGCCGTCATAACGATAGCGGTCACGGGTCTTGTTGACGGTGAGGTCGCCATCGAGCTGGATGTTGGCCTCGCTCGAGCGCAGCCAGAAGCTCTCGCCCATCTGGATCCGCAGGTCGTTCACCGTCAGCGAGTCGAGGAACCGGCTCTGGAAGTTGGCCCCCAGCCGCTCGGCGCGAACCAGGTCGAGGTCGATCAGCCCCGAGTCGCCGGGATTCTCCAGGTCCACGATGCGCTTGGTGAGCAGATCGGCGAAGTGCAGATTGCCCGCGTCCGCGGTGATGCGCCCCGTCAGGTGCGGCTGAAGCACCGGACCGCTCAGCGTGACGGTGCCGCTCGCATCCAGGGTGAGGAAGCGGCGTACGTCGAGGACCCGGAAGCGCCGGGCGATGAGCTTCAGGTCGAAGACCGGATCGGTCAGTCGGATCAGGCGCAGCCCGCCGGTCGAGCGCAGGGTGCCCTCGCCACTCCGGGCGAAGAGCGAATCCACCCGGATGGAGTCACCGGCCAGGCGCGCCGACACATGCACATCGGTGTACCGCACCCCGAGACCGGGCACGGTGGCGGAGACTCCCTGGAGATTGACCGAGCCGCGCAGCTCGGGCCGGTCCCAGGTGCCGGCAACCTCGACATCCGCCCGCAGGGTGCCGCCCACCCGGCGCAGGTTGCGGGTGAACGCCTCGACCAGGCTGAGATCGGTGCTGTCCGCGATCACCCGGACCGAGAGGGGTCCATCGAGCTGGCGGCGCGGCACGGTCTGCAGCGCGAGATCGAGCGGGAGCCGCCCCTCCACCCGCAGGACCGGTTCCCCGGTCTTCCACATGAGGAGATTCGCGTCGAGCAGGTGATCGGAATAGTTGACGATACCCTGCACGAAGGGCGAGCCGAGCTCTCCGTACGCGAGGTCCGCCACCGAGGCGGTCCCCTGGAACGTGGGCGAGGCGGCGGTCCCGCCGACGGCGAGATCAACATGCACGCTGCCACCGATGCCGGTGGTATCCAGTTCGAGCAGCGCGTAGATGTCCTGCAGCTCGAGCCCGACCGTTCCCACCCGCAGGTCCCCCGGCGTGGTACGGGGAAGGCGGCCCGCGAGCGATACCGTGCCCGACCCGTCGGTGGCCTCGAGGTCCAGCGGCGTCAGGTCGATATGGCCGTCACGGAAGGTCACGGTACCGGGCGCGCGCAGCCGCCAGTCGTGACGCGGGAGGGCCAGGCGGATGCTGTCGATGGCAAGCTGGGTGCTGTCACCGGGATTCCACCACGAGCCGGTGCCGGACACCTGCGCCGCGCCATTCAGCGAGGTCTCGACTCCCCAGTGCAGGCTGTCCTGGTATCCGCCCAGCAGCGCATTCACATCCTGCAGCACGAAGCGGCCGGCCAGCAGCGAATCCACCCGGATCCCGATGCCGAGCTCGGGTCGGGCCGCCGCGTTGACGCCGAGGCTGACCGAGGCCGTGGGCGCGCGCACACCGCGCCATGCCACACCGTCGCCGGTGGCGCGCACCAGGAGTCGCGGAGCGCCGGCCGACCCGAGGATCTCGAGCGTCCCGTGCATCCGGCCCTGGAGCAGTGCAGCGACACCGGTATCCGGCGTCGGCCCCACGAAGCGCTCGAGGAACGCCTGCAGCGGCGTCAGACTGTCGGCATCGAAGGAGGCGACGATGCTGCCTTGGTCGGTGCGGTCCCAGCCCAGCGTCCCCCCGCCAGCGAGCACGCCGGCAGGCGCGGCCAGCGTGACGGTGTCGATGCGGATGCGGCCCGCATCGCCCCGCATGCGCAGATGCAGCGAGTCGAGCGGGAGCTCGAGGACACTCCCCGCCTGCAGATCCACTGCCAGCGTGCCACTCGGACCGGCAATACTGTCGATTACACCGTCAGCCGTGAGGCTGCCGGTGAGACGCGTGCGCGGTCCGGTCCCGCGCAGGGCCGAGAGATCGAGTCCGGTGAAGCGCGCGATGAGACTGTCGGTCTCGAGACGTCCGGGCTGCTGGGCGATCGTGCCGCGGATGGCGAGTGCGCCAAGGTCACCCTCGAGCGCGGCATCGAGTTCGAAGCGGTCGACCGTACCACGGATCGACACGGGGCCGGTGACCGCGCCACGAATCGGAATGCCGGGATAGCTCGGGCGCACCCCGTCGAACACCAGCGGGGCCAGCCGCATCGTGGCCTCGAAGCTGACGGTGTCGCTCCGGGTATCCAGTCGCGCCGAACCGGTGGCCTGGCTCTCCGGATGGCCGTCGTCCTGGTGAAGCGCCGTGCCGGTGAAGGTCACATTGCGCCATGGCCCGTCGAGACTGCCAACCAGCGCGAGGCGCCCCTGCAGAGCCACCGACGGAGAGATGCGCTGCACCGTGCGCAGGTCGATGTCGCTGGAATAGAGGCGCAACGAATCGAAGACGGTGCCCAACGGCCCGCCCAGCACCATGTGGCCGGCGGCTTCAAGCCTCGTCTGCGCTCCCCCCGAAATGTCACTGTCGCGAAAGAGGAGCGTGGCGTCGAGATCGATGCCATCCTTGAACCCGGCGCCGCCGATACGGCCGGTGAGCGTCCCGTGCAGCGGCAGGGTATCGAGGTACGGCCTCGGCACGTCGAGATCGAGGTCCGCCAGATCGAGGGCCATTTCCTCAACCCCCAGCCCGCGGTGATTGTCCACCAATGCGGTCACCGCCCCGTGGATGTGCCCCTTGGGGCCGCGCAGGGAGAGATTTTGCAGCCGGTAGGCGGTCTGCCGTTCGGTGCGCCACTTCGCCGTGACCTTCGCACTGCCCACCATCTCGGGAAACACCGGCGAGATCCAGTGGAGATCGTCGAGGTTGAAGCGGTTGGCGTCCAGAGTGAAATCGTACAGCACCGGCCCGTGCGGCCAGGTGACCACCCCTCCACCGGTGAAGCGGCTGTCCGGCAGCGCGGCGCGGTGCAGGGTGAAGCCGAGGCTGTCGTCGTGAGTCCAGGCGTGCGCCGCGAGATCGACCACGGTGATGGCGGGGTCGCTGATCCGGGTCGCCAGCGAATCGATATCGAAACTGAGCGGCTTGCGATCGGGCGTGCTGATGCTGAGCAGCGGCAGCCGGGCGTTGAGATCCTCGAGGATGACCACCTTGCGGAGGCCATCGGGGGTCTCCACGATGCTCCGTCCCGGCCTGGCCCGCTCGGCGGCCAGCGCAGCGGAGGCCTGGGTCTCGGTCGTGGCGGTGTCAGGCGGCGACCACGGGAGGTAGAGCTCCAGCCGGCCGCGGCGGATGTGGAGGTCGCGCACCTGCACCAGCGACGACGTGCCGCCACCGGGACCTTCCCCCAGCCGGAAGATCTCCTGGTGATTCAGCCGGCCGTTCTTCCGCTTGATCAGCCGCACCACGAGATCGTCGAGGTCGGCGCTGGTGAAGATCACCTGGCCCGCGAGCAGGTTGGGCAGGGCGTAGGTCACCCGCATCCGCTTCACATCCGCGAACGGCGCGTCGCTCGAATCACGGATGTGGACGTCGGTGAGCTCGACCCCGCGGAAGAAGGTTCCGCTGATCCGCCCGATCGTGAAATGCCCGCGGAAGCTCGCCGTCAGCTGTTCTCCGGCGATCCGGCCCAGCAGCACTGTCCCGGCATCGGAGTAGAGCAGGGCGCCCAGCGTGCCGACGATGGCCGGCACGATCGCGAGCAGGAGCGCGGCGCTGAAGCGGCCGATGTGGCGGCGCATCAGAACGGCTGCCCGAAGCTGAAGTGATAGCTGAGCCGGCTCGAGCGCTTCTGGACGAAGTTGCTTTGCACCTGCTCCAGCGAACCATCGGATTTCTGCAGGTACAGCACGCCGGGCGGCTGGTCGTACCCGTTGTAGCCGACATCGAAGCGGGCCGGCCCGAGCGGTGTGCTGATCCGCAGACCCATCCCCGGCGTCACCCGGAACTGCACCGGCGCCAGGTTCGACTTGCCGCGCTCGTACAGCGTGCCCCCGTCGACGAAGAACGCCAGCGTGAGGCGGTTGCCCCAGACCGGCGAGGGCACCCGCAGCTCCAGCTGGCCGATGGCGAGGGTGTTGCCCCCCGTGGCGCTGAAGCGGGGGCGCAGCTTGCCACTCCGGAGATCGAGACTGTCCTGCACCGTGAGCGTATCTCCGGGACGGTTGCTCAGGACGTACACCACCGGCCCCAGGCCGTTGAGGTCGTAGCCGCGCACGTCATTCGGCCCGCCGGCGTAGAATCGCTGCTCCGGCGGAATGAAGCTGCCGCTCGCGCTGTCGAGGGAGATGCTCGGCGAATACACCGCGCCAGCGCGCAGGTGGGCGGCCAGCACCACCGATCCGCCAAGGGACTTGTACCAGGCCAGGTCCGCGGTCACCCGGGTGAATTCCTGCAGCCGTGCGCTGCCGGTGAAGCGCGAGCTGTGGTTCAGGTCAAAGGCGTAGATGTGACCGCGGGTGGGATCGAGTGGATTGTTGGCCCGCGGCCAGCTGATCCCCGCGCTGACCACGCCCAGCACCCGCTTCTCCCGCAAGCGGCTCGCATCCCCCGGCGTGCAGGCGTTGAAGAACGCGCAGAAGGTGGCACTGGAGGCGATCGTGTTGCCGTAGGAGAGGCGATAGCCCACACCGATCGGAACGTTGCGCGCCGTCTCACGCCGCAACCCGACGCTGGCGCCGATCTCTTCCCGCCGGTACACCTTGAATTCCGAGCGCCGCTCGGCAAAAAGGGTGTAAGTACTGGTGATCAGCGGGGAGAAGAAGCGTGGCTGCCGGATCGACGCCGTCACGCTGTAGGTCGCGCGGGCAGAGGCGATCGTGTCGTCCTTGAGACTCGAACAGATCGAGCGGTCCAGCCCGGCGTCGAACGGCTGACCGACCCCCACCTTGCCGACCCGGGCCGACAGATCGAACAGCCGCCCGGTACCAAAGAGGTTCCGGTTGGTGTAGCCCGCCCCGCCACGGAAGCAGTCGTTGGTCGCGAAACCCGCGCTGCTGCTCACCCGGTGCGGCGGACCCTCCGCGACCACGACCGTGAGCGGCACAACGCCGGACTCGGGCTGGAAGCTGGAGGAGTCGATCGTCACGGTCGCAAGGCGGAAGAGCTGCGTCTGGTACAGCTTCCGCTGGCTCTGAAAGAGCTCCTGCTGACTGAAGCGCTGGCCCGGCCGGGCCGGCAGGAGCTGGCGGATGAAGGTGGTGTCGACCTTCTTCGCGCCCACGACCGTCACCGCCCCAAACGTCGAGCGGGGCCCCGGCACTGCCTCGAGACCGAGTTTCGCGTCTCGCGCGGCCCGGTCCACGCTGTACGTCCGATAGACCTCGGCGCTGGGATAGCCCAGATTCCTCAGTTGGCTGATGATGGTGTCGGCGCTGGCCTGGAAGCGGAACCGGTCAAAGGGACGGCCGACACGCAGCGGAACGTCCTGGCGGATATTGTTCCTGTCATGCGGCGGAAGCGAGTCCAGCCCGCTCACTGTGAGCGAGGAGACAACGACCGGCCGGCCTTCCGTGATCAGGAACGTGAGGCGAATGTCCTTGCCGGTTCGCTGCACGACCGTATCCACCTTCACTTCCATGAATCCGCTCTGCCGATAGAGCAGCGTCAGGCGGAGAACATCCCGCCGGAACTCGGTCGGGTCGAAGGTGCGCTTCTCCCCCAGACCCAGCCAGCGGACAAACCACTTGCGGGCGAACCAGCTGGAATTCGTCGAGCCGATCGCGATACTCAGCGTGGCATCATCCAGCGCATGATTGCCCTGGAAGGTGAGGCCACGGATCACCGTGGCGGGTTCCTGCGCGTGCAACGGCGCGCCCGACAGGGCCAGCGACAGCAGCACCAGCAAGCCCGCAAGACGGTGCGTCATAAAATCAGACAGGGTGGCGCGGGAAACCCCCGGCGCGCAGCGTGATTGACGACATGATCCAAGTGCTGTAGGATGGCGGAGTTACACGATAGAGTCAACGCTCAGATCGCTTCACCAGGGAACGTGCATGAATCGGACACATGAGACGAACAGACGGCGACACCAATCCGACCTCGCCGGGACGGCTAACCGGCGGCGCGACCGAGCGCGACGCTGGCTGGTGACGGCGGCGCTCCCACTCGCGCTGTTCACATTGCTCGGCTCCCCGGCGGAGCTGCCCGCTCAACTGCCTCAGGCCGCCGTCCGCCAGCTCGATGCCCTGCTGGATGCCCCACCCTTCAATCGGTTGCTCTGGGGGGTCGCCCTGGTGGACGAGCGGGGACGCCTGCTCTACGGCCGCAACGCCGACCGGCTCTTCATCCCCGCCAGCAACACCAAGCTGGTCGTCAGCGCGGTGGCCGCCACCATGCTGCCGGCCGACTGGACCGTCACCACCAGTCTCTACAGCGCAGCACCGGTCCGGGACCACATCCTGGAGGGCGACCTCGTCCTCTACGGCCGGGGCGATCCCACCTTCGGCCGCCGGTGCTACGCGACGGACACCACTCTGAGCGGCGTCTGCGACACCGATTCCTTTACCCGGCTGCGCGAGCTCGCGCGGGGCCTGGCCGAGCACGGCATCACCAGTGTCGCGGGCGATCTCATCGGCGATGGGAGCTGGTTTACCGGCGAGCTGACGCGCGGGGACTGGAGCAGTGAAGACCTCAACTGGTGGTATGCCGCGCCGGTGAGCGGACTGGGGTTCAACGACAACAGCGTGGATATCACCTGGCAGCCCGGCACGGCGGTCGACGCGCCCGCGATGCTCCGGCTCGAGCCGAATCTCGGCGATGTCACCCTGGAAAACCGGACCCGCACCGTCGCCGCCGGCGGGGAAAGCGATATCGGCGACCGGATGTACCGGGTTCCCGGCACGCTGCAGCTCTGGGCCGAGGGCACGGTCGCACTCGATCATGACGAGGGGCTCGAATCATTCGCGCTCCCGGACCCGGATCTCTTCACCGCCCGCGCCTTCCGCCAGGCCCTCAGCGAGGCGGGCATCAGCGTCACCGGCACCACCCGCAGTACCACCGATTCACTCGCCACCCTGCCCGCGCGGCGCACACCGCCGCTGGCCGAAACCACCAGTCGGCCGCTGCGCGACTGGATCTTCCCGATCCTGAATACCAGCCAGAACTGGTATGCCGAGATGCTGCTCAAGCAGCTGGGCCGCCAATTCGGGGCCAGCGGATCGTGGGACGCGGGCCTGATGGTCGAGCGACGGGTGCTCATCGACTCGATGGGGATCGATTCCACCCTGTTCAGCCTGGCCGACGGCTCCGGCCTTTCGGCCAAGAATCTCGTCTCACCGCTCGCCTTCACCCGCCTGCTGCAGTACATGCGGAGGACGCCGGGCTATGCCACCTTCAGCGCGGCACTGCCGCAATCGGGCACTACCGGCTCGCTCAAGCGGCGGTTCATCGAGACCCCGATCGCAGGACTGGTGCGGGCCAAGACCGGCAGCATCGCCCGCGTCAACACGCTGTCGGGCTACATCGAGCTGCCCGGTCGCACCCTGACCTTCTCGGTGCAGGCCAATCATCACGCGCTGGGCGGACGCCAGATGCTGGCGCAGATCGACAGTATCGTCGTCGCCCTGGCGCGGGCCGGGGGGCGCACCAGGTAGGGGCCGCATATATGCGGCCCCTGCGGTGCGTCCCGATGGCGAACCGCCCACACCGAATGACATCCAACCACCGATCCCGGGGTACCCGATGCGCCTGCTCCTGATCCGCCACGCCGATGCCGGCGATCGCAACCCCGCCCTCTGGCCCGATGACACCGAGCGGCCCCTCTCCGAGCGCGGCCGCAAGCGGCACGCGAAAGTCGCCAAGCGGATGCGACGCCAGGGCCTGGTGCCGGACCTCCTGCTGTCGAGTCCGTGGCTCCGGGCCTGGCAGACCAGCGCGCTGACAGCCGACGTGGTCGGGTGTGATCCGCCCGGCGCCTGCGCCGCGCTGGCGGCTCCTCCCGCGCTCGCGGCAATCGCCAAGGCGATCGGGGCGACTACCGGCGATCGGCTCGTCGCCCTCGTGGGGCACGAGCCGTGGCTCGGTGAGCTCGCCGCGCTGCTGCTGGTCGGCGACGATCACCTCGCGATCGATTTTGCCAAGTCGGCGGTGCTCGGCCTGCGGACCGATCGCATCGGGCCCGGCGGCGCGACGCTGGAGTTCTTCTGGCGGCCGAAGATGGGATGAGGAATTACTTTTCGGCGCCATGACATCCCCACTCCCCCTGCGCGTCGCGATCGTCGGTACCGGCCCCTCGGGATTCTATGCGGCCGAGCACCTCCAGAAACAGCACCCGGGCGTCGAGATCGATTTCTTCGACCGGCTGCCGACGCCCTTCGGTCTGGTTCGCGGCGGCGTCGCCCCCGATCACCAGAAAATCAAATCGGTCACCCGGATCTACGAACGGATCGCGACCCAGCCCGGCGTGCGGTTCCTTGGCAACGTGACCATCGGCCGCGACCTGAGCTGCGCCGAGCTCCGCGCGCACTATCCGGCAGTGATCTACGGCATCGGCGCCCCCAGCGACCGGGCGCTCGGCGTGCCCGGCGAAACCCTCGCAGGCAGTCATCCCGCCACCGATTTCGTCGGCTGGTACAACGGCCACCCCGACTATCGCGACCAGCAGTTCGACCTCACCCAGGAGGCAGTTGCGGTCATCGGCATGGGGAATGTCGCGGTCGACGTGGTGCGGATCCTCGCGCGCACCCCGGAGGAGCTGCACGGCAGCGACATCGCCCAGCACGCGCTCGAGGGCCTGCGGCACAGCCGGGTACGGACCATCTACATGATCGGGCGGCGCGGGCCAGCGCAGGGCGCGTACACTAACCCGGAGCTGAAGGAGCTGGGCGAGATGGAGGCCGCCGACATCGACGTCCGAGCCGCGGAGCTGGTGCTCGACCCCGCGAGCGCGGCGGCCCTCGCGGCAGCGGACGACAAGAGCACCGAGCGCAACCTGCAGACGCTCGCGGGCTTTGCGGCCAAGCCGGCGACGGGCAAGCCGCGAACGATCGCGATCCGCTTCCTCCGCTCTCCGGTCGCGCTGGAAGGCGACGGTCGGGTCGAACGGATCGTGCTGATGAAGAACCGCCTCATCCCCGGCAGTGGTGGCGACGTAAAGGCGGAGGCGACAGGCGAGACCGAGACGCTGCCCGTCGGCCTGGTCTTCCGTTCGGTCGGCTACCTCGGCACCGGCCTGCCCGAGTTGCCGCTGGACAAGAAGCGCGGCGTCATTCCCAACACCGGCGGACGAATCATCCGGGATGGCGCACCGTCGCCGGGCGAGTATGTCGTCGGCTGGATCAAGCGCGGGCCGAGTGGCGTGATCGGCACCAACAAGCCGGATGCCGTCGAGAGCGCCGACCTGCTGCTCGCCGACCTGGCCGCGGGTACCCTGCCAGCACCGGCCGAGGCGTCACAGACTGGCGTGGACCAGCTGCTGGCCCAACGGGGAGTGCGCGTCGTGACCTGGGCCGACTGGCAGCGACTCGATGGGCTCGAGAAGAGTGGCGGGGCCGCCATCGGACGTCCCCGCCTCAAGTTCAGCCGGGTCGAGGAGATGCTGGCCGCGCTGGAGCCGTAGCATCGAAGTCGTGAAGCACCCCGCGGTCCGCGCCGAGGAGCGGGTTGCGCTCTCTGGCGGTGACGCTGCCGCGAGCGTACAGTCGATAGCGCACGCCGGCCGCCGTGCTGACCTCTCGGAGTCCACCATGCCTCTCGCCCGCCGAACCTGCAACCGCGCTGCTCTCTGGCTGAGCCTGGCTCTCCTCCTGCTGCCGGCCTGCGCGGCGATCGGCGGGCTCATTGACGACCTCACCACCGAGCGGCCACCCGCCGCCCTGGACCAGGCGACGATCGCCAGTGATGCCCGGCTCGACTCGACCGGCCGCATCGCCGGAAGCTTCGTCGGCGAAGGCACGCGTCGGGAGGTCCATCTCCTCTCGAGCGATAGCGGCCTGATCGCCGGCCTCGCCCGCCGCTACCGGCCGGTGCGGGATCGCCGGGGAGACATCTGGGCCTGGCTGGCGGACCGCCGCGTCACCATCACGCTGGACCCGAAGGTCGATTCGACGATCCTCCAGCAGACCCTGATGGTGGGCTCTCCCGATGGCCACACCCCGGTGCGGCTCGAGCGCATCGTCCTGCAAGGCGCGAGTTGCGGCTGGCGCGGGGCGCAGGCGGAGTTCATCGTCGATCAGGCCCGCGGCAATGGGCCGTCCCTCCGCGGGCCGGTCGTCGGGTCGTTTCGCGGGCCGGGCGACGATCTCTTCACCGACCGCCGCTTCCGCGAGGCGCTGCCGCCACCGGGGCCAGACCTCACCGACAGCCTGCTCATCTGGACCAGTCGCGCCTTGGACTCGCTGCTGGCGCACCGGCTGTCCGCACGAGACCTCCCGCTGGCGACCCCGACCGGTCACCGGCTGGAACTCAATGGGCTCAACGACGACGACGCCGCCGACGTGCTGCCGTTCCGGCTCGATGACGGGCGCATCCGGTACGCCGTCTCCCTGCGGGAGCGGCGCCGTACCGCGAGCGGCGCCGATGCCGTTGCCGCGATCGTCATGGTGTGGGATGCGAGCGGGGTCTGGCGCCAGGTGGTGTTCCGCCCCACCCTGCTGGACCGGCGCCGCGGACGACTGGTCGGGGCGCGTGGCCAGCGCACCCTGCCGCTCTTCTGGCGCCGGCTCGAACTGGTCAGCGGCTTTGCCTTCGGGCGGGACTACCTCTGGATGGAACAGGTGAACGTGGAAGACGACAGTGTGCTGTGGGTAATCCTCGAGCCGCGAGGGAACACCGTCGTCGCGGCCGCATTCGTGGAGGACCCATGCTGACCACCAGCCGCCTCGAACTGCTGCCCTTCACCGCCGATGCGATCGACGCGCTGCTCGCAGGCGACACCGAGCGCCTCCACCGGCTCACCGGAGTGACGTTCCCCGTTCCGCTACAGCCGCCGCCCCTCATGGAGGAACTGCTCCCGCAGGTGCGCGACCAGCTGCGCACCGCGCCCGACACGCTCGGCTGGTGGACCTGGCTCGCCGTGGACCGCGCCACCCGCGAGGTCACCGGCGCCCTCGGCTTCGGCGGACCGCCCGATGCGGACGGCGCGGTGATGATCGGCTATGCGACCTACCCCGGCGCCGCCAGACATGGCTTCGCCACCGAAGCCACCGAGGCACTGGTCGAATGGGCCCTGCGCCAGCGTGGCGTCCACCGCGTCTGCGCCAGCATCCCGCCCGACAACACCGGCGCCCGCCGCGTCGCGGAAAAAGTGGGGATGCGGATCGCGGGGACGGTGTGGGAGGAGGAGATTGATGACGTGCTGCTGTACGAGGTGCGGCGTGGGAGTTAGGAGCAGTCAGCAGTCAGCAGTCAGCAGTCAGCAGTCAGCGGTCAGCAGATCACTGATCACTGATCGCTGATCGCTGATCGCTGATCGCTGATTGCTGATTGCTGATTGCTGAATGCTGAACGCTTGATAGCTGACTTCGGGCTCTACCCCTATCTTCCCGGCCATGAAGATCTATACCAAGACCGGTGATGCCGGTGAGACCGGCCTGTTTGGCGGCGGGCGGGTGGCGAAGGACCACTCCCGGGTCCAGGCCTACGGCGATGTCGACGAGCTCAACTCCGCGTTGGGGGTCGTACGGGCCACTCAGCCGGTGCACTTCATGGACCCGCTGTTCGAGGGGATTCAGCGTGACCTCTTCGCCCTGGGCGGCCATCTCGCCACGCCGGATCCGGAGCGGGTGCGTCAGGCGCTGGAGAAGGCCGAACTCACCGAGGCTCGGGTCGCGGTGTTCGAGCGCACCATCGACGAGGCGGATCGTGAACTCCCGCCGCTCACCGCATTCGTGCTGCCGGCGGGGACGCCCAAGGCGGCGGCGCTGCACCTCGCCCGCACCGTCTGCCGCCGGGCCGAGCGGAGCGTCGTGCGCCTGTCACACGAGGCCGCCGTGCCGGAGCTGTTCCTGGTCTACCTGAATCGCCTCTCCGACCTGCTCTTCGCGCTGGCCCGACTGGCCAATCATCGTGATGGGGCGGGGGATGTGACGTGGTAGGGGTCGGAGCCGTCGGCGATCAGCCGTCAGCCGTCAGCCGTTAGCCGTTAGCCGTTAGCCGTTGGCGAGAAGCACTCAACGTTCAGCAGGCGGTCGGGGCTCGAGGTCCAACTCGACACCGTCCACCGCCGATCGCCTGCCACCTGTCACCTGCCACCTTCATGCCCACCGTCCCCGTCCGCCACGCCCTCGGTTCCTACGACGTGCATATCGAGCCCGGCGCCCTGCTGGCACTGCCCGAGATGCTGGCGACGGCGATGGGTACCCGTCCGCTGGTGCTCATCACCGACGACATTGTGGGACGGTACTACGACGAGTGGACCCGTGCGACGACCGACGCCCGTGCGCTTGGCGCCCGGGCCAGCGATGCCGGCATCCGGCTCAAGTGCGAGACCCGGCTGACCTTCCCCGCCGGCGAAGCGAGCAAGACGCGGGAAACCTGGCTGCAGCTGTCGGATCAGATGCTCGCCGCCGGCATCGGCCGTGATGCAGGGGTGGTCGCCCTCGGTGGTGGCGTCGTCGGAGATCTGGCTGGATTCGTCGCGGCGACATACCTGCGCGGAGTGCCGTATGCGCAGGTGCCCACCACACTGCTGGCCATGCTCGACGCCTCGGTGGGCGGCAAGGTCGGAGTCGATACACCCGCCGGCAAAAACCTGATCGGCGCCTTTCATCCCCCGGCGATCGTCGTCGCCGACCCACTGACCCTGCTCAGCCTGCCCGATCGGGTATTCCGCGCGGGGCTGGCCGAGGCGGTCAAGCACGGCCTGATCGCCGATGCGGCATACTTCGGGTGGATGGAGACCAACGCCCGCCGGCTGCTGGCCCGTGATCTCGAGGCGCTCACCCACCTCGTGCACCAGAGCGTGATCATCAAGGCAGCGGTCGTCAGTGCGGATGAGCGCGAAGCGGGCCGCCGGGCCATCCTGAACGCCGGTCATACGATCGCCCACGGGCTGGAGCAGGAATCCCGCTATCGCCTGCCGCACGGCGAAGCTGTCGGCCTCGGGCTGATTGCGGAGTGCCGCATCGCCGGACAACTCGGGCTGGCACCCGCCGACCTCGCCGAGCGGGTGACCACGCTGCTGCGCACGCTGGGTCTCCCAACCCGGAGCGGCGATCGGGTCGAGGTCTCGACCGCGCTGGCCGCGATGACGCACGACAAGAAGAACCGCGATGGCCAGGTCCGACTGTCGCTACCATGTGAACTGGGGACGATGCATGAGGGTGACGGCCACTGGACCGTCCCCGTGCCGACGGAAATGCTCCGTGCCGCCCTCACCGGATTGGCCTGAAGCCACATATCTCCACCGGTTGTCCGCAATAGATCGACATATCAACGCCACGCAAGCCATTTCAATACAATAACTTACAATCGCACAACGAGCGGCATATTCCCAGTGGGCGAGCTCCGACCGTGGACAAACGCCGCAACCGGATGTGAATGAACGATTTGTGATGTGGAAAATAGAAACTGCTTGACCGAATTTTTGTCACCTCCTATATTCGCACACCTCTCCGCGGTCACTGTCACGACCGCACCTCAGCAGACAACCCGTTGGGCCACCCGTGCGGAGCAGTCATGCCTTCGCTTAAGAAGAGCCGTCCCAAGGCGTTCTTCCGTCCGACCGCGACTGGGGCATTCGACCAGTACCTTCAGGACATCCAGAAGCTCCCCATGATCACCGACCCGGCCGAGGAGAAGCGGCTGGCCCGGCTGGCCCAGGGGGGGGATGAAAAAGCGGCGGAACGCCTGGTCACGGCCAACCTCCGCTTCGTCATTTCCTATGTGAAGAAGTACCAGGGCCACGGCCTGGACCTCTCCGAGCTCGTCGCCATCGGCAACGAGGGGCTGCTCAAGGCGGTGCGGAAGTTCGACCCGGAGCATGGGGTCAAGTTCATCTCCTACGCCGTCTGGTGGGTTCGCCAGGCGGTGCTCAAGGCACTCGCCGAGCAGACCCGCAGCGTGCGCATCCCGCTCAATCAGAACTCCGCCCTCATCCGGATGTCGCGCGCGGAGAGCTTCCTCTCCCAGGAACTCGGCCGCGAACCGACCGACGAAGAGATCGCGCTTGCCCTGAATGATTCGGTCGACAACATCCGCTCGGCCCGGCGCATGACCTCGGCGGAGCTTTCGCTGGATGCCCCAGTGGAACGGAGCGAGAAGAGCAGCGGCACCGTGGGTGAGCGCTTCGCCGGCGCCCAGGGCGCGGAGATCGAGGAAGGCACCGACGCACGGCTGATGCGCGAGTTCATCGACCGGATCTTCACCCGGTATCTGACCCCCCGTGAGCGGAAGATCCTGTACCTCTATTACGGACTCGAGGAGGGCAGCGAGGCGCTGACGCTCGAAAAGATCGGCGAGCTGCTCGGCGTCACCCGCGAGCGCATCCGTCAGATCCGGGAACGGGCCTTCGAGAAGCTGCGCGAGTCACCGGATGTGAAGGGGCTGAAGGGGTTTTGGGTAGCAGCATAGCGGCCGTTGGCCATTAGCCGTTGGCCGTTGGTCGTTGGCCGAATTAGGTGCAGGACCAGGATCGATCCCCCCGGAACAACCGCCGGGGGGTTTTCGTTGCCGGTTCGCTAACGGCCAACGGCCAACGGCTGTAGTTTCTGTTCATGCCTTCCCGCCTCCCCCTCTTTCCCCTCAAACTCGTCCTCTTCCCCGGCGAGCCGCTTCCCCTCCACATCTTCGAGCCGCGCTATCGGCAGATGCTGGCCGACTGCCTGGGAGGGGACAAGCGCTTTGGCATCACTGCCGATCCCGACCCGGGCCCCGGGGCGCTCGGCTGCAGCGCCATGATTCAGGCCAGCCAGCTGTTGCCCGATGGCCGGTCTGCAATCGTGGTGGTGGGCGAGCGGCGCTTCGCGCTGCGGGCCCGGCTCGATGAGGGCAAGCCGTACCTGGTCGGGGCGGTGGACGGGTTTGACGATCAGCCGGGCACGGCGCCACTCGCCGAGGAGCGGCGCGGACTCCGCGCTCTGGCCGAGGCGGCGCGCACGGGACTGCGGATACTGGCCGATGCCAACACCGACCTGGAGCCCTGGGCCGATGACCCGGAGGCGTTTTCCTTCCAGGTGAGCGCGCTGATCGAGAACGATCTCGAATCGCGCGGGCAATTATTGGCCGAGCGCTCCACCCGCGAACGCACGCGCACCCTGCTCCGTCTCCTGCCCGCGCTGGTGCAGCAGGTCCAGTCCCGATCCGAGGTCAAGGTGCGTTCGCGCAGCAACGGGAAAGGGCACCATGGCCACGACATCGTGACGGAGACATGACCCCCGCGCTGGTCGAGGCGTTGGGCCGCATCGTCGGTCCACGGTGGGTGCGGTACCGTGCCGCCGAGCGCGCCACCTACGCCGCCGACGGGCTGCCCACTCACGAATCGCTGCCCGGCGTCGTCGTCCTCCCGGGCACGAGGGACGAGGTGGCCGCGGTCCTCCGCCTGCTGCACCTCTTGGGCGTGCCCTTCGTGGCGCGTGGCGCCGGCACCGGCCTGTCCGGCGGCGCGCTGGCGGGAATGGACGCGGTGCTGATCACCCTGACCAGGCTGCATCGCATTCTCGCCATTCATCCCGGGCAGCGGCGCGCGGTCGTGGAGCCGGGCGTGATCAACACCAGGCTGTCGGAGGCGGCCGCACCATCCGGGCTGCAGTACGTGCCGGATCCGTCCAGCCAGAGCGCGTGCACGATTGGTGGCAATGTGGCGGAGAACGCCGGCGGGCCGCACTGCCTCAAGTATGGCGTGACCACCAACCATGTCACGGCGCTGGATGTCATCCTGCCCGACGGACAGCTGGCACGACTCGGCTCGCCGCACGGAGAGCCATGGGGACCGGACCTGGTCGGGCTCTTCGTGGGCAGTGAAGGGATGTTCGGCGTGGCAGTGGAGATCACGGTCCGGCTTGAACCGGTGCCGCGGATGATCCAGACGATCTTCGCCGACTTCATGGCGCTGCGGGCCGCGAGCGAGGCGGTCACCGCGATTCTCGCCTCCGGGGTCGTGCCAGCGGCGCTGGAGATGATGGATCAGTCCTGCATCCGCGCGGTCGAAGCCTCGATCTACGCGACCGGCGCACGGACCGACGCCGCCGCGGTTCTGCTGGTGGAGCTCGACGGCTCGCCGGAGGCGGTCGCGGCCGATGCGGTGGTCGTGGAAGCGCTCCTCGCGGCCAACGGGGCCCGCAGCGTCACGAGCGCGACCGATCCCGCGGCGCGGGCCCGCCTCTGGCAGGGACGGAAGAAAGCCTTCGGCGCGCTCGGACGGATTGCCCCGGATCTGGCGGTGCAGGACGCGGTCGTTCCCCGTTCCGCGCTTCCAGCGATTCTCGATCAGGTCGCGACGATTCGCGACCGGTACCAGCTCGCCATCAGCAACGTCTTCCACGCCGGGGATGGCAACCTGCACCCGTGCATCTCCTTCGACCGGCGCGGCCCGGGGCAGAGTGAGCGGGTCGCCCAGGCGAGCCGGGAGATCATGGAAGCCTGTCTCGCAGCCGGAGGCAGCATGACCGGGGAGCATGGAGTCGGGTCGGACAAGATGGAGTACATGCCCCAGGCGTTCTCCCCGGCGACGCTCGACCTCATGTGCGAGGTGCGCCGCGTCTTCGACCCGGACGCCCGCGCCAATCCGGGAAAGGTGTTTCCCCTCCATACCTGCCGCGAATGGCACCGGAGCAACGCCCTGTGAGCAACACCGTCGCGGAACGACTCACCCGCCTGCTGGGACCCGAAGGGGTCGAACGGGATCCGCGCGGCCTGCCGCGCGCCGTGCCCGAGAGCGATGATGCGCTGGTGCTGGTGTGTCAGGCGGCGCTGGATGAAGGGTGGAAGATCCGGATCGAGGGCAACGGGACCTGGCTGCCGGCCGATGCCCCCGCGGACCTGGCGCTCTCGACTCGCGGGCTCACCCGGATCATCAGCCTCAGTCCCGCCGATCTCGTCGCCACGGTGCAGGCCGGGGTGACCATGGAGGCGCTGCGCGCGGCGTTGCTGCCCCACCGGCTCTGGCTCGCGGTCGATCCGCCGGGACGACCGGACCGGACCATCGGGTCGGTCGTGGCGACGGGTACCGCGGGCCCGCTCCGGCATGGCTTCGGTCCGGTGCGAGACCAGGTGCTGGGCTGCACCGTTGTCACCGGCGACGGGCGGCTGGTCGCGGCGGGGGGACGGGTAGTGAAGAATGTCGCCGGCTACGACCTCACCAAGCTGCATGCCGGCGGCTTCGGCGCATTCGGTGTCATCACCGACCTCCACCTGCGGCTGCGGGCACAGCCCGCGGTGGACCTGACCCTCCTGGCCCAGGGGGGACGCCTCGACCTGCTCGATGCCGGACGGCGGGCGATGGCATCCGGCATCAGCACGATCGCCCTCGAGCTGCTCTCGCCCACACTCGCCGCGACCCCCGACTGGACCCTCGCGGTGCGCCTGTCGGGAACCGCGGAAGGAGTGTCGGCGGAAACAGACCGGCTCGGAGCCGAGACGGGGATTCGGTGGGAAGCCGCCACGGTGGAACGGGCGGCAACACTGTGGAATCTGGTCGCGCGCGCGCCGCTCGGCGGCGGCATCGTGATCCGTCTCGGCACACCCGCCGACGGCCTCGAGCCCTTGCTCGACATCCTGCTCGCGCACCTCGGCGAAGGACTGCTTGCCGCCGGGATCACCAGCGGCGCGGTCCGCTGGGCGGGAGAAGTCGACGCGCCCCGACTGCGCGCGCTGCGCCTGCTGCTCGCCACCCGGGAGGTGCCGCTGACGCTGGAGCGGGCCCCGTGGCCGATTCGTCGGAGTGTCGGCCACTTCGGCGCGTACAGGGAAGGGGTCGGCCCGCTGGTCGGCCGGCTGCGCGACACCTTCGATCCACGGCAGTCGATCGCCGTCGCACTCGAGGGCCTGGGTGAGTAGCAGTTCCCCCTTCAGCGCACTCGACCCCTGCGTGCATTGCGGCTTCTGCCTGCCCGCCTGCCCCACCTATCTGGCCACCGGCGACGAGGCCGACAGTCCGCGCGGGCGCATCGTGCTGATGCGCGCGCTTGAACGTGGCGAGGTGGCACCCGACGACGCCGCGCTGCTGCAACACCTCGATTCCTGTCTCGGCTGCCGGGGCTGCGAGCCGGTCTGTCCGGCGGGTGTCGGCTATGGCCGGGGGCTCGAGGCCGCGCGCGAGCTCCTGGTCCAGCGACGCGGGCTGCGCCCGCTGGCCCGCATCGTCCTCGGCCTGTTCAGCCGCCGCTGGCTCTGGCGACCGGTCTTCACGCTGACACGGTGGATGCGAGAGCTCGGTCTCGCCCGGGCACTGGCCGGCCGGGGTTCGTTGGGCTTCTCGCTGGGGATGGTGGCGGCGACCGAACCGCGGCGAAGGGCGGTGACCGCCTCGAGGGAAGAAGCGGAAGGCGCCGGGCGCGAAGCGATCACCGTCGCACTGTTCCGCGGCTGTGTGATGGATGCGCTATTCGGTCATGTGCACGACGCAACCCGGCGAACGCTCACACGCAACGGCTATCGGGTCGTCGAGGTGCCGGGCCAGGTCTGCTGCGGTGCGCTGCATGATCATGCCGGCGACCGTGCCGGCGCCGCGGCACTTGCCCGTGCCAACGTGGCGGCCTTTCGCGGCACCGCCGACCTGATCGCGGTCAACAGCGCCGGCTGCGGCGCGCTGCTCAAGGAGTACGCCCACCTGCTGGGCACACCCGACGCCGCCGAGCTTGGCGCCCGGGTCCGGGATGTCACCGAGCTGCTGGCCGACCGCGGCCCCGTGCCGGGCGCCCCGCTCGATCTCGACGTCGCGTATGATGCGCCCTGTCACCTGCAGCATGCCCAACGGGTCCACGCGGCGCCGCTCGCGGTGCTGCATGCCATCCCCGGCCTCCGGCTGCAGCTGCTGCCCGGCAGCGAGCAGTGCTGCGGCAGCGCCGGGATCTACTCGCTGCTGGAACCGGCGATGTCGCGCACCGTGCTGGAGGCCAAGATCACGAGCCTTGCGGAGGCCACCCCGCGCCCGGCCTTCGTCGCCACCGGGAATCCGGGGTGCCTGATGCAGATCGGCGCCGGCCTGCGCGCGGCCGGGCTGCCGATCCAGGTGGTGCATCCGGTGGAGTTGCTGGATTGGTCGTACGAGACAGCAGGCGATAGGCGATAGGCGCGAGGCGAAAAACAGCAGAGCGCAGGCTATGGCCCGGAACCACTCCTGCACGACACCCAGCCGCCTCGCGCCCCGCGCCCCGCGCCCATCCCCCGCTATCTTCCCGCCATGCCCCGTGCCATCCTGTTCGATTTCAACGGCGTCATCATCAACGACGAGCCGCAGCACTGCGCCGCCGTGATCGAGACACTCGCCAGCTACCACTACATCCTCGACGAAGCGGGCTACTACCGCGACTACCTCGGCTTCGATGATCGCGAGTGCTTCCGGTTCACCTTCCGGCGCATGGGGCTGCCGGACGATGACCAGCGGGTCGCCGAAGCGGTCGAGCGGAAGGCGGCGCGCTACGAGCGGGCGATCCGCGCGTCGATGGTACTGGTTGGGGGCGCCGCCGACTTCATCCGCGCCGCCGCCGACGATGGCATCCGCCTCGCCGTCGTCTCCGGCGCACTGCGGCGCGAGATCGAGCTGGTGCTTGGCGCCGCCGGCCTGCTCCCGCTGTTCGAGACGATCGTGGCCGCCGAAGATGTCGCGGCGTGCAAACCCGATCCGTCGGGATATGTCCGGGGGCTGGCCTGGTTCGGGCTGGCGAAGGAGCAGGTGGTCGTGATCGAAGATTCCCTTCCGGGACTGACCGCTGCGCGCGGCGCCGGGTTGCGCTGCGCCATGGTCGCCACTTCCCATCCGGCCACCGAGCTGGTGGGCGCGGACCTGGTCTGGGAGGACCTGCAGGGCCATCATCCGCGCGACCTCCCCTGGGCAGCAGCGCCATGACCATTCCCACCATCTCGCCACAGCGGCTGCGTGAACTGCGCGCGACCGGGATGCAGCGGCTCAGTCCCGCCGCGATCTTCGAGGTTCGTGGGCCCGGCGCACTCACCTGCCTGCAGGGCCTGCTCACCAACGACCTGGTCAAGCCGGGCGATGGCGCCCTGGTGTATGGCGCCCTGCTTACGCCCAAGGGAATGATCGTCGCGGACGGGTGGACGTTCCGGATCTCCAGCGAGCGCCTGCTCTTCATCACGGAGCCGGCGGGGCACGACGGGGTCGCGACGATCTTCCTTCGTACGATGCCGCCGCGGCTCGCAAAGGTCACCGACCGGAGCGCGGACTGGGAATCACTCTGGCTCCACGGCGAGCCGGTCGCCGGACGGATGGAGGCATTGGGGCACGCCCTGCCTGCGACCATGGGCGGCGGGTGCAGCCCACAGAATGCCGGAGAGGCTGAACTGATCCTCGGGCGCCCGGCACCAGCGGCCCCGTTCCAGGGGCTGATCATTGGCCCGAAGGCCGCGGTGGGCTCGCTCCACGCGTCGCTAACCGCCGCGGGGCTCGCCTCCGGTACGGCGGAGGACAGCCTCGCCTTCAGAATGCTTGCCGGCTGGCCCGGCCTCGGTGCCGAAATCCTGGAGAAGACGCTGCCACAGGAGGTCCGCTTCGACGAGAATGCCGGCGTGTCGTACACGAAGGGCTGCTACACCGGGCAGGAGACCGTCGCTCGGCTGCATTTCCGGGGGCATCCCAACCGGGAGCTGCGGGGGCTGATCTGGGAGGGCACACCCGCCGTGGATGAGCGGGGGATTGTGGGGGAGGAGGGTCGCGATGCGGGCGCGGTGACATCCCTGCTGCGGCTCGGCGAGCGGGTGATCGGCCTCGGGCTCGTCCGTCGGGAGATCGCGCTCGACGGCAGCGTCCTGGCGGCGGGTGCGCCGGCACGAGTTGTCGCCCTGCCCTTCGCACCCGCCCTCAGCGGCTCATCTTGATCACCGGCGGCAGAGGATTCCCTGCTCCGCCGCCCCACGCCCGGACCATCCTGGACTGCCCGCCCCGCACGGGACCTGGCGCGCTGCTGGTTGCTGGGGCGCGCCGCTTCCGGATGCCATACGGGGCTGCCTGATTCGGCAGCCCCGTATGGTCCGGCATGGGCGTGAGCCCGATTACATCGCCTTCGAGGTGTCCCGCGGCATCATGGAATCGTGAGGCATCGTGGACGTGGAGTCCATCATCATCGGGGCAGTGGCGGTCGAATCCACGGCCGGCACAGCCGCTTCCTTCTTGCCACAGGCAGCCAAGGCCAGGAGCCCCGCCACTACAAGCATCTTCTTCATCTGGTCAATCCTCACAAAGCGTGGTTGAAACCGCGGATGGATGGCCGGGCGTTCGCCGACGCCCCAAAAACCGCGCGCAAGTTAAGACCAGAGGCTCACATGTCAAGCTTCGGAATGTGGATACTGACCGTGGTGTTAGGCGTGGTCGCCTGCGGCGCCGGGGACGGCCCCGGGGATCCCGGCCCCCCCGGGCCGATCGACACGGTCCCTGCGGCCAGTCCGGGGCGCGGCTTCCCCGCCCTGGCCCCCTGGGTCTCGTTCTACGGCACAGCCTCGCAGATGGGGAATCTCGACACCGTCGCAGCCACCTTCCGGATCATCAACATCGACGCCGACCCCGATGCCGGGAACTTCAGCACGGCGGAGATCAGCCAGCTCAAGGCGGGGGGCCGGAACCGGGTCATCAGCTACTTCAATCTCGGCAGCTGCGAGCACTACCGGCGCTATTGGGCGACGGTGCCGGCGGGCTTCGTGTCCTGTCAGGCCAACCTCGCGGCCCGGCGCGGCAGCTATGCCGGCTACCCCGACGAAGAGTGGATGGATGTGGGCGACACCAGCTACCAGCGGCTGCTGCTCGACCATGTCGCACCACGCCTGGTGTCGCGCGGCGTGGACGGGTTCTTCTTCGACAACTTCGAGATCGTGGAACATGGCCCATCGAGCAGCAACGGCCCCTGCTCCGCCGCCTGCCGACAGGGCGGGCTCGACCTGATCCGGCGGCTCCGCGCGAAATACCCGAACCATCTGTTCGTGATGCAGAACGCCACCAGCGACATCACCCGGCTCGGCGTGAGCGGCGGGCAGGCCTTCGCCATGCTGCTCGATGGCATCTCGCATGAGGAGGTGTATGCGCCGCAGTACGACCGCCAGTCGGAGGCCGAGCTGATCGGGTGGCGCGGGAACGGGCTGCTTCCGGGCGGGCGGGCGTTCTTCATCGGCACGGAGGACTACGTGGGCTCCTGCGGCAGCCGCAGCGCGGCGCTCGCGGCCTACGCCGCCAGCCGCGCGCAGGGCTTCTCCCCCTATGCCGCCGATGCGAGCGGGAATCAGACGGTGGTGTGCTATTGGGGATTTTGAGGGAAGAGGGAAAAGGCGATAGGCAGCAGGCGGAGCCGCTGCCGACTGACGGCTGATGGCTGATGGCTGATGGCTGACGGCTGATGGCTGACGGCTGACGGCTGATGGCCGACGGCTGACGACTGATCCGTCCCGCGGGAACGTCACCGCCCCGACGGGGTCTGACTCCTGACTGTTGCCGCGACGGGAGGAGCTTGGCAGCTTTCGGCCAGCGCTCTTCCCGTTCCTTGTTCAAGGTTTCTCGTTCCAGGTACGCCCCTCTCATGACTCGTCTGCCCCAGACTCTTGGCGATCTCAAGCGCTCCCCGTGGGCCGAACGGCCGTTGCGTGGCCGGATCGTCCGCGAAGAGCTTCGCAGCAACCTGCTCGTGGCGCTCGAACGCGGCGAGCCGCTCTTTCCCGGCATCGTGGGCTACGAAGACACGATCGTTCCGCAACTGACGCACGCCCTGCTGGCGCGACATCACTTCATCCTCCTGGGGCTGCGCGGCCAGGCCAAGAGCAGGATCCTGCGCCAGCTGACCCGCTTCCTCGACGAGGTCATCCCGATCGTCGCCGGGAGCGAAGTGAACGACGATCCCTTCCAGCCGATCTCCAAGTTCGGCCGGGAGCGGCTGGCCGAGTGCGGCGATGCGACACCGATCGCCTGGCTGCCGCGGGAACAGCGCTACGTGGAGAAGCTGGCCACCCCGGACGTCACGGTGGCGGACCTGATCGGCGATGTCGATCCGATCAAGGCGGCCAAAGGCGGGCACCTGCTGTCGGATGAGCTCACCATGCACTTTGGCCTGATGCCGCGGGCCAACCGCGGCATCTTCGCCATCAATGAGCTGCCAGACCTCTCGGGCAAAGTGCAGGTGGGACTCTTCAACATCATGCAGGAGGGGGACGTCCAGATCAAAGGCTATCCGGTGCGGCTGCCGCTGGACCTCCTGATGGCTTTTACCGCCAACCCCGAGGACTACACCGCGCGCGGCAAGATCATCACGCCGCTCAAGGACCGGATCGGCTCGGAGGTGCTGACCCATTACCCGCGCACCGTCGAGCTCGGCATGGCGATCACGTCCCAGGAGGCGTGGACCTCGCGTGGCGGACGGCCGGTGCGGGTGCCAGAGTTCCTGCAGGAGCTGATCGAGCGGATCGCCTTCGAGGCGCGGGAGGACACGCGGATCGACCGTCGCTCCGGGGTGAGCCAGCGGCTGCCGATCAGCGTCCTGGAGCATGCTGTCAGCAGTGCCGAACGACGGGCCCTGCTCACCGGTGAAGCGAGCGTCGTGCCGAGGGTAAGCGATGTGTACGCGTCACTGCCATCCATCACCGGCAAGATCGAGCTCGAGTACGAGGGCGAGATCCAGGGGCCGGAGACGATTGCCCGGGAGCTGGTGCGTCGCGCGGCGGGTCGGACACTGGATGAGCGGATGGGGGAGATCGGGCTCGACACCATCGTCACCTGGTTCGACGGCGGCGGGGCGCTCAAGGTGAAAGGCGACGAAAAGACCGAATTGTGCCTCAAGGGTTTCGGCGTGGTGCCGGGGCTGCTCAACGCCGCAGTCGCCGGTGGACTTTCCTCTCGGGAGGATGGACCGATGCTGGTCAGCGCCTGCGAACTCATCCTCGAGGGCCTTGCCGCGCAGAAGCGCATCTCGCGCAGCGAGGAGCTGGGCTACAGCCGGGCTCGGCCGGAGCGGCGGGAGCATGGCCATGGGAAGGGCGGGATGGGGTGAGTGGGGAGAAGGCGGCAGGCGGTGAGCGGTCGGCGCAAAAAGGTAGATTCACCCAGCGCCTCGCGCCTATCACCCGCCGTTACCACCCCATGCGCCGCGCCTGCGCCAGGATCACGGCAGCCGCGCCCTCAAGCCCGAGCAATCCGGTATTGACGATCAGGTGGAAATGCGCCGGGTCGTCCCAGTCCCGGCCGTAATGCTCCTGATGATACCGGGCCCGCTCGCTGTCGGTGCGATCCATGAGCGCTTCGGCGGCCGGGGCGTCGAGATCTTCAGCGATCCTGACCAGCTGGATCCGGAAGGGACGGGGCGCCACCAGCTTCACATCCAGCGTGTCCTCGCTCTGGCCCAGCACCGCCGGCGCCGCCCGTCCCACCAGCACGACCTTCCCCTCCGCCGCAACCTCCTTCACCACCAGTTCCGTCAATCGCACGAGGCTTGGCTCCTCCGGACGCAGCGCAACGCCAAGCTCCGGCACGGCGTACTCCTGCGACGAGGCGGTGAGGGCCCGCGCGAGTCGCTCGACGAAGCCGGGGATCCGCTCATCCTGCTGCGCCACGACATCGGGAGTGAGGCCCGCCAGCCGGGCCACCCGGTCGATGATTTCGTTATCGACCACGCTCCAGCCGAGCCCGTTCGCCACCAGCCGAGCGACTTCGGATCCGCCGGCCCCGAACTGACGTGAGATGGTGATGAGCATGGGGGAGTGAGGTGAAGGTGAAAAGAGGCGCGAGGCGCGAACACATGCCAGGGATCAGCATCCCGCCTTGAGCCTACCGCCTACCGCCTACGCCTACGCCTACCGCCTACCGCCTACCGCCTACCGCCTACCCCACGATACCGCAGGTTACCGCCCGCCGCCAACCGCCAGCCGCGGCTTTGCCGGTGCCAGGAGGAGCACCGCCGCGCCACAGACCGCGGCGCCGAGCGCGAAGGACATCGGCACGCCAAGGTGTTCGGAGACCCACCCGGCCTCCAGCGCGCCGAACGGTGCCAGACCCAGGACGACAAACGAATAGAACCCCATGACCCGGCCACGCAGGTGGTCCGGGGCCTCGGTTTGCAGCAGGGTATTGATGCTGATCGCGGCAAGCACGCTGCCGAACCCGGCGAGCGCCAGGCCACCCAGCGCCAGCGCGAATGAGGCGTGGACACCCGAGATCGCGAGGCTCGACGCGAACAGCAGCGCGGCCCAGCGGATCACCAGCCGACGGTTGAACCGCTGGCCGATCACTGCCATGGTCAGTGCGCCAGCCGCCGCGCCGACGCCAATCGCCGCCATCAGCATACCGTAGCCGCCAGCGCCGAGCGCCAGGACCTCCCGGGCGTACACCGGCAGCATGGCCAGACAGGCGGACGTGCCGAAGACGCTGAGGATGGCCGCAAGGGCGAGCAGCGCGCGCGGCTCGGCCCGGCCGAGCGCAAAGGCGACACCGTCGGCGAAGGTCGGTTCATCGCCCCGGGGGCCGGTGCGTGCGCCGGGAAAGGGGGGACGCATCCGCACAAAAGCGATGATCACGGCGAGGAAGCTCACGGTGTTGATCGCGAAACAGGCGGTCATGCCGAGCACGGCGATCAGACCACCGGCGATCGCCGGGCCGACAATCCGCGTCAGGTTGAAGATCGAGGAGTTGAGCGCGATCGCATTCATCAGGTCCTCGCGGCCCACCATCTCCATCATGAACGCCTGTCGGATCGGCACCTCGAAGGCGGTGAGCGCGCCGAGCGCGGTCGAGAGGATCATCAGCGCGGGAACGGTGATATGTCCGGTCGCCGTGAGCAGCGTGAGCACCAGGGACTCCAGCAGCATCCCGCCCTGCAGCCAGAGGAGGGCGCGGCGCTTGTCCACCCGGTCGGCCAGCACGCCCCCGTACAGCGTGAGGAAGAGGATCGGCAATGACTCGAGCGCGGTAACGAGCCCGACCAGGAAGGCGGAGTTGGTGAGCTCGAGGACCAGCCAGCCCTGAGCCACGACCTGCATCCACGTCCCCGCCAGTGAAATGAACTGGCCGGCGAAGAACAGCCGGAAATTGCGGTGGCGCAGGGCGGGAAAGGGGGCGGGCACAGCTGCAGGGTAGAATGGTGTGGGGAATCGGGAAAGGGGAACGGGGAACGGGAAACGGGGTCTGAGCAGAGAGTCATGCGAGTCCGGCTGTCCTGTCGTACCTTTCGTAAGCGGCTGTTCCGGTTCCCCGTTCCCCTTTCCCGGCTGGCCATGCGCTACACCACCTACTCCAAATACGTCCCCGGCCTCGCCGAAGAGATGAATCTCCAGGCGCTGCTGGACCAGCTGGGGGATTTCCTGCTGCAGTCGGGCTTCTCCGGCGATCCGGCGTGGGGAGAGGATCCCGGCGACCGCTCGATGGACGCGCTGCGCGAGGCGATCCTCCAGGCGCTGATGGATTCGGGCCAGCTCACCCCGGAGATGATGCAGTTTCTGCGCGGCGAGTCGAGTGGCGACGCCGAGCAGGACGCGGCAACCGAGCAGGCGGTGGCCAATCTCCTCGACCAGATCATCCAGCGGCTGATGGACGAGGGCTACCTGAACGCCACGGAAGCCCCGACGATGCCGGCCGGCTACAGCGCGCTCTACGGTCCCGGAGGGGAAGCGCGCTCAGCGGCGCGGCAGGTGCAGTTCAGCCTCACCGAGAAGGGCGCCGACTTCCTCGGATACAAGCTGCTCAAGCAGCTCCTCGGCAGCATCGGCAAGGCAAGCGCGGGCGCGCATGACACGCCGTACCTTGCCACCGGCCCCGAGACCGAAGCGGCGAGCAAGCCCTATGAATTCGGCGACACGCTCAACCTCGACGTCCCCGCGACGCTGTCCCGCGCCATCGCCCGGCAGGGCGGGGTCGGCGTCCCGATCGACCTCGACTACGGCGACCTGATGGTGAACCAGTCGGAGTACCGGTCGTCGGCATCGACGGTGCTGATGCTCGACTGCTCCCACTCGATGATTCTCTACGGCGAGGACCGTTTCACCCCGGCCAAGCGCGTCGCGCTCGCACTGACCCACCTGATCCGCACCCAGTTCCCCGGCGACGGCATCCGCTGTGTCCTGTTCCACGACTCCGCGGAAGAGATTCCGCTCGCCAAGCTGGCCACAGTCCAGGTAGGGCCGTATCACACCAACACCGCGGAGGGACTGAAGCTCGCCCGGCGGATCCTGATGGCACAGAACAAGGACATGCGCCAGATCATCATGATCACCGACGGCAAGCCCTCCGCGATGACCCTGCCCGACGGGCGGGTCTACGTGAATTCGATGGGCCTCGACCCGCAGATCCTGCAGGCCACGTATCGGGAGGTAGCCAACTGCCGCCGCGCAGGCATCATGATCAATACCTTCATGCTGGCGCGGGAGCGGTCACTGGTGGAGTTCGTGAAGCATGTCTCGGAGCTGTGCCGCGGGAAGGCCTACTTCACCACCACGATGACGCTGGGCCAGTTCATCCTGATGGATTTCATGAAGGGGAAGACGCGAAAGGTTTCGTAGATGGCAGGTGACAGGTGACAGGTGGCAGGTGGCAGGTGGCAGCTGGAAGCTCGTGATGAAAATCCACCTGCTGTCAGTCCTCTGCCACCTGCTTCCTGCCACCTGCCGACTATTGCCCCACCACCCGCTTCACCGATGCCCCCGCCGCCAGCGCCGCGTTGCCGTCCGCCAGCCCGTTGATCAGCGCCAGTTCCTCAATCGGGATGATCGACGGTTTCTGCCGATTGAACTCGGCGAGTGTGGTCGCCCTTGACACCGTCGCGATGCTGATCCGGTTGGGCTTCACATTCAGCACCGCGGGATCGGTGACCCGGCGGAAGCTGCCGATGAACTGCTGCACCAGCCGGTCATTGGCGGACCAGCCCGCGGCGGTACCGATCCCCATCAACTGGTAGGTAATCCCGCCATAGGAGAGGTAGGCCACCCTGCCCGCGAGCTGCGAGCCATCCTCCTGCTGGGCGGTGAATGATCCCGCCGCGGCCGGGTTGCCGTTGATCGTCGTTGGTCCCGATGGGCCGGGCTGCAGTCCCTGCTGGGCCATGAACTTCCTGAGCAGCTCGGCCGGCGCCTCCTGCCCGGCCAGCGTCAGCTGAACCTGCGCATCCCGCTGCGGGCTGCCGCCGATCACCGACTGCGCCTGGTTCAGTGTCCGCCATCCGGCGGGAAAGTCGAGCGAGAAAGCGAGGTCCGGCTGATAGAACCGCGCGTCCTTGAAGTAGCCGTTCCGCGGATTGTCGCCGTAGATCATGCCGTTGATGATCCGGAGGAAGCCGTCGCGATTGACGATCTTGTTGTCGAGCGGCACCGTCACCCGGGCGATGCGCCGCTCCGTGGTCTGGATCCGGTTGCCGGGATCGGGATGGGTGGACTGCCACTCCGGTATCCGCTGCCCAGCCTTCGCGGAGACGCGCTGCAGCACGGTGAACATGTCGATCATCTTCCGCACATCGTACCCGTTGTCGAGCGCGTAGCGGAAGCCGAGACCGTCGGCCTGGGATTCGTCATCGCGGCTGTACTTGAGCGACAGCACACCGACCACCTGGCTGATCAGGCCGAGGTTGTCGGCCACCTTGCTGGACGCGATCGCGCCCGCCACCATGCCGAGCTGGGTGAGCTGCTGCCGCGTCATCTGCTGCACCGAGTGCCGCGCGGTGACGTGGCCGATTTCGTGCCCGAGGACCGTCGCGAGCTCCGCCTCGGAGTTCATGTGCGTCAGGATGCCGCGGGTCACGAAGATCGGGCCGCCGGGCAGCGCAAAGGCGTTGACCTGCGGGTCGTCCATGACGGTGAAGGCCCAGGGGATTCCAGGCCGCTCGGTCGTGCGCGCGAGCCCCAGCCCCAGCCGGCTCACATAGGTCTGCACGCCGGAATCGGGATAGACCCCGGTCTCCTGCTTGACCTGGACGGCATAGTCCCGGCCCATCGCGATCTCCTGCGACTCCGAGACGAGGGCCAGCTCACTCTTGCCAGTTACGGGATTGGTGGCGCATGACAGCAGGCCGAGGGCGACCACGACAAACGCGGACGACCGAACGGCCGGTAGATGTAGGAAAGGCATACCTGACTCCTGCGGGGAAAAGGAAGCGCCGGATCTTCAACTCAGGCGCGTTGTGACTCGACCACGAGCAGTTCTCACACCCGCGCCAGCAGGAATGACGAGGTGAACGGCTACTGGAGAAACTCGGTGCCGGCGGCCAGCGCACCGCGCAGCTCGAGCACCTCGCTGGCGCAACCCGAAACGAGCAGCACTCGCATGCCTCGTCGCCGGGCCAGCAGCAGGACGGCTAGTTCCGGACCGCCCATGCTAGGCATGATAACATCGGTTGGCAGGAGATCGAGTCCCTCGCCAGTATTGCCCGAGGGCCTGAAGGCATCGCACGCTCCGGTTGAGGACGCCTGACCGGAGCGTGCGGTACGCCACGGCGGGCTAGCTCTGGGGCCAGAGCCAGCCGAAGACCCCGGCGGTCAGGCAGGCGTAGACCAGCCCGTCGATCGCCTCCTTGAACGAGACCCGCCACGGCACGCCCTTCCAGATCGAGTTGATCGGCGTGCCACCCGCATACCCGAGCCATGCGGCCGTCCCGACCACCCGGAAGACCGTGAGGTAGGCCGTCGCGACGGGGAGGGTGTGGATCGCGAGGTAGGCCACCAGGGTGCTGATGACCAGGGTGTAGACGAACCACTGCGAGAGAAACGGCGCCATGTTGATCGCCCCGCTGGGGCGGACCGTGAGCGTGGCGACCGGACCCTCCACCCACTTCGCCTGCATGACGGGATCCTTCATGGCCGACATGTCCTTGGCCCACGGCATCATGTACTGCCCCGGTGCGGGACTCGACTTCCGGATGGCGGCCCGTACCTCATCCTCGTTGCTGAGGCCGAGGTAGTCCGACTTGTGGATCGGCAGGACCATGTGGATGATCGAGCTGGCGATGAAGACGACGAATCCGGAGAGCAGGATCGGCAACCAGAGCTGGGACAGGGAAGCCATGAGGGACTCGGAGTTGAGGGGAACGGGAGGAGCATTCAGCGTTCAGTTGACGGCTGACGGCTGACGGCTGACGGCTGACGGCTGACGTAGGTCTACACCCCGGACTCGCTCCGTCAAGAGGTGGCAGAGTCGCTGGTCTTCCCCCCCATCTGGAGGCAGAGCCAGCCACCGAACAGCAGCGAGGCCAGCAGGACCAGCACAGCCAACCCGCGGGTGGCCGCCGCGATCTGCAGGTCGTATTGCACCAGATGCATCCGCCCCAGCAGAAACGCCCAGTCGTGCACTGCGTCTTCACCAAAACCCACCAGGTCCAGGTCGAAGCGCCGGGCGTCACCGATGTAGACCGCGAGATCGAGCAGACTGGACGAGAGCCAGGCGCCCGCGACGGCGATGCCGAAGTAGTCTCGATAGTGATCGAACAGGAGCGCCGTCGCCACGGGAATCAGCAGCTGGTTGAGGCTGCCGCCCGCCACCGCCATGAATTCGCCAAGGAACGCAAAGAGGAGGTGGCCAAACTCGTGGACGCCGAAGGTGATGCCGCCGAACAGCCCGCGGGCGTCGGCATCGCCGAGATGGGTCCGTGCATCCCAGGCAAGGTACAGGAGGAGCGGAACCCGCCACTGCCACCAGCGCTCGCGGGCCCAGGCGGCGGCATCGGCGCGGAAACCGGTCATCCTACCCATGCACCTGCATCTAGCGCCTCCCAGAGGGGAACGATAGGTTGGGGCCTGCCATGGCACTTTCCACTGTTTCGGCCTTGTGCCGCGAGTGAACCCACATGTGGAGACAATCCTGCTCGCCGGCGAAGCGAGTCCGGTTGTGCTGGTGAATGGCAGTGGTCGCGCTCCGTATCTGCTCATCTGCGAGCATGCGTCGAACCTGCTGCCGAAAGCGCTGGGCACTCTCGGACTGCCGGAGTCCGACCTGCAGCGCCACATCGCCTGGGACATCGGGGCCGAGCAGGTCGCCCGCCAGCTGTCCCGGCTGATCGACGCCCCACTCGTGCTGCAGCGCTATTCGCGGCTGGCCTATGACTGCAACCGCCCACCCGATTCGGCTGACGCCATGCCGGCGATCAGCGAGACCACTCACATTCCCGGCAACCGGAACCTCTCGCCGGCGGACCGGCTGGCGCGCACCACGGAAATCTACCGGCCGTTTCACGCTGCGGTGGCCGACCTGCTCGACCGCAGGGCCGCGGAGAGCACCGAATCGCTGGTGGTCTCGATCCACAGCTTCACCCCCGTCTACAAGGGGAAGCGGCGTTCCGTGGAACTCGGCATCCTGCACGACCGGGACACCCGGCTCTCGGCCCGGCTCATTGACCGGTTTCCTGGCGTGGATGCGCGCCTCAACGAACCTTATGGCCCGGAGGATGGCGTACTGCACACGCTCAATCTTCATGCGGCACCCCGCAGCCTGCAACATGCCATGCTCGAGATCCGCAACGATTTCATTTCCACCGCACCGGGACAAGCCGAGTGGGCGCAGCTGCTGGCGGCGCCGCTCATGCACGCAGCCACGACGTAGCCAAGGGGGCGAGGATGGCCATCGGAATGTTGACGCTGGATGAACTGAAGCGGGAGATCGCGGCGGGGACGATCGACACCGTCGTCGCCGCCATGGTCGACCTGCAGGGCCGGCTCATCGGCAAACGGTTCCACGCGCAATTCTTCGCCGACGGCGCGTACGAGGAGACGCACGGCTGCAATTACCTGCTGGGGGTGGACATCGAGATGGAGCCGGTGCCGGGCTACAAGGCGACCGGCTGGGAAAAGGGATACGGCGACTTCGTCCTGAAGCCCGACATGGCGACGATGCGGCGCATTCCCTGGCTGCCCGGCACCGCGCTCGTCCTCTGCGACGTGCTCGATCATCACACCCACGAGGACGTGCCGCACTCGCCGCGCGCCATGCTGAAGAAACAGCTCAAGCGGCTGGACGCCAGGAAGCTCAAGGCTTACATGGCCTCCGAGCTCGAGTTCTTCCTGTTCGACGACAGCTACGAGGTCGCCAATCAGAAGGGCTACCGCAACCTCAAGACCAGCGGCTACTACATCGAGGACTACCACATCCTGCAGACGACCAAGGAAGAGGGCGTCATGCGGGCGATCCGCAACGGGCTCCACGGCGCCGGCATTCCGGTGGAGAATTCCAAGGGCGAATGGGGCCCCGGGCAGGAGGAGATCAACGTCCAGTATTCCGATGCGCTGGACATGGCCGACCGGCATGCGATCATCAAGAACGGCTGCAAGGAGATCGCCTACGGCCTCGGCAAGGCCATCACCTTCATGGCCAAGTGGGACTACGGCATGGCCGGCAGTTCGTCGCACATCCACCAGTCGCTCTGGTCGGCGGACGGGAAGTCGCCGATGTTCTTCGCCAAGGGGGGCGAGCATGGGATGTCGGAGACGATGAAGTGGTATCTCGCGGGCCAGCTCCATCACGCCGGCGAAATCACCTACTTTCTCGCGCCGTACATCAACTCCTACAAGCGCTTCATGGCCGGCACCTTTGCGCCGACCCGGGCCATCTGGAGCTTCGACAACCGCACGGCGGGCTACCGCCTGTGCGGCGCCGACAGCAAGGCGATCCGGGTGGAGTGCCGCGTCGGCGGGGCCGACCTGAATCCCTACCTCGCCTTTGCCGCACTGCTCGCCGCCGGTCTCGACGGCATCGAGAAGAAGATGGAGCTCGAGCCCGCCTTCTCCGGCGACGCCTACGATCCCGCGAAGAAACTCCGCGAGATTCCCAAGACCCTGCGGGAGGCGACCGCGCTGCTCGACGGCTCCCAATTGCTGCGCACCGCGATGGGCGACGACGTCATCGATCACTATGTGCATACCGCGAAGTGGGAGCAGTTCGAATTCGACCGCCGCATCACCGACCTTGAACTGAAGCGCGGATTCGAGCGCTACTAGGGTGAACCATGACTGAATCAATCAAGTGCATCTCCCCGGTTGATGGCCGGCTCTACGCCAGCCGCCCAGTTGCCTCGAAGAAGACGATCGCGGCCACCTTCGCCGCGGCCCACGCGGCACAGGAGAAGTGGAAGCGGCTGCCGATCCCGGAGCGTGCCGCCTACTGCACCGCCGCCGTCGACGCGATGCTCGCCATGAAGGACGAGATCGTGCCTGAACTGGCCTGGCAGATGGGCCGGCCGGTGCGCTATGGCGCCGGCGAACTGCGCGGCTTCGAAGAACGTGCCCGCTACATGATCGGCGTCGCCGAGCGGGCGCTGGCAAACATCGATCCCGGCCCGAAGGACGGCTTCCAGCGCTGGATCAAGCGCGAACCGCTCGGCGTCGTGCTCACGATCGCCCCGTGGAACTACCCCTATCTGACGGCGGTCAACTCGGTCATCCCGGCGCTGATGGCGGGCAACACCGTGGTGCTGAAGCATGCCGCCTCGACGCTGCTGGTCGCGGAACGGTTCCAGCAGGCCTTCGACCGGGCCAAGCTGCCCAGGGGGGTGTTCCAGCATCTCGTGGTCAATCACCAGCAGGCCGCCGACATCATCTCCGGTGGCCACGCCAACATGGTCTGTTTCACCGGGTCGGTGGCGGGCGGCCGGGCGATGGAGCAGGCGGCGGCCGGCCGCTTCATCAATGTCGGGCTGGAACTCGGCGGCAAGGATCCGGCCTATGTGCGGCCCGACGCCAACCTGGCGCATGCCATCGAGAATCTGGTCGACGGGGCCTTCTTCAATTCCGGGCAGAGCTGCTGTGGCATCGAGCGGATCTATGTCCACAAGCAGGTGTGGGGCGAGTTCATCGAGGGATTCGTCGCGCTCACGCGGAAATACGTCCTCGGCTCACCCCTCGACGAGGCGACGACACTCGGCCCGATGGTGAAGGCCGATGCCGCCGATTTCGTCCGCAAGCAGATCAAGTCGGCCGTGCGCGCCGGAGCCAAGGCGCATATTGACCCGAAGACCTTTGCGATGGACAAGGCGGGCACGCCCTACATGGCGCCCCAGGTGCTGACCTCCGTCGACCACACCATGGGCGTGATGATCGAGGAGAGCTTCGGCCCCGTGGTGGGCATCATGAAGGTCTCCGACGACAACGACGCGATCGAGCTCATGAACGACTCGCCCTATGGACTCACGGCCGCGATCTGGACCGAGGACCCCGATGCCGCCCGGCGGATCGGCGACGAGATCGCTACCGGCACCGTCTTCATGAACCGCTGCGACTATCTTGATCCGGCGCTCACCTGGACCGGTGTCAGGGAGACCGGCCGCGGCGCCACGCTGTCGCTGCTCGGATACGACGCATTGACCCGACCCAAGAGCTACCACTTCAGGACCAGAACATGACCATCCCGAACCGCAACCTGAATTACCCGACCGCCATCAAGTTTGGTGCGGGCCGCATCAAGGAACTGGCCGACCACTGCCGGGCCACTGGCATCATGCGGCCGCTCTTCGTCACCGACCCGGCCCTCGCGGCGATGCCGATGGCTCAAGCGATCATCGAGGACGTGCGGCGGGCCGGCCTCGGCGTCACGGTCTTTTCCGACGTGCGATCCAATCCGGTGGAAGCCAACGTCACTGACGGCGTGCGCGCCTTCACGGCCGGCAATCACGATGGCGTGGTGGCCTTTGGCGGCGGGTCGGCGCTCGATATCGGCAAGATGGTCGCCCTGATGCACGGCCAGCAGATTTCCGTCTTCGAGCTCGAAGACGTGGACGACTGGTGGACCCGGGCGGATGCCTCGAAGATCGCCCCGGTCATCGCCGTGCCGACGACGGCCGGGACCGGCTCGGAGGTGGGTCGCGCCGGCGTCGTCACCCATCCCGTCACCCACGAGAAGAAGATCATCTTCCATCCGGCGATCATGCCGAAGGTGGCGATCCTCGACCCCGAACTGACCGTCGGGTTGCCGGCGAAACTGACGGCGGCGACCGGCATGGATGCGATGGCCCACAATCTCGAGGCCTACTGCACCCCCGCTTACCATCCGCTCTCGGCGGGGGTGGCCCTGGAAGGAATGCGCCTGATCAAGGACAACCTCCCCCAGGCCGTGATGAACGGTACCGATCTCGATGCACGCGGCAACATGCTGGTCGCCTCCGCCATGGGCGCGGTGGCGTTCCAGCGCGGGCTCGGTGCCATCCATGCGCTGTCGCACCCCTTCGGCGGCCTGTACGATGCGCACCATGGCCTGCTCAACGGCATCATCATGCCCTACGTGCTGAAGGCCAACCGGCGGGCGATCGAGCCGGATATCAAGCGCGCCGCGGCGTACCTCGGCATCAAGGGCGGCTTCGGCGGCTTCCTCAAGTGGGTTCTGGCCCTGCGCCAGGAAATCGGAATCCCCCACACCCTCGGGGACATTGGCATCGATACCGCCCGTCTCGACGTGGTGGCGGCGATGGCGATCAAGGATCCCACCGCCGGCAGCAACCCCATCGCCTTCACCAAGCGGCAATACAAGGCGCTCGCCCTGAAGTGCGTGAATGGCAATCTCTGAGCTGGTCGTCAGCCGAATGCCGGCCTCTCACCTCTCCCCCACGGGCCGGATGAACCGGCCCGCAGGTATCGCCCTCGCCCTCACACTCCTCGTGGGGGCGGGCGCGCTCCGGGCCCAGACCCCGCTCACCCTGATGCCGCTCCCGGCGCAAGTAGATGTCGCGGAGGGCCGGCTCAGGCTCGACAGCACATTCACGTCGCGATTGACCGGCTTCGGAGATGAGCGGCTCGCCGGTGCCATCCTCCGCGCGACGCTCCGGCTGGAGGCTCGGCTCGGTCTGCCGCTCTCCCGGGCGGTGCCGCAGGGAGCGGGAAGCGCCACCCTGCGTATCGCGGTCGCCGGACCCGGCGAGGTGATCCAGACGCCGGATGAGGACGAGTCGTACGCGCTCGCGGTGACGGATCAGGGAGTCAGGCTTACCTCGCCGACGGTCGTGGGCGCGCTCCGCGGACTCGAAACTCTGCTGCAGCTGGTGACGGCCGACAGCGCCGGGTTCTACCTCCCCATCGTCCGCATCAGCGATACGCCGCGCTTCCGCTGGCGCGGCCTGTCGCTCGACGTTAGCCGCCATTTCCTCCCGCCGGATGCCGTGCGCCGGACGCTCGACGGGATGGCCGTGGTAAAGCTGAACGTGCTGCACTGGCATCTCTCCGACGATCAGGGCTTCCGGATCGAGAGCCGCCGCTATCCCCGGCTGCACCAGCTCGGCTCCGACGGTTTGTACTACACCCAGGCGGACGTCCGCGAGATCGTGGCCTACGCCCGCGACCGCGGCATCCGGGTGGTACCGGAATTCGACATGCCGGGCCATACGACCAGCTGGTTCGTCGGCTACCCGGAGTTGGCCAGCGCCCCCGGGCCGTACACCATCGAACGCAACTACGGCGTCTTCGATCCCGCCATCGATCCAACCCGCGAAGAGACCTACCAGTTCATCGACGGCTTCATCGGCGAGATGGTACAGCTCTTTCCCGACCCCTACTGGCATATCGGCGGCGACGAGGTCACTCCGACGCAGTGGAACCGGAATCCGCGCATCCTCCGCTTCAAGCGGCTGCACCAGTTCCGGGACAATGACGCGCTGCAGGCGCACTTCAACCAGCGGCTGGCGCGCATCCTCACGAAGTACCACCGGCGAATGGTCGGCTGGGACGAGATCCTGCACGCCGACCTTCCCTCGACCGCAATCATCCAGTCGTGGCGCGGGACGGAATACCTCAGCCAGGCGGCGCGACAGGGACACGGCGGCATCCTCTCGGCACCGTATTACCTCGACCACATGAAGCCGACCGAGCAGTACTATCTCGCCGATCCACTGCCCGCGGGAACCACCCTCAGCACCGCGGAGCAGGCCAGCATTCTCGGCGGTGAGGCGACGATGTGGGCGGAACATGTCGGGCCGGGAACGATCGACTCCCGGCTCTGGCCCAGGCTGGGAGCGATCGCCGAGCGATTCTGGTCGCCGGGGAGTGTGGTGGATGTGGAGGACATGTTCCGCCGGCTCAGTCGGCTCAGCGTGGAACTCGAGAGTGTGGGGCTGGGGAACGAGGGACATACCTACCGCATGCTGCGAGTGCTGACCGGCCGGCGCGGCGTGAAGCCACTGCACGATCTGCTGGCGGTGACCCGGCCGGTGACGCTCGGAGAACGGGGCCGGGCCAGTGGCCTGAGCCTGCTCCCGCCACTGACCCGCCTGGTCGATGCCGCCAACCCCGACCCGTGGAGCCGGAGCGACCTGGTCCGTCAGGCGCACCTTGCCACCGGCGAGGGCGACGCGGCGGAGGCGGCGCGTGCATCATTGCGGGCAACCTTCACCGACTGGATCCCGCTGGGAGCACGGGTGGCGGCGCTGACCGACTCGCTGCCGATAGCGGCCGACGGTGTCCCGGCGGCGAGGGCACTGGGCGACCTCGCGCGGGTCGGCCTCGCCGCACTCGACTACCTCACACCGGGCCAGGCGCCGGCGGGCTGGAAGGCAGGCGCGGCCACCGCGCTCGAGGAACTGGCCAAGCCGCAGGGACTGCTCCGACTGGCGGGAGTGGACGGCGTGCGGGTGCTGCTGGAGGGAGTGAAGTAGCGGCAGCGGGGAGCAAGGCGTGACATCGACCCGCTTCATGAATCCGGCCATGGTGGCACCCCGCCCACACATCCGTCCTGTTCCAATACAGCGCTCTTCTTCCCGACTTGTTCAGATCCGATTCATCTTCGATCGCTATACTCCCCCTTGCCCCTTTCGGGAGTGTGTATGCGCGCCCAGTTCCTTCTCATCCCCGCGACCCTCGGTGCCCTTGTTCTGGCCTGCGGCAGTAGCGCGAACATCATCGGCCCTGGCAATCAGCTCCAGGTCACCAATGCGCCGGATGACTTCCAATTCCAGGTCACCAGCCTGGCAAACGTCGACCAGACGCTCCGGTATACCTGGAGCAACACCGGCGACAGTGCGAATGTCAACCAGGCCTCCGCAATCACCGGCGGAACCGCCACCCTGACCATCCGGGATCCCGGTGGCGCCGTGGTCTATCAGTCCAATCTCCAGGCCAACGGCACCTTTCACTCTTCGAAGTCAACGACCGGCGCCTGGAAGATCGAAGTCAAGCTGGTCAACGCCGATGGGACGGTGAATTTCCGGGTGCAGAAGGCGCCGTGAGCGCGGGAGTGTTGGTGCGGGCGGAGCTCTTCAAGTAGGTGATAAGAAGAAGCGGGGAGGTCGGGCCGCCCTGCCCGACCTGCCGGCTGCCCATGCCCGGGCCGCCCCGCTCCCACAGCTACTCCCCCACGATCCCCCACGGCTGCCAGCTGCGCCACCGCCCGCGGGTGAAGTCGGGCACCTCCTGCGGCTTGCCACCCGACGCGACCGAACGCATGCTCAGCTCCACCATGCTGGAGATCGCAGCTGCGTCATAGACTGTCATGTCGGTCGGCTCGCCGCGCTTCAGGCATTCGATGAGCCGGTAGTCCTCCAGAAAGTCCATGCCGCCGTGTCCCCGATCCATCTTCTGGATCTTTTCCGACTGCCACAGCGGATGCTCATGCTCGGCGTAAAACTTCTCCGCCTCCTCCCATCGGTCCTCCGGGCTCTGCCCTTCGAGATGCACCCGGTAGGGCCAGCCGGACACGATTCCCTTCGTTCCCTGCAGCAGCTGCAGCCTGCTGTAGGGCCGCGGGTTATTCGTGTTATGCACCAGGTAGATGGTCCGGCCACGCGCGGTCTGGATCAGGCTGACGTTCACGTCGCCCAGGATGTACTTCTCCCGCCGCCGCGGATCGTCCGCCGCCAGGTGTTCCGCCTGCCACAGCTGCAGCCCGCGCGACGGCGAGCTGAACGAGACGACCCGGGAGAACCGGTCGCCCCGATTGATGTCCATGCAGTTGGCGATCGGCCCGAGACCATGGGTGGGGTAAAGGTTGCCGTTGTGGTTCGTCGACCAGGCCCGGCGCCACAACCCCTCCCCATCCTTGCTGAACTTCACCTCCCGCAGGTCGTGCTGGTACGATCCCTCGCCATGCAGCAGCTCCCCGAGCAGCCCCTTCCGCACCAGGTGGAGTGTCATCAGTTCGAACCGGTCGTAGTTGCAGTTCTCCATCATCACGCAGTGCCGCCGGGTCTTTTCTGAGGTCTCGACCAGCGCCCAGCAATCGTCCAGCGACATGGCGGCGGGGACCTCCGTCGCCGCATGCTTGCCGTGGCGCATGGCGCATAGCAGGATCGGGACATGCCACTCCCAGGGCGTGGCGGTGAAGATCAGGTCGAGCTCCTCCTCGGCGCACATCCGTTCGAAGTCGCGCGGGCCCCGGGTATAGAGCACCGGCGGCGCCTGGCCCGCCGCCACCACCTTGGCGGCGGCCGCCTGCGCCTTGCCCTCGACGATGTCGCCAATGGCCCGGAGTTCGACCCCCTCGAGACTGAGCAGGTTCTCGACGTGGGTCGAGCCCTGCCCACCGACCCCCACGAAGCCGATACGGACTCGTGACATCGGTGGGGCACGGAGCGGCTCGGCGGGGCCAGCCGTGAAACCAGCCGGGGGCGTGGTCGGCAGGGCGGCGCCAAGAGTCAGCGCGGCACCGGCCCGGATGAAGTCTCGCCGGGAGGGATCGGAGGAGGGCGGCTCGGTCGGCATCTTGGGTCCAGAGATACGGGAGGTGAGCGCAGGGTGCGGGCGACGCCACCCTTCCGCGTCTCCCGCCGTATGGGTAACTCTACACACTGAATCGTCCCGCGCGATACCGCCCCGGCCCGGACGGGGCTAGAATCCCGCAGAGGGACGGGCGCCGGATCACCCCGATCCCGGCGGCTGCAGCATGTTACCCCTGACTGGTGGTCGACCCTGCCCCAGATGTCCGTGACGAGCACCGCGTGCCTCCGCTGCCAGACACCGCTCGACCCAGGCACCCGATTCTGCCAGGTCTGCGGCTTGAGTGCGTCCGGCGAGCAGACCGCACCGCTGCCCACGCTGCTGCAGATCCTGCGGCAGGCCACCCTCGGCGAGTACGAGATCGTGCGCGAGATCGGGCAGGGCGGGATGGCGACGGTCTATCTGGCGCACGAGATCGCGCTGGATCGCAAGGTCGCCATCAAGGTCATGTCGCCCCAGTTCCTCCACGGCGTGGAGATGATCGAGCGGTTCAAGCGCGAGGCCCGCTTTGCCGCCTCGCTCAACCACCCGCACATCATTCCAATCTACGCCGTGCGCGAGTCGCAGCACCTGCTCTACTTCATCATGAAATACATCGGGGGCCGCTCCCTCGATGCCATCCTCCGGGATGCCGGGCCACTGCCCTTTCCGATGGTCCGCTCCATTCTCGCAGACGTCGGCTCGGCGCTCGACTACGCCCATCGCCAGGGGGTCATTCACCGTGACGTGAAGCCGGGCAACATCATGATTGACGAAGAGGGGTTCGCGGTCATCACCGATTTCGGCATCGCGAAGGCGGCCGAGGTCGGGACACTCACCCGCAGCGGCACGACGGTCGGAACTCCGAGCTATCTGAGCCCCGAGGCCTGCTCGGGGGACGTCGTCGGCGTGGCGGCGGACCAGTACTCGCTCGGCATCGTGGGCTACGAGATGATCACCGGTCAGCTGCCGTTCTCCGCGGACTCCAGCCTCGGCATGATGTACGCCCAGGTGCACAGCCCGCCGAGGCCCAGTCAGCAGCTCCGACCCGACTGTCCGCCCGACCTCCGCAACGCCATCATGCGCATGCTGGAGAAGTCTCCCGCGGACCGCTTCGCCACCATGAAGGATGCGGCCCAGGCGGTGGCCGGGGGACGGGTCAGCGGCGGGCAGGTCGAGGGTGGCGACGATCATGTCCGGAGCCACATCGGACTGCTTGCGGTACCCCGGCCCGGGCGCCCGGTCGGCGAAATGCGTCGTACCCCCGTCAGCTCGACGCGCCTGCCCCAGGTGCCCGGCACCACCACCGCCCGGCGGCAGAAGCGGGTCCAATTCACCCGCGTTCTCATCGGCCTGCTCCTCGCGGGACTCGGCGCGATCGCAACGTGGGGCGCATTCCAGGCGCGGGAAGAGGCGAGACTCCAGGCGGACAGTCTCCTGGCCGGGCCGCCGGTGGATCCCCGCGCCGACAGCATCCTCCTCTCCGCCCGCGGAGCGGCCACCTACGCCAGGCAACGGGTGCTGGCATCCGGCACGCCCGCCGCAGCGCTGGCCAGCGGGGACACCCTGATGGCCCGGGGGGAATCGTTGGCGACGCTCGGACTGAAGACCGAGGCGGCACTGGCCCTCGCCCAGGCCACCAGCCTGTGGACGGCGGCGGAGCGGCAGACGGTGATCCAGGCACCGCCACCCACCACAAAGCCCACGGTGCCCCGCGAGAGCCCTCCCGGCACCAGCGCACCACCCCCGGTGGAACCGCAGCCCGCACCGATTGGCGAGCCGCGCACCCCGCCGGTCGTTTCCGATTCGGTGGCGGTCAGCCAGTTCTTCGCCGAACTCGAGCGTGCCATCGAGTCGCGCCAGCTCGGCGAGGTGAAGCGGTTGCTGCCCAACATGAATGACACCGACGAGCGGAGCTGGCGCGGTCTGTTCGAGGACGAAGGCATCAAGTCGCTCGAGGCGACCTACATCATCGGCGTCGTCACCCGCCGCGACGAGCTGGTGTACGCCCGGGTCAAGGGCGAGGTGGTCGCCTTCAAGACCAACGGCAAGATGGAGTCGAAGCGGAAATCCGACGAGTTCATCACCCTGAGTTTCGGGCCGGGAGGCTGGCGCCAGATCCGCGCCCGGAAAGCCCGCTGATGTCCGCGCCGATGCCGCCGTTCCACCTCGCCTTTCCGGTGCATGACCTCGCCCTCGCGCGCCAGTTCTACGGTGGGCTCCTCGGCTGTGCCGAAGGGCGCAGCAGCGAGGCCTGGATCGACTTCGATTTCTATGGCCATCAGGTCGTGGCCCATCTCTCCCCGGGCGAGGCGCGCGCTGCCGCGGCGAACGTGGTCGACGGACATGACATCCCGGTCCGCCACTTCGGGGTGGTGCTGGAATGGGAGCGCTGGCAGGCTCTGGCAGAAACGCTGACCGCTGCGGGCGTGCGGTTCATCATCGAACCCGGCATCCGGTTCGCCGGTCAGGTCGGGGAACAGGCGACGATGTTTCTGCTGGATCCTTCCGGCAACGCGCTCGAGTTCAAGTCGTTCCGCGATCCCAGCCGCATGTTCGCGAAATAGGGAGCAACGGGTGGCACGGCGGCAGGCAGCCGCCCGTCCAGGCGCCCGCCTCTCCTCCTCCCTCATGATCCCCGAACTGCACGCCGCGATTCTCCAGGCCGCGATCACTCTCGGGATCGCCGGACTCGTCGCGCTGCTCTACCGCCGCTACCACAAGCCCTACTTCCTCTGGTGGTCGATCGCGTGGACCCTCTACCTCGGCCGGCTGCTCGCCATCGGGATCTATGTCGTCACCCGGGAGTCGCTCTGGCTCTTCGTGCATCAGGTCATGACCGGGTGGACCGGGCTCGCGCTCCTGTGGAGCGCCCTGGTCTTCTCCCGTGGCGCGCGCCTCCAACCGCGCTACCTCCTGGTGGCGCTCTTCCCGCCGGTCTGGTCCGCCTTTGCGATCTATCACTTCGGGGTGGCGGATCAGTTCCTCTATGCCGCGGTGCCGGCCGTTGTCTTTCTCAGCGGCGCCACCCTCTGGACCGCCTGGGTGTTCTTCCGCTTCCGCCGCCAGACCGGTTCCAACGGCGCGCTGCTGCTCGGTTTCGCGTTTCTGCTGTGGGGCATCCATCATCTCGACTACCCGCTGCTCCGGGCCCGCGGGGCGTGGAATCCGTGGGGCTACTACCTCGACATCATCTTTGCCCTCGCCGTCGGGACCGGCATCCTGCTCCTCGTGCTCGAGGACATCGATCGCGGACTCGGCGCCATGGCGGCGCTCTCTGGCGACCTGCAGCGCGGCAGCGCCCCCGATGCCACCGCGGCGCTGCTGGGCCGCGCCCTCGTCCTGCCCGGCGTGCGCGGGAGCGCGCTGTATGATCGCGCGACGGGACGCTTTCTCCGCGGCGTGGGCGCCTGTGCCGGCTGGGAGGGAGAGGCACCACCGGCGAGTGCTCTTGGCTGGATGCGTGAAGCGGTGGAGGGACGACGGGCCATCTCCGCTACCGGCTGGGACGCGCCGGATGGCCTCGGGACGCGGCCCCCCTTTCCCTTTGCGGCGGTGTTGCCGGTGGAACGGGCCAGGCGGGTCGCGGGGGCGCTGGTGATCGTGGGCGACGCGCGTGATCCCTTCACCGCGCTGAACGATTCCTTCCTGATCGCGCTGGGCCAGCAGGTCGGCGCGGCGCTGGAGCATGCCGACCTCACCGATCGGCTCCGCGCCCGATCGGACGATCTCGAGCGACTTTCCGCCCGCATGCTGGATCAGCACGAGGACGAACGCCGCCGCCTCTCGCGCGAGCTACATGACGAGACGGCGCAGGTCTTCGCCGCCGTCAAGCTGCAACTGGGCCTGCTCAGCGAGGAGGTGCCGGCACCGCAGGCGAGGCAGCTGCAGCAGGTCGTCGCACTGGTGGACGACGGCATCACCTCGATCCGCAGCGTCACCGACCAGCTGCGCCCCTCGCTGCTCGATGACCTCGGCCTGCTCCCCGCCGTGCGCGCGCTGGTGGGCGATAGCGAGTCCCGGACCGGCATCGCCGCGACGCTCACCGCACCCGCGGCACTTCCCCCGGTATCCTCCGACGCGGAACTCGCCATCTTCCGTGCGGTCCAGGAGGGACTCGCCAACGTCGCCCGCCACTCCGATGCCCGCCGAGCCGACGTGACCATCCTCGCCTCACCGGAGCGGTTGCTCGTGACCGTGGATGATGATGGTCGCGGACCCGGAAGCGCCGTGCCCCGTGCCGGTCTGGCTGGCATGCGGGAACGGCTGGCGGCGCTGGGCGGCCAGGTCGAGCTGACGACGCGTCCGCAAGGTGGCGGCAGGCTCGCCATCACCCTCCCGCTGGTGCAGGAAGAAATCGAGGAATGAGCCGGGGATGACGACCGCGAGACCCGCAATCCGAATCATGCTGGTGGACGATCACGCGATCGTCCGCGAAGGCGTACGCCATGTCCTCGCCGCCACACCGGGACTCGAGGTCGTGGGGGAAGCGGGCGACGGCGACACCGCCCTCGCGCTCGCGCAGGAGTGCCGGCCCGATGTGGTCGTCCTCGACCTCTCGCTGCCCGGCCTCAGCGGCCTCGAGGTCACCAGGCAATTGCGCGTGCTGCTGCCCGCCGTGCGGATCCTGATCCTCAGCGTACATGACCACGCGGAGTACGTCGTCGGCGCCGTACGCGCGGGAGCGAACGGGTACCTGCGGAAGGACAGTTCACCCACGGAACTGCGGGAGGCGCTCTGGGCGGTCGCCAGCGGCGAGTCCTACTTCAGCCCCCCCGTTGCGCGGCAGCTCTCCGCCGCGGTGCGGGGCGAGGCCTCCGGCGATGACACCGCCGGCCGCCTGGCGCGCCTGACCCCGCGGGAGCGCGAGGTGCTGGGCGGCGTCGCAGGCGGGGAAACCAGTCGCGAAATGGCGGCCCGGCTGGGACTCTCGCCCCGGACCGTGGAGGCCTATCGCGACAGCCTCGCGCGCAAGCTGGATATCCGCACCGTCGCCGGTCTCACCCGATTCGCCGTCGAGGCGGGACTGGTCAGTCGCGAGCGAGAATCACCCTGAGCCACCGGCGGGAGGCTGATGGCTGACCGCTGACAGCTGACAGCTGACAGCTGACAGCTGACGGCCGACGGCTGACGGCCGACGGCTGCTTTGAGCTACCGTACTTCTACCCCACGCCGCCACGCAGCTTTCCGAATGCCGCGCGGTTCCCGCCGCCGCTAGCATCCCTGCACCAAGCTCGCACCTCCATCCCCCGATCACCGATTCCGAAGAGCCGCGTATGCGAATCGCCATGATGCTCCCGGCCTGCCTGGGTGTTCTCGTCGTCCCGTTGACTCTGCACGCGCAGGATTCCCTGCGGGCCAGGGGCCGTCGGGACAGCATTATCGAGCTGACACCGATGACCGTCACCGCCACGCGCACTTCCCGGCCGCTGTTCACGACACCGGCCCCGGTCAGCGTAGTCGATTCAATCCAGCTGGCGCGGCGCGCTCCGGCCAACGTCACCGACCTCTTCCTCGATCTGCCCGGGCTGGATGTCAACGGCGTCGGGCCGAGTCAGGCACGGCCGGTCATTCGCGGCTATACCGGGCAGCGCATCCTCCTGCTGGAGGATGGCATCCGGATGAACAACACCCGCCGGCAGCAGGACTTCGGGGAGATTCCGTCAATCGTGGCGCTGGAGGAAGTCCGTCAGGTTGAGGTTGTGCGGGGACCGGCCTCGGTGCTGTACGGTACCGACGCGATCGGTGGCGCGGTCAACCTCATTACCCGGCAGCCACCCGCGGCCGGCGGCCCGGCACAATTCCATGGTAGCATTGGCTACCGGTACCAGGGGGCGGGCGGGCAACAGCGTCCCTGGGGCCAGCTGAACGGATCGACCGGACGATTCAACTTCCTGGCCTTCGGCAGCTATCGCGATGCCGGATCCTACATCGCGCCACCCGGCACCTTCGGCGGGCAGACCCTCGCCTACGGCACCCGGGTCCGCGACACCGGCGTCCGGGACCAGAACTATGCCGCCCAGCTCGGCTTCGCGGTAAGCGAGACCCAGCAGCTCCGGGTCCGCTATGAGCGATACACGGCCAACGATGCCGGGTTCGGCGACGTCGACAACAGCGCGCTCAACACCCCCAATGCGCCGACGATCAAGATCACCTATCCCGACCAGGGGGTGGACAAGCTCTCGCTGGGCTACCGTGCCGCTGCGCTCCGCTCCGTGCTGGCGGACCGGCTCGATGTCACGACCTATTACCAGAGCAATGCCCGGCACCTCAATCTCGACATCTTCATCCCCTTCGGCCCTGGTACGCCTCCGGGCGCGGGGCTCATCGCCACCACGCGCAACTTCACGGACCTGAATACCTGGGGCTTCCGGGTCGAGGCCGCAAAGACCGTCGCGCTCACGCACCTGCTGACCTACGGCATTGACGGGTTCCGCGACGGTTCGACCAACACCGACTCAATTACCCAGACCGTCGTGGGCTTCGGGCCACCAAAGTCGACGGTCAGCACTACTCCCCAGGTGCCCAACGCGAGTTTCCGCAGTCTCGGGGCCTTCGCCCAGATGGAGCTGGCGCTGGCTCCGCGGCTCACCGTCATCGCCGGTGTGCGTGGCCAGGACATCCGCGCCGCCACCCGAACCACGCCGGGCATCACCGCCCCCAGCCTCACCTCCACCGACCGGACCGTCGTCGGCAGCCTGAACACGAGTTACGCGCTGGGCCAGAACGTCAGCCTGATCGGCACCGTCGGCCGGGGCTTCCGGTCGCCCAACCTGGTGGAGCGATTCTTCACCGGCCCGACGCCCGAGGGCAGCGGCTACCAGAAGCAGACCCCAGGGCTGAAGCCGGAGACCAGCCTCAACGCCGATCTCGGCGTTCGGGTCCGCCAGGGCCCGGTGAGCCTCGAGATCTTCGGGTTCCGCAACCAGATCTCCAACGGCATCGCGATCGAGGCGACCGGCGACACCGTCCAGGGGCTTGAAGAGTTCCAGAACGTGAACGTCGCCAAGCTGCGCACGATCGGCCTCGAAGCGGCCGGCGAGGTTGCCATCGGCGCCGGCTTCTCCACCGCCGCGAACTTCACCGTGTTCGACACGAAGGATGTCCTGAACCCGCGCAATCCGGTGGGCCAGAGCTATGCCACCCGGGTCGGGGGGTCGCTCCGGTACGAGGAACGGTCCGGCCGCTTCTGGCTGGCCTACGACGTCCGCCACTACGGCGAGCAGAAGGACGTCGCGATCAGTTCGCGGGTGGGTTCACCCACACCGTCATTCACGGTCCAGAATGCGCGCGCCGGCGCCAGGCTCTTCGAAGCAGGTGGCACACGGCACTCCGTCAGCCTGACTGTCGCGAATCTGGCGAACCGGCTCTACAGCGAGGCATCGAACACCAGCTTCTTCCGCCCCGCGCCGGGACGGAATGTGACGATGAGTTACCGGATGGATTTCTAGGGAGCCGTCAGCCGTCAGCCGTTCACTGATGGCTGATGGCTCACTCCAACCCCGCACCCCATGCCGCACCCCGTCGACTACATCCCCCTCGTGACCACCGTGCTGGCGCTGTCGTTTGCGGTGGTCCTGTTCCGCCGCTATCGGGCGCGGGGCGGAATGCACCTCCTCTGGTGGGGCATCGGCATGCTGACGTACGCCGCGGGCACCATCACGGAATCCGCCACCACACTCTTCGGCTGGCACGAACCGGTGTTCCGCGCCTGGTACATCACCGGCGCGCTGCTGGGCGGCGCCCCGCTGGCGCAGGGGACGGTGTATCTCATGCTCCCCCGGCGGCTCGCCGACCGTCTATCGCTGCTGCTGGTAAGCGCCATCCTGATCGGTTCCGCCTGCGTGCTCCTGTCGCCGGTCGACCTCACACTGGTGGAGCCGCATCGGCTGTCGGGCAGGGTACTGACGTGGCAATGGGTACGGGGGATCAGCCCGCTCATCAACATCTACGCGCTGCTCTTCCTGGTGGGTGGTGCGGTCGTCTCCGCGGTCCGGTACGCACGGCGCACCGACACCCATCAGCGGGCCCTCGCGAACTGGTGCATCGCGCTTGGGGCACTCCTGCCGGGGATCGGCGGGTCGTTCACCCGCTTTGGCCATGTGGAAGTGCTGTCCGTGACGGAATTCCTCGGGCTCTGTCTGATCGCGGTCGGCTATCGACTGAGTGTCGGACCCGTCGCCGGGCTGCCCCCTCACTCAATCGCCGAGCACACACTCGGTCCGCGCGCCACAGGGTAACCCGCGGCGATCCGTCGCTCCGCTACCCGGCGTCGACGGTATCCAGGCCGAGCGCGGCACTGTCCTCCGGCGTCAGCGGTGTGTCACTCTCGGCGGTTCGAAAGACCGGCACTTCGAAGCTGGCCTTGTAGTCGACGCCGGGAACCTCTGCCGACACCTGCATCCGCCAGACCACCCGGTTTCTCCGGTCCCGCTCGTCGGTTTCTCGGGCATCGACGGGAATGCCGAAGGCGATGGGCACGCTGATCCCTCCCGTCTCCTGCAGCGCGCCGGGGATGGTGCGGGTGCGCTCCCACAGCACCGACTCTCTCGTCGAGGTGTTCTTTCCGGAGCCCGTGACCGTGATCTGCAGGCACCGGAGGGTGATCACAAATCCCTGCGGAGGATCGATCGCGGTGGTCAGGTGGACCCGCCCGGCCAGCGCGCGCCCCGGCGAGGCCGGCAGGGTGGCGAGTTCGAAGGTGGAGGTGCCGTAGCGGCGCCACCGCAGCAGAGCGAGAACGGACAACCAGATGAGCCCAAGTCCAATCAGGGGAAACAGCAGAAAGAGCGCCTGAGGCCCGGCGAGACCGGAGGACGAGAGGATGCCGTATCCCACCGCCGCCGAGACCCCGTTCCAGAACAGCGTCACCAGGACCAGCAGAAGCGCCTGCGTCCGAGCCCCATCGGTGATCCGCCGGGCGCTCCAGTCCGTCCGGGCGCGCCACGGCTCACCCGACGTAGATTCGGTGGGTCGTGATTTGCCTTTCCACGCGACAAACCAGACCAGGGCGACCGCGGCGGCAAAAATTGCAGCGAAGGCCAGGCGCGGCATCGCCTTGGCGTAGTCCTTCGCAGCGAGCGCCTCAAAGCCGGTCATACCGGCACCGAGGGCAACGAGGACGAACGGCATCAGGAAGAGGAGCAGGCAGCCGCGATTGCCCGCCGCCGCCTTCATCTGACTTGATCTCCGGTAACGATGGGCATCCCTCGCGTCGCCCACTCGGTCCATGAACCGTCGTAGAGCTCGGCACCCGGGACACCCAGTCGCTCAAGGCCCAGCAGCAGGTTGCATGCGCTGGTGCCGGAACCGCAGGTGGCGATGATCGGTCGCGCCAGATCAATCCCGGCCTCGACCAGTCGCGCGCGCAGGACGTTGTCAGGCAGGGCGAATCCTTCCCCATCCACCAGCTCCGTGAACGGCAGGCTGATCGCCCCCGCCATGTGCCCGCTCGGCAGGCCCGGGCGCGGTTCGGGATCGTGTCCGGCGAAGCGGCCCCGTGACCGGAGATCCACTACCTCTGCGCTGCCTGACGCAAGCGCAGCGCGAACGGCGGCGAGATCCGCCACCCCCGCTATGGGTCCCGCCGCCTGATAGCGCTGCGGCGGCCGTCGGACATCCCCCGTCTCGAGCGGCAGGCCGGCGCGGCGCCAGGCCGCGAGGCCACCGTCGAGGACCGCCACCGCCGTGTGACCAAACCCGCGAAACATCCACCACACCCGGGCGGCGCTCAGGTTGTTGCCCGAGCCATCATAGATCACGACAGTATTGGCATTGCCGATGCCGAGCCCGCCGACGACGCGGCCAAAAGAAGCGGCGTCGGGCAGCGTGTGCGGCAGATCGCTGGCGGGATCGCTGATGGCGTCCAGGTCGATGTGGACCGCGCCCGGCAGATGCCCCGCCTGATACTCCGCCCGGGCATCCCGCTTCGCGGCCGGGAGGTACCATGATGCGTCGAGGAGCACGAGACCGGGGGCGAGCAGGTGCTCCGCCAGCCAGGCCGGGCTGACGATTGATGCCGGGACGCGAGGTGCCATAGGTGCGTGGTATGTTACCCTGACCATCGGCCGCAGGCGAGAGGAAGGTCAGCCGTCCGTGTGCGGGGAGCCAGCACACCGCTGACACCGGGCTGGGCAACGGTGCTCGTCTCCATGGAGGGCCGATGGTGCAGGGTTGAACTCGAGACTCGTGTCTTTGTCGAAGCCACAATCGGCGATCCACTGACAAGACGGTGGAGCATTCCGCTACTCGTTGCGTCGCGCCGATCCGTGGCGTACACTAGGCCTGCCTTACGCGCGTTGCGTCGGGCACGGAAGGGAGGTGTTTCTTGAGCGTCCGAACCCTGTGGGCGGCGGCCACGCTGGCACTGATCGGTTGCGACACCCAGGGTGTCGTGTGTACCCAGGAATTTCGTTCGGCCATCCTGGTCGTTCGCGACTCGACGGGCCAGCTCGTCTCGGGTGCCACCATCACCACCCAGCTGCTCCGTACCGGGGAAATCCTTTCTCTTCCACTGACCGGCCCGCCATCCTATCCCGGCATTTACGTGATTCTCACCGATGGGGTGAAGGATCAACTCCAGCCGGGCGGCGACTCCATCGGCGTGACCGTGGCTCCGCTGCTCGGCACCGACACGCTGGTCCGGTTCCTGTTTGACGTCCCGGGTGGCTGCCACATCCGGAAGATCGCAGGGCCGGACACGCTCGACCTCAGATAGCGATGGTTGCAGAAAGGCTCCGGGCCACACCGCCCCGGAGCCTCTCCCATGGCTGTTTGACCCCTGCCCCTTCTGTCAGTCGTCCTTCCGGTCCCCCAGTCCTTCCGCGGCGATACGACGCACCTCGGCATCCTGGTCCCGCATCGCGACGACGAGATGCGGCGTGACTGTCGCATCCTCGATCGAGGTGAGTGCCTCCACCGCCGCGCGGCGCACGTCGACCGATGGGTCCTTGAGCAGCGCCCCCAGCGGAGCCACCGCCGCGGCGTCGCCGATATTGCCGAGGGCCTGGATGACGTCCATGCGCAGCTCCGCGTCCGGGTCCCGCAGTGCGGTGAGCAACTGCGGCGGTGCCCGGTGCAGATCGTCCAGTTGCCCCAGCGCCGCCGCCGCCTCCCGCCGCACGCTCAACACCGGATCGGCGAGCGCGCGTCCCAGCGCCTCTGCCGCTGCTGGGTCCTCGATCTGTCCCAGCGCAGCCGCCGACGCCGCGCGGATCAGCGGCACCTGGTCCTGCAGCGCGCGGATCAGACCCGGCACTGCCTCGCGGCTCTCGATCTGTCCCAGCGCGTTCGCCACCGCTTCGCGGAGGTCGGCCGACGGGTCCCGCAGCAGCTCGACCAGGGGCCGCGCCGTCCTGGTGTCCTCGATCTGTCCGAGCGCGTTGACCACGGCGATTCGCACCGCGCCATCCTTGTCGGTGAGCGCATCCACCAGCGCCGGGGCCGCTGCGGGGTCCTCGATCTGACCCAGGGCGTCCGCGGCGGCCTCGCGTACGCCCGGCTCCCGGTCGCGCAGCAGGGGCAGCAGCGGCTTCACCCCCGCGGGATCCTCGATCTCACCCAGCGCACCCGCGGCCGCTCGGCGGATCCCGGGCTCCGGTCGCTCGAGCAGCCGCGCAAGGACAGTCACCGCACGCGGATCTTCGTATTCGCCCACGGCCCACGCCGCCATTCGCACAACCTCGGGATCGCGATCACCGAGCGCGCGCACCAATGGCTGGTACCCCTCGGGATCCTCCATTATCCCGAGCCCCAGAGCGGCGGACTCGCGCACCCTGCCCTCATCAGACGCCAGGCCCTCCCGTAGCGCCCGCGCGGCTTCGGGGAGCGCGCTCTGTCCCAGGAGCCGCGCCGCCGCTCTCCGCACGCACGGTTCCGGGCGACCAAGTGCGCCACTCAACAGCGGAACTGCACGCCGATCGGTCACCCCCGACTGAAATGCCGCCCGTTCGAGCGCGACATCGGCCGACTGGTCTCTGAGCGAGTTGACGTCACGCTGACGTCCCGACCAGCCCCAGCCGTTGCCCAGCATGTCCACCGCGAGTTCACACACAGCCGCCGGGGTGGCGGCAAGCGCCGTCAGAAGTCCCGCCACCCGGGCGGAGTCGAGCCCCGGACCGTTGGCGCGGCGGAAGGAGTTGATGTGAATCCGCGGTGCCCGGATGTGGGGCATCTGGATCCGCATTCCCCCCAGCGCCATCGGCACCCGTGCCGGGCGGGCCGGTGGAGGCGGGGGAGGTGGCGCGGCCTGTAGTGCACTGCTGGACATGGCCAGAATCAGAAAGAGTGACATGTGGACTCAGTCCTCTCGCTGACCCAGCGCCTCAGCCGCGGCACGCCGGACGGTCGGATCGGTGGACTTGAGCGCACCAACCAGCGCTTCGAGCGCCGAACGATCACGAATCTCGGACAGCGCATTCACGGCCGACTCGCGCACATCCTTGTTCTCGTCGGTCAGCAGGTCCCGCAGCGTCGGGACCCCCTTCGGGTCTCCGATACGGCCCAGCGCTGAGGCCACCAGCTGGCGGATCTCCGCGCTGCGGTCCTTCGCCATGCCGAGCACCGCCGGCGGCGCCTCCTTGAGCCCGAGCTCACCGACCGCGCTCAGCGCCTCCTGCCGGATGTCGGTCGACGGGTCGCCCAGCAGCTTGAGGATCGCGCTTGTGAGGCGAGCGTCCTTGATGCCTTCGTCGCCTTCCATGCGCGAGATCGCCAGTCCGATCGCCGACTGCCGCACTTCAGTGTCGCCGTCGTTCAACGCCGTGAGAATCGCCTCCACCGGCACCTGCCCGGGCAGACTCTGCAGCGCCGAGAGTGCCGCACGCCGAACGTCCTTGTTCTTGTCATTGAGGGCGCTCACCAGCCCGGGGGTCGCCCGTGGATCCTCCAGCCGCCCGAGGCCGTCCGCCGCACTGGCCCGGACCTCCGCATCGTCGTCCTTCAGGGCGATGATGAGCGCCGGCACGGCGCGGGGATCGTCGAGATTTGCCAGCGAGCGCGACGCCGCCCGGCGCACTTCGACGTCCTGATCCCGGAGCGCACTGATCAGCGCGGGCACCGCAATACTCGTCGTGTCGCGCTGTCGCTCACCTCTTCCACCCCACGAGACGCCCGCCCGCGCGATTCCCCGCAATTCGTCGAGCCGCATCGTCGTTGCCAGCGCGGCGGGCATGGGTGGCATCGGAGGAGTCGTCGTGGCGATGCGGGCGTAACTCATTGAGCGGCGCGCATCCGCCATGGCCCGGCGGGTGTCACGCCGGATGCGGGCAATGTCCGAGTGCGACATGCCATTGATGGTGCGCGCTTCCACCACGCTGTCGCCGGTATCGACCACGAATTGTTCGATGAGATCATCCCCGGCAGCCGCTGCACTCGACGTAGCGACCGCAGTCTCCTGGGTATCCGCCGGTGAGGTCTCCATCCCACGGGTGTGCGTGGTGACAGCGGGTGCGGCCATGGCAGTCATGCCGATCAGCGCGATGGCGCCGGCGGACAGCCAGAGTGTGCGAGGTGCGTGCGGCATGGGTCGGCCCTCAATGAGACGGTGGATGCGGGTGACCAGCTGGGAACGGCGTTCCGCCATTCCCGCGAGGGGAACGAGGTGCGACGGGCCCTGTACCCACTCGGCAACCTTCACCAGGCAGGTGGCGAGCGGGACGCCAGAACCGGTGCGGCGGACGGCCCAGTCATCGCAGAGAAACTCGGCGGCGTCCTGCAACCGGGTGCGCGCCAGGCGATTGAGCGGCTGGATGAAGAGCGCCCGCTCCATCAGGCAGGCGAGGGCGAGCCAGGCCGGATCGCGCCGCACCAGATGGGCCAGCTCGTGGGCCAGCATGCTGCGCTGCTGTTCCGGCTCCAGCTCCGTCAGCGCCGCCGCCGGCAGCACGATCTCATCCGCACCGAGCGCAACGGGACTGGCGAGACCGCGTGCTGTCGTCAGCCGAATGGGGCGGCCGACCGCACCGGCGGTACGGAGCGCGTCCAGCATCCGGAGCAAACCGGGGTGTTCGACCGCGAGCCGCGGCCCGATCCGGCGGAATGCCCGCGCCCGCTGCAGCAGGTAGAGCAGACACCACAGCCCGGCGACGATCGCCCAGAGGGAAAGCAGGGCGGTGAGTGGATCGAGCGCCCTGGCGACCGGGACACTGGGAGCAGGCATTGGGGACGCGGGCGCTGGTTCGAGCGCTTGACCAGCCAGCATCAGCCCGCTCAGATCGATCGGCGCTGGACGATCCACACTCGGGCTCGGCACGGCGAGGTTACGTGGGACCACCGCCGGCTCGGCCAGCGGGGCCGCGGTGCGCTCGAGAGCAATCGCCCCGCCGAGCGGCTGCAGTTCCAGTCCGGTCTGGAGCGTTGCGGTGGCGAGTCCCCCGACCAGCGCGGCTTTCCAGATCATGTCACGCAGGGCCGGCGCCCGGGCTCCGCCGCGGACCCGGCTGGTGACCAGCCAGGCGAGCGACAGGAGCAGGGTGCTGTGGATCAGGTAGGTGAGCAGCCAGCTGCCGGAGATGAGTACGAAATCGGTGCGCATGATCATGCCTCCTTGCGTCCGGCCTGATGGTCGGCCAGCATCGCCTTGATCCGGTTGAGGTCGCCGGAAGAGATCTCCCGCGCGGTCAGCAGATGGGACATGAGGGCCGCGACATCTCCATCGAACAGCTGCTCGGTGAGTTCGTGCACCATGGAGCGGCGGATATCCGCTTCCGTCACCAGCGCCTGATAGACGAACTGCCGAGCCCGGGTTTCATGGCTCACGATCCCACGCTTTTCCAGCCGCGAGAGCAGGGTCGCCACGGTGGTCAGGGCCAGGCCCCGCTCCGACCGGACCGCATCGCAGATCTCAGCCACGGTGGCCTGGCCCCGGTCCCACAGGACCCGCATGAGAGAGATCTGCAGGTCAGTCAGCTGATGCGTTTCAGGCATGCGGGCAGCCCTCTGCTTGGGTGCGAATTGATGGGCGCCAAGTGAGTCGCCCATTAACTACAGTTGTAATATTACATTCGTAGTGGAGAAGTCAAGACGGGGCACCCCCGCGGGTGGTTTCAACCCTCGCCCGCGCTGGAAGAGCCGCCCGCCTCTAGCACTATATTCCGGCCCCATGCCACACGATCCCGCCGCACCAGGTGCCAGACTGCTTCGACTCTGGCAGCGCCTTGCTCCCCTGCCGGGAGGGTCGTGGCTGTTCAGCCGAGTCCTCGGCTTCATGGTGCCCTACACCGGCTCGATCGGAGCCCACGTCCGCCTGCTCGAGCCGGGGCATGCGCGGGTGGAGCTCCGGGACCGCCGGGCAGTACGGAACCATCTGCGGTCGGTGCATGCTGTTGCGCTGGTGAACCTGGCGGAGGTCTGCAGCGGACTCGCCATGCTGACCGCTCTGCCGATCGGGGTCCGCGGAATCGTCACCCAGTTGTCGATCGAGTACCTGAAGAAGGCCCGCGGCACTCTGACGGCGGGAAGCCAGCCCACTCTGCCGGTCGTCACCGGTCCCAGCGAACTGGATGTGACCGCCGACATCTCAGATGAAGCCGGTGTGGTCGTCGCCCGGGCCAAGGTCCGTTGGCGCCTGTCTCCCTCATGAGCCCGCTTTCACTGGACACCCCGCTCACCCGTCACGCCGGCATCGAAATCCCGCTGATCTGCGGCGCGATGTATCCCTGCAGCAATCCCGAGCTGGTGGCTGCCGTGTCCGATGCCGGCGGCATCGGCATCGTCCAGCCGATCTCCCTGACCTATGTCCACGGTCATGATTTCCGCGCCGGCCTGCAGCTGATCCGCCGGCTCACCCCCCGCCCGATCGGCATGAACGCGCTGATCGAGCAGTCATCGCGATCCTATCACGAGCGGATGACGCGCTGGATCGACGTTGCGCTGGAGGAGGGCGTCCGGTTCTTCGTGACGTCGCTCGGGAACCCGCGCTGGGTCGTCGAACGGGTCGGCGCCGTGGGTGGCGTGGTCTACCACGACGTGACCGACCGGCGCTGGGCGGAGAAAGCGATCGCCGGCGGAGTGCAGGGGCTGATCGCCGTCAACCGGCGCGCCGGTGGGCATGCGGGCGGTCGGACCGCGGAGCAGTTGATCGAGGAGCTGGGCGGGCTCGGCCTGCCCGTCGTGGCGGCGGGAGGCATCGGGGATCCGGCGGGGTTTGTCTCCGCGCTCAGATTGGGCTACGCCGGCGCTCAGCTTGGCACCCGGTTCATTGCCACGGTGGAGTGCCGCGCCAGCGAGGCCTACAAGCGTGCCATCATCGCCGCCAAGGAGGACGACATCGTGTTGAGCGAACGGATCACGGGCGTGCCAGTCGCGGTGATCCGCACACCCTACATCGAACGCATGGGCCTCACCGCGGGTCCCGTCGCCCGCTGGATGTTGCGCCACCGGCGGACCAAGCACCTCATGCGCACGGTCTACGCCCTACGCTCCCTCTGGCAGCTCAAGCGTGCCTCATTCGACGAGACAGGTGCGAAGGACTACTGGCAGGCGGGGAAGAGCGTCGCGGCCATCGACACGATCGAGCCGGCCGGAGAGATCGTCCGGCGTTTTGGTGACGCCGTCCGCTCCGCCCTCTGAGGGCCGGGACCAGATAGCCTCAAGCCACGGGCCTCGCGGAACGCCGCATATCCCCCGGCTGAATTCCCCCCACATCAGGCAGTCAAACCATTACCGGGAAACGCTTTAACAAATAGGCCTGAGTGTTGCACTCTATCCACCGGAAGACGTGGGCCCACGTCACGATCCGGGGAGGGGAGGCAGCACATGTACAGGATCAGGTCGGCGGCAGGGACAGAAGCGGTCTACAACTCGCTCGAGGAATTCTCAGCTGCGGTGCATCGGGGGGCAGTGCATCCCGAGGACGAGATCTTTCACACCCGGGCCAATCGCTGGCTCGATGTAAAGAGTCACCCTCACTATCGCAGCGCGCTGGATTGGTCTGGACCGGTGTCCGCTCCCGCCGCACCGGCTCCGACGCCTCCGCCGCCCCCGATGCGGACCGCGCCAGCTCAGACGCCGGTCGCAACGTCGTCGTCCCGAGCGCAGGTTTTCGAGCGGCCGCAGGTCAAAGCCGCGCCGCAGACGACACTCCGGCCGCAGCTTCAGGCTGCCTCCGCTCCCAAGCTGCCGGCCCCGGCAAGCCTCACGCCCGCCGCTCCCGCATCGACACCCGCACCGGCCAGGCCCAGCGGTCCGGTTGTGAAGAGTCGCGAGTTGAGCTTCGTCAATCTGGGCGACGCGAACCCGACTCGCGGCAACTCAGCCGTTGCCGAGCCGCCCAGGAAACAAGCGCCGCCCATCGCTGAGCCAGCCAGAGCTCCGACGGAAGTCGAGTTCCTGGTCATGGACGGTGGCATCGAATCACCGGTCCGTTCGTCCACCGGGCATCGGACGATTCCGGAAGATCTCGATCTCCTGTTTGACGCACCGATCGAAAGCACCGAGCACCCGACGAGCGGTCGGGTGAGCACGGGCAAGGTACCCAAGGTCGCGGCAGTCCCCGCGCGCCCGGTCGCGAAAGTGGAGGCTGCTCCCGCGCAGCCGGTGGTGGTGCCACCCGCTCCCGCCACACCCAAGGTCGAGGCCCGCCTGGCAGCTCCCGCCGCAGTTCCGGCCCAGCCTCAGCCGGGCACACCCCCCGCGCCGCCAGCCCCCCGCGTGATCACGGCGGAAGACCTCGCGATTCCCGGGGGACCGCTCGCGGCCCGGGCCGAGGACTTCCCCGCCGAATTACCGACTCCGGTCACCCACGCGGTGCCGAAGTCGCATGGACTGATGATCGTCGGCATCGTCGCCTCGCTGGCGGTAAGCGGCGGGCTGCTGGCCTGGCATCCGTGGAGTGACGGCGGTGCCACCAGCGCCGTGGCGGCGGAATCGGTCCCCGGCGCCCCAGGCGCGGTACCTTCCGAGAGCCCGGCAACGGGCAAGGCGACGAACCCTGCTCCGGTAACCGGGGCACCGGTCGTCTCGGCGCCAGGCAAGCCGGGGACACCGGTTGTCCCGCCTGCGACGGCAACCCGGAGCGACTCGCTCGTCAGCCAACCTCAGGAGGAGACGGTGATCGCCGCCGTGAAGCCGAACTTCTCCGGCGCGGTGAATCTGGGTGCGGCCGACCTGGCGCTTGGCGGGGATGTTCGCGCTCCCGCTACGGTAACTGCGATCTCGCCAGCGGAGCTGACCCGTCGCCTCGAGTCCAGCGAGCGTCAGGTCGAACAGGAGCTGCAGTCGCGACTCGCCGCGGCGGGCTTTCGCGGGGTCTTCGGCGGGGATCGTCTGGCGACGAGCGATGGTGTCGCTGGCGCCCGCACGGCCTGGGCCGCTGGCGCGGATGCGCTCCGCCAGTTCCGCGCGCGCGTCGCCCGACTCGAGCAGGCATATGCCGATAGCGTGCTGAGCTCGCAGCGGGCGCAGAAATGGACCAGCGAGGAGATGCGGAGTTTCGCTTCGCACCAGAGTCCGGCCGAACCGGCGGACGTGGCCCAGCTCAGCGACCTGATGATGAGTCAGGTGGGCGAAGCGCTGGAAATCCTGGCCGCGCTCGACGGGCAGTACGAGTACAAGTCCGGGGTGATCACCTTCCGCACCCCCGCCTCCGCCACCCGGTTCACCGGCATTCGCGGATGGGTCGATCAGCGGATGCAGACCTGGCAGGCGATTCCTGAGGGTGCGCGCCCCCGCTCCATCAGCGCCATCCTGCGGGCCCTGGGCGACGGACTCCCCAACGTCCGGTAGGCGTGCACCGGGAGGGAGGAGCCGCGGGCGGGCACGTGATCCTTCACGCTGCCCGCCCGCGTTGCGTTTCCCGGTGCACCATCGCAACCTCAGGGGTGTGCTCTCCGTAGGAGCCGCTTCCCCGCGTCCGTGAGTCGCCATGCATCGCACCTGGTTCTTGCCGCTCCTCGCCCTGCCGCTGCTCGCGCCATCACTGAAGGTGCAGGAATACGAGATCCCGCGCGCCGGGAGCTTTCCGCATGACCCCGCCGTGGATCGCTCGGGAATCGTGTGGTACACCGATCAGGCCAACAGCACGATTGGCCGACTCGATCCGGAATCGGGTGAGATCATCGACTTCCCGACCCCGACCGAAGGGTCCGGCCCGCACGGGCTTGATGTCGCCGACGATGGCAGCATCTGGTACACCGCGCAGCGCATCGGCGCCCTGGGCCGACTCGATCCCTCGACCGGGGTGATCACCGAGTTTCCCCTCCCTGTCACCGCACGGAATCCGCATACACCGCTGGTGCATCGCGGACGCATCTGGTTCACCGACGCGAACAACAACAGCTATGGTCGTCTCGACCCCGCCACGGGTAACGCGGAGGTGTGGACGGCTCCAACCGAACGCTCCATCCCGTACGGCCTCACCGCCGCGCCCGATGGCATGCTGTGGATCGCCCTGCTGGGCACCAACAAGCTGGGCCAGGTCGATCCCGCAACCGGCGTGATGCGGGAGTTCCCGCTGCCCGATCCCGGCGCCCGGCCGCGGCGGCTGGCGGTCGCGACGGACGGGGTGGTGTGGTATACCGACAACGCGCGGAGCTTTCTCGGCGCGCTCGATCCGCGCACCGGCGCGGTGCGCGAGTGGGCCTCGCCCACCCCCGCGAGTGGTCCCTACGGCATTGCCATCGGCACCGACGGGCGCATCTGGTACAATGAGGCGCGGAGCAACCTGATGGTGGCATTCGATCCGGTCAGCGCCAGGATGGAGACGGTGACCATCCCGACGGCAGGCTGCGTGGTCCGCCACATGGTGGTGGACCGGAGCAGGAAGCGACTCTGGTTGGCATTGAGCGGTACCGGCCGACTCGGGCGGCTCGACCTCTGATCGCCGCGTACCGCGGCCCTTTTCCACAGTCGTCCACAGTGTCCACACCCTGCACTCGTCAAGTGCCGCACCCGATGGCTTGACGGTCGAGTGTGCAACGCGGATCTTCTGCCCTCCCGGATCACCCATCCCTGAGCGCGCAGATTCCTCGATGCCTTCGGCCCTGACCAGTCCTCTCGATCCGTTCCAGTGCACCTTCTACCCGGTGCAGGTCCTCGTGGTGGATGACGACGTCACCGCGCGCGCGGCGATGCGCCGGGTCCTGGAGCATCAGGGCTACAGCGTGATCGTGGCGGAGGACGCCTTTGATGCCCTGCGCGTCCTGCAGAGCACCCATGTGCCGGTGGACCTGCTGGTGACTGACGTGCAGATGCCCGGCATGCGCGGCGACACGCTGGCCCGACGAGTCCGGGAGTCGTGGCCGGACCTGCCGGTGCTGTTCGTCTCCGGTGAGCCGAGCTTCGCGACCCTGCCGGAGCAGATCACCGGGCAGGCCTGCTTCCTCGAGAAGCCGTTCCTCCCCGGGGAGTTGATCGAACGGGTGCAGAGCCTGCTCGGACTGACGCCGGTGGACCCGGCCAATGCGAGGCAACCGGTAGCCGGCTTCGGTCACTGACGGCGGCACGGATGGTATGAATGCTGAGGCGGGGCACCCGGGTGGGCGCCCCGCCTTGCCGTTGTGGCCTCCGCCTACGGCCGGACGAACAGCGTCGCCCAATCGCGCCCCGCCATCACCACGAACTTGAGGTAGAGCGTGGTGGTGCCCGCATCGTAGTAATAGAGGTCACCGGCGGTGCTGGCATCGAGCGCGGCCTTGCTGGCCGCAGCGCTCATCGGGTTTCCGCTGTAGTAATCCCGGATGATCCGGGACGGCGCCGAGGCATAGGGCACGGCGAGCGACACCTGATCACCGGCACCGGCACTGTTCAGGTAGAAGTTCGGGTTCGCCGGCGCGGCGGCGGTCCACTGCACGCTGTACCCGCGGCCGGGGATCGCCGTCATGGCTCCGTGGGTCGTTCCGCCGCCGGTGCCGGTGACCTGCAGTGCGACAGCATCATCGCGCTGGATTGAGACCGGCGTGACCGCCTCACCCGTGCCGGAGTTGAAGGAGAGTTTGACGAAGCGATTGCTGCAGACGTGCGCGTTCCAGCTGCTGCGGAAGGTGCACGCCCCGGTCACCAGGATGGGGCTGTTGGCCACCACCCAGCGTCCGGCGGTGCCGGTGATGTCTCCGTTCTGGTCGAGGAAGGCGGCGGCCTTGTCGCCGTCCTTGTCCGCCAGTGGATTCTCGAGGTACGCCTCGTTCGCGTTCACAAATGTCATGCGCCCGCCGAAGTTGAGCGGGTCGATCGGGAAGGCGTTGGTGCGGTTGTAGCCCAGCGCGCTCGCCGGCACCGTGGTCGCGGCGGTGTAGTTGACGAACGTCACCTGATCGGCCGAGACCCGGCCGTCATAGAATTCGTAGCCCCGCAGCACATTGCTCGAGGGCAGTGCGGTGATCGCGCCCGACTGGCCGATGAACAGGGTGTTGATGACCCGCGTATTGGAGGCGGCGAACGTGGCGCCGATAGCGTTATCGGCCAAGATCGAATTCGAGAGCGTCAGGGAATCGCCCCGGAACCAGACCGCACGGCCGTAGTGCTTGTAGCCGAGGAAGCCAGTGAAGTTGGCCTCCACCGCCGCCGAGCTGCTGGCCGGATCGACCCGCGGGGCGTAAGACGTCACCTCAGTCGCGCCGTCCATCCTCGGCCCATCATCCACATTCAGCCCGCCACTGTGATTGGAGTGGGCGACGTTGCCGGAGAATTCGCGCAGGGGCGTGGTGCGCGGCAAGTCCGGCTGGCCGACGGAGAGCCCGGTCGGCGCGGCGGGAAAGGCGTACCAGAAGCCGAAGCCGCGCGAACCGGCGGCGTGATTGCCCCGAACCGTGTTGTCGGGATTGGTGAGCCAGAAGGTGGCTGGCCGGCTATCCGAAGCGAGCAGCCGGTCGGCGCCCTGCGGGACCCGGCAGAAGAAGCCCAGGTTGTGCTCGATGAGGTTGCCGCTCTCGGCGCCATCCTCGAGGAAGTAGCCGTGGCCGGTATGATCGTAGCAGACGTTGTCCTTGACCGTCGCGTTGTCACTGCCGTGGATCGTGACGCAGCGGCTGAAGGTCCGCCAGACGGAATTGCTGCGGAAGTACTGACCGGTCACATCGCCGGCGACATGCCAGTGCATCGGATAGCGGGCGAGCAGGCCGCGCTGCCCCATCTGAAAGAGTTCGACCCCTTCGACGTGCGCCGTAGCGCCGGCCATCACCATGATGTGGCCGCCGTACCCTGGCGTCGTGCCGGTGTCGCCCTGGATCGTGATGTTGCGGGACAGCAGACCGACTTCCGCCCGCTCGTCCACCGCCGTACCGTTGATGGTGAGAACCTGCCCGTAATGGCTGTACCGCAGCGGGGCCGCGAGGGTGAGGCGCACACCGTTGACCGCCGCAACGACTGCTTCTTCGACCCTGTCCTGGTTGTAGTCGCTGGAAGCCAGCGCGATCCGGTCCCCGACCCGCCAGCCGAGGTTCTGGGCCAGGTCGATCGTCGTTGCCCCCGCCGCGGCCGTCTGACTGAGCTGGGTCCAGCCCGCCCGTGATTCGCCATGCAATTCGAGGGTTCCGTTCACGCCGAGCACCTTGTTGCCCATGCCGGAGACACTGGGATTGCCGGCCGTTCCGGTCAGGGTGATGAGCGCCCGGTGGGTATAGCGCGACCTTTCGGTCCCGACCTGCAGCAGGCCGTCAACCAGAATCCACCCGGTGGTCAGATTGATGTCCTGACTGCCGAAGACCAGGTCACCGGCGATGGTGAGGCTGTGCAGCGCTGGAGGGCTGGTATCCAGTCTCACCCGGAGGCCAGCCGGAATCACGACCGAGTCCCCCGTGACCGGCACCTGGCCCGAGGGCCAGGTCGCGGGATCCGACCAGTTCTGGAGGCTTCCGGCGGGAGGACCGCCTGGTCCGGTGGGCGACTTGTCGGCTGCGTTGCACGCGGCAAGGAGCAGGGCCAGGCCGGCAAGGCCATGGCGACGGGAGAGCTGTCGCATGGGATTCCCTTCAGCTGTTCGTGGAGGACCGGGCAGTGCACCCATCGACATGCGGCCCGGCAGGCATCTCACGATCTCAGCAGAGTCGAGGCCGCGCCATTCCCAGAAAATGGTGGTGTCACGTTGTACGACGGTGAGTCACCTGGTGCGGCAGGCGCGCCTCACCGCCAGGTGATATGGCTCACCAGCGATGACCGGAACGACGATCTCTCCTCCAGAGATTGGCCCGCAGGTTGCCTTTCCGTCAGTGGAATCGTCGCGGCATTCCCGCCGCCGACGCCATCTTGTGATTCAACCGGAGGTTTGCTTGCGCTCGCAGGAGGTCCAGGTTGCTCACCCTGCCGCGGATTGCGGCGCGCTGTCGTATCGGGCCATGGCTCAGCATGCCTGACCTCGCGACACGGGTCCACGACCGCGGGTCGCTCCCTCCCGAGGAGGT